>CADCDP010000009.1 GCA_902800305.1 uncultured Bacteroidales bacterium
AAAGAACCATGCGGCTAGGGAAAAGAATTCCGCAAGCGGCTGAGAATTTGAAGATGCTGACGCGGTGTTAGGAAACAGGCCACAAGGTCTTTCAATTCTCCGCGCCGAAGGCGAATTCCGAACACCCTCATAGCTCTTAAAATCCTTAGAATTCTTTGACTTTTAAACTTTGACCTAAGAAGGTAAAAATGAAAAATGAAAAATTTGCTACCGCAGCAGTTGGCCAACAGGTGACTTGCTTGTGCGGTAGCAAATTTTAGCTTTAGCAGGGCGTGGGGTTAGATGATGCTTTTGAAGAAAGCTCGCCAGGCATAGCTAAGATAGTACCACAAGGAGCGTTGTACACTCAGATGCTCCACTTGACGATAAATATCCCATTGCCACAAGAGTATCTTCAACTTATTGGATGAAATGGATTGTGAGCCAACACGATAGGCAGCAAGAACGGTTCCTGTATTTTGAGCGGTGTAGCCTTGTTTCAGAATGTGAAGCCACATCACATAGTCCTCATGGTGTATATCCTGAATGCGGACTTTACCCACCTTTGAGGTGTCATACATTCCCGTCAAGTTTCCGATGAAATTACTATATAACAGCTGATGATAATTGACACTCGATGGAGCTTTGATAATCCGATTCTTGCGTCTTCCGTCTTCATCCATTTTCTCATAATCGGAAAAGACAACGGCAACAGAAGGGTGTGTTTCAAAGAACTTCAATTGCTGTTCCAACTTCAGAGGGAACCACAAATCGTCACTATCGAGGAAAGCGATGTAGCGTCCTCTGGCAGCTTCCACACCACAATTTCTGGGTGCAGAGGGCATCCCATTGTGTTGCTGATTCCTGAGCAGACGGATTCGAGCATCCTGAGCCACATACTTGTCAACAATCTTTGTGGAATCATCCGAAGAGAAGTCGTCGATGACAAGCAGTTCCCAATGGGGGTATGTTTGCGCAATGACAGACCCTATCGATGCAGCCACAAACTTGGCCGAGTTGTGCATGGGCATGATAACAGAGACAACAGGTAGATTTTCTGACATAGTATGCTGCTATATAAAGTTTAAAGTTTAAAGTTTAAAGTTTAGAGTTTAAAGTTTAGAGTTTAAAGTTTAAAGTTTAGAGTTTAAAGTTTAGAGTTTAAAGTTTAAAGACCATGCGGCAGGTTTAAAAACTTAAAGAAATGTTTTGATAAGACCGTGACAAGAAGCCAATAGCCGAGTGAAGTAGAACCAAAAGTTGTATTTCTGTGGATGAGCAAAAAACAGCTCGGTGTATGCCCATGCAAGCCTGGTGTATTTCGAGAGACCCTTCATGCGGTTCAGACGGTGCAAACTCCCCGTTCGTTGCCGCCAATAATAGATGGCATCAGAAGAAGTGAATTGCACCTTCTCCATCCTGTCCGAAATCTCAAACATCAAGAACGCATCCTGTCCGCTGGGGAAACGCTCATCAAACCGTCTGTCACCAATGATATCCCTGTGAATCAGTTTCATCCAAGGCACAGAGAATATCTTTTTGGGACGATAGAAAGGCATCTTTCCCTTCTTTGCATGACGCTCATATTCCTGCGAATAGACATTTTTCTCCGTGTGACCATCCTCATAGATAGACAAACAATTACTTGCCGCTATGACATCCCTGCGAGCCAACTGGGAGAGTTCCTCCAGATAAGACGGAGACACCTTGTCGTCATCATCGATGAAGCAGATATATTCACCACACGCTTGGTCAATTCCGATGTTCCTCGACGTACAAGCCGATGCCACAGGAGAATACAGCAGCCGCCCATTCTGAGGCATCGCCTCCCGAAGGTAGGACTCATACGGTTCCCGTTCTCCATTCAGGACAACAATCACCTCGAAACAATCAGCGTCCAAAGTTTGCTGTTTCAGCGACTCCAGACACTCCACCGTGTGCTTCTGCGGTCGGTAAGTAGGTATGACAACGCTAATCCTCATGCGACAACGCCTCCTTGATGGCATCCAGCCACCCATGTCCAAACTCTTGGTCGGGTTCCACATAGTTTCCCTCACCCCATTCGTTCCACGACTTTAGAATGACAACCCGATGCTCATCCTCTTTCTCCTTCACCATCTCCAACGCATCCAAGATGTGCTTCTTGAATTTGGCAGGAGTGGCATTCATATACACTCCGTCACGCATGGCAGCACGAGGACTTCTGTCCCAATTAGGCATCACCGTCGGGAACACATTGTCCCACTTGTCCTCTGGGGCAAAAAAGCCCTTCACCGTCCTAGCATAGTCGTATGAAACGCCAATAGGCACACCCATCTTCCGCAATATCGTTTTCGAAAGGTCAACATACTTTCCTCTGCTCAACATCTCTCCCCTGCGTCGGCCAAACGAATTGATGGCATCAAATCCCATATCAAGCACCGATTGGAAAAGAGCCGCACTACTCTCCAGATTGGGGATAACACGCTCACGTGTGCCGTCTGGGGCTTGTCTGAACGTCAACGTGGAATCACACATACTGACCATGTAAAGCCCTTTCAAGCCATGTTCCTTCGCCAATCTGCGCCAGTTGGCAATCCATTCCCTCACACGAACATGTTCCCAAGGATTGTAAAGCAAGAAGAGCGGTTTCCCATCTACGGTGATGTAGCGAGGGTCTTTGAAAGCTGGCAACAGCGACAGGAAATGCGCCTCATCGTCCTCATCACCTGGATAAACTTGCTCCATCAGGATGGAATCTGCCGCCAATTTCGATTTACGTTGCCAACTCTTATTACTCCATGAGTGGTTTGCCCAACAAAGGCAAAACGGGAAATCAGGTTTCCCTGATGTCAAAACCTCCTGAAACGGGCGTTCCAACAGCTGCTTTCCACCAAACCAATAGTGATAATAGCAGAAACCCTCTATTCCTGCCTCCTTCGCCAACATCGCCTGTTGTTCCCTTGTCTCAGGCAGACGGAGGTCATAAAAACCCAAGTCAGCGGGTATCTTCGGCTGCACATGCCCACGAAAAAGAGGCTTGGCCTTCACCACATTCATCCATTCCGTAAAGCCAGGCCCCCACCACTCATTATTCTCAGGGATGGGATGATACTGAGGAAGATACAGAGCTATTATTCTTGCTTTCATCAGCCTTATTACATATTTTTCGACAAAGGTACGGATTTTCGTTTAACTATCAAAATGATTTGACACATTTATACTACGAATGCTGCTTCACCACCCTTGCCGGCACACCTGCCACCATACTCCTTGCAGGAACATCCTTCGTCACAACACTATTAGCCGCTATCACAGCTCCATCGCCTATCCGCACACCAGACATGATGCACACATTGCTGCCTATCCAGACGTTGTCTCCAATCACGACTCCTCCTTTGGTTGTCAAAGCTCGTTTGCGTGGTGGCAAAGCCAAATCAGAGGGGGTGAACGCTCCATGTGAGTTGTCGGTAATCAACACATTGGAACCCGTCAACACGTTGGAGCCAATCACGATTTCGCGAAAGGCGGTGATATGGTTTCTGACACCAAAGCAACATCCGTCACCAATCACGATGCGTGGCTTTTGACCCTTGTTCTCATCACGATACCATGCTGTCAACATCAGCTGCTGTCCGAACGTGGTGCGTTCACCTACTTCGATGTATTGAAGGCCGACAAGTGAGGATGCACGACAGTCAATCAAGGAATTAGCACCAAACCGACGGAACTTTCTACGCTCATATCCTGTATATACCAACGTTCTCATCCACTCCCATCCAGCCACAAGCGTACTGGGAAACAGATAAGAAAATAGCTGTCCCAATGCCAAAAACAATTTTTTCACGAAATCTTTCATCTTATTTCACTTTTCACTTAAATACTTTTTCCACGTTTCCTGTATTTCTATGCCTACGAATGAGCAAGTTACCGTGTTGACGGGAGGGGGAGGCTTTACGCCCCATCAAGTCGTAATACTCCACTTCGTCATCATTCGTTGAGGAACGAGGTTCGATGGACAATGCACGATGTTCTTCAATTCCTGTCGTATCTATCTCCTTCGCAAAAGCAAAGTCCAACCACTCTTTTCGGTTTGTCATGTAACGATGCAAGTTCGCCACTTCTTCCTCCAAGGTGGTTCGGAACCAATATTTACTGATGTCGTACTGCCGAGAAATCTTGACCGATTGACCTTGAGGGGAAGCTACAAACGCATCCACATACGCCAGCAACTCTGTCACAATCGTTGGGGAGAGTTCTTTCCACAATCTGATATATTCGTTTCTGAAAGCATCGTTCTCTGATTCCAACAGTATCGGGAAGAAGAATCTGTAATGCTGATTGCTCCAATAAATCTGCTTGAGGATGGTGTCGAAATCCCATAGATTGGCCATACGGATGGGAGAAGCATCGTCCTTCTGTGTCATAAAGATGTTTGAACCTGCTCCATCTGCCGTTCCTAAAATGTCGTGCGCCAACAGCCACCTTGCGAAGGAGGACACATCGATATGCTGGTCGTAAGTGCCATCCAAGACAGAGGATTCGAAGGTGGCAAACAACGCTTGATAATGAGCCACTTTTCCTGTCGTGAAGTCTTCCTCTTTAGGATATTTGAAGGTATAAGCCATCTTCTCCGCTTCTGGCCAATTCCATCCTGGTGAGATGGATAGCGATTCGTTCCAGAAATAAGGGTCGTACTCAAAGATGGCTCCCTCTTTCTTATCGACAGCCAAACGGCAATCGTTGTTTCTTTTGACCGATTCACACAACAGGTACAAGCCTTCATATTCATCATTAAAAAAGAGATTGACAAACTGATGGCGAGGTGTCCATTGAAGACCTATCCGTTCGTTCACCCAAAAGCCGACAAACGTGTTGATGCAGGTGGCATCTTCTCGCAGAAGCAACCATTCCTTGTCTTCACCACCCACCTTACCATCCATCATCAAGTTTGCCTTCTTTTCCAATTTTATTTTGTAAGGACTCTTGGTGGCGAATGCGCTGGAATTGCCTCTCAAACTGATTCGCATTCCCCGTACTCCCTCCACATAATTGCCCGAATCGTAGAGCGTTTCGTTCTGAAAAAGGATGGCTAACGAACCTGGCACTTTCGTCTTGTTGGTAGCTCCTATTCCTGTGCATCCCTCTGGTGGGTCAACCCGAGTGGCTGTCGGTCTTTCATTATTGACTGTATGCACCGTCACCACAGGAATGTGGAGTTTCAAAGCTGATTCCAAAGACACTTGCCCATAGCTGACAGAGAACATCGCCAAGAGCATCGATAGCAATGCCAATGGACGATGAACGAAGAACGATGGACGATGTGCGAATTGTTTCTTCATGTGTCAGGATTCTCTTTTTTTAACGGAAAGCGTTGCAACAACTTTTCGTGGTAGCACAAATAGGCATAGACGAGACCTGTCACGATGATACGAAGGTTTCCTGTGTCGGAATAGCAAAAGAGGGTCATTCCTCCCTGTATGCAGATACATTGGGTGAAGTAAATCAGCAAGAGTTCGTGAACTTTCAAGGTTTGCCCTCGTGTTCTCAATCGGCTATAAACCCAAGTATTGAAAGCGATGAAAATGAGGGCTGCGACGATGGGGCCGTAGTCAATACAGAAATCTCCTACAAAGGTGGTGAAACGGTCGTCATCTATTTCCAAATTGTGGTATTTGGCACGACGCTCCACGAAGTTCTTGGGGGTATCGGAAAAGAAAACACGCTTGAACAGATTGATGGTGCGGTCGCCATAACGGATGCCACCAGCATCCAAACCGTAGTTGTTGAAATAGACATTTCCTTGTCCCACATACCACGTCAAGAAACTCAAAGCTCCTTCTGCTTTCTCTCCGAATCGGCTCATCGTAATGGCGGTAATGGGAACAGCCACCATCATCACCACCACAATCCCAATGATATTGACCACTCTAACGAGGACTTTCTTCATATAGGGCATAAAGAGCATATACCCCACCCAAACGGTCAGGATGGCTATAATGACAGGGCCACGCTGTCCTCTCATAATGGGAATCATCAAACCTAACAACACCGACAGGGTTAATCCCATGATGATGAGGAAACTTTTCTTTTTTAATGTCAACATATAAAACGTGACAAAGATGGTGAAGTCGTAGCAAGCATTGAAGAAAATGGCAAAGATGTTCGTGATGCCAGAACCATGTTCGCCAGCTTCATCCAATTGTTCGTTGTAGGAGTCTTCTCCTGCATCTACGTCTGTGACCAATCTCACCATACCTTCCTTAAAGTTCATCACCACATCTGGCAGCAGGATGAAGGTCAAGAGGATAATGAAGATGGCAAATGGTTTCAGTAGCCGCGATGGAGGTGGTTCTATACATTTTACAGGATGGAAATGGTGATAAAACGTCGGAGACAAAGCAATTAGCAGCATGGAGTAGAGATAGATGTAAGGAAACAGCTCTAACGGCTTATACATGATGTTAAACAAATCATCGTTCAGCGTAAACAATGAAAAGATGATATACATGATGTAAGTCGTCATAATGGCCGTACCTCCGTCCATATAGCGATGTTTCCAATGATACCAGCCAAATGTGGCTATCCACATCAGCAGGTATATCACCGTCAGTATATTATTCCAAACAATTTCATTCATCATTTTTCACCTTTCATTTTTCACTTTTCGTTTTTCCCTTTTCTGATGAGCCGCTGAAACATCTCCCGCTCGTCCTGTTTGATGCCGATGCCACTCAACAGGTTGAAGAAGTAGCATGAGAAGGAGAACCACGAACACTCGTGCTTGATGACAAACAGACGGGCGATGTGGGCGATACTGGTGACGATAATCATGGAAAGATAGGACACCCATGCTGGCCATCCGCATCGGAACAGGAGATAGGATAAGGGGAGACAAAGGAGCATGATGGATTCTGCCACTAAGTGATAAACTTTCACTTTCCCCTTAGCTTGCATCACGATGGTGATGGGATGATGCAACGACATAATGAGGATATATATCATTATCAATCGGGAAAAAAGCACCATTTCGGGGGTGACTTCCTTGTCTAACCACAAATCCAAAATGTAAGGCATCCCATAGTAGATGGGGATAATGACCAAGAGCATGATGTAGAAGATGAACTTGCTGCTCACCATGAAGAGTCTTTTGATGTAAGCATGGTCACCACGAGCGACTGTCTGCACCATCAGGGGACGGAATGCCAACACGATGCTGTTGCACAAGCTGTTGAAGGCGTTGTTGATTTGGAAGGCGATGCCGTATGCCGCATTGGTGATGGCTCCAAAGAAGATGTTCAGCAAGATGTTGTTTCCCTGGAACATTCCGACACTCGCCAACGAACCAAACAATGTCCAACCCGAAAAGGAGAGCAATTTCTTATACAACGAGAAGTCTTTCACCTTCACATAGAGAAGTTCTTGGTATCGGCGTTTGCTTATCACCACATACAGCAGCATAATGACCACAGAAACGACCATCAAGCCACCTCCATAGTAAGCCAAATGGTCGATGGAGACAAGTCCGATGGTCATAGCTACCAACAAACGGGCAAGACATTCCACCGTACTAATCAACGCATACCATCCCATATCTTCGTGAGCCATAAGGGCAGCCATAAAGGGTATCTGCAAGATGGTACACAAGAACGAGAAGATGGAGAACTGGAACAAGTGGTTGGCTGCCAACATTCGGGTTTCGGGTATCATCATCTGAGTGTTGAGAAACCAGATGCCGACCGTTTCAAACAGCAACAGAATCACGATGGAGAAAACCACGTTGATGTTGACACTAATGGAAAAGATGCGACCCACATCCTGAATGGCACCTTTGCCAATAGCGTAATTGTAGAAACGTTGCGTAGAGGCAGAGAGAACACTATTGAGACAGGTCAAGGTGGTGACAACTCCTGCAACAGCTTGAAAGACACCGTAATCGCTCACACCCAGCGAGCGAATCAATACTCGTACTGCATAGAGATTCACCAACATCAAAACGAACATACGCAAGAAAAGGACGACCGTATTCTTAGCGACACGCATCCCTTTTCGCAGTTCATCCGATTGATTAGCAACCTGTTGGGTCATATTGACTCTTTGATGATGTCACGCAATATATACACAGATGTTCCGATGCAAGTGAGCACTAACATAACGGCCACAAATATCATCCTCTTAGGGCCAGCTGGTTTGACGGGAGCTGATGCACTCTTCAATGTGGTGAAAGCAGGGGTCTTCTCCTGCACTTTTGCTTTGGCTGCTGTCAACTGAGCCATCATGGTAGTGTAGGTCTCATATTTCAAAGCCATATCGTTCTCCAACTTATCACGTTCAGAGATGTATCGTTGCAGAATCATATCTTTATGTGTCTCACAGTATTGGCTATACAAATCCACCGCTTCGTCGTATTCACTCTTGACAGAATCAGTCAGATTTTTATAATAGGCATAATCCTTACGAGCCTTAGCAGTTCTATACTCCGTGATGAAGTTCTGCAAACGCACTCTCACAGAGTCAGCTATCAAAGCACACACTCTCCGATTCTGATCCATCACATTGATGGTGATGACATTGGTCTTTTTATCGACTGTACAAGTAATGATGTCAGACATATCTGTCACCAACTCATAATCATCGGTAGAAAGATAGAAAGGATTCAGCTGTGTGACATCCTCAGCTCTCATATCTTCTGGCTTAGGAGGCTTCACCCAACGCTTGATGGTGCGGAACAGGTCTTTGAAAGGCTGCAGCAGCCAGTTGTTCTTCTGCATCTTCGTCAGATAGGTGTAATAATCGGCATCGATGATTTCGCCATCTTCATCGACAGAATTGATGTGGATGCCCAACACGTTGACCAAAAATTCGGGTGACGTGAACAAATCGGGATACAGCATCGGGTAGATGGCATCGTTGGCGACTCCACCAATGTTAAATCCGAAAGAGGATGCCAACGAGGAAAGACTTCCTGTGGCTGACTCTTCCGTACTCTCTGGTGCAAGCATCACATCACACGTATAATAGCGTGGTTGTGGCAATATCCACAGACAAGATACCACAAACGCTATCGGCAATGTTTTGAGGAACAGCTTCTTCCGTTCCGCAATCTTCTGAAATACTATCTTATAATCAACTCTTTTTGTTTCCATCTTGTAAAGTTTAAAGGTTCTTCACGACATTCATGGCTTGCTCTATCACCTTGTGCATGTCGTAGTATTTATATTCAGCCAGACGACCTCCAAAAATCACCTTTTCCTGAGCATCGGCAAGTGCCTTGTATTTCGCATAGAGTGCCGAGTTTTTCTCGTCGTTCACAGGGTAATAAGGTTCATCCCCTGGCTGCCATTCCTTACTATATTCACGGGAGATAACCGTATCGGGTTGAGTGCCGAATTCAAAATGCTTATGTTCGATGATACGGGTGTAAGGCGTTTCGGCATCCGTGTAGTTGACCACAGCATTACCTTGATAATTTTCCACACCTTCCAACAGTTCCGTTTCAAAAGACACCGTCCGATACGCCAGATGCCCATACTGATAGTGAAAGTAACGGTCAATCTCACCCGTGTAAATCACCCTCTCAGCTATAGCGTCCAGTTCTTCCTTCTGGTCAAAATAATCTACCCCAAGCCTTACCTCACAACCTTCCAGCATCTTCTCCACTAATGCGGTATAGCCACCTTCGGGTATGCCTTGATATTTGTCGTTAAAGTAGTTGTTATCAAACGTAAAGCGCACAGGCAGACGCTTGATGATAAAGGCAGGAAGTTCTGTGCATTTCCGTCCCCACTGCTTTTGTGTATAACCCTTGATGAGTGCCTCATAGATGTCCTTTCCAATCAAGCTGATGGCTTGTTCCTCCAGGTTCTTGGGGTTTTCAATGTGGTATTCTCTTTTCTGCTCTTCAATCTTTGCCTTTGCTTCATCGGGTGTCTTCACACCCCACATCTGATAGAAGGTGTTCATGTTGAAAGGCAGATTGTAAAGCTTCCCATTATAGTTCGCCACAGGAGAGTTGGTGTAACGGTTAAACTCCACAAAACTGTTCACAAAGTCCCACACTTCCTTGTTGCTGGTGTGGAAAATATGTGCTCCATACTGATGAACGTTAATGCCTTTCACATTCTTGGTATAAACATTGCCTCCGATGTGATGACGCTTGTCGATGAGCAGAACGGAATACCCTTTCTGACGGAGCAGATACGCAGAAACAGCACCAAAGAGACCAGTTCCAACAATTAAAAAATCATATTTTGATTTCATGTTTTCCCTTTTCATTTAATGAGATAGCAAATTTTTCACTATTCACTTTTCCCTTCTATTCCTTCTATTTAAGAATGTTCGCTATCGTCACCATCATGGTTGCGATAGATGCGGCAGACGTACCCATAGCTGCATATTCTGCCGTGCTCATCTTGTTCTTCTGCTTCTTTGTCGGCACAACAATCGTACAACCTGGCTCTACCGCCTTCTTGCTTGAGTGGCTCAACAGTTCCACAGCTCCGTTCATGTAGATGGCATAAACACGGCTCTTTCGGGCATTGTCTCCATAACCACCAGCGCGTTTGATGTAGTAGTTGAGCGATTCGCCCTTCTTATAGTTCATCGAGATGGGGTACATCACATCACCGCTAATCTTCACAGTAGAGGAATACTGCGGTACAATCAACCTGTCACCTTCACGTAACACAATATCCTGTTCACCCTTCGGATTCTTCAAAGCCTCTTCCAAGTCGATGGCTACAGGGAAGGAGTTACCCATATCGAGGCGTAGTGACAACACAGAGTCGGCACGAGCTATGTCGAACTTGTTTTCACTCTTCAACGATTCCTCATACAAAGAAATCTGTGCTGCCTTGAGTGATACTTCTTGTTGCTGACGTTCCTCTTCTGTCATACGACGTTCCAATCGGGCACCCTTGGCGTAACCCAACGAACTCAATCCACCTGCAGCAGACACAAGGTCGCTGAGTCGGTAGTTCTTGTTCGTCATAGCGTAAGTTCCAGCAAAATTCACAGAGCCAGATACATACACATTCTTCTGTTCAGAATAGGAAGGGCTTTTTCTGACTACCACCTGGTCGTATGGCTGGAGGACAAACCCAGGTTCTCCGTCGATAACGAAACCATCTTTCAAAGCAAACGTGAAGGTCTTCGTCAGGTTCTCATCATCCACCATAGCTTGTGGATTTTCAATACGTCGATACACATCCACCTTCACCGTTGATGCAGCATCGGTCAATCCACCTGCTTGCAACACAAGGTCTTCGAGTGACGTATTATCAGCATAGACGTAGGTGCCAGGATAATTCACTTCTCCGTTGATAATCAAGGTTTGTTCACCCTGTAGGTCAAGCTTGCTCGGTATGTAGAGCACATCGTTTTTACGGAGAGGGATGTCAGGCACAGAGCCATCCATCACACCTTGTATATTCACAGCCAATACTTCCAAAGTCAGGTCTTCCTTCTGACGGTGCATCACAGCACGAGCCGTAAAAGCATCCTCACGAAGTCCTTCTGCTGCATTCACCAGCTCCCTTACGGTGTTGATGTTGCCATCCATCTGATACATTCCTTCATGGAAGACAGCTCCACGCACTTCCACCATATTGGAGTAGCGAGCTACCACACTATCTACAAAAATAGAGTCGCCATCGGCTACATTAAAGGTGCTCCAGTCAAATTCCCCTACCGTATGGATGGAGTATTCTGCACCATTCTTACGTATGACACGGAGGCTTTTCTTATAGGCATCCCCTGTGAAACCTCCCGAATAACGCAGCAAAGTGGATAGGCTTTCGTCATGCTTCATTTCGTAAAACATCGGTCGTTTCACTTTACCACGCATATTGACCAAAGCATCGTAAGATCCCACCACAATGATGTCGTTGTCATTCAGACGTACATCACCACGAGAGTTTCCATTCAGCAAATAGTCATACACATCGATGGAGGAGATAAGCCTTCCTTCCCGATAAACTTTGATATCACGCAACGTACCGATGTCGTTGATACCTCCAGCTGCATACAGAGCATTAAAGGCAGATGAGAGGGAACTGAGGGTATAAGTGCCTGGCACATTCACCTCACCCATCACCTGTACCTGTATGCTGCGAGTACCTCCTACTGAGAGTTGGATGCTTGACCCCGAATAGAACTGCCCCAGACGTGAACGAAGATAAGCGGTGGCTTCTCCCACACTCATACCTCCGATTTTACAAGGGCCTATCCCTTCTATAGTTATCACTCCATCAGGAGAGACGGTTTCTGTGAATGTTTCCTGTGAAGCTCCCCAAACATCGATAATCACCTCATCTCCAGCTCCTAAACGGTAGTTGGTTGGAGTAGCCATGTTCATGTTGGGTTGGAAGGTCAGCATCTGATTATTAAAGATGTTACGGCCAAACACCTCGCTCTCATCCTTAAAGTAATTCTGATAATAAATGAGCGAATCGATGTCCATAAAGCCAATCTCATCGTTCAAAGCCTGTTCACGCTCCTCCAAAGTGCCATAATTGCGGTTCTGTGTGCGGTACTGCGGCTGTATCATGTACTGATTCTTCTGTTGCGACTTTTCCCCCTGCTCCTGACGTTCCTGACGCAAACGGGAAGGTGATTTCCGGGCATTCTTGCCCGTCAAATCTGAGGCTCCCAAATTATTCTGCTCAGCATCATACTTCTTACGGATGCGGCGCAACTGGTCAACAGTGACACCCTTTTGCAGGAGCTTGGTCACAATCTGCTTTTGGTCGGTACCCTTCGCCTGTTCCTGCTGCACAAACTGAATCACACTTTCATCGTTCATCGACTGAGAGAAAGCTGGCAGACACAACGTGGCGAAGCAGACAATCGGAAACAACCTCCTGAAGAAAGAATACTTCATATTGGTGTGGTAATTTTTTAATGTTTAGATGTTAAATAGAACTGTATAGATAAAACGAAGAATTTTTACATTTATTATCTTAAAAAATGACAAAAATCGGGCAAAGGTAGCAATAAATAATGGATAAACGATGATTATACAAAGATTTTTGCCTAATTTCGCATTTAAAACAGATATAGGAAACAAAAAACACCCAAATATGAAGAAAATCTTTTTATCGATGACACTTTTGTGCGGCACGTTAGGTGTGTCGGCACAGGGCATCTCACAGGAGATGTTGACCCGTTTCTCACAAGCCAACAAAATCACGGGTAGCGAACGAGCCATCAAGAACGCTTTGGCAGCAGGTCCTGTATCAGGTCTTGCCCTCAATCAGGACAACCAAGTGGAACAAAACACGTTCTTTTCCAATTCCGTACCTTCCAAAGGCATCACCGACCAAAAATCTTCTGGACGATGCTGGCTTTTCACAGGCATGAACGTGTTGAGAGCTAAGATGATAAAGGAGCAGAACCTTCCCACTGGCATGGAGTTCTCTCAAAACTACCTCTTCTTCTACGACCAGCTGGAGAAAGCGAACCTCTTCCTCCAAGCCATCATCGACACCCGTAAGAAGCCGATGGATGACCAAACCGTGATGTGGCTCTTCCATAATCCGCTCTCCGATGGAGGTACATTCACGGGAGTAGCTGACTTGGTGGCTAAATATGGTATCGTTCCCAAAGGTGTGATGCCTGAGACCTATACCTCCAACAATACCAGCCAGTTCACTACTTTCCTGAAACGTAAACTCCGTGAGGATGCTTTGGCGCTCAGAGCTGATACAAAAGCTACCGACAAGACGCTTCAAGCTCAAAAAGAGAAGTATCTTTCTGAGATTTACCACATGCTCACCCTCGGTTTGGGCACTCCTGTCACAGAGTTCAGTTGGGCACCTAAAGATAGCGACGGCAGATATGTCTATCCTCCCAAGAAATACACACCTCGTTCGTTCTATGAGGAGTTCATCAACCTCGACTTGCAAAACGACTACATCATGCTGATGAACGACCCCACCCGTGAGTATTGGAAGACCTACGAAATTCAGTATGACCGTCACACCTACGATGGACATAACTGGCTCTACCTGAATGTTCCCATGCAAGACATCAAAGAGGCAGCCATCGCTTCTATTAAAGACAGCACGATGATGTATTTCTCCTGCGATGTAAGTAAATACCTTGACCGTTCACGTGGCATATCCGACCTTGCCAACTACGACTACGATGCCATCTTCGGTGTTCATTTCGGTATGGACAAAGCACAGCGCATTCAGTCATTCGATTCTGGTTCCACCCATGCCATGACCCTCAAAGCAGTTGACCTTGACGAGGATGGTAAACCGCTGAAATGGAAGGTGGAGAACTCTTGGGGTTCCAGTAGCGGATTCCAAGGTCACATCATTATGACCGACGAGTGGTTTGACAACTATATGTTCCGTCTGGTCATCAACAAGAAATACGCATCCGACAAGGTGCTCAAAGCAAGTCAACAAAAACCCACTCTCCTACCATGCTGGGACCCCATGTTCAGCGCGGAAGAGTAAACAAAGGTTACTAAAGAAACATTTTTAAAGTCAGAGAATTTTAAGATTTTAAAGAGCTATGCAGTTTGTTTCAGAAGTCGCCTTCGGCGCGGAGAATTTGAAGAAGCTGACGCAACGTTAGCATACAAGCCGCATGGCTTTCTTAAAATTCTAAGCCGCTTGCGGAATTCTTTTGTTATTGATGCAGATTGACGATTAAATTGACATAGATTGACGTGAAAATACAGAAAATTAGGCGTTTTTATTCTACGTCAATATCCTTCAATCTAAACGTCAATATTCAATATTATCTATAAAATTCTTAAAATTCTCTGACTTTAAAACATAAAAACTTTACCTATGACTATCGTAGAAAGATTCTTGAAATATGTTGCCTTCGACACACAATCATCGGAGGAAACGGGTACAACACCCTCCACTGAGAAACAACGCGTCTTTGCCCAATATCTGAAAGAGGAACTGATTCGGGAAGGATTGCAAGATGTCGTGCTGGATGAGTTGGGTTATCTCTATGCCACCCTACCAGCTAATACCGACCAACCAGTTCCCACCATCGGTTTCATTGCCCATATCGACACAAGCCCTGATGCTTCGGGTAAGGATGTGAAACCTCGTATCATCAAGAACTACGACGGTCAAGACATCCTCCTCTCTGAGGGTATTGTAACAGCTGTGGAGAAGTTCCCCGAACTGCTGAACCACAAGGGGGAAGACCTCATTGTGACGGATGGCACTACCCTGTTGGGTGCCGACGACAAAGCTGGTATCGCTGAAATCGTGCAAGCGATGGTTTATCTGCAACAGCATCCCGAGATTCAGCATGGAAAAATTAGGGTTGGTTTCAACCCCGATGAGGAGATAGGTTTGGGAGCACACCACTTCGATGTAGAGCAATTCGGCTGCGATTTTGCCTACACAATGGATGGCAGCGAGGTAGGAGAGATTGAGTTTGAGAATTTCAATGCAGCTTCTGCCAAAATTACCATCAACGGTTGTTCCGTTCATCCTGGTTATGCCAAAGACAAGATGGTGAATGCTGCCCGTATCGCTACAGAATTGGTCGGTATGTTACCCCCAAATGAGACACCAGAAATGACGGAAGGCTACCAAGGTTTCTTCCATCTGACCCACATCAGCGGCACCGTAGAACAGGCACAACTCTCCTTCATCATACGTGACCATGACCGAGAGTATTTCGAGAGCAGAAAGTCAGAAATCGCTGATATTGTGGAAGCTATCAATGAGAAATATGGCAATATCGCCACGCTGGAACTGAAAGACCAATACTACAACATGCGCGAGATGGTGGAGCCAAAGATGTACATCATCGACATTGCCCAACAAGCCATCAAGGAAGCAGGTATGACTCCCACCATCAAAGCCATCCGAGGAGGTACCGATGGTGCCCAACTCTCTTTCCGAGGACTTCCCTGCCCCAACCTCTTTGCTGGCGGTCTTAACTTCCACGGCCCCCACGAGTTCTGTCCCATCCAAAGTCTTGAGAAAGCCATGATGACCATTGTGAACATCTGTCGGATAACAGCACAAAAGACGGTTTGAGCGATGCAGAACTAAAATTATCATTTTTTGATAATCATTTTTTGATAATTCCCGTAAAGTTCCTATCTTTGCAGTCAAATCCACTTCAAAAAAAGCATGACAGATAACCCATTTGTGACCAATGGCTATGCAGGACCTGCGTATTTCTGCGACCGTGTGGAAGAGACACGCATACTTACCGAACTGCTGACAAACGGCAACAACATTGCCCTCATCTCACCACGTCGTTTGGGAAAGACCGACCTCATCCACCACTGTTTTCATCAGCCAGCCATCAAGGAACATTATTACACATTCACCATCGACATCTATGCAACCGACTCCCTGCGTGATTTCGTCTATATGTTTGGCAAAACCATTCTTGATACGCTGAAACCCCAAGGGCGAAAAGCATGGGAAGCCTTCCTGACGGCACTCCGTTCCATCCGTTCAGAGATTTCATTCGATATACAAGGGAATCCCGTTTGGGGTATCGGCATCGGAGCCATGACCCCACCCGACATCACTTTGGATGAGATATTCGAATACCTCCGCACAGCTGACAAACATTGTATGGTGGCCATCGACGAGTTCCAGCAGATAACTCGCTACAAAGACCACAAAAACATTGAGGCAGCCTTACGCACCCAGATACAACGTTGCCCCAATGCCAATTTCATCTTCTCAGGTTCCCAAAGACACCTGATGGGTGAGATTTTCGTCTCGCCATCAAGACCTTTCTACCAATCGGTCACCATTATGAACCTCCATCCCATACCACTCGACAAATACTGGACATTTGCCGAACCTCTGTTTGCCACCAACGGCAACAGACGTATCAACCGCGAAGTGGTGGAAGATGTGTACCAACGTTTCCACGGCATCACAGCCAACATCCAGAAAATCATGAACTTGCTCTACATGAAGACACAGCCAGGCAACCTCTGCACATCCGACCAGGTGGACAAAGCCATCGATAGCTATCTCCAACTTTCCTCCGACACCTACGAAGCTCTCCTCAAGCAGATGCCAGAGAAACAACGCACCGTATTACTTGCCATCGCAGCAGAAGGAAGGGTCAGAAACATTTCGGGAGGCAAATTCGTTCATAAATACCGCCTACCCTCCCCCAGTTCCGTTGTTTCAGCCGTAAAAGGATTGCTGGAGAAAGACTTCATCACCCACGAATCCGATGAATACTACATCTATGACCAGTTCTTCCACCTCTGGATTCAGAAAAACGGGCTTAACTGACCCCATCCCGTAGCTCAATCCATCAAAAACCATCATTGTCAAGCATTCCACTTCCCATGTATATATAATCAATCAAAATTACTATTTCTCTAACACCCAATATTAAAAAAATTGTACATTGAAGTAACTATTAAAAAATAAATTGGTATGATTTGCCGCTTTGCGGCATTAAAAAGAAAAATAAAGAAAAAAGATGCAAGCCGAACGCAGAGCCAAGCTTGTTTGGGCTATGCTGAGACGAAGCTCTTTTTATGTAAAAACAGATAAAAACATGAAAAAAATTTTTATATACTCAACTTTCGGAAGTTGAGATTTCAAGTGGTTATGGAGGACTCGGCGTACAAGCCGCCAAAACTCCTTAACTCCTAAACTCCTTAGACAAAAACGAAGTGAAACTGCCGAAACTTAAATTATATATTTTTGCCTATTTTTTTCTATTTTTTCTTTACACGCCCCGCAGGGGCACGAAACGTACCAAGTTATTTTTTTACGATTACGAAAGAATAGACTTTTTAACTGAAAAAATTGGAATTGGAGAGAGGAAAAAACGCTTTACGCCCAAATAATCAGAAAATCCTCTTGCATTTCCAAAAAATCATTGTACTTTTGCAAAAAGAAAGAAAAAGGTTGGCATGAAACAAAGAGCAGAATACATCCAAATGATTTCCAAACATGCAGATGAATTAAAAAGCAAGTTTGGCATACGCTCATTGCGCCTGTTTGGTTCCGTCTCCCGAAACGAGCAGCATGAAGGGAGCGATGTGGATGTCTGTGTAGAAATGGAACCCCACGCCTACCTTCTGGTGCGTCTGAAACGTTTTCTTGAGCAGCTGCTCGGATGCCCAGTCGATGTCATCAGGATGCACAAGCATATCAACCCCTACCTACTGCAAGAAATCGAGCACGATGGAATTTACGTCATTAGATAAGCGGAGAAGGGTCAAATCCTTCAACCCGAAGACATGACAGAAGCCATGTTGCCAGAGCCAGGATATTACTACGACAGTGCAGATGTAGCTCCAGAGGCTAAACAATGCCGAATGAGATAAAGCTGGAGAACGGGAAAGAAAGATAGCTCATCATATAGTTAAATGCTTTAACACTCAAATGCCTATGTAACAGACTGACATAGAAGACATATAAGTGAAGGAAATAAAAATACCAACTGCGACAAAAGGTGTTGCGGTTGGTATTTTTATGGATATATGCTCTTTCTATGTAATTATTCCGGTTTAGGAATGAGATAGATTGTATTGCCATACTTAAATATGAAATTCCCAAATTCCATCAATTCCAGCAACGAGCTTCTTTCTGATTGACTTTTAGCTTGTTGATACATTTCTTGTAAATCTGACAATTCGCATTCGCAACTCACCCACTTGTTGTTCATTTTAATCCCGATACATTTCATTTTGATATTGCCATTGCGTTTTAGCTCTGTTTTTACCTGTATCGAATAAAAATTGCCTGTATCAAAACTGATGGCACCAGAATTGATGATTTCACTACTTATGACTTTATTTTGGTAGTGCATTCTCTCCATCATCTCATAGTCGGAATAGCCAGAATTGAAATTAGGCACAGACATGTAGCTTTGACTGCTTGACACGGTTGGTGGAGGAGTCCACTGAACATACGGTACAGTCTGTGCTCGTGCAGTTGATGCAACTACAAGGAGCAGTGTAACGATAATTGTTTTCATAATAATAATTGTTTAGGGTTATTTTATAATAAAAATAGGGTAATAAATATACCGTCTTATCCGAACAAGGCTCCGAATAACCAAATCAATATCAGGAGACCAATGCCCCATAGAAAGATTTGAAAAAGAATGTAACCACATCCCACACCTGCAGCAAATCCGCCCCCTAACGCTCCTTCACCTCGTTCTCCATCTTTTGAGCTCAAGAAACCCCAAATAGCTCCAATGACAATAGCAATAATAAGTACAACAAGCCATCCCATAATAGTTCTTTTTTCTGCCTACCAGCTCCCTATCTCAGCGGTTAGTAATAGATATAAGAAAAGGCGTGGGAACTGATAGCTTATTACCTACTTTGGCTCTGGACTGCCCTGACTGAATAATAAGCAATGCCCACACCAAACGATATAATAAGCCACTGATGGCATCATATACCATTGATGTGAGCGTCTTGCTCATCACCTTCAGTCAAGAATTGTCCAGATTCCGTAGAGGTAACGTGCTAAACGCCCTGCTTCCAGCCCACTCCGAAGAGTGTGCATTCTGCAAGTGCAAATATAGGACATTTCTTTGGAGTTACAAACTTTTCGATGAGAAATTTAATTGTATAAGGGAAAAATGTAGGGAAATAGCAGGGGAAATGACGTAAAATACAGGAGAGACCTATCCTTATGGACGGGTCTCTCCAATGTTATGAAAGATGTTGCCTTGTTAGGCTGCTTCTTCCTCGGTTGGGGCTGGTTCCTCGGTTGGGGCTGGTTCTGATGGTGGGATGGCTGCCAATGTTGCTGCATCGGCTTTGATTTTAAGTTCCTCTGGAGTGAAGAGGGGGGCATTCCAATCATGATAGTAATCGAGGGTGATGGGACGGCGGTTGATGATGTCGTCCACCATGATGTTGCGCAATACGGTTGTGCCAAGCATTGCCACATGGGTGGCAGCAGGATAGACCTGCAGGTTGTGCTCTTGGCACCATCGCTGGAAGTGTTTGTGCTCAAAGAGCAGTTGAACTCTGATGGCGTAGTCCCTCATAAAAGAAGCTTCGCCATACCTGTCGGTTTTCTTCTTGGCTATGGCTCGCTTCAGGCTGAGCTTCTTCAAGTCTGTTACGTCGTTGCTGATTCCAAGATTGTAGTCAATTTTAAAATTGACTCTAAATTGAGCAGTGATGCTCTCATAAGGGTTGTTAACCCTTGTGTAGTTTTTCGTACACATGTAATTTTTTTTTAATTATAAAATTGTGGCTTGTTAAGCCTTTTTTTATTTGTTTTTGCCTTATTAAGGCTTATTGACCCTGTTTTGGGTCTTTGCAGTCACGTTTTACGGTGCTGGATGGCTTGTGAAAGCTCATCGGGGGGCTACGTCCTTTCTCCATTGGCTTTGTTGGATTTAGGAGGCTACTAAGATATCAGTTTCTTTATCTACAGCCCCTTTCAGATTCCCTAACAGATTTTCGATGTACTGGATGTCTTTCGGTGTGAGAGACGTTCCCTTTTTTAGGATGCCAGAAATCTTTGTCACTTCATCTGTCGTTTTAAGCCAGATATTGTCGAGGGCTTCTTCGAGGGCTTCTATCCTCTGAGCCATTTTAGCCTTCGTTGATGGCCGGTTATTCACTTGCTTCTTGTTGGAAGCGTTAGTAAACTCTGTAGCTGCCTTTGCAGCGTTGTTTGCCTTGCGGCAATTTTTATTTATGAGCATTTTTAAAAAAATTTTAATTACTGCTGAAACCCGCAGCCGGTATCAAACTTCTCAACATCATCCTCTGTCTCAGTCTGCAGCCAGAGTCGCTGGAGTCAATTTTAAGTTTGACGCTGCAAAGTTACGGCGGTTTTTTCATTCTACCAAATAAAATTCGATTTATTTTACTGAAAATCAGTTAGTTAGAGAGTGTAAAAATAGGCAAAAAAATACACCCCTGATGGAGGGGTGTAGGAATAGTGGTATATTTACCCACTATGGGATGCTATATGCTTGATTTTCAGCAGTTGTTGGTTTTGCCTCAGATGCCTCAGGCATTATATCGGCTGTTTTGGTTGGCTGGCTGAGGGTTTTTATAGTCACCCTTCAAGTTGTTCTTCAAGATGCTGTAATTTTTTAGGTCGTCGTATTTTTCATTCTCAGAGATATGCAAGATGTAAATCATTCGGCTGATGAGATGCTCACGGCTGGTGTCCACTTGGATTTCAATCTTCCTTTTCTTTCCGCTGCTCCACATGGTGATTTCCTCTTCGATGGTTCTTTTCACCGTTTTGCCTTCCAGTTGTCTTTTCAGGAACTTGTCAAGGAACTTGTTGAACAGCGCCACCCGCCAGATTTCTTTTTCTGTGACTTTTTCATACAGGGAAAACTCTTCCCCATACGAAGTAGAATCCAAATCGCATTGTAGGGGTGCTGCTGGCATGGGACGCTCTTCAAGGAAAGCATAGACAGCCACGGCAAGATAGAAAAGCGTCTTTTTGCTCTTGATGGTGAAGATGCTGCCTTTCTTCTTGCCTTCCTTATCTTTCACCTGCAAGGATAGTTCGGCTGGGTATTTGCTGCATTTCCACCACCCTTTCTGCACACCTTCTTGATGAGTTTCTGGCTCCATCTTCGCCAGTTCGATGATTAAAGCCTCCAATTCCTTACGTGGATTCTTTGCCATCGGGGTAGTATCCTCGGTGAAACCTCTCACCACATCTTTCAGCATGAGGCAGAAATACCAGAACTTATCTCTGTCCAGTTCAAAAGCTCTGAGTGTGTTCTGCACCTCTTGATGCTCCAGATAGTCGCTTTCCATGCTGGTGTCAATCTCTCCTTGTGTGTAGTAATACACAAACATACGGGGAACGTCAGAACAGCTTAAATCTGGCTCTCCGTTTTCATCATATCCATCACATTGAGGCCACCATATATCTGCATATTCCACTACATAATCCAGCAGAGGGTCGTTCTCTCCTTGCTCCAGCTTTGGTATTCCATTCTCTTCCATCACTCTTTCCTTTCTTATTATAAATAATGTGTTTCTGCAAAGATAGGTAGTTTTTGGTATGGGCACAAAAAAAGAGCCAGAAAAATGCCTTTGTGACAGGTTTCTGACTCTTACGAAGGAGGGAAATGGAGTGTGGAGGTAGCTAATAAGCAAGGATGATGTGGTGATACAGCTTAATAAGTATGGATAAGGATGTGCTGATGCTTAACAAGCTATGTGCAGCAGTGGTTTATCATTCCTGCACGTCGAGTGATTCGCTGGCTGATGTGACGGTGAGGTCGGAAAGCATATTCTTGAATGCTTTGCCGGGGTAGAAGTTGATTTTCTTCTTGCGGATGGTGGTTTCATCGCACTCATCGAGGGTTTTGGCTGCTTTGGAGGTGAAAACGGGTTTGAAGGAACCGAATCCGCTGCCAAGGTTGACTCCGTGGCCGATAGACATATAGTGTATCATTCGGTTGAGCAGTGCATCGATGACTGCTTTGGTTTGGGAAGTGTTGATGCCTTGTGACTGGCTGATTTCGCTGATAAGTTGATCTGGGGTTACTTGTGGGAAGGTGAGTTGACGAAGCTTATAGACTTCTGGTTTCTCTTCGAGATAGTTGAGCTTGATTTTAGCTTTGCGGTACTGGATGGACATGGTAATGGAAATGTTAAATGTTAAGTGTAAAAATGTAAAATGTAAAAAGGAAAGGGATAAGGCGGGAAAACCGCCTTACACGAACAGTAATGAGGGATAGGAGGGCTGTTTACACGGAGGGAATCTGGTTGGTGATGTTGAGGATAATCTGCTGCTGATGGGTGAAGGCTTGGTAGATGTGGTGCTGGAAGTGCTGCCATGCTTGGAGGCTGTTTTGGGTCTGGATGGTGTCTTCTGGTTCTTCTGGCAGTATGATGTTCTCACAGAGGATGACGGAATTGTGTCGTGGTTGTGAGTAGGGTGAATGGATGAACCTGCAGGAACGGTGGGCTGGTGCTTTCATCACTGTAAGGGTCATGGGTGACAGTTCGGTTGGTAATGGTTTGCACTGGTATTGCCCTGTGGGCAGGCAGTAGTTGGATGCTCCTGGAAAGGTGGTTTGGTAGTCGCAGAAAGTTGGTTCCAGGGCAAAGCACCGGAATGGTGTGCCTTCGATGGTGAGTTGGCTTACCGTTTTATTGTCGTCATGGTATGCTCGTGTCATGTTGATTGTCATGTGGTAAAGATAGACATAAGTTTTTGATTACCAAAATGAAGGAAGTGTTTTTTAGGGTAAAAAAATTTTTTTCTTTTTTTTCGGTCCTTGGTTTGGGTGTCTAAAAAATTAAGTTTATACTTGTCATAGAGATTCGGAATGAAAAGAGTCAAAAATCCCGATGGACAAAAAGTTTGGCATGGGGGTCTTAGTAAAAGATGATTTTTAAACAGAAATATGTACATAGATAGCTGAGAAAGGAATAGATTGTAAATTTTTAGGTCAGAGTTTTTTAATGGTCAAAGAATTTTAAGAATTAAGAAGAACCATGCGGGTTGTAAAAAGTATTCCGCAAGCGGCTGAGAATTTTAAGAAGCTGACGCGATGTTATCTAAAATTGAAAGATTGAATAATTGAGAACTGGCCGAATGGTCTTGAAATTCTCAGCGCCGAAGGCGAATTCTTTAAAAACTGGCTGCATAGCTCTTAAAATCCTTAAAATTCTATGACTTAAAAAAATAACGCTGACTAAATCATTAAAAATAAATTATATGACAAAGAAGAAAATCTTGATTCCTGCTGGAATCACTTACATTGGTGACGATGTAATGCAGAAGAAGATGCCGGGGTTTCGGTTTGAAACTGGCATTTACAACAAGGTGCTGACGGGTTGTGGGGCTACAACTTTTGCACTGAAAGAAGATGAGATGAATGTGGTGCTGCTGGTGCCAAGGATTACGTTGCTGAAGAATAAGGCTGAGCAGACGGAAGATTGTCAGATGGTTTATGAAGAGATTAGTAATCAAGAGATTAATGAATATTTAGATAGCCACCAAGGCAGAAGGAAGGTGTTTATTAGCACGTATGATTCTGCTGGAAGATTGCGCAGATTGTTAGGTGACTCATGGAAGGGTTATCATGTGTATGTAGATGAATTTCATGTGATTCTGAGCGATGCTTCCTTTAAGAGCTATACGGAGATGGCACTGATTGAAACGGTTAGGGATGCTGAATGGCAAACCTGGTTGAGTGCCACCCCTTGTCTGGATGAGTTCATCGGCAGGATTCCACATCTGAAAGACCTTCCTTATTATGAACTGGATTGGCAGGAAAAGGAAAGGATTGAGATACAGAACATTAGTGTGAAGAATCCCATCAATGCTTTGGGACAGGTGGTGAGGATGTACCTGAATGGTGTCTTTCCTACACTGACTGATGATGATGGGAAGCTGGTGGATAGCTCGAAGACGATGAACGGCTTTTTCTCATCGGTGAACGGCATCCTGTCCATTGTGAAGCAATATGGATTGACTCCTGAGAATACCGACATCATCTGCTCCAGCAATGAAGCCAATGTGGATGCGCTCAGGGAACTGGGATTTAAGATTGGCAGCATCCCTTTGAAGGGAGAACCGAGGAAGATGTTTACGCTCTGTACATCAACAGCTTATCAAGGTATGGATTTTTATGGAGAAGATACCACCACGTTTGTGATAGCTGATTGTAAGAAGCAGAATACGGCTGTTGACATCCAAACGGAACTGGTGCAGATTTGTGGCAGGGAACGTCTGAAGAAGAACCCCTTCAGGAAGACGGTGGTGTTTATCCATAATGATTGGAACGGTGAAGCTGACTTGCAGGAACGTTACCACAAAATCCGTGAGAAAAGGAAGGTGAGCCAGGAACTGATGGAGCTGTTCAACAGGGAAGAACTCTCAGAAGCTACCCATGACTGTCTGGTGAAGATGATGAAACTGCAGAAGAAAGCAGCTGGCGACCAACTTTGCTACACCTTTTGGGACGAAGCAAAAGGCAGTTTTGAACTGAATGAGCTGTCGGAAATCAGTGATGAATATGAAGCCCGAGTGCAATTCAGCATCTACCACAATGGGGCTTTTGTGTTGCAGAACATCGGTGAGCAGAATGTGCTCTCTGTGAAGGATAAAGGAAGCTGGTTGGTCAGCGAACAGGTGAAGAACATCGTGCTGAAGACCACTTTTACGGAGCAGATGAAGGAGTACTGCCGGTTGCGTCAGCAGACATTCGCAGAAAACAGCATCAAGGACATCCTCATCTATCAGCTGGAACGTCAGAATGAAGCCCTGAGAGGCTATTACGATGCTTTGGGACCAGAACGCATCAAGGCTCTGAACTACCGTGAAAGCGAACTACAGAACGAGATGAAGCTGAAGCTGGGATCTGCTCAGATACGTGTGGAACTGGACAAGGTGGTGCATCTGGGAGATGAACACACCAACGAGGAATGGAAGGCCATCCTGCAAGGGGTCTATGACAAGCTGGACATCAAGAAGAAAGCTGTGGCCAACCATTTGGGGAGAGACTACGGATATAAGATGATTAAACATCACAGAACAGATAAGAATGGAAAACGTTATTATAGTTACGAAATTGCATTATGATATACATCAGTGAAGGAGCTAACATCACAAACTGCGTGGTGGTGGCAAGAACCAAGGAAGAAGAAAAGGAGTTGAGAGACTCCTACGAAGTGAAAAGAAGCGTAGATAATGCACAGAATCAGAAGATGAAAACAAGAAACTACTACAGATTGGTGAATGGACGACCACGTCCTGGTGTGTTGAAGGAATGGAGGGACACAACTAACCTGGTGGAAAGCGGGTTCCTCCTCCTCGATTGGGATAGAAAACCAGGCATGAAAATAACGAATCTGGAGGTGTGGAAGCTACTGAAACCGCACATCAAGGAATGGGGCATCGTCCATGCAGAAAAATCAGCCAGAGGAGGATTGCACGTTACCGTTGTAAGAACGGAAAACCTCAGCCGTGTGGAGAACATCAGGTTGATGGAACTACGGACAGGACTCAAGTTTGATTATGCCTGTCAGGATGTGGCAAGAAGCTGTTTCCTGGTGCCTAACAAGTATGTGCTGATGGAATCGGATGCCTACTACGAGGACTTCCCCACTCCACTGCAGATGTCGGCAGAAGACCAGCTACTCATGGAGCAGGAACGGGAACGACTGCAGCAGGAGGTGGAGGAAAGAAGGAAAACGGCTCCTGTGGTGAACTATGAAGGAAATACGGATGAAGAGAGTCAGCTCTTACACATCATCCAGCTGATTGTCAACCAGCAGGTGGATATCACAGCCGATTATCACAACTGGATAGAGATAGGTTTTATCATCACCAACATCATGGGCATAGCAGGTGAATCGCTCTTCCATGAGGTGAGCCGATTTTACCCAGGCTATGACTATCAGGAAACAAGCCGCACTTACAACAATCTAACCAGAACAACTCGCAGGGAAGTCCATCTGGGTACGTTGATTTATCTGGCAAGACAGGAAGGGGTGGTGAGGTGAGGAGGAATCCTCACCTTTTTTTTGTTGAGTACGTAGTATTAGTTAGAGTAGTCATCGTCAAAGTCATCCTCATCGAAGTCGAAATCATCATCGAAATCGGCAAAGAAGGTGGGTTGGATGAAATCATCGAGGTCACGACGCTCTTTTTTGGTGGGACGACCTGTGCCTCTTGCTCTGCCAACGAATCCACTGATGCGGTTCATCTCCAAGAGTTCCAGCTGTTCTTTGGTGGTGACGTTCTCCATGACTTCGGGAACGAGCTTGGCTCCCACACGGTTCTGGATGGCTTTGAGGACTTTGAAGGAATAGGTGATGGGTGGTTTTTTCACCTCTATCACTTCTCCTTCTTTTATCATCTTGGAGGCTTTTTGTTTGACTCCTCCGATGGTGACACGTCCATTCTTACAGGCATCGGCAGCGATGGTGCGTGTCTTGAAGATGCGTGCTGCCCACAGCCATTTGTCTAATCGAGCTTCCATAGGAGTTATAGAGTTTTTATGTTTTAAAGTCAGAGAATTTTAAGAATTTTATAGATAATATTGACGTTTAGATTGATGGGTATTGACGTTGAATATTTCTTTCTTTTTCACCTCAATCCTTGTCAATTCAATCGTCAATCTGCATCAATAACAAAAGAATTCCGCAAGCGGCTGAGAATTTTAAGAAAGCCATGCGGCTTGTTTGCCGTCAGCTTCTTCAAATTCTCCGCGCCGAAGGCGAATTCTGAAACACCCTGCATAGCCTTTAAATTCTTTTAATTCTATGACTTAAAAATATTGCTTTTATTTTTTGTTATATTGATTCATGGTGCGGTCAAGTCCTTGGAGGCAGAAGCTCTGAATCATCTCGCCTACGTAGTCAAGTTTTTCGTTGATGAGCTTGTTGTCCTCATCGCTGAACTGACCTAATACGAAGTCTATTTGGGTGCCTTTGGGGAAGTTGTTGCCGATGCCGAACTTGATGCGTGGATAGTCTTGGGTCATCATGCAGGAAGCTATGCTTTTGAGGCCGTTGTGTCCTCCATCGCTGCCAGTACCTCTCATGCGTATCTTGCCAACGGGAAGGCTGAGGTCGTCAACGATGATGAGGATGCGCTCTACGGGTATCTTCTCTTGTTGTGACCAATAGCGAACGGCTTGACCTGACAGGTTCATGTAGGTAGATGGTTTGAGCAGAGTGATTTCGGCATTTTTCACACGGGTGTGGGCAATGGCTCCATAGCGTTTGTCTTGCCACTGAGCGTCTTGTTTTTGGGCAAAGGCATCAACGACTCGGAAACCGATGTTGTGGCGTGTGCCCACATATTCATCGCCGATGTTTCCAAGTCCTACTACCAAGTATTTCATACAATTATCTACGGGTTCCGCTTTCTTTTTGCGGAACAGATTGAGTAACCACATATTAGTGTATGGATAAAGAAAGAGAGTGTATCTGTGAGCCAAATTGACTCAACGATACACTCCCATGACTTATTTTGCCATTTTTGGCTGATAACCTCTGTTTTATGCTTCTGCTTCGGCAGCTGCAGCGCGAGCAGCACGGGTCATACGAACGGCACATACAACCACTTCCTTTGAAGTGATGATTTCGAGACCTTCGTAAGAGAGTTCTGCCACCTTCATGGTTTTGCCAAGGCCGAGGTTGGTTACATCGATTTCGAGGGTGTCAGGGAACTGAGTGTAGAGAGCCTTGACAGCCAATTTGCGTACGTTGAGAGCCAACTTACCACCAGCCTTCACACCTTCTGCAAGTCCGTTGAGCTTTACAGGAATCTCCAGCACAACTGGCTTGTCTTCGGTAATCTGATAGAAGTCAACATGAACAGGACGGTCAGTCACGAAATCGCTCTGAAGCTCTTTGAGAATGGCTTTTACAGGGGTGCCATCCACTACGAGGTTGACGATGTAAACATTGGGAGTGTAGAGCAGCTTTGCCAGCTCTTTCTCTGAAATCTTGATGGACTTAGAAACGGGAAGGCCGTTGGCATCTTTTTCTACTCCATAGAAAACTGCAGGAATCTGACCTGCACGACGGAGGTCACGATTTGCCTTTTTGCCGAACTCATTACGAGTAACAGCGTTGATGGTAATCTCTTTCATTTGATTGATTTGAAATTTGTGTTACTATAAATTAAGTATTGAGCTTAATTCGCCATCACACGAGTGTCTGCCAGCTGAAAAAACATGGCAAACCAAATGTGCCGCTAAAAAAAGCGGTGCAAAGGTACGACTTTTGGGGAAACCGACAAAAGTTTCGTGCCTTTTTCTGCAATCTCTGGCTGTATTTTTAGGATTTAATGAATCAAAAAGACGGAATGACCTCGGCTTGAATCATCAGAAGATGTCTTTCACCTTGTCGAGGAAACTCTTTTTCTCAGCTTTCTCTTCCTCTGCTGATGCAGCAGCTGCAGGAGCGGTTTCTGCCGCTGGTTCCTCCTGAACAGGAGCAGCAACAGGAGCGGCAACGGGAGCGGCAGCAGGAGCCTCAACTGTCTCAAACTCTGCCATCAGGGAAGCCCTTGCCTCATCGGCAGTTATTTTATCTTGCGCCACGTCCAATGTCCTCATCAACGCATTGACAAACTTCTCGTAATCTTCTTTATAGAGGAACAACTTATGTTTCTCAAACACAAAACGAGGATTTTCGAATGTGCCCTCATTTATCTTCTTACTCTCCGTGATGGCAATGTACTTATCACCGTTTCTGCTCTGCTTCACATCAAAATAGTAGATGCGCTTGCCTGCCTTGACACTTTCTGAAAAAATCAAGTCTTTGTCTGCTTCAATCATAAATATTATTATTGTGTTTATAAATTGGTTGGTCGCTAAATTTGATACAAAATTGTCACTTATTTTTCGTTTACACAAGATTTTTCCGCTTTTTTTTCACTTTCACACAAGGATTCTTGCAAAAATGCACGTTTTGTCAAATAAAATCATTAAATTTGCACCCGAATTAGAGAGAATGTAAAAACATAAGGAACAGAAGGGGGAATCCCTAAGCATAAAGATAAGGAACCTCAAAAAAAGTGTTTTTTGTATGATTAACCGCACACTCATTCGCCAGAAGATAGTACAGCTCATCTATGCTTACTATCAAAACAGTGGTAAAAACATAGATACTGCCGAGAAGGAACTCCTGTTCTCTCTCGCTAAGGCTTACGACCTTTATAATTTCATGCTCCTGCTCATTGTCAGCGTGTCACGCTATGCCTATCAGCAGGTGGAGCATAAGGAGCAGATGAACCGAGTGGGACACATCGATGAGGAAGTGAGCCACCGCTTTGCTGACAACCGTTTTGCTGCTCAGTTGGAAATCAACAAGCAGCTGAATGAGTTTGTGAGCACCAAGAAGAAGACGTGGAACAACGACCTCGACTACATCAAGAAGCTCTACACAGATATCATCAACAGCGAATACTACGCGGAGTATATGGCTTTGGAGAAGGTGACTTACACGGATGACCGAGAGGTGTGGCGCAAAATCTACAAGAACATCATTATGAAGGATGAGCGCATCGACGACATCTTGGAAGACCAAAGCCTCTATTGGAATGATGACCGTGAGATTGTTGACACGTTTGTGCTGAAAACCATCAAACGCTTTACAGCTGGAAGTGATGCCGACCAGGAGCTTGTGCCTGAATATAAAGACATCGACGACCAGAATTTTGCCACACGACTCTTCCGTCGCACCATCCTCAACGATGAGTATTACCGCTCATTGATTAGTCGGTGTGTGAAGAACTGGGAACTGAACCGCTTGGCATATATGGATATTGTCATCATGCAGATAGCCATCGCCGAGTTGACCAGCTTCCCTCAGATTCCTGTGTCTGTCACCATCAACGAATATGTGGAGCTTGCCAAGTGGTACAGCACTCCGAAGAGCGGAAAGTATGTCAACGGAGTGATTGATGCTGTCGCCAAGATGCTCATCAAAGAGAACAAGCTTGTCAAACCTTCACAAGAATAAGGAGATAGCGACAAACAACCCACTCATTATTTAACTGAACACAAAGTTTAATCTATAAATTACAACAATGGAAATTAAAACAACAACAATTAAGACAAAGAAAACAATCCAGCTGTGGATGATGGCTCTCATCCTGATAATTTGCAATTCCGTCATCCTGACATCGTGTAGCAAAGATGATGATGACGCTGTCACACCACCTGCGGAACCAGTGGTTCTCAAAGGTGCAGCTGCCGTAGAATGGACAAGGGCTCATCTGGATTCTCTGGCAAATGTATATCTGGCCGACTGCGGCAATCTGCTGGATCCCGACCAAACAAGAGACCTGCTGACATGTATTGGCTATACACGCCTGAATGTGTTAGATTATAAGGATGCCAGCTGGCTGATAGACAGCGTGGTGTTCATCCGTCTGATGGATCGTGCAGCAGAGGCAAATAACAAGACCATCCTCTTCACGATGGGTATGTATGGATGCGGCAAGTCAGTCAGCCTTAACAACAATCCTGACCTGAAGCAGATGGCCGATGAGGTAGGTGTGATTTCTGACGGTGCTTACAACAGTTTGGATAAATTTAACGCTATGGTGGCAAGAAGTACTGAGAGAGGATTTGAACCAAGCCTCGTTTATGTGTACAACGATGCAGAAACAGGTTACACCAACTGCATGGAGCGACTGATTCGTTCGAACCGTGCCGTTAGTTACCAGACATATATCACGATATTCCCTCAGTACCAAGGCAGGGTCGAGTACATCGAAGAGCACTATCCCGATATGCCTTTCTACTGTTTGGACAACAGCCACAACAGCGGTGGCAAGCGCGTGACCAATGAGGAAGCAAAGTTGTGGGATTGCACGATGACAGAAGACATGAAGCAGAAGCTCTATGACATCAAACAGTCTTATATTGAATCTGGCAAGCTGACCGCCGAGCAGATTGCGGCTTTAGATTGATGGCTCCCAAGATGCCCCAAATGGAGATGGGAGACGTTAGTTTTTGAAGAATCACACATTTTTTTGACAATAATAAAAACTAATAAACGATTTAGACAATGTTTAACTTGATGCAAGCAGCAGGTGCTGCAAGAGGAGGCTTCGACTGGAGCATGATTATTATGATTGTAGCGATGTTTGCCATCGTTTACTTCTTTATGATTCGCCCACAGAGGAAGCGTCAGAAGGAAATCGAGAATTTCAGAAAAAGCCTTACCATAGGCAGCAAAGTCATCACAGCCAGCGGAGTGTATGGCACCGTGAAGTCGCTCAACGAAGGTCAACCCTACCTCACGATTGAGATAGCCAAAGGTGTGACCGTACAGATTGACCGCAACTATGTCTATGCTGAGGGCAGTCAACAGCCACAGCAGCAATAAAAAGGCATCGGTAGGTTATACACACACACGTTTAGCTCACTATCCCAATGGTTGCTGACTACACAAAGGTATTACTGAGGAGATTGCGGTTGGTAAAAGTCAATCGCAATCTTCTTGTGTTCTTAGTGTTCCTCGCCATCTCCATCGTGTTTTGGTTCATGCAATCCATCAAGGAAATGACCGAAGTGAGCATCACCTACAAACTGAGCATTGAGAACGTGCCGAAGAATGTCATCTACACAACCGACCTACCACAGGAGATAAATGTGAACTATGTGGGAAGAGGTTGGGATGCCTTCTACTACAAATTCCTGCTCAACGAAGAGCATAAAGTGTCGGTCAACTTCAAAGACATCAAACAACCGCAGGGGAAAATCGTCATCGATGCCAACATCTTCCGACGTGCGGTGATGAAAATCAAGCCGAAAGAATTGGCATACAGCTCCACTACCCCCAGCAAGGTGGAAGTCTTCTATTCCAACGGAAGACACAAACGAGTGCCTGTGATTTTCGATGGTCATGTGACAACCACTAATGGCAGATACCTCTGTGGGACACATCTGAAACCTGACTCTGTGGATGTCTATGCCCCCGACAATCTCTATGCCAGCATCTCCAGCATCAACACCGAATTTAAGAATTTCGATGCGCTGGAAGACACTATCGTTAGCCGTATGGCACTCTTTACACCACACGGAACCAAGACGATACCCGACTCCATCAGTGTGGAGCTTTGTGTGGATATCTTTACAGATAAGACCATCCAAGTGCCCATCTACAGCGAGGATGTGCCCAACAACAAAATCTTGCGCATATTCCCTCAAAAGGCCACCGTCACGTTCTTGGTGAGTGCCACGCTTTATGATGAAATCAATGCCGACAAATTCCTGTTGGTAGTGAACTATAAAGACACGAAAACTGACTCCAAGAAATGCAAAGTGGACATACGTCAGCAACCTGAGAACATACACCAACTGCGCATCAACCCCGAATATGTAGAATACATCATAGAACAATCGAACGAATGATGAAAATTGGCATTACAGGAGGTATTGGCAGTGGGAAGTCTTACGTATGTAACCTGCTGAAACAACGGGGTTTGTCTGTCTATAACTGCGACGATGAGGCAAAACGCTTGATGACAGAGAGTCCTATCATCCGCCATCAACTGACCGCTCTTATCGGTGAAAATGCGTACCGCAACAACGAGCTGAACAAATCTGTCATAGCTGAGTACTTATTTGCGAACGCTGAAAATGCCGAAAAAGTAAATGGAATTGTCCATCCTGTTGTGAAACAAGACTTTGAGAATTGGACGAAGGAACAGACAACCCCTATCGTGATACAGGAATGTGCCTTACTGTTTGAATCTGGTTTTAGCGACACGGTGGATGTCACAGTGGAAATCTATGCACCGAAAGAAATCCGTCTGGAAAGAGCCATGAAACGTGACAACGCCACTCGACAACAAGTGGAAGCTCGCATGGCCAGTCAAATGGATGAAGAAGAAAAACGGGCACAAGCAAACTACTGCATCATCAACGACGGAAAAGCCGACCTGAATGCACAAATCGAGGAATTGTTCACACAACTAAACAACCAAATAACTAAATAGCCAAATAACCAAATAACAAATAACAAATAACAAAACAACTAAACAACTAAACAACTAAACAACTAAATATGATTAAGAGAATTCTTGCCATCTCTGGCAAACCAGGGCTTTACAAGCTCATTTCACGAGGCAACAAAAGCCTCATCGTAGAAACCGTAGATGAACAGAAGAAACGTATTCCCGCTTTTGGAACAGACAAAGTTGTTTCCCTCGGCGACATCTCCATCTACACCAACGACGACAGCGAGGTGAGCCTTGCTTCTGTCTTCGAATCCGTTAAGAAGAACTACGGTGATAAGCCAGTAGAAATATCTCCCAAGAAAGCATCACAGGACGACATCATCGCCTTCTTCGAGAAAGTTCTCCCCAACTACGACACCGACCGTGTCCGCGTCAGCGATATGCGCAAAGTCCTTGCATGGTATAACATCCTCGTCAGTGACGGCATCACCGAATTTGAGTCACAAGAAGAAACCCCTGCTCAAGAAGACGATACAGAGAAGAAAGAAGAAAGTGAAGCGTAACAACGCTTCACTTTTTTTTACCTACTTCACTTCCTTCACTATTTTTTTTCCTACTTCACTTCCTTCACCAAATAGATTTGGGTGGGGAAGTGGTCGCTGTAGCCATCCTGCCAAACACCTGCACTGGTGGTACGCTTGGGGGCACCTTTTAGCTTTCCGTATGTCATTGTCATCCATTCGGGTCGGAAGATTTCGTTCTTGAAGAAAGTGAAGGAAGAACGATTGTCATCCAAGAGGTTGGCAGTAAAGAGAATCTGGTCGAAAAGATTCCACATACCTTCGTAGAGTAAGGTGCCCTGCCCTTTTTTGCGGAGAATGTCATTCCAGGGATTGTAAAGGTCTTTGTCCGAGGAGATGTTCTTACGATTGAGCTTGACACCGAGTGCCTTGGTCAAGGATTTGCTGTCGGGGTCATCGTTGAGGTCACCCATGATGACGATACGTGCGGTAGGTTCTACTTGCTGAATGGAATCCACAATCTCACGCACAAGACTTCCCAGAAACTCACGTGCCAAACTCTCATGCGCCCTGCTCGGCCAATGGTTGACAAGGAAATGGAAGTGCTCACCCAACAAACTACCTTCCACATGAAGGACACCACGAGTGCGTCTGTCTCCCGTCGCTTCCCGATAACCTTTCGCAGGTATCAGTTCGCTGTGTTTTGGTTTGAACATCAGCGGATTGTATAAAGCGGCACAATCAATGCCACGACCGTCCTCTCCATCATAGTGAACATACTTAAATCCCTTTTCCTTCATACTTGGCTGGTTGCAGAGGTCTTCCAGCACTCCTGCATTCTCCACTTCAGCTAAACCGATGAACGCTGCCCCACCCTTCACACGGTCGGTACAGAGTTTTGAGAGCACCGATGCCATGTTCTGCTGTTTGTGGGTGTATTGAAGCGCTCCCCAATGCATCGACCCCTTGGGTGTATAATCTTCGTCCAACGTCCGAGGGTCGTCGATGGTGTCGAAAAGGTTTTCCAAATTGTAGAAAGCGATGCCCGCATAGATGGTGCGCACATCACTTTGCGGACGGCTGGCAGTCATCAGAATCAGTGTCATCAGCACTGCCATTGCGGTAAAGAGTGTCTTTCTCATGTTCGAATGTATTTTGGTTTTTCTGTTACAAATATCATAAAAAAAAACGACTTAAAGTGTTTCTTTGGGCAGAAAAAACATTTTTTCTCAAAAAAGTATTGACTTTCGTTAAAAAAAGTAGTAGATTTGTAACGAATACTTAAAAATCACACAATAATAAACTTCACACACAACTATGAGTAAAGGTGTAAAACTAATGGCAGCGGCTCTATGCTTTTCGGCTGGAACGATGGCGCAAGAAGTGAAGACCGACTCTGTAAGTACAGAAGAGGAATTTGACTTCTCGTTGACGGAAGGCCAGATTGACGAAGATGCCGAAGCTGCCAACACCGTCACATTGGTGTCGAGCAAGAAAGACCCTTACATGAGCGAAGTCGGCTATGCGTGGAGTGCCATGCGCTTCAAGTATCGAGCTTTGGACAATGCGTATGTGGGCAACTACTTCAACGGCGTAAAGCTGAACAATGTGGAGAACGGACGTTTCAGCTTCTCAGGCATCACGGGCGGTCTCAACGATGCCACCCGCAACAAGGAGGGCGTGTCACACTACGACGACAACCAGTTCTCATACGCCCCTTTGGGTGGTGCCACCAACACAGACCTTCGTGCCAGTCACTATGCTGCTGGTAGCAAGGCTATCTTCTCGCTGACCAACCGCAGCTACTACGCTCGTCTGGGTTACACATACGCCACAGGCTTGCTGCAGAACGGTTGGGCATTCATGGGTAGTGTGGCTTATCGCTATGCTGACCGAGGCAACATCGAAGGAACTTTCTACAACAGTTTCTCGTTTATGCTGGGGGCAGAAAAGCGATTGAGCGACGACCACTCCATCTCGTTCAATATCTGGGGTGCCCCCACCGAACGCGGACAACAGGGTGCATCGACCGAGGAAGCCTATTGGTTGGCCAACTCCCATTACTATAACCCCTATTGGGGCTACCAGAACGGGCATCGACGCAACTCGCGTGTCGTGACAGAGTTTTCGCCAACGGCACTCTTCACGTGGGATTGGAAGATTGATGATGACACAAAACTGACCACCACGGCGGCGGTGACGTGGATGAACTACGCATCGACGGCTTTGTCATACAACAACGCCTACAACCCACGTCCCGACTACTACAAGAACCTACCTTCGTCAGCGTTCAATGTGTACAACGATGCCTACAACAACCCCACTTGGCTCACCGACAATCCTGCGGTGTTCGATACGTGGAAGAATCTCTACAACTACTGGACATCCGACAAAGCGCATCGTCAAGTACAATGGGATCAGCTCTATGCACAGAACGAAGCCAACAATGCTACGGGAAAGGATGCGCTCTACTATCAAGAGAAACGCCACAACAACCAACTAACCTTCAATTTCTCCAGCATTCTCGACGGCAAGTTCAACACCCACGGCAAGTATCTTCTTGGGGTGAACATCAACTCCACCAAGGGTATGCACTACAAGACGATGGCCGACCTTTTGGGTGCTGCCAAATTCCATGATGAGGATAACTACTCGTTGAATAAGTATGGCCGCAACTCCAACGAATACTTCAACGACCTCGACAATCTGCACTACGAAGACGGATATTTGCGTGGTGCCAGCATCAAGGAAGGCGACAAATTCGGCTATAATTATAATATATATGTGAACAAGCTCAAAGCTTTCGGCACTAACACCTGGAAATGGAATGACTTCACCGTCACTTACGGCGGCGACATCGAGGGCACTTTCATCGAGCGTGAAGGATTGATGCGCAACGGACGTGCTGCCGACCACTCGAAAGGCAAGAGCGGCATGGCCAAGTTCTTGGGCGGCGGAGGTAAAGTCGTTCTCTCTCAGCAGATTGCCACCTCCAACCTCTATGTCGGTGCATCCATCGAGAGTCAGGCACCTCTTGCCTACAACTCCTTCATAGCACCTCGTGTCACCAACTATTTCGTTGACAATCTGAAGAATGAACTGTTCTATAACTTCGAAGCTGGCTACCAGTGGTATTTCGGTCCTGTAAGTGGTAAAATCAGCGGTTACTACACCCGTTTCAAGGACATGACCCAGCAAACCGCTTTCTACAACGACGACGCTTCCTATCTGACCTATCTGACCATGACTGGCATCGAAAAGGAATATAAAGGAATCGAAGCTGCCCTTACCTTCAAAATCATCAAAAACCTCAAGTTGAACCTGTTGTGTACTTTTGCCGATGCTAAATACATCAGCAATCCAGACGCAACGCTGGCTTACGAAGGCTCTGATGCTGAAACCACAAAGACCATCAACAGATGGACAAACGAGGTGACAGGCGAGAACCGCGACCTGAAGGTGTTTATGAAGAACGTCAAAGTCGATTCCACCCCACTCACAGCAGCCACCGTCGGCCTCTCTTACAACACCCACGGCTGGTACTTCGACCTCGACCTTAACTACTACGACCGTGTCTATATTGGAGCCAGTTCCTACCGTCGTCTGGGCAATGCCTACGAATGTGGTGTGACAGGTTATGCCAGCAACATACAAGACATCAACATTGACGGTACCTACACCACGGCATGGGATTACGCTAAGGAGACAGCCGCCAATGGTACAACTGCTTACGTTTACGATGCTGCCACTGGTGACGTACTCAGTGCCTACTCTCCTAAACAAGAGAAATTCAAGGGTGGCTTTATGCTCGATGCCTCCATCGGCAAAAGCCTCTACCTCTCCCATGGTCGTCGCCTCTCCATCAACCTTCAGTTCCAAAACATCAACAACAACCGCAAACTGAAGACAGGAGGCTACGAACAAAACCGTGCCGACCGCTCCTACGACTACATCTTCTCGAAGAACAGCTACTACTATTATGCCTACGCATTCAACGCATTCCTCAATGTATCACTTAAATTCTAACACACGACCATGAAGAAGTATTTAATTCTGATAGTTGCAGGACTGCTCACCATGACATCTTGCATGAACGACTTCGACACCGAAATCGTTGACAACGACCTCTATTCAGCTCCAAACATCGGTGAACCCACCACGACCATCGCCAATTTGCGCTCTCAATACGCTAACGCCATCAGCAACTCCAGTTACGAGCAAATCACTTCCGACGATGTGGTGGAAGGCGTAGTGGTGGCCAACGACATCTCTGGCAACATCTATCAGTTCATCTACATCCAAGGACTGAACGCTGACGGCACCCTCGACACCTCGAAAGGCGGTATCGGCGTGGGCGTCAAGGGCATCGGTTGCCTCTACACCCTATTCCCTGTAGGGCAGATTATCCGCATCAACCTCAAGGGACTCTACGTGGGCGGCTACGGCAAATCGCCTCGCATCGGAATGCCTTACATCAACACCAACGGCTCCATGCGCCTCGGCCCTATGACCCTCGACATGATGAAGACCCACATCGCCAAGGTGGGTTCCCCCCGTCCTGAACTGGTGACGGCTCGCGAGTGCTCGGCTTCAGACATCACCAATAACATCAACACACTGGCACCGATGTTGGTGGTGCTGAAGAATGCTGAGATTGCCGATGCTGGCTGGCCTTACGCCCATTGGGAAGTAGGCGGTGACATCTATTCGGAGTATCACGACATCAGCATCAACGGCACCGTCGTGAAGCAGTTGCTCTACACCAGCACCTCCGCTCAGTTTGCGGGCGACACCATCCAAGCAGGAAAGAAGACCATCTACGGATTGCTGAACCAATACAGTGGTTCCCCACAACTTTCCCTCCGTTCTATTGAAGACATTCTCGAACTTAAATAAATAAAAAGACACATCATGAAAAAAATTTTCAACATATTGCTCCTCGCAGCAACGGCACTCGGACTTACCACATCTTGCTCCGACGTGCCATCACCTTACGACATCAATGGCGAAGGAAACACTTCCTTTGGCCGACAGCTCCCCTACAAGAGCACCAACCTCAACACGGGATGGGTTACCCGTTGTATCTCCGAAAACGAGCCGTGGAGCCAAGGTTCCTCCTACACCCAAGCTACTGGTTACCAGGATTGGGACGGCACAGGCAGTAAGTACAACAAAGAAGTGGAGTCTTACCTTATCTCTCCTGCCATCAACACCACGTGTGAGAGCGGCAAGGTGAAAATCTGCTTCGACCAAACCATCCGCTACACCAACAACGTACCTGGATGGGAGAAGTACCACAAAGTCCTTATCTCCAAGAGGTACAATAATCACGAATTCAATGCCGAAGATTGGGAAGAACTGCCCTACAAACCTGTGGCATCGCCCTATTCCGACTGGACGCTCTACTCTTCGGGCGACATCCAGATACCAGATGCTTACGTGAACAGCGATTCCGTCTTCATCGCATTCTATTTCTACGCACCTGCCAGCAATTCCACCACTTGGGAGCTTGAGAACTTCTATATCCTTGAAGGTGAAGCTGGCACCAACCCTGACGACCCCGACAACCCAACCCCAACAGAAGGCGAAGGTTCTGGTACGGCAGAAGACCCATACAACGTAGCAGCCACTATCGCGTTGGTCAGCGCACTTCCTGCCGACACCAACTCCGACCCTGTTTACATCACGGGTATTATCTGCAATGACCCAACCATCGACACGGGTCAGTACGGCAATGCTACCTTCAAGATTTCCGACGACGGCACCGAGAACAACGCCTTCTACATCTTCCGTACCATGGACATCGGCAACCAGAAGTTCACTGATGCCAATAAGATTAAGAAGGGCGATAAGGTCGTTATCTATGGGCCACTGGTCAACTACCGAGGCAACACGCCAGAGACGGTCGGCAGTAAGACTTACCTCATCTCCATCAACGGAGAAGGTGGAGGCAATACGCCTACCCCCACACCTACAGAAGGTAGTGGTTCGGGCACACAAGCTGACCCATACAACGTAGCAGCCACCATCGCAATGGTCAAAGCACTTCCTGCCGATACCAACTCTGACCCTGTTTACATCACGGGTATTATCTGCAATGACCCAAGCATCGACACGGGTCAGTACGGCAACGCCACCTTCAAGATTTCCGACGATGGCACCGACAGCAACACTTTCTATATCTTCCGTACTTTCGACATCGGCAACCAGAAGTTCACCAATGCCAACAAGATTAAGAAAGGCGATAAGGTCGTCATCTATGGTCCACTTGTCAACTACAAAGGCAACACACCGGAAACCGTCGCCAGCAAGACTTACCTCATTTCCATCAACGGCTCTACTGAAGGTGGTGGCGACAACCCCGATCCCGACATTCCTGGTACTTCCGGCGGTGTTTCCATCGACGGCACCACTGTGACCCTCACCAATACAGCTGCCACAGCCGGAAGTGAGAGCATCACCATCGACCTCGCCACACTCGGATTGGAGAATGCTGCCGAGATGGGCACAGTCACGCTCTCCGATGGCACCACTATCGTCTTCGATGCAGGTTCCAACCCAAACGCACCCAAGTACTATAGTGCCACAAACGGTGCACGTGTCTATGCCAATAACACCATCACCTTCAATGGCAAGAGTCCTATCGCCAAAGTGGTGATGACCTGTGACTCCTACAACGGCACCGACTACGTGGGCAATGCCACTGCTACCATCTCCGTGTCAGGCAACACCCTCGTCTATACCAATGCAAGTTCCGATGCTGGTACTCAGCTTCGTGTACAGACCATAACAATTACTTATGCTCAATAAAAAACTGCTATATTTCATGGTGGCGCTGTCCTTCAGTGCCACCTTTTTCACTTCCTGTGGTGACAACGACGACGACAAGAAGAGCACCTCTCCTGTTAATACAGAGAACCGCAACGCCAATCTCGTCGGAACCGACCCTACTGTGTCTCGTCTGGAGATACCCCACCTTAATTCACACTACGACTACATCTGCCACAAGCTATCGAACGGCGATGTCAACTACACGATGGAGTATGACCGTACCCACCTACATCCACGATGGACAGCATACACCTACGACACCAAGAACGCCCAGAAGAACTATGCCCGACGTACCGACGCATGGGATGGCGACCCCTACTACGACAGCCAAATGCAGTATCAAGTCACCGTGCAGACCTTCCGAGGCTACCAGCGTGGGCACATCGTCGGTTCAGCCGAACGCTACTACTCACAGGAAGCCAACGAGCAGACTTTCTACATGACCAACATGTCGCCCATGATAGGAGCCTTCAACGAAACCTACTGGGGCACCATCGAAGACCTTGTGCGTGACAAATGGGGACGTGGTGTGCTTGACCAGCGGAGCGACTTCTACGGAGGTACACTCTACGTCGTCAAGGGCGGCACACTCGACCAGCTCAACACGACCATCACCGTCCTGAACACCCTCGGCGACAACCTACAGATGGCCGTACCTCGCTACTACTGGATTGCCTGTCTCTTCGTGTCCTCCACAGGTTCGATGAAGGCCATCGGCTTCTGGGTGGAGCACAAGAACTACAACAATAACAACTCATCCTTCCTCTCCACCTTCGCCCGCAACCATGCTTGTTCCATCGACGAACTGGAAACGAAGACAGGATTCGACTTCTTCTGCAACCTGCCCGACCAAGGCGAAGAAATAGTGGAGTCGAGCTACAACGTGAGCCAGTGGAGCGGATTATAAAAAGAATTTAACTAACATTTATAAAAACCAATAAGACGTATGAAAAAAACTTTACTTTCCCTGTTGGCCATCGTATTGGCCATCACAGCAAAAGCAGATGTCACCGACGTGCTCAACCAGAGCGTTACAGGAGTGACAGGCAACTCTTATTCCGATTTCTCCGGTAAATATGACAAGTCTTATGCTGTCTATGCCGGTCAATGCGCTGGTGCATACGAATCCATCCAGTTGCGCAGCAAAAACAGCAACTCAGGCGTCATCACCACCACTTCGGGAGGCAAGCTGAAACAAATCGTCATCGAATGGAACGAGAACACAGCGTACCCCACCGAAGAAAAGCCCGACCTCATCCGCACACTGCAGATTTATGGCAAGAACGAGGCGTACAGCAACGCTACTGAGCTTTTCGATGCGGAAGACCAAGGCACCCTGATTGGCGAGGTGACCTACGACGGTGTGAATCAGTCGGTGACCATCACAGTCGAAGGCGACTACACCTACGTAGGCTTCTGCTCGAAGTCGAGTGCACTCTATCTGAACTCCATTTCCATCACTTGGGATGGTGAGGCCCGTCCAAGCGGTGGAGAAGACCCTGTTGACCCCCAACCTTCCATCATCAACACCCACGAAACGCCCTACACCCCTGCCCAGGCAAACGCTTTTGCTTTGGCTGGTTACACCGACGCCGTGTTTGTAAAGGGAGTCATCACGTCGATTTCGTCGCTCGACACCTCGAAGTACACCAATGCCCGCTACTACATCGGCGAAACGGTGGATGCAGAAGAGACCTTCTACATCTTTAACGGAAAGTATCTGCAAGGACTCGACTTCACGAGTGACGACCAAATCAAGGTGGGCGACGAAGTGATTGTCTTTGGCGAACTAACGGTGTACAACGGAACACCAGAGTTTGGAAGTGGCAACTACATCTATTCGCTCAACGGAGAGACAGAGCCTCCTACTCCAACGGTGGCCGCTCCTGCCTTCTCCCTCGATGCTGGCACGTATGGAGAACCACAAGAACTGACCATCACAGGTCCAAAAGGTTACGGACTTATCTACACCACCGATGGCTCAACACCTGAGGATGGCAACGGCACCTACGTGACAGACAACACGGTGACCATCACCATTTCTGAAACCACGACCGTGAAGGCCATTGCCGTGGACAACAACGACCCCGACTTCACCTCAAGCGTCGTGTCTGTCTCCATCACCATCACTCAGACCTATACCAGCATCGCTGACCTGAAAGCTGCCACTACTGCCACCTCGTCGAAAGATGCTCCAACCGTAAACTTCCAGTTTGAGAACCTCATTGTCACAGGTGCAGCAGGACAGTATGTCTATGTGACCGACGGCACCGAGGGCTACCTCCTCTACGGAAGCAACAGCGGCATGGAGAAGGGCGATATCATCAGCGGCACCATCAGCGGACAGCCCTACAAGTACAACGGACTCAACGAGATGTCTGTGCAGAAAGAGCAGTGGGCTAACGTCACCAAGGCTGAGAACAAGGCCGAAGTCACTCCTGTGGATGTGACGGTAGCCGAGGTCATCACCGAGGAAGGTATGGCCAAGTACGAGAGCATGTACATCCGCCTCACCAACGTGACCTTCAAGGCTGGAGCCATCAACCTCAGCGACGTACTCATGCAGGATGGCAACGAAGTGACCATCTACAATACGCTCAAAGATGCCGACATCTCCGCACTCTCGTTCTCGACCACCCAGCCCTACAACGTCAATGTCTTTCTCGCCATCCGCAATGGTGCAGCACAGGTCTATCCCCTCTCGGCTGACTTCTTCGACTTCCAGACAGATTTGGAAACTCCTATCTCTTATTGGACGATTGGCGGCGAAGAAAGCATCGACACCTATTTCTTGAAGGAGAATTACGAAAGAGAAACTATCCAGTTCAAGACCAACAGCGACGCTGCACCTGTGTTCACATCGTCCAACGAAGCCGTAGCATTCGTGTCGGAAGATGGCAACCTCATTATTGCCAAGGCTGGCATCGCCACCATCACAGCCACTACAGCTGAGACAGGGAAATACCTCCCATCCTCAGCCACCATCACCATCTACTGCATGAGCGACGCTGAAGGCACCGCAGAGAAACCTTACACCCCAGCCGATGTGCAGATTCTCTACACCAGAAATGAGGCACCTGAAGCTGCCGTTTGGGTGAAGGGCATCATCGTCGGCAACGTCAACACTCAGAAAGGCACCACCGTCGTACCTGAGACAGCCGAAGATGCAGCAGCCACAAATCTCTCACTTGAGGTCGATGGTTACAACATCGCCGTGCAACTTCCTGTGGGTGACATCCGTACAGCTATCAACCTAAAGGATAACTTCAACCTTATCGGCAAGGAAGTACTGCTTCTGGGCACCATCGAGAAGTACTGCGGCACAGCAGGACTCAAGAACCTCACCGACGCTATTCTTGACGGTATTTCCGTGGGCATCGACAGCATAGCAGCCGACCCATGCACAGCCAAAAGCATCTACACCCTCTCTGGCCAGAAGGTGCGCACCATCCAGAAGGGCGGCATCTACATCGTTGACGGAAAGAAGATGTACGTGAAGTAATCTTCGTGTCTAAGTAAAGGTAAAAGTTTACCAATCATTTACGCTTCGCGTGACGAAAGAAAAACAGGTAAAAACAAGAAAAAATAAATAAAAACAGGTCTTTTTTTCTTGTTTTTATCTGTTTTTACCTATTTTTATCTGTTTTTTCTTCGTCCGCCGAAGGCGTATAAATGAATTTACCATGATTAACAGAGAACTCCTACAACCGCAATCCATCGCTATCATCGGCGGGTCGAACAACATCCACAAGCCAGGTGGTGCCATCGTGCGTAACATCCTGCAAGGAGGCTACGACGGCATCCTGCGCATCGTCAACCCCAAGGAAGACGAAGTGCAGGGCATCAAAGTGTTCCACAATGCCCAAGAACTCCCACCCACCGAACTCGCCATCTTGGTCATCCCTGCCAAACTCTGTCCCGACACCGTGGAACTCTTGGCCAAAGAGAAACAGACCAAGGCATTCATCATCATCTCGGCAGGCTTTGGCGAAGAGACCCAGGAAGGGGCAAAGATGGAACAACGAATATTGGACACGTGCGAACAATATGGAGCGGCACTCATAGGTCCTAATTGCATCGGCCTTCTAAGCCGCCACCACCACAGCGTCTTCACACAACCCATCCCGGCCCTCAATCCCAAGGGAGTGGACTTCATCAGCGGTTCTGGTGCCACAGCCGTGTTCATTCTGGAAAGTGCCGTCATCAAAGGCTTGCAGTTCAACAGTGTGTGGAGCATCGGCAACGGCAAGCAAATCGGCATCGAGGATGTGTTGCAGTATATGGACGAGCACTTCGACCCCGCAACCTCCTCACACGTGAAACTGCTCTACATCGAAAACATCGCCAACCCCGACAAACTGCTCTTCCATGCCGCCAGCCTCATCCGCAAAGGGTGCCGCATCGCAGCCATCAAGGCAGGTTCGTCGGAGAGCGGCAGTCGGGCAGCATCGTCCCACACAGGAGCCATCGCCAGCAGCGACTCAGCAGTGGAGGCACTCTTCCGCAAGGCGGGCATCGTGCGCTGTCATTCACGCGAAGAACTGACAACCGTGGGTTGCATCTTCACCCTGCCACCACTCACAGGCCGACGCTTCGCCATCGTCACCCACGCTGGTGGCCCTGGTGTGATGCTGACCGATGCCCTGTCGAAAGGCGGACTCGAAGTGCCAAAGCTGGATGGGGCAGCGGCGGACGAACTGAAAACAAAACTCTTCCCAGGCTCATCGGTGGCCAATCCCATCGACATCCTCGCCACAGGCACAGCTGAACAGTTGGGCATCACCATCGACTACTGCGAGCACCGTTTCGACCAAGTGGATGCCATCGCCGTCATCTACGGCACCCCAGGACTCACCCCACTATACGAAGCCTACGAGGTGCTGCACCAAAAGATTCAGCAGAGCAAGAAACCCATCTTCCCCGTCCTCCCAAGTCTGCACACAGCAGGTCCTGAAGTGGCAGAGTTCTTGGCGAAAGGTCATGTCAACTTCTCCGACGAAGTGACCCTCGCTACCGCCCTCAGCCAAATCATGCAGACACCGCCACCCGCACCGCCCGAAATCGAGCTGTTCGGCGTGGATGTGCCCAAAATTCGCGACATCATCAGCAACATCCACGAAAATGGCTACATCGCCCCCACCCTCGTCCATCAGTTGCTCGCCTGTGCTGGCATCCCTATGGTGCCCGAAATGGTGAGTGAGGATAAAGAAGAACTGATTGCCTTCGCTAACCGTGTAGGCTATCCCGTTGTGGCAAAGGTGGTTGGCCCCATCCACAAGAGCGACGTAGGCGGTGTAGCACTCAACATCCACACCCCCGAACACCTCTCGCTGGAGTTCGACCGCATGATGCAGATACCCGATGCCCGTGGCGTGATGGTGCAGAAGATGCTCAAAGGCACCGAACTCTTCATCGGAGCCAAATACGAAACACGGTTTGGTCACGTCGTCCTGTGCGGCTTGGGCGGCATCTTCGTCGAGGTGCTCAAAGACGTGCAGTCAGGCCTTGCCCCCCTCTCATACGCCGAAGCCTACTCCATGATACATACCCTGCGAGGCTACAAAATCATCCAAGGCACACGCGGCCAAGCAGGCATCAACGAGCAGAAATACGCCGAAATCATCGTCCGCCTCTCCACCCTCCTCCGTTTCGCCACCGAAATCAAGGAGATGGACATCAACCCCCTCTTGGCAGATGCCCACGATGTGGTAGCAGTCGATGCCCGCATCCTCATTGAAAAAGACAAATAACTATATATGTTTGTTTTTAGAGTATTTTCAAGGTGTTTTTAGGGTGTTTTCAAGGAAAACAGGGCGTTTTTAGGGAGTTTTTAGGCACACAAAAGGAATCGGGCGATACGTATTACGCGTACCGCCCGATTCCTTTTTTTGTCACCTTATATGGAGAGTAAACTTACCTCACGGGTGATATTATATAAGTATATGTGTAGTCCTTGTAAGGCATCTGGTATTCTTGGCGTGGCCATGCACCCCAGGAGTTGACGCAACCTATACCCATGCTGCGAGAGGCGATGTGGAGGTCGGTGAAAGGACGCTCGATGAGGTCACCGCTGTGCCACTGTGCCTTGTGACGAGAGGGCTGGAGGTCGTCTTCGGTGTAGTTGAGGGCTTGCATTTCGAGGGGTTCGATGCCTTCGAAACGAAGTCCCTTGCCTGCCTTATTGGTGATGTTCCAATAGCGGACACCAGTCTTGGTACCGTTCTCCTGCGGACGAACATAGCCCCAGAACTGTTCTGCTACAGTCTGCTTCCAAATGCCGAGATTCTGGCTGTTGGCGCGGTCGATGTAGTTCTCGTGAGGGCCTTTACCGTAGTATTCAATCTGTGTGAACTCCTTTGGCATCTGCATCTGCATACCGTAACGGAGAAGTTGCGGCATGGTCAGACGTCCTCTGTCATCCTTTCGGTTCTGAGCTTCTGGGCTGACGGTGAGGTCTTGCTTCACGATGAGTTGGCCAGCAGGAGTCATGGTGTAGGTGAGTTTCACAGTGGCTTCCAACGCCTTGATGTCGTATTCGGCTGTCACCACATAGTTCTTACCGTCCTGCTTGATGTCGAAGCTCTTCTTCTCCAAGTGAGGATGCTGCCATGCAGCGAGGCGATTCTGCATACCTGCGCCAAAGTCGTTGTCGGTGGCAGCACGCCAGAAATCGGGGATGAGTTGAGCATCGTCGGTCATCATCGGGGTGCCCTCCACATCGATGTAAGCCACATAACCCGTATTCTTGTCGAAGGTCACTTTCACACCATTGGCTGAGAGCACAGCGAAGATGGCACGGTCGTCGAGGGTGACAGCAGCTGGAGCGGTCTTTGCCTTCTTGTCTGCAACAGGTTGAGCGGTGATGGCCTCAACAGTTGGGAAAACGTATGGAGTGAGTTCGAACTGCTGGTGGGCAATGACGGTGCCCTTCTTCAAAAGAGGATCGCCCATCATGAGACGGTAATCTACATTCAACAATATCTCTTTACCTTGATTCTCGGGGCTGGCGATGGTTTCAGCGACTGTATTATATTCAAGGAGAGTATAACTCTGTTTTCCCTGTGCCGGAACATCGGGAGGAAGCTGCCCCTCTACTTTAAATACTTGCTTACCATCGACAAGAACGGTATAATCCATTGAGACATAGTCTAACGGACGGAAGAAATTCTCATTGTATATTTCTATTTCACCTTTCTTGGAATCCTTCAAAGTTGTCCAGATGTTCTGATAGTAGTACTGAATCTCGTAAGCATGAGGATTCGGCACACGGTCAGGGTTGATGACACCGTTGCAGTTGAAGTTGTTGTCGCTGGCAGGGAAGCGGCCATAGTCGCCACCGTATGTCCAAATGGGCTTGCCTGTCACCTTGCTCGTGCCACGAAGACCTTGGTCGATAAAGTCCCAAATATAGCCACCCTGATAGTTGGGCAAACGGCGAATCATGTCCCAATACTCCTTGAAGCCGCCGCCGGAGTTACCCATCGTGTGGGCATACTCACACTGGATGAGCGGACGTGGATTGTTCTCCTTCGTACAGTAGTTCTCGCAATGGTTGTAGTCAGCATACATCGGGCAATAGATGTCGGTCTTACCGTTCTTGTGCGCCTGTTCATACTGGCATGGACGCGAAGGGTCGTAAGCCTTCACGAAGTCGTAGGCATCCTCGAAGTTCTTGCCATAACCCGACTCGTTACCCAGCGACCAGACGATGATGGAAGGATGATTCTTCAATACATATATATTATGGCGTTGACGCTCGATGTGCATGTCGTGGAAACGGGCATCCTTCGAGAGCGACTTATCACCATAGCCCATTCCGTGGCTCTCGATGTTTGATTCGGCAGTCACATAAATGCCGTATTCGTCGCACAGCTCATACCAACGTGGGTCGTCGGGATAGTGGCAGGTACGCACAGCGTTGACGTTCAGCTGCTTCATCACCTGAATGTCCTGAATCATGCGTTCCACCGACACCACATAGCCACCGTCGGGATCAAGTTCGTGGCGGTCAACACCCTTGATGAGCACGGGTTGACCGTTGACAAGCAACTGCTGGTTCTTGATTTCCACCTTGCGGAAACCTACCCTCTGTGGGATGCACTCCAAGAGCTTATTGCCATCATACAGAGAGAGATAAAGCGTATAGAGGTAAGGTGTCTCGGCTGTCCACTTCTTGGGGTTAGGCACCTGAATGACAGCTTCACCATTTCCACCCTTCTTAATCTCCAAGGCACCCACCTGAGTAGGACTGACATCCTTGCCGTCAGCATCAAACAGCTTCACCTTGAATGTCTTGCCCACAGCCGTTGGAGCCGTCAGTTTGATGTTCAACTTACCGTCCGTGTAGTTGTTTTCAAGGTCGGGCGTGATGAACACATCCTCTATATGTGCTTGTGGACGCGCATACAGATAGCACTCGCGGGCAATGCCACAGAGTCGCCAGAAGTCTTGGTCTTCGTTCCAAGAACCGTCGCACCAACGCATAATCTGCATGGCAATCAGGTTCTCTTTGCCCGGAGTGATGAACTTCGTGATGTCGAACTCGGCAGCCACTTTTGAGTCTTCGGAATAGCCCACATATTGACCGTTCACATAGAGCGTCAGGTTGGAAGTGGCAGAACCGATGTGGATATAGACCTTGTCGCCCTTCCAGTCAGCAGGGATGGTGAACGAGCGGCGGTAAGAACCTACATGGTTGCCCTTATCCTGCACAGCTGGCGGTTCGCCCGTCCAGTCGCTGCGCCATGCGTAGCAGTTGTTCACGTAGATGGCATCGCCATAGCCGTACATCTCCCAGTTGCCTGGCACAGGCATGGTGCCCCACAGGGAGTCGTCGTACTTCAGGGCATAGAAATTCGCAGGACGCTCGTTGGCATTCTCCACCCAATGGAACTTCCACTTGCCCTCGATACTCATGTAGCGACGAGACTTCGCTTTGGTGTTGGCAGAAGGAGTCTGCGACTGCTGTGCCAATGCCTCACTCTCGTAGGCGAAGTAGTTAGCCACATCCGTCTTGCGGTTGATTTCGTTCACGGCAGGGTCGCACCATACGGGTACTTTCTGTGCCTGTGCTGTCATGGCTCCCAGAGCCAGAAGCGACAAAAGAAAATGTTTTTTACTCATAGTTAGTGATAGGTTTTAGAATGAATATGAAGATTTATGTGCAAAGGTACAATTAAGTGAGCACAATTCAAAGGGAAAAAGCTTTTTTTTCACTTTTATTGTCGAACGAGAGTACCTTCGACGAAGTCAAATTGAGAAAAAACAATCACATCAACCATTCAAAAAGGAGAAACAGGTTCAAAAAAACTGATTGTAGCCGTTGAGCCGTTTTTACAACAAGAAGTAACCCCTAAAGCGTACCCGTCGGGTGCGACAAGCCGTACCCGTCGGGTGCGACGTGCCGCACCCGACGGGTACGCTTTATAGGTATCGAGCAGATGGTTATTGAGCTAAACGGAAGTTGGACAGAGAGCAGGTTCCGTTAGTGCCCATCGTGACACGGGCAGTGATGGTGGGCATATCTTCGTAGTGCAGCACAAGTCCTGTGACGAACTTGATGCCTGGGACAAAACGCACCCACAATTCTTCTCCACTGACCTCGTATGAAAACTGTTCACCTACCCAGACAGCCTCGTCGTCGAAGCCGCCCATATCGGTGATGGTATTGGTGACGGTGGTTAAAGACTTGCCATCGGCATAGAGCGTCACCTGTTCGCCATTCGTGGTGTAAGCCAAGTGCTGGCAAAGGATTTGCTGAATGTCGTAAGGGTCAATCATGGCAACGATGTCTTGAGAGTCTTCCACCTGTGTCCGTATGGTGTCATCGGGCATCGACTCATCCAACACCCCCATGACGGGTTTCAGTTCTTCTTGTGTCTTGCTTTGGCAAGCAAGCATCGTCAACACACAGCAAATCAAGAATACAGGTGCAATCACTTTGTTTCTATTTGTTTTCATCATTTTCATATTGATTGGGTTATATAAGTTTCGAAAATAGTACTTCCGCTCGTTGAGTCAGTCACCGTCTTTCTCTGATAAGCCGCCATTCGCGAGGCGTAAAGTCGGCTGTAGAAGGTTGCCACGATGGGTCGGGCATGTACCACCAAAACTGGCTGAACAATTTCTGCAACTCCTTCTTTTTGAACACATAGCCACGATTGGCATAGGGCAAATTGCGAGCCAAGGATTCGGGCAATTCAATGTCCATAGGCCAAATGACGTAGCCTTCGCTACGGTCGTAGAAAGACCCCAGGGGATAGTGTTCTGTATCGAAAGATGAATAGGAATCAGCCGACTGGATGTTGATGTCATCTACAGGGCGGAAGTCCTTCTTATGCCACTCCACTGTGCCGTTGCGCAATGCCACCTCGACGAGCGACATCCATCCGTGCTGAAGATGGCGCACCTTGCCCGTTCCTTCCGTGACACGAAATTCGTTACCCACAAACAGCGAATCAGCCATGACAAAATGCTTGGCTGTGTTCGGCGCACTAATGCGCAACGTAAAATCGCCTATCGTGCCACCCTTCCAACGAGAAGCAGGTGTTAGCCAATAAGGAACTTCGAACGTGCGACCCACGCCGAAGGACATACGGTAGCGATAAGTGTGATGCACACGGTTCACGCCCTCCAGCATGGGTGCATCAAAACAGTAAGCATAGCTGTAGCGCACAAATTCCTCGGGCGTGTCATCCTTGGGACCCGTGAAGGGGGTGTCGAGCAATCCTGGTTCCACCACCGCATTCGTGTAGGATAGGCGTCGGCCATTCAGCTCCACGGTGAAATCCTCAATGTAGGGATGCACTCCCGCAGGATTGAGCGTGTCCTCTGTATTATATGGATTTTCAGCCTCAAAACCCATCTTCACGGTCTTGGCCGAGCCATGGTTCTCAAACTCATATTCGACAACCACCCGTGCGTAACCATCATCATAAAGACTGATGCTGAGCACTTCCTTCTTCACCGATATGTCGGTTTCGCTGATGGGAATCAGCTGACCGCCTCTCACAAAATAGACCCCATCGTTGGCACTGGCCGTAGCACCCCAACCAACCATGAACAGAGTGGCTACAACCATTAGAAAAATTTTCTTCATAATGCTGTTCTAAATTTATTGATGTTATTGATTTAAGTTTCGGACGTTGAGTATTCATCTTGAGATTGCAAAGTTACGGATTATTCCTGATTCAGAAACCCGTTATGGCAGAAAAAATGACTTTCGAAAAAGGATTAGCCACCAAGAAGCCCATAGCATTGCTCCTAAGTTGAAGAAAATTCTCAGTTTTTCCCTCCAATCCACATATAATTAAAAAATAATGTTTAACTTTGCATCAAATCATTCTTATAACCATAAAAACTGATTAACCATGCTTACACAAGAAGACAAAGATTTCCTTGCACAGAAAGGTATTTCGGAAGAGAAACTCAATGCACAGTTGGAATGTTTCAAAACAGGATTCCCATGGCTGAAATTGGCAGGAGCCGCATCGCCAGGCAATGGCATCACCATCCCTTCGGATGCTGAGAAGAAGGACTATCTCGCTGCTTGGGATGCCTATCTGGACGGAACAGGCAAGGTGCTGAAGTTTGTGCCCGCCTCGGGTGCAGCCAGCCGTATGTTCAAGAACCTGTTTGAGTTTTTGGACAACAACGAAAAGACAGAGTTCATCCAGAAGTTTGAGGACAACCTCGACAAGTTTGCCTTCATCGACGATTTGAAGGCTGCCATCGCCAAGAACGGCGGCGACGACACCGTGAAGACAGCCATCGCCACCCTGCTGGGCGAGGAAGGTCTTTCTTACGGCAAACTGCCTAAAGGTCTGCTGAAGTTCCACAAATATGAGGACGGCGCACGCACCCCTGTGGAGGAGCACCTCGTGGAAGGAGCACTCTATGCTGGCGGCAAGGATGGCCAAGTGAGTGTTCACTTCACGGTCAGCCCTGAGCACCGTCCACTCTTCGAGGCTCTGGTCGCAAAAGTGGCTCCGAAGTATGAAGAGAAGTTTGGTGTGAAGTATGCCGTCAGCTTCTCGGAGCAGAAGGCCAGCACCGACACCGTAGCCGCTAATCCCGACAACACCCCATTCCGTGGGAAGGACGGCAAGATTCTTTTCCGTCCAGGAGGCCATGGTGCCCTCATCGAGAACCTGAACGACCTCGATGCGGATGTTATCTTCATTAAGAACATCGACAACGTGGTGCCCGACCGTCTGAAGCCCGAAACCGTTGAATATAAGAAACTCATTGCCGGTGTGCTGGTCAGCAAGCAGAAGAAAGCGTTCGAGTATCTTGAACTGCTCGAAAGTGGCAAGTACACCCACGCTCAGCTGGAGGAAATCATCCGCTTCTTGCGCGACGAACTTTCTTGCCGCAACCCCGAACTGAAGGAATTGGAGGATGCCGAACTGGCCATCTATCTGAAGAAGAAGCTGAACCGTCCCATGCGCGTGTGCGGTATGGTGAAGAATGTGGGCGAACCTGGCGGCGGTCCTTTCTTGGCTTACAATCAGGATGGCACCATCAGTTTGCAGATTCTTGAAAGCAGCCAAATTGACAAGAACAATGCCGAGTATCTGCAGATGTTCCAGAACGGCACGCACTTCAACCCTGTTGACCTTGTGTGCGCCGTGAAGGACTACAAGGGCAATAAGTTTGACTTGACGAAGTATGTTGACCCACAGACGGGCTTCATCTCCAGCAAGAGCAAGGACGGTAAGGAGCTGAAGGCATTGGAATTGCCGGGCTTGTGGAACGGTGCGATGAGCGACTGGAACACCATCTTCGTGGAGGTGTCGCTGGGCACGTTCAACCCCGTAAAGACCGTCAACGACCTTTTGCGCCCACAACACCAGTAACATCATGTACAATTGTAAATAAAATGATGGAAATCATTCTAAAGTATTTTCCCCATCTGACAGAGCTTCAAGCCGAGCAGTTTGCTCAGCTTGAAGCTCTTTACAACGACTGGAACGCCAAAATCAATGTGATTTCCAGGAAGGACATCCAGAACCTCTACGAACACCATGTGCTCCACTCGTTGGGCATCGCCAAGGTGGTGGGGTTCAAGGACGACACGACCGTCATGGATCTCGGCACAGGTGGCGGTTTTCCAGGCATTCCGTTAGCCATCCTCTTCCCCAACGTGCAGTTTCATTTGGTCGATAGCGTGGGGAAGAAAGTGAAAGTGGCACAAGAAGTGGCGACAGCCATTGGCTTGGAAAACGTCAGATTCAGTCATGCCAGAGCGGAAGAAATCAAGGAGAAATATGACTTTGTGGTGACTCGCGCCGTGATGCCGATGGTGGACTTGTTGAAGGTGGCCAGAAAGAACATCCGCAAGGAACAACACAACGCAGTTCCTAATGGCATCATCGCCCTGAAAGGTGGCGAACTGGCTGGCGAGATTGCCCCGATGCGTAACATCGCAACGGTGTGGGAACTGAGCGACTTTTTCGAAGAGGAGTATTTTAAGACGAAAAAGGTGGTTCACGTGACCATCATTAACAAGAAATAAGCATGAGAATCAAAAAATTCGAGGTGAACCCGTTGTGCGAGAACTGCTATGTGGTCAGCGACGACACAAAGGAAGCCGTCATCATCGACTGCGGTTGTTCGGACGAAAGCGAGTGGTCGGACATCAAGAAGTACATCGCCACAGAAGACCTGCAAGTGAAGCATCTGCTGAACACACATCTGCATTTCGACCATGTGTGGGGCAACGCCCTTGTTTACAGAGACCTGGCACTTCGTCCCGAAGCCAACTACGAAGACCTTGGCATCTACGAGCGCATGGACGAGCAGATTCGCTCGGTGGTGGGCATCAGCATCCCGCATCCCCCCATGCCGCCATTGGGTCGTTCTCTTTTGGACGGCAGCGAAATTACCTTTGGCAACACGACCTTGAAGGTGTTTTCCACCCCAGGACATTCTCGTGGCAGCATCTGTTTCTACTCAGAAGACGATGGTGTGCTCTTCTCTGGCGACACCCTCTTCTGTGGCAGTTGTGGACGCACCGACTTGGAAGGCGGCAACATACAACAGATGCTGAATAGCCTCAAAAGACTCAGCGCCCTACCCGACTCCACCCAAGTATGGTGTGGGCATGGCCCCTCCACCACTATCGGAAGAGAGAACACTTATAATATGTATATGCGTTAATAGAGAACTGCATGGAGACAAGACCCCATCAACCCGTGACACTCTTGCCAAGTGAGAAGGCCCTGCAAGTGTGGGGGGCAATGGTCATTTTGTTGACAGGCGGAATCATCTATTTACTTTCCCGTCCTACCACACTGATTCTCTTCCGTGTACCCCATCTCTTAGGATGGTCAAACACCATCGAAAGGTTGCGCGAATCAATGTCCATCTCGTTGCCAGAATGGGTTGTGTTTAATCTACCTGATGCATTATGGGCAGGAGCATACATCATGACGATAGATTCTGTCACTCAAAAATCGTCCACACAAGTTCGTCTGGTGTCGGCCTCTATCGTGCCTACCATCGGAGTGGTATCGGAATTTCTGCAAGCATTCTCCCTCTTGCCAGGCACTTTCGACCCACTCGATTTGCTATCATACGCCACTCCATACATTATTTATATTCTTATCACCTTAAGGCGAGTTCAATCCATGACCGCCATCAATAAAAACATCGCATGAACTTCACAAGCAAACAAATCGTGACAATGGTGGTGGCTATAGCCGTCATCTTCGTCGTATTGGGTGCCCTCACCTATGCAATAGATTCAGATGATTCTGACACCAACAATATGGCCGTTGAAGATACAACAACGACAGCAAAAGCCAATCCAGAAGAAAAACCAGACGAAGAAGATGGAAACGTTGTTGTCAACGAACCATTGGATACAGACCCCTACAAGGAACTGGATGAACTGATAGGTCTGGAAGAAGTAAAGACTGAAGTACATTCATTGGTAAACTTTGTGAAAGTGCAGAAGATGCGCGAGAAACAGGGCATGAAGACTCCGAAGTTGTCTTACCATCTCGTCTTCACAGGTAGCCCTGGCACAGGAAAGACCACAGTGGCACGCATTGTGGCTCGCATTTATAAAGATCTCGGCATCTTGAAAAGGGGACATACTGTAGAAACTGACCGTTCAGGATTGGTGGGCGAATATGTGGGTCAAACCGCCCCCAAAACCAACAATGTGATTGACTCGGCTCTCAACGGTGTACTCTTCATCGACGAAGCTTATGCTTTAGTTCCCGACAGGGCACACAATGACTATGGACAAGAAGCCATCTCCACGCTGCTGAAGCGCATGGAGGATGACCGCGACCGACTGGTGGTCATTATCGCAGGCTACCCTAACGAAATGCAGCGATTTATTGACTCCAATCCAGGTTTGCAATCGCGTTTTAACCGCTACATCAACTTTCCTGACTACACACCAGAAGAACTGGTGCGCATCTTCAAAATGTATCTGAAAAAGAACGAATACACCATGAGCCAAGAAACGGAAGCCTATCTACTTCAACGCATCGAATACGTCGTGGCTCATAAAAACCGCAATTTCGGCAATGCACGCTATATGCGCAACATCTTTGAGAAAACAATCCAACATCATGCAAACCGCCTAAGCCATATAAATCATGCCACAGTCAAGCAACTGTCCGAAATCAACATAGAAGATATCCAGGCGGCTTTGCAACAACAAACCAATATTAAACGCCAGCAATAGCGACCAGTGAAACGTATGTCATTCGTGGCCGAAGCAATACGGAATGAATGCCGAAACCCATTAAATATTTCTGCAAGACAACACACTTGCAGAAATATTTTCTTTTATAAAAGCGTTTCCTTGGAAGGTTTTGCCTTTTAGTCGTAACTTTGCAGCGTCAAAACAAAAAGCCCACCCGTTGGGTCAACCGACAAAAGCAAACAACTAAAAAATTTAATCATCAAAAACAAATACAACTATGGCAAAAAAACTTCACATCGAGACATTGGCACTTCATGTAGGTCAGGAACAACCAGACCCAGCAACCGATTCACGTGCCGTTCCTATTTATCAGACCACTTCTTACGTGTTCCGTAACTCACAGCATGCAGCCGACCGCTTCGGACTTCGCGACGCCGGCAACATCTACGGACGTTTGACCAACACCACCCAGAGCGTGTTTGAAGAGCGCGTCGCTGCCCTCGAAGGCGGTGTAGCTGGACTTGCTGTCGCATCAGGTGCCGCCGCTATCACTTACGCACTCCAGAACATCGCACAGAACGGTGACCACATCGTGGCAGCCGACAACCTCTATGGCGGTTCCTACAATCTCATTACCCATACACTCAGCACACAGGGTATCGCCAACACCATCATCAACGTGAACGACCTTGAGGCATTGGAAAATGCGATTCAACCCAACACGAAAGCCGTGTATGTGGAAACCTTCGGCAACCCCAACAGCGACGTGACCAATCTGGATGCCATTTCAGCCATCGCACACAAACACAATATCGCTGTCATCGTCGATAACACCTTCGCACCCATCATCTTCCGACCCATCGAGCACGGTGCCGACGTGGTGGTTCACTCTGCCACCAAGTTCATCGGCGGACATGGTTCCTCACTCGGCGGTGTCATCGTCGATGCCGGCACATTCGACTGGAAAGCCAATGCAGACAAGTACCCCACCATCGCTAAGCCAGACCCATCCTATCATGGTGCCGTGTTTGCCGACGTAGCCGGTGCAGCCGCTTTCGTCACCCGCATCCGTGCCGTCATCCTGCGCGACACAGGTGCCACCATCTCTCCCTTCAACGCATGGATTCTCCTGCAAGGCGTGGAGTCGCTGCCACTGCGCATCGAGCGTCACTCTTACAACGCACAGAAAGTCGTAGAGTATCTGAACCAGCACCCCAAGGTGAAGAGCGTGAGCCACCCGCTCCTGCCCTCTCATCCCGACCACGACCTCTACCAGAAGTACTTCCCCAATGGCGGCGGCAGCATCTTCACCTTCGAGATTGACGGAACACAGGAGGATGCCTGGAAGTTCATCGACTCTCTGCAAATCTTCTCGCTCCTCGCCAACGTTGCCGACGTCAAGTCGCTGGTCATCCACCCCTACACCACAACACACTCACAACTCAGCCCCGAGGAACTGGCAGAGCAGCACATCACGCCATCGACCGTGCGCCTCTCCATCGGCGTGGAACATATCGACGACATCATCGCCGACCTCGACCAAGCATTTGCACAAATCTAAAAAAGTTCGTAACTTTGCACAAAATTCAACAAAAAACTTCATATCACTATGGCTAAAATTGCAAAACAACTGACAGAGCTGGTAGGTAACACCCCTTTGCTGCAACTCAACGCATACTCTGCCAAGGAGAATCTTCAAACGAACATCATCGCCAAACTGGAGTACTTCAACCCTGCAGGTTCCGTGAAAGACCGCATCGCTCTCGCCATGATTGAGGATGCCGAAAAGCGTGGTGCCATCAAGCCCGGTGCCACCATCATCGAGCCAACTTCGGGCAACACGGGCGTAGGACTCGCTTTCGTCAGTGCCGTGAAGGGCTACAAGCTCATCCTCACGATGCCTGAGACCATGTCCATCGAGCGTCGCAACCTCGTGAAGGCATACGGAGCCACTGTCGTGCTCACTCCTGGTTCGGCTGGCATGAAAGGTGCCATCGCCAAGGCAGAGGAACTGCGCACCAACACCCCAGGTGCCATCATCCTCCAGCAGTTTGAGAACCCCGCCAACCCAGCCATCCACTATGCTACCACTGCCGAGGAAATCTGGCGCGACACGGACGGAAAGATTGACATCTTTGTGGCAGGAGTCGGCACAGGCGGTACCGTGAGCGGCATCGGCAAACGCCTCAAGGAACTGAACCCCAACGTGAAGATTGTGGCTGTCGAGCCAGAGACCTCCGCCGTGCTCAGCGGTGAAGCTCCTGGTGCCCACAAGATTCAGGGCATCGGTGCTGGCTTCATCCCCAAGACTTTCGACCGCAACGCTGTCGATGAAATCTTCAAGGCTCCCAACGATGCCGCCATCCTGACCAGTCGCAAGATTGCCGCTGCCGAAGGTCTCCTCGTCGGCATCTCCTCTGGCGCCTCCGCCTACGCAGCCACCCAAATCGCCAAAGACCCAGCCAACAAGGGCAAGGTGATTGTGGCACTCCTGCCCGACACTGGCGAGCGTTATCTCTCAACCGTCCTCTACGACTTCGAGAACTATCCACTATAAACAAGTCATAGCAGCATGACAGAAAGGCAGCCTCTCCATCTCCGAGGGGCTGCCTTTCTTTTACATTTATCATTTATCATTTGTCCTTTATCATTTAGACGCGGAGTGTCGCTAATTACCTTTTACATTTAAAATTCACAAATGACGACCTTCCGTCCATTGTTGATATACAATCCCTTCGTCGTCGGCTTGCCGTTAAGCTTGCGACCGCTAAGGTCGTACCACACATCATTTATCATTTGTCCTTTATCATTTAGACGCGGAGCGTCGCTGATGCCCGTTTCCTCGGAGTCGTCGTCGAAGTTGAGGACGAAGGAGCGGATTTTGGCATCCATATTGCCGTCCTTCAGTCGGAAGTACGCACGTTGGGCACCGATGGTCATGCTGGCATTGGGCCAGTAGAGCGTGTTCCCACTGCCGAGGTAGAGCAAAGTGTTGTCGCCCTTTGTGCCGATGCGGACAGGGGTGTAGCCACCCACAAAGTCAATGTACGTCTGCGTCACAGGATACAGCCCCTTCTTGATAGTCACACCGCTAAACACTGGTTCATAGAGAGTTGGAGACTCTGTATTGTTGCTCCACTTGATGATGTAGGGCACACCAGCCGCCAGCGTAGTCACGTCTCCCTTAGCGGTGAAGTTCAGCGTCAGCGTGCCGTTGCTGAAGTCCGAGTTGTCGAGCGTCCTCACGTCCACCCCGTCGTCATCGAGGGGCGAACCCGCGAGCTTAACGTCGAAAGGCAGACAGATGGTGTTCCAATCACCGTCCTTGTAGAGCGTACGGCCCTCAAGCTTCACGTCTTTCTTTTTACCGTTATTAGCAGTGATGATGGCGCTGTTGTCGGTATTGTCGGCAAGAGTGATGGTGGTAGGTTCGAGTGTCACGGGGTCGGTGTACACTTTGCCGCCATACGTTACCACGCCATCGGGGATGTTGTCTTCATAGTCAGTGTTGATGGAGTAGCCCTCAGGCAGATAGCGCGAGAACTCGCTCCTGACCCTCGCGTCGTTGTAGCCGCTGAGCTTAGCTCGCTCCAGTACGACGCACGAGGTGCCGTCGATGTCGAGGTTGAAGCCGTTTTCGGCACCGCCTCCAAGATAGGTGCTGCCAACGATATACAGCTGGCTGCCGTTGGTCACGACGATGTTCTTGGCCAGCCATTGTAAGCCCCAATACGAAACTAATTCTTGTTGTTCGTTGTATCTGGATACTTCTTCGCAGTGTACCTCCGCATGGTCGAGCGTCAGGGTTTGATCGTTGCCAACGTTCAGGTTGTTGATGATGCAGCGCAGCGTTCCGTTCTTCACCGTCAGGTTTCCCGACATGTCGATGCTGCCGAGTGTCGCGCTGTGGCTACCTAAGTCAAGGATAAAGCTAAAGCTCTCACTCCCATTATTACATTTAGCATCAGGCTTGTTGACATCTTCGCACAGCAGCACAATTTCGTTGGCTTCCACATCGTCAAACGCGGCCTCAAGCGACGAATAGCTCTTCTGCCCAATCATAGCGACAGCATGAGTCATCGGTATCGGCTCAGTGTAAGTGTCGGTGTATGTCTGCCCGTAATGCGTCTGAGTCACCGTGTACGTCCTCTCGCCCTCTGTGTACTCTCCCGGCTCAGTCGTCACTTCGTTCGTGATTTCATCGCTATACGATACCGTCGAAATTGCACGATGACAATTCTTGCATTCCATCCGCAGTATGGCCATTATCCCGCCGTCATAAGTGCTTCTTCCCCATGTCCATTCACACTTGCCGAATTCATGGTTCAACTTAGGAAGGAGCACTTCCGACTTATCGGTTAACTCGTAGGTGTAGCTGTTGCCCTCGTGTACTTCTTTATAGTACAAAGCAAAATAAGTGTAATGCTCTATGCAGCCCTCCTGACCGCAGCCCGGCTCCTCTGCCTCGTGTTTCACGAGGTTGCACCACCTCGCACTGACCGTGATATTCTCCGCTGGCATGAGGTAAGGCAGACCATCCCAGTACATGAATATGTTTCCCTGCTTTGTCGGGTTGGCGGGTGCAGTTATCACCGACCCGTAATCCAGCGTTATCGGTTCAAAGACCGTTCCGCCGTCCGTGTCGAAGGTGATGGTGTACTGGTTCAACGTCCAATGAGCCTTGTACGACTTTTCGCCCTCGGTGGTCGTGACAGTCACTTCGGTCTGAGGAATCTCGCCGTTCGAGCCTGTCCAGCCCGTGAAGCGGTAGCCCTCTTTTGTCGGGGCAGAAAGCGTGATTGGCGATCCGTTGGTGTTGTAGTACAGCGGATTGTCCACCGAGTTCGTCCCGCCGTCCAGGTCATACTTGATGGCGTTGACGTGCTGCTCCCACTTCGCGTAAAGCGTCATGTCCTCCGATATGGGAGTGTTTGCAAAATCCCACTTCGTTCCACCGTCGCGCTCCGTGTACCATCCGCAGAAGACATACTCGCTCGCTGTCAGTGCATCAGGCTCACACACAAGATCGCCCACTCTCGCAATCTGCAAGGCAGGAGCCGTCCCGTGTCCGTTCGCATCAAACGTAACCATCTTGTCCTGACTCTCCCAAATAGCTTTGACCTGTATGAACCTGCCAGAATCGTTTTCCTCTATGTCCTTGTCAAGTGTCACCTTGCTTCCGGGCTGATACGGAGTCCCGCCTATCTCCCAGCATACAAAATTATAGCCATCACGAGTAAAATCACATTCTGGAAGTTCGTATTCAGTTCCGCATCCCCTGACCACGCTGGCCATTGTTCCGTTCGCGCCGTCGCCGTCAAACCTGACTTCCAGCTTAAGGGATATGGTGCGCCCGCCGATGTTGTCCAGTGTCGGCGCAGTGCCGTCCTCAAGGCTCATCCTATCGGCATTCAGCGTCAAATATTGGGTGCGATAGCCATCAGATTTCACTCTGTCCGTTGCCTCCACCAGTTCGATTTTTATTGAGCCGGAGGGATTATTGTTGCCGCCGCCCATACCGTTCGTCTGGACGATTCCGGAGAAGATGCGGATTATTCCGCCATAGCCACCTTGCTGATTAGGATAAGGAGTACTGCCGCCGCCTATCCCGCCGTTAGCCGTAACCTTGGCACCGATGATGGTGATGTCTCCGCCAGCACCAGAAGTACCGCCGCCAATTCCAGCTGCGCCGCCACTGCCTCCTGTAACATCAATCTCTACGCCGTACAAAAACAGCTCCCCGCAAGCCCCATTGTCATTACCGCCGATACCCGCCTTGTAATTGTCAACTCCATTGATGATGAGTTTTCCCGTCCCTTTGCTCTGGCCGTAAATGTAAAGCGTGTTATCACTTTCGAGAAGTATTCCTTTGGGAAGATTCAGGGTCGCGCCGTCGCAGAGTATCAGGTGTTTTTTCCCTTTGATTTCAATTCGCCTGTCGATTGTGGTCTCATCGCAGATGTACCACCAGTCGCCTTTAGGGGTGTTCGAGGCGGTGTAGCGTTCTGCCGTGTGGTTCCATTTATTCTTGTAACCGTTCTCACTAATTTGAATATAGGGGATGGCATCCTGTGTGAACACCTCAAACGGCCATGAAACACTGCCCGCGTAAAGTTGTCCCGTCCCTGTAACCTTTAGCGTGTAGTCCCCTGTGGCTGTGATGTTCGTAACGGCGTTTCCGCTGTTGTCCAGAATCTGCGCGGTGTAGTCCGTCCCGCTCCTGAGGGTTTCGCCGTCACACTTGACCTTGTAATCCAGATTCACTCCCGCAGAAAGGTCATACAATGATGAAAGCCCGTCGATTTCCGCAGTGCCTGTTGCCCAGTACTGATTGTTGTCGGCGGCTGTAACCTTGTTCGTGAAGATGCTGTCCGGAGCTTCAGTGTAAATGCGTTTACCCTGTAGCTTGTCGAATCGATAGCTCCCGTCTGTTATTATATAATAGCATGACCGCATAAATGAATCACCACCATTGTTGATGTAGAATGGATTGAAACGGCCGCATGCAGTAACGCTTGCCGGTTCAGAAAGGCAGTCGGTGAAATCGGCATAGGCACGGTAATCGTTTAATCCCACAAAACCGCTGTTCGATGAAGTGTAGCCCGCGCCTGCAATCCTACCGTTGAACACACAGTTTCTGAACGTGAGAGAGCCTTGGTTCCAGCCGATGAAGCCTCCGTTATTACGACTCTCCGTTCTGTTGGAGCTGATAGTGACGGAGCTGGTGCAGTTCTCGATGGTGTTGTTGCCCTCTGCATATCCCGCTATACCGCCCGCAAATCTCTTACCGACCACGATGGAACCCTCAATCTTGAGGTTCTTGATTGTTGCTCCCGAAATACGTTCGAATGGAGCCGCGGATGCTAACACCAGATTCACATAGTTGAAAGTCAGGGTATGCCCTCCACCGTCGAACGTTCCTTTAAATCTCTTAACAATCATCCTGTCGAAAGCCTTAGTGTCTTTCGCTAAACTCCAGTTTCCCTCGATGGTGATGTCGCTGTTGAGCTTGAAGAATTTTCCTGTGTGATTGTCCTCGCTGACATCGCAGAAGTTTACGAATGTCTCCCAGTCCGCTGCGCTGTTGATGAGGTAGGGGCTGCCCTCCGTGCCGTTTCCGCTCAGCGTACCGTCCGCCCAGGCTGTCACCGCCGTGAGCATCATCACAGCGAGCGTCATCGCCGCCCGCCTCGCTGCACCGCCCAGCCTCGTGGCTCTCGGTGCCCATGCTTTTTCACTGTTCTTTTTCATATACATCACAAATTAAAAATTGCTTGTTAATTTAGCTACAAAGGTAAGTAATCTTTGGGGAATAACGTGCGTTTGGGGCGATAAAAGTACAGAAAGCAGACAATATTTAAACATTGACATAACAGAGTTTTTAAAGTCAAAGAATTTCAAGAATAAAAAGAACCATGCGGCTGGGGTAAAGAAGTCCGCAAGCGCTGAGAATTTTAAGAAAACCATGCGGCTTGTTCCCCAACGTTGCGTCAGCCTCTTGAAATTCTCTGCGCCGAAGGCAAATTCTTTGGCACCCTGCATAGCTCTTTAAAATCTTAAAATTCTTTGACTTTAAAAAACCTCTGCCCACATCCACTTCAACCGCCTGCCCGTGTCCACTTCAACCGCCTGCCCGTGTCCACTTCAACCGCCTGCCCATATCCACTTCAACCGCCTGCCCGTGTCAATCTTCAGACACAGTCTGTGTTTGTACAAACTCAGGCTAAGATTATACAAACACAGGCTGTGTCTGTACAAACCCAGACTATGTCTGAAAGTTGCATGCGGCTTATGTATGAAGTGGATGACGGCTTTTGTTTCGAGTCGTATATGGCTATAGCATCAAGTGGAATCAAGCAACCTTCTGAAGTTTATTACTCTTTGGGCGGACGAAGAAAAACAGGTAAAAATAGGCAAAACAGAAATAAATTATTGCGACAAGCTTATAAATGAATATTTTTTCGTACCTTTGCACCCGATTTACATCATCAGGGCTGCGCCTTAGCATGGCTTAAGCAAGCTTAGCTCTGCATTCGGCTTGCACCCGATTTACATATTGAAGTAATGGAAATTGTTAATTCAGTAAAGGAACTCAAGGACAAGGTTTCTGCCCTGAGAACAGACAACAAGACCGTTGGACTCGTGCCAACGATGGGGGCGCTCCATGCAGGTCATGCATCGCTCGTCGCCCGAAGTGTGAAAGAGAATGACGCTACGGTGGTGAGCGTGTTTGTTAACCCCACCCAATTCAACGACAAGAAGGACTTACAGGCTTATCCACGCACATTGGATGCCGACTGCGCCCTGCTGGAAAGCATCGGTGCCACGTATGTGTTTGCCCCTACGGTGGAGGAAGTCTATCCAGAGCCTGACACGCGCACGTTCTCTTATCCTCCTACGGACACAGTGATGGAAGGAGCTTTCCGTCCAGGACACTTCAACGGCGTGTGCCAGATTGTGAGCAAGCTCTTTATGTTCGTGGAGCCCGACCGTGCCTATTTCGGAGAGAAGGATTTCCAGCAGATTGCTGTCATCAAGGCGATGGTGGCCGACTATGTAGCGAAGGATGCTGAATGGGCAAAGCGGCTCGAAATCTGTCCCTGCCCTATCGTGCGTGAAGAGGACGGACTGGCACTCTCCAGCCGCAACACGCTTTTGGCTGCCAACGAACGTGCCATTGCTCCCAGCATCTACAAGGCTCTGAAAGCCAGTGTGGAATACAGCAAGACGCACTCCGTGGAGGAAACGAAGCAGAAGGCCATCGCTGACATCAATGCGGTGGAAGGTCTTGAAGTGCAGTACTACGACATCGTCAATGCGCTCACCCTTGAAAGCGTTGCCTCATGGGACGATGCAGAACACATCCAAGGCTGCATCACTGTTTTCTGTGGTGCCACTCCTATCCGACTCATCGACAACATCAACTATAAGTGACTCAACTTTCGGAAGTTGAGATTTCAAGTGGTTATGGAGGACTCGGCGTACAAGCCGCCAAAACTCCTTAACTCCTAAACTCCTTAGACAAAAACAATAAACTACCAAGAAGTGAAACTGCCGAAACTTAAATTTTTATATATTTTTGCCTATTTTTTTCTATTTTTTCTTTCCACGCCCCGCAGGGGCATAGGTTAAATTTTAAATGTTAAATGTCAAATGTAAACTTGGATGATTTGCCGCTTTGCGGCATTAAAAATAAAAATAAATAAAAACAGATAAAAACATGAAAAAAATAAGTAAAAAAATGCAGATTGAAGTACTGAAATCGAAGTTGCATTGCGTCAAGGTGACGGAAGCCAACCTCAACTACATGGGCAGCATCACGATTGACGAAGACCTGATGGATGCTGTCGGCATCATTGCCGGCGAACGTGTCTATATCGTCAACAACAACAACGGCGAACGCTTTGACACCTACGTCATCCGAGGCGAACGTGGAAGCGGCTGCATCTGCCTGAACGGTGCCGCCGCTCGCAAAGTGCAGGTGGGCGACATCGTCATCATCATGTCTTACGCTCTCATGGACTTCGAGGAAGCCAAGACCTTCACCCCCAAAGTGGTCTTCCCCGACCAGAACACCAATAAAATCCTGTGAAAAAACTGCTTTTTGTCTGTTTGGGAAACATTTGCCGTTCGCCGATGGCTGAGGCCATCATGCGCAAGAAAGTGCATGAACGGGGACTTTCGGATAGCTATGAAATTGACTCGGCTGGATTGATTGCATACCATGAAGGAGAGGGAGCCGATCCTCGCATGAAGTACCACGCCCGTCGTCACGGGTATCATCTCACGCACATCTCACGTCCTATCCGAGAGGTGGACTTCGACCTTTTCGACCTCATCATCAGCATGGACGACAGCAACTGGGAACGCCTACACCGATTGGCTCCGAGCGTTGAAGCCGAAACAAAGATTGTACGCATGACAGACTACTGCCAGACACACATCATCGACCATGTGCCCGACCCTTATTATGGTGGTGACCAAGGCTTTGAAAATGTGATTGAAATCCTCGAAGATGCTTGCGAGGGACTGCTCAATGAATGTGAGTAATCCGAACAAAGCGGACTACCCTACCCCCAATGTCATAGCAACAATAATGACGCAGATGTAGTTGAAGAAAATGAGGGTCATAAAGGTGTCCATGTCGCTTTTAAGATAGCCCGTGGAAGTAAACTGTTCGGAAACGAACCGTTTAAGACCTAAGCGTGGATGGACATAATGTTCCATGACCCAATAGAAAAGGAAACCAAGAATGGCTCCGACCACCCAGCCGACACACACATCCCCTAGATAATGAACACCCAGATACAAACGGGTGAAGGTGGTGGTGAATGTCCAGAAAAAGAGTGTGACCGTTACTTTGGGAGAACGGAAGAGCCACGAGAGGAACATGGCCATGCACATGGTATTGCAGGCATGGCCGGAGAAAAAGCCGAAACGTCCTCCCCGATAGTTGCGCACGACATCCACCAGATACATCAGCTGCGGGTCTTGGGTGGGGCGCCATCGAGCCACCATCGGCTTGACCAAGCCTGAACAAATGCGGTCGGCCACGATGATAAGCAAGGCAATCGTAATATAGACCATCACAGCCTCTTTCCACGTGTTGTTCTTGAAGATGATGATGAGCAACACGATAATGACCAGCGACCAAGAAAAGGTGTCGGTCACCGTGTACATGATGTTGTCCCAGAAGAGACTGTTACTGCCGTTAATGGCCAGTGTGAGCTGATGGTCTAATTCATTGATTTCGTTCATATCACTTCTGCGGCGTTGACGGGTATCCAGCCTTGCTTGCCTTCTTCAAATTTCACTTCCATCCATTCTTTCATCGATGCGTCGAGAATCTCCACCTTCGAGCCTTCATGGATGAGGAACAGGTCGGTGCTGGTCTCACTGGGCGAACTTTTCACCGTGATGGCAGGAGCCATGATAATGGCAGTATTTCTGTTTTTCAGCCCGATATGCTGGGAGATGGCGGCCAGATTGGCTATCACCATCACAACGAACATGACCATCGCGCCATAGACACCCAATTTACGTGCCCATAGTGGAGTGACAAACATATAGAGGAGGACACCCAGAAGCATCAACACGAAAGACACAATGCCAAGCGTTGCCCATCCGTTCAGATCCATGCAGTTGGTCAAGTTGCGCCACCATGTGACGAAAAACATCTCCGACGGTGGCACTACTTTGTCGATGGTCTTTCCCCGAGCCAAAGCAAGATTGGCACGTATATCACTATCGCCTGGATCGAGAAGGAAAGCGCGTTCGTAGTTCAACACAGCCAATGGAATTTCATCCATCTTATAATAGCAGTTGCCCAAGTTATAGTAAACCTCCGCAGCCACACCACTGGTCTTCAACACCGATTCGTAGGCGGCAGCCGCTTCCTTATACTTTTCCTTTCCGTAGAGGGCATCTGCCTCAGCTTTCGTGAAAGCGAACGCTACGCTAAATGATAAATGATAAATGATAAATGTTAATGTCAGTATCTTTCTCATAGGTTATCCTCCATTTTACTAATGGCACCAATGGCACTATTATACACGTTCTCCATATTTTCGTTGGCATCGCCTGGAGCATAACGGGCAAACTCACAATCGTTCAGCACTTTCAGGAACTGCTGTATCTGTTCGTCGGGCACCTGACGAGAAGCCAACGACTGAACGATGTTCTCCTTGTTGAGCGACTCCTGCGACATGTTGAACTTATCGCCCACATATCCCCACAAGGCACGAAGCACCTCATCATAGAACAAGCCCTGCTCGTGGCTATCCAGAAGTTTTTTAGCGGTCTTCATCTTTCGGAGAGCCACCTTGTTGGCCTTCTTACCACGGGAAACAGCCACATTCGCATTCGCTTTCATCCGTTTACGTCCCAACACAAGCAGCAACACAAACACCAAGAACGGAAGGAAATAGGCGGCTCCGTATTTCCATGTTCCGAAGAATGTATGCCCTGGTTGATGCAACTCCACATCACCCGTCTTGATGAAACGGATGTCTTGGTTGAGCTGTTGCACATCCTGTTGCTGCCCACTATAGTTCGAGACATTCTGACCCGTTCCACCCTTTCCTTTGTTGACTTTCAACGTATAAGCCTCGGTGGTCAACGTCTTGTAAGAACGGGTATCGGTGTCGAAATAGATAAATTTGGCAGCAGGAATCTCGTAGGTGCCAGCATGGCGTGGCACCACCAAATACTCAAATTCTTTGGAGCCTGCCAGCCCTGTACGAGTCAACTGGAAATTATCATGTACCTTAGCATCGTAAGTCTCGAAATCTTTCGGGAAATTCACTTCTGGCGTGGAAATCAGCTTCATGTTGCCACTACCCTTCACGTTAATCTTGAGTGTCACGGCATCGTTGGCATCCACTTCCTGTGTGCTGATGCTGGATGAAACTGAGAATTTTCCTACTGCACCCGAGAATCCCGCTGGCTTGTTGGGAAGCGGAGATACATTGATGGTGAGAGCTGGCGTGGTAATCTTCTTCTTCAGTTCCATCAAGCCGCTTTGACCGTTGAAGAATGCCTCTATCGGGTCGATATTGCGATTACGAGTCATCACAACACCTTCGTAGGTGATGGAAGGAATGGTCAACTTGCCCGACTTCTGAGGAAAGAGCAGGTACTGGCTCCACACTACGGTACGGTAGTTTCGCCCGTTGTATTGCTCCAGCGAAAATTCCTTGGTGCGTGGCAGCGGAATCTCCTGAATCTGGAACCCATCAAGCGTGGGAAGCTTACCATCCAGTTCGGTTAGGTCAACCAGCGTGTAAATCTTGTAGGTCAAAAGGATAGCCTCCTGTTCATGGACATTGGTACGTGAAGCAGTAGCAGTCATAAACAAATCCTTGGTGGAAATGCCATTCCCTGTCGTGACTGGCACGGAAGACTGGCGACCACTGGCCGAGCCATTACTATTGCCACCATTCGACGGCTGCGAAGCACCACCAGAACCTGCGGAAAGCACCCTCACCTGTACGGGCTTAGACTTAACCGTCTTTCCCTCCGCCTGCACACTGGCACTTCCTATCGTATAAGTGCCAGGAACATCACCCAAAAGCACAAAAGTATAAATAGTGCTGCTGCTTTGAGAAGTGCGGCCATTGATAATCTGGAAACTGCTCTGAGAAGAAGTGGCAGGACCATAAATCACTTCAAACCCCTTGAAGTCAGGCGAATTAAAGTTCGACACATTCTGTGTGTTGACCGTAAATTGTACCCTAAATTTCCCCCCTGCCTCAACGGTGGAAGGGGCAGAAACCCTCAAAGTCACATCGCCATCGGCAAACGCTCCGATGGACACGCATATACATATAAATAGATGTAATAGTCGTTTCATTTACCAATCCTTTTCAAGATTACGACGCTTATTATTCTGATTCTTATTTACTTTCCGTTGGACGGCTTTCTCATCTTGCTGAGCCGAGTTGAGCAGTTGTTCAGCAGCTTGGTCGCTCATTTCGTCCTTTTTCTGCTCAGGTTGAGCCTGTTGCTGTTGTTGTTTTTGTTCCTCCTGTTTCTGTTGCTCTTGCTTCTGCTGCTCCTGCTTCTGTTTTTCTTTCTCCTGCTTGTCCTTATCCTGATTCTTGTCATTATTGCCACCGCCACCGTTTTGGTCTTGGTTCTTCTTCAACTGATACTGAGCCATCGCCAAGTTGTAACGTGTCTCGTTATCGTCAGGATTGCAACGCAAAGAACTCTTATAGAAGTTCACCGCATTTTGGAAAGCCCCAGCCGCATTACCCCCTTCCTGGTGCATGGCTGCCAAGCCTTGGGCATACCAGATATTACCCATATTGTGGAAGTTGCGTGCCTTACGCATCGGGTCGTTGGTGCCGATAGAATCTGCCTTCTTATAGTTCTCGAAGGCGGTGGAATCCTTCTGCTGCATCACGTAAGCATTACCAAGATTGTAATACCCTTCGAACGAAGGAGATTTTTCAATGGACTTCAGGTATAGGGTTTCTGCCTTGTCGTACTGCTTCAAGCGATAAGCCACATTGCCCAGACGAATGAGGTCGCGAGCACTTTGCGCCATTGCTGGCAGAACAAGTAAAGATACAAATATACTAAAGAATAATCGTCTCATCTACTTAAAAAGCTTAAATTTACTGAACACATGATTCTGTCTCTCCATGATGCAGAACTCCACAACAAGCACGATGAACAGCAACAAAGCCACAGCCACAAATTGTTCGTCATACTCTGAGTACATCGACTGGGAAATATCCTCCTTCTGCATCTTTTCTATCTCTTTTTCCAATAGCGATTGTGCCATATCGGTCTGGTCAACATGCACATACATTCCGCCACCAGCCTGTGCAATACCCTTGCCTATCTGCTCGTTAAGTTTCGTTGTCACCACATTGCCAGCCAAGTCTTTCTTGAATGTTCCGTCAGTCATCGGAATCGGGCCACCCTGTACGGTGCCGACCGAAAGGACAAAAATCTGTATGCCCTCTTTCCTTGCCTGTTTAGCCGCCTCAATAGCACCCGCCTCGTTGTCTTCAGCATCGGTAATGAGGATAAGGGCACGACCCACATTCGTTTTCTTGGAAAATCCAGCAGTGGCACGAGTGATGGCCTCAGCTACATTCGTACCTTGCATCGCCACAGTCGCAGGATTCAGCTGGTCGAGAAACATCTTTGCCGACACGTAATCGCTGGTGAGTGGCAACAGCGTGATGGCACTTCCAGCAAAAGCCACAAGCCCCACCTTGTCCTCGTCAAACTGTTCAACCAATTTGCTGACAATCATCTTCGACTTTTCCAAACGGCTCGGACTCACATCACGACAAAGCATCGAGTTTGAGACATCCACAGCAATAGCCACTTCTATACCAGAACGCTTCACTTCTTCGTTACGGGTGCCATATTGCGGACGTGCCAACACCACAGCCAACAGCCCGAGAGCCAGCATCATCAAAACAAACTTGACATGCCGACGGAGAGGTGACACATCAGGCATGAGTTGGCGCATCAGTTCAGGGTCGCCAAACTTTTTCACTTGCCGCTTCATCCTGAACTGCACCAGCATATATATAGCCGTCAACACGGGGATGAGCAGCAACAAATATAAGTATATAGGACTTGCAAATCTAAACACCTTGTTATCTTCTATTTAACCATTTACAAAATTCTATTATCTTCAAGAGGAGGTGATTACGGCAATCGCTTCAGCACCACCGTTCTCAACAATATTTCCAGCAACAACACAGCCAAAGCCACGAGGGCAAAAGGCTGGTATAACTCACCTCGGCGACTGAACTGCTTGACATTGAACTTGGTACGTTCCATCTTGTCGATGTCTTGATAGATGGCATCCAACTCATCATTCTTCTGGGCACGAAAATATTGTCCTCCCGTCTCTCGCGAAATCTTAGTCATGGTCTGCTCGTCAATCTCGACAGGCAGCATAGCCGTTCCACCCGTCGGGAGGGGATAAGGAGCCATACCATTCCGTCCAATGCCAATCGTATAGATGCGAATACCATATTTCTTGGCAATCTCAGCAGCCGTCAACGGAGAAATATTACCACTATTGTTCACACCATCCGTCAACAAGATAATCACCTTCGACTTCGCCTCACTATCCTTCAGGCGGAGAACAGCATTCATAATACCATCACCAATAGCCGTGCCATCGTCAATAATGCCTCGTGCCGCCATGTTGCAATCCGCACTATTATAAAGGTTCATCAGTACCACATGGTCTATCGTCAACGGACATTGCGTATATGCTTCACCCGCAAACATCGTCAATCCCATGTTGTCGTTGGGACGCTTCTCTATAAACCGCTGTGCAATCTCTTTTAACGCCTCCACACGATTGGGCTTAAAATCTTGCGCCAACATAGAAGTGGAGACATCGACAGCCAACATGATGTCAATACCTTCCACATCCGTATCGCTCCAAGAATGCTTGCTCTGCGGACGTGCTAAGATGCACACCACCAACGAAATAAGCACAAGGCGCAACAGAAAAGGAAGGTGCATCAAGTATAGGCGAAAAGTCTTTGGAACTCGTACATATTTTGTCGTGTCAGGCACCTTCAACGATGGCAAACTCTGTTTATATCGGAGCACATACCACACGATGTAGGGCACCAAAGCCAACAACAATAGAAAGAATAAAGGATTCTTAAATTCCATCTTACAACGTCAACATATAGATTCTATATCCAATAAATATCAACACACCCAACAACACGATGCTGGCCACCACAATACTGCCAATCAGCACGAACTTAGCCACCTTCGAACGTTTCTCCTCCACCACAATCACTTCCGGCTGCGGCTTTTGTTCGGGTTCGTCCTGCTTCGTCTGGTTAATATACTCTATGGCATTCACCAGATTGCGGTCATTCTCGTTGATGAGGGTGCTATACTTCGCAAACTTCACAAGGTCTGCCGTTTGGAAGAGTTCACGCAACTCGGCAATCGCCTCCTCGTCGTTCACTTCCTGCAACCGCTGGATAATCTCGAACGAAGTCATCTCCATCGCGTTAAAGCCATAACGCTCCTTGATATAATTGCGCAAAGCATCCGTCAGCTGCGTATAATACTCCTTCGAGTCCTCACTCTGCCAAATCTTCTCCTCCTTGATTTGTTCAATTTTCTGCATGGCCACTTTGTGAGGCGCAAGCCGCTGTTTCGTTCGGATTCGACGGATAATCGGCTTATTCGTCCTCAAGCGGTAGATAACGTAAGCCAGCAACGCTGCCAGCAACAACGCCATCACTCCAAACCACATCACCTGTCGCCACTCTGCCCAATCGAACGGAGGAGCCAATTCTGCCTTGTTTCCAAATATGCTGTCGGCATGGAGGGTGTCTATCTCAAAGGTAAGCACCTTCAACGCCATCTTATCTTTCGACAAGAAAGACTTACCATCCACCTTCACCTCCACCTGTGGAATCAGATAGAGTGCCGAATCAAAAGAGGTGAAATAGTAACGGCGAGACAACTGAACCTGCTTACCATCATTCAGATAGCTCGTATCAGTCTTCTCCGCCCTAACAAACTCCAAACCAGGCACCACCTGCTGCAAGGAATCCCATTCGGGCAATTCCACCTGCTTCTTCGCATCGGCACTTACTTCAAGCGTCATGCCGATACGCTGACCGATAAAGATGCCAGCAGAGTCTAATTTAGCGTTCACCGTTACTTGTGCCTTTACTTCCGCAAAAGGCATCAAGCAACAGATTCCCAATATAATATAATACTTCAAAAGCCGCATGGCCATTCACATTTAGTATTCGTTAAAACGTCCCATTCATTTCGTTGAACTAAAGGTTCATCACGTTAGCTTCTTCGCTTAAACAGGTTCATCAATGCCTTCACATAATCCTCATCGGTACGCACCGAAATGTTGTCAATATTGGACTTTGTAAAAGCATTTTTCAACCACGCCTGATGCCCTACCCACCATTCATGATGCGCACGACGAACAGCACCAGAAGACGTGTCGATGAAGGTTTCCAAACCAGTTTCTGCATCCAGCATCTTCACGATGCCCACATCGGGCAATTCCATCATGCGGCGGTCGTAAATCTGCAAAGCCACCACATCGTGACGACGGTTAGCCACAGTCAACTGACTCGTGTAGTCTTTCGGGTCGAAAAAGTCGCTCAGCAGAAATACTGTACAACGCTTCTTGATGGCGTTCGTCATAAACTCCACCGCTTGACCCACATCGGTCTTTTGACTATCAGGATGGAAAGTGAGCAGTTCTCTGATGATGAAAAGGATATGCTTTCTTCCCTTCTTCGGGGGAATGAACTTCTCCACCTTATCAGAGAAGAAGATAACACCAATCTTGTCGTTGTTCTGGATAGCAGAAAAAGCCAACGTTGCTGCAATCTCGGTCAGCAACTGACGCTTCGACTGCACTTGCGTACCAAAGTCAAGCGAACCGCTGACATCGACCAACAGCATCACCGTCAGCTCACGCTCTTCCTCAAAGACCTTCACGAAAGGCTTGCCAAAACGAGCCGTGACATTCCAGTCGATGTCGCGCACGTCGTCACCATACTGATACTCGCGCACCTCGCTGAAGGCCATACCCCTACCCTTGAAGGCCGAGTGATACTCGCCCGCAAAGATATTGTTCGACAGCCCTTTGGTCTTAATCTCTATTTTCCGGACCTTCTGTAAAAGCTCTTCAGTTTCCATTATGGAACCTCTACCTTATTCAAAATCTTACTGATGATTTCTTCGCTGGTCACATTGCTGGCCTCTGCTTCGTAGGTGAGACCAATACGATGACGCAACACGTCCTGTGCCACGGCTCGCACATCCTCTGGGATGACATAGCCACGATGCTTGATGAAAGCGTAGGAACGGGCAGCAAGAGCCAGATTAATGGAAGCACGAGGTGAACCACCAAAGCCAATCAGTCCCTTCAAATCTTTCAAGTTATACTTTTCCGGATAACGTGTAGCAAACACAATATCAGCGATGTACTGTTCTATCTTTTCGTCGAGATAAACCTCACGCACCACCTTACGGGCATCTTCGATTTCGGTCGTTCCCATGATTGGACGAATCTTCTGAGGGTCGCCACCAATGTTCTGGCGAATAATCTTCTTCTCCTCTTCGAGTTTCGGGTAGTCGATAACCACCTTCAGCATGAAGCGGTCCACTTGTGCCTCTGGCAGTGGATAAGTACCTTCCTGCTCGATGGGGTTCTGTGTAGCCAGCACGAGGAAGGGTTTCGGCAATTCAAAGGTAGTCGTTGAAATGGTCACCTGACGCTCCTGCATAGCCTCTAATAAAGCCGATTGCACCTTGGCTGGCGCACGGTTAATCTCATCGGCCAAGATAAAGTTGGCGAAGATAGGTCCCTTTTTCGACTTAAACTCACCATCTTTCTGGCTGTAAATCATCGTACCAATCACGTCGGCTGGCAAGAGGTCTGGTGTAAACTGAATACGGCTAAACTGCGCATCAATCAGCGCAGCCAAGGTCTTGATAGCTTTCGTCTTAGCCAAACCTGGCACACCCTCCAAGAGCACATGCCCATCAGAAAGAAGTCCCAACAACAGGGACTCCACCAAATGCTTTTGACCGATGATGGCTTGATCCATGCCAGCCATCAGATTGGTCACGAACGCGCTGTGGCGTTCAATTTTTTCGTTCAATTCACGAATGTCAATAGCTTCTGCCATATCTGTTTTATAGTTTATATTCTTATTTCGACTACAAAATTACGACTTTCTCCCCACTTTTTCGCCCTCCCAAATGTGAAAAAACCTTGCATCCCACTCTTTTTAAGAATAGTTAAAAGTTCACCTGCCTAAAAATGAGTGTTTTCGTTCCATCGTTCAACAAAACACCCCCAAATCATCTTGCTCTTTCGGCACAAACTTGGAGTCGATTCGCCTCATCTTCCCAATGCTCCAAGCCGAAAAAGCGTCGATGAAGGATGGGAAACCTGTCTGTGTGGAATACCGTATGCCCATCACAATTCAACGAAGGTAACGAGATTTCGAACTACAGCTATCCTCATAATCGCACCCGTCGGGTACGGTGTGCCGCACCCGACGGGTACGACACGCCGTACCCGACGGGTGCGACTTTGAGGTACCGAGGTACCTTCCTTGATGATGTACCGCCCTCACAACACTTCGGAGTGAGGACACGCTGAGAGACGCAAGTTTTTAAGGCAACTTGATGGTTGCCCCTACAGGAACGTTATTGGGGTCGGCAAACTTGTTGGCACGGATAATAGCGTTGACAGAATCCTTTGTACCATAAAAACGTTGAGAAATGCGGGTGAGCGACTCGCCTTTCTGCATGATGTAGGTGGCAGGACGCTCTGGCTTCTTTTCTGCCGTTTCCGTCTTCTCCACTGTCTCTGTGTCCGTTTGCTTTTGTTCCACTTTTACAGAATCCTGCTCTGCAACAGCCGCTTTGTCTTCCTCCTTCACAGACTCTACTTTCTGGACATCCTTTTCTTTTACAGCCTCAATCGTTTGTATATTTCTTGGCATCCGTTCAACAGATTCTATTGACATAGAAGTTTGATAAAGGAAATAGACGATGACGCCCAATAACAAAATCAATGGAATAGCAAACCACGGACTCGATAGAGAAATAAAAGGATAGCCACGACGAGACGAACTGTCATCATCGTCGTCATCATCTTCATCTGGATGCTCCTGCATATAACGTTTGAGAGCGGCTTCGCGTCTCTCGGCTATGGACGGTGTAGAGGATGATGCTGGCTGTTCCTCTTCAGCATGAGGCGATGGAGAAGCTGTTTGTTCCGTTTCTTCCTTGAGAGGTAAAGCCTCCACATTTTCTTCCACCTTTTCGTCATTAGATACTTCAGGCGAAACAGACGTTTCCTCTTCTTCCGTCCCCTCTTCCGAAGGTTCCTCTTCACTTTCAGGTATCGTATTCGCCTCTAAACGTTCCAACAACTTTTCCAATCGAAGTTTCTCCGAACTGGCTTTACGAGCCTCTTCGATAGCAGCATCCATTTTCTCTTTGGCTTCTTCGTATTGACGACGCACCTCATCGATGCTCTCAGGAGTGGAAATCAACATATCGATACCACCAAATTCGTCTTGAGCAGTTTCAACATGTTCGGGAACAGGCACTTGAAGCAGGTCGTCCACTTCCGACTTCTCAGGCACAATTGCAGAAGGAACCTCGGCAAACACGGCACTCTCAGACAGAACAGTCAAGGGCGTTTCTTCTTCTTTTTGAGGAACTTCCTCTTCCACATCAGGAGTCTCTTCTGGAACAGACACAACAACTTCTTCTGCAACATTAGCAACAGCTTCTTCCGTAACAGTAGCAACAGCTTCTTCTGCAATAGTAGCAACAGCTTCTTCTGCAACAGTAGCAACAGCCTCTTCCGTAACGGCAGGTTTTTCTATCTCCACGACCTCCTCAACAACATTTTCCTCCTTAGCATCCTTATTCAAGAAATCAACCACCGCATCCTCTGGCGTGAAAGAGACCTTTTTATATCCAGGAATGACGATTCTCTCCCCATTCGTCACATTCACACTTTCGCGACTCTCAACAGACACAAGCTTAAAAACGCCCAATCCCTTCACTTTGATGGATTCTTCGCCCATATAGAGAGCCTCAACAATCGTATCGAAGAATGCTTTGGAGAATGTTTCTGCCACTTTCTTCGATACACCAGCCTTCAACGTGAGCGCATCGACGATATTCTGAAAAGACAATTTTTCGTTCATAAGGCTACTCCATGTTTAGTCTCTCCTTTAAGGCTGCACTCATCTTATAGCTAAGTGTCGTCTTAGGAGGCACGATGATAAATGTCTTCGTTGTCGGATTAAACACCTTCCGACGCGCTTTCTCACGAGGCTCAAACACACCAAATCCTTGAATCGTAATGCTATCGCCCTCAGCAATATCGCCGAGCACGACCTCGATAAGCGCAGAGGTGAGCATCTTTACATCCTCGGTCTCAAAGTTGGTCTTCAAAGAGACTTTGTCTATAAATTCCTTATTATTCATGAGTCATCACTATTTTATTTTCCCATATAAATCGAAATCGTCGGCATCGACTATTTCCACGTCGTAGAAACATCCCCGACGCAACTGGCCATCAGCCACAGGAATCAGCACTTCGGGATCCACCTCGGGCGAGTCATATTCGGTACGTCCCACATAGTATTCCCCTTCCTTGCGGTCGATGATGACCTTGAGCACCTGCCCCACCTTCTGAGCTTGTACTTCTGCCGAAATGCTCTGCTGGATGTCCATCAACTCCGAAAGTCGTTGCTGCTTCACCTCGTCTAGCACCTCATCCTTATAGTTCAGCTGGGCGGGCGTTCCTTCTTCCTCCGAATAGGCAAAAGCACCCATTCTGTCGAACTTTGCCCAACGAACAAAGTCTTTCAATTCCTCAAATTCAGCTTCGCCCTCACCTGGGAATCCCACCATTAAGGTGGTACGGAGTGCGATGCCGGGCACTTCCTTCCGAATGCGTTCTATCAGCGTGTAAGTCTCTTCTTTATTGACGTGACGCTGCATCTGAGTAAGCACTTTTGTACTAATGTGTTGCAGGGCTATGTCAAGATACTTGCAGACATTCTTCCGTTCACGAATCACACGCAGTAAATCCCAAGGGAAGTTCATCGGATAGGCATAGTGCAGACGAATCCACTTCACGCCTTTCACATCGCTAATCCGTTCCACCAACTCGCAGATTTTCTGCTCTCCATAAAGGTCTAAACCATAGTAGGTTAATTCCTGTGCAATCACCTGAAACTCCTTCACACCTTCCCCGACCAGATGCTCTACCTCTGCCACGATGTCCTCGATGGGACGGCTCTGATGACGACCTGTAATGATGGGGATGGCACAATAGGCACAATGCCGGTCGCAACCCTCCGAGATTTTCAAATAAGCATAATGTTTCGGCGTGGTGAGACGACGTTCATATTGACGTTCCTTCTGATACACCTTGCCGAGGTCATGCAGCAATTCTGTCCAATTAAACTTACCATAGAATTTATCCACCTGTGGTATTTCGTGCCCCAACTCCTTCATAAAACGCTGGGAAAGGCATCCCATCACATAAACCTGCCGAATGCGTCCTTCTTCTTTCGCCTGACACAACTGCAAAATCATGTTGACACTCTCTTCCTGAGCATCAGCAATAAAGCCACAAGTGTTCACCACCGCTATTTCACCCTGTGGATGGTCGCTATCATGTGTGACATGGTAGCCATTCAGTTCCAACTGACGGATAAGCCGCTCCGAATCAACCAGATTCTTCGAGCAACCAAGGGTGATAATATCGATGGTGTTTTTCCTCATACTTTTCAATTATTTAGGCTTATAGTCCCTATAAAACCTATAAAATCACTCTCCAAACAAGCTATCCACAAAAGCCCTGCGGTTAAACGCCTGCAAATCCTCCATCCCTTCACCAAGACCGATGTAACGAACGGGAATCTTGAACTGGTCACTGATGCCTATGACTACCCCACCCTTGGCCGTTCCATCCAACTTTGTGATAGCCATCGAAGTCACTTCCGTCGCCTTCGTAAATTGTTTCGCCTGTTCGAATGCGTTCTGCCCTGTGGAACCATCCAACACAAGCATCACGTCATCAGCCTCATAACCAGCGGCTTTCTTCACCGCATTCTTTATCTTCGTCAACTCGTTCATCAAGCCCACCTTGTTGTGCAGACGACCAGCCGTGTCGATAATCACCACATCGGCTTCATTCGCTTTGGCTGAACTCACGGAGTCGTATGCCACACTGGCAGGGTCGCTTCCCATCTGTTGCTTCACCACAGGAACTCCCACTCGTTCGCCCCAAATACATATCTGTTCGACAGCAGCAGCTCGGAAAGTGTCAGCCGCACCAAGATAAACCTTCAATCCTGCTTGTTTGAACTGGTATGCCAACTTTCCGATGGTCGTTGTCTTGCCCACACCATTCACACCCACCACAAGGATGATATAAGGTTTATGGGCATCAGCAGGGAGTTGGAAACCTTCCGTATCGTCACTATTGTTTTCTGTCAACAACGCAGCTATTTCCTCGCGAAGAATCCTGTTCAATTCATCCGTACCGACATACTTATCACGAGCCACACGTTCCTCGATGCGACGAATGATTTCAAGCGTCGTGTCAACCCCCACATCACTCGTGATGAGCACTTCCTCCAAGTTATCCAACACATCTTCATCCACTTTCGATTTACCAGCCACAGCACGGGCAATCTTACCAAAAACGCTTTCCTTCGTCTTGGCAAGCCCATTATCGAGTGTTTCTTTCTTCTTTTTCGTGAATAAATCAAAGAATCCCATACGTTACATAGTTTTTGATGAATAACAACAATAAAGTACAAAGGTAACGTTTTTCGGCGAAAGCACAAAAAAACCTCCCCAAAAAATGGAGAGGTTTCGTGATTTTATACCTTAACCTTGCATTGCCAAATGTTAAATGCACATTTTACATCCCACATTTAACGCCGCAAAGTGCTTTTACTTCTTCAGATAGTCCTTCACCTGTTCTGCAGGAACCATCTTCTCGTCAAAAGCGTATGCACCAGTCTTTGGAGACTTGAACATCTTGATAACTTTTGTATATGAACGCCCGTCCTTATTTTGGAGGGTTGCCACGGTTTTTTTTGCCATAGTTCTCTGTTTTATTTAATTTCCTTATGAACTGTCATTCTCTTAAGGATGGGGTTATACTTCTTCAACTCCAAACGGTCGGGAGTGTTCTTGCGGTTCTTTGTAGTGATGTAACGTGATGTTCCAGGAAGACCGCTATCCTTCATCTCTGTGCATTCAAGGATTACCTGTACACGATTGCCTTTAGCTTTCTTTGCCATTGTCTTTTCTCCTTACTTTAATGATTAGCCAATAACCTGGATGTCTTTCCACTCGCAGTAGCCCTTTGCCACAGCCTGCTTCAGGGCTGCATCAAGACCAATACGGTTGATGATTCTGAGACCAGCTGCACTCACCTTGAGCACAATCCAGCAATCCTCCTCTACATAGTAGAATTTCTTGGTGAACAAATTGATGTCGAAACGTCTCTTTGTTCTGCGCATTGAGTGGGACACGTTGTTACCCACCGCAGGCTTCTTGCCTGTAATCTGACAAATTCTTGACATTTTCTTGTTATTCTTTTGTTAATTTTCAAATCTAATTTTACTTGGAGAAGTACAGGTTGTCACGAATCCTACGGGCCCGCAATGCCCGTTTTGCGAAATTGGAACGCTCGACCCTTTTTGTTTTTGAAAATTAGGGGTGTTTTCTTCTTTTGTTGTTGGGATTACATATCCCTTGCCCTGCCACGGGCTATCTGACAAATTCTCTTTTTCTCTTTCGGAACTGTAAGCAAGCTTCCGTCCCTCATTTCAAAGAGTCTTTTGTGATCCGGTTGGGATTCGAACCCAAGACCCACAGCTTAGAAGGCTGTTGCTCTATCCAGCTGAGCTACCGGACCATCCTCTACCGGACTTTGTGCAGAAATAACCGCACAAACACATTTGCACAGGCAGTACCCACGCAATTTGCGGATGCAAAGGTACGCTTTTTATTCCATTCCCACAAATATAATCGGAATTATTTTTCTTGATGGGACGATTTTTCGCAAACAATCAGAGAAACAAGGTCTTTTTGTTCTTGTTTAATCTTTATTGTGACGTTTTCATGTCGTGCTCCGAAGAACACGTAGCAAAGGTATTCCGTTTTCTGGAACACCTAAAATTCACCAGCATAATAACTCTGAGCGATGTATGGAGAAGGCTCATAGTAGGCACTGCTATTATAATTGTCGATGGTCTCACAAATCGGATTGTTATAAACCCGAAGGATAGCGTCAGCAAAGTCTTCGCCATCCTGTAGCGTGGAAAGTATCAAACGTTTATACACTTTCCCCATCTGTGTCTCGGTCGGGATACGGTTACAAAGTTCCGTATTCACAGCAGTCACGTCATAAAGCCCTTTCTGCAAGTCAAACTCCTCTATCCATTCAGCAGCCACAGCCAAAGGATTCTCCGAATGCAGCACACTGGCAAGCGACAACTTCTTCGCCAGCTCATCATGTCCCATCCTATTCGCCACATATTTATTAGGTTGTTTCAACTGACGGGCAACCCTTTCAATCATGTAGCAAACAAAATACAAGTCATTCACTGTGACCTCTTCATCTGGGAAATACACATTCTTCATAGGCTGTAACTCCTTTCATACTTGAGGGTCTTCAATGCCCTATTGGTACAGAACACTATCTGATGAGTCGGGTACTTGAACTTAACCAGCACCCAGAAAGCCTCCCTCGTGATGCTACCATCCATAAAGTCCTCTACATAATCCCATATCTGGTCATCAGCCATAGGACCTTCCACAATGTCATAGTCATGCTTCACGCCCCGACGACATGCCACCACAAAATCAAGCCACTCATCTGTCATCTCGGGGAATGAAAGAACATTCATCTTCTCATCAATGGTATATTGATACACAGAAACAACATGTTCAAACCTTTTCGTCAAAGCCCATTTCTGCGCCTGCTTCTCCAAATTGGTACAATAAAATCCATAGCCAAAGTCCTTATTAAAGCCTCTGACAAGAATTTCAGGCACTTCAACTTTCACGTTGCTGCCATGATATAATGTAACACTTTCTTTCATCAAGGGCAAAGGTACAAACATTTTTCTTCACAAGCAAACAAAAACAAGAAATTTGTACGCTATAACTTATTCGTCACAAAGTTCCTCGTAAAAATCGTATATCCAAGTGGTGGGCCTGTCCGTGTCTACCAAGGTCTCTGGTGACAACTAAGCCCAATGTCCTCCCACAACTGTGCATGAATACTACTAATATTTGTACATACGAGCAGTTATATCTATCTTTATGTTCGGTTAATTATCTATCACCATTCTCTACCCCAGCAAGCCTCTGGGTCATCCTCAAAAGCGTCACGATAACTGCACCCCCAATCACGAGTTTCTCGATAGGCTTCACGCATCTGATTCATCAATGAACGCCATTCAGAAATTGTATCATGACCAATCTTTGGCAAACAGGGGTCCTCTTCCTCAACATACGAGTCAAGATAGTCCCAAATGTAGTCCATATCCTTCAGACCCATTCCTGGTTTCATCTCCTTCTTTGCTGGAATTTTCATTGTACTCATGTTCTCATCAAATTAAATGGTTTGACACTTACGTTTATATATCACTTTCTGGGCAAAGTCCAACACCCAGCCTTGCTTGGCCATAAAGGGCGAGCCAATCAGCCCTTCGAGGGGCTGACACTCTTGTTCATGCACATATCCCTCCATGATTGGATGGTTAATAACAAAAAATGAATCATGAAAGAGAACGCCTTCCGTACCATTTGCCCGAAGCGTCAGGAGCTGAAAACGCACATTAGCACTTACAACATCAGACCTCCCTTTCAACCCGTTCAAAGCGTTATTCTCACCCGTGTATTCACAATTCAAATGGCATTGACTGATGCAATCAGTTGACACAACATTTGCAATACTGCCAGTATCGGCAATGACTGCCACATCCTTGTCCTCATGATGGATGGCCAGCACAGGAACACCATAGTTCTTCAGTCCAATTTCCATCGGGAACATGAACTCACAATCACTTGAACAGAGATTCGCATGCGACACATTTGAGGTGTGCACGGTAAAGGTACTGTAATCAATGGCAAGTCCGTGCTTTTGCATAAATTCATTACCCAACAAGCCAATGATCGGCACATTATCGATAGTACCAAGGTGGTAATCCTTTTTGATGCCAAAATCCTCACTAAATTGTTTACCACCAAAAGCAAACGAAAAGTGTACATTGTCGGCAATCACTACTTCGCCCACACAATCTGTTATCTCCAACTCAGAATCTTCATATCTGCACAATTCGCCAATATATCTATCTGCTGAGTTCGAAAGGAAATTAACATTACTCCCAGAATCTAGCATCATAAATCCTGTATGCTCCACTGCATCCTTATCCACATAATACACCTCAATGAATGGATTCAAGTCGCCTTCCACTCTAAACATTTCCACTTTGATTTCTTTTTCTTTTTTCATGTTGCGCTCGTTTTGGTTTGACGAGGCAAAGGTACACATTGTGGATTATTGTTCCTAACGATATAGTATCAAGAATGGTTCTTTTCTTTGAAGAACCATTTCCCACTATCCATAATAGCCAGACATGGTCTTCACAGACTCTCTTATCTTGTTTACCAAACTTTCTGGCGACATCACTCTCAGTTCCTCTCCATAAGTCAGAATCTTACCTCTCAACTCACGATTATGCTCCACATTTAGTACATACTCACCATAAGTGCCATCATCATGATTTCCATACATCTTCGTTTCTTTTTGGGAATGGTGAAGTTTCTTGGATTTCATCAACTCATGCATATATAGCGACTGTGTTCTTATGACAACAGGCTCAACACCATTAGTATCTTTCTCATGACTCACCCCTACGATGTTCGCAAAGTAATCTTTATATGTGCCAACAGGTGCAGGCAGATATTCTATGCCATCAACAATCTGTGGTTCCGTCTCAATCCTGTCAAGGGCAAAATTCGTTACTTTTGTTTTTTTGTCAATATAACCAAACAAGAACCAGCGTCCATTATATTCTTTCAAAAAATGCGGGTGCATAATGATAGCTTCCGGATCTTTCCCATACGGATGATAAACAAACGAAAGCACGTGCCGATCTGTAATATGCTCGTTTAATATAGGAAGACGTTCTATACCTCGCAATTCTTGCTCCATATTTGTTTGTATATGAGCAATGCCTGCATCTTTCTCATGTCTCATTTCTAATAGTAATTGGGTGTTCTCAAAGAAGTACGAGAACCATTCCATTGGGAATATACCAGAAGACTGCTTGCAGAAACGCACGTAATCTTGGAGAGTACTTTTAACGAACACTTGCTTTTCTTCAAAAAAAGGATCGTCTGACTTTCCTAAATATCGGAACGTCTTTCCTTTGCCGTATTTGCTTTCCACCACACATCCTGGTTCATAAGCATCCAACGCATTCTTTACACACAGAAAGGCTTTGACTAACTTTCTATAATGCTCTTCATTAGACAAAGAATGACTTTTCAGATAATCATCGTCTACAGATGGCTTATAGATTTGATAAACATCCTTATAAGACACCTCCTTCCTTGTCATCAGCAAACGATATAGTATCCCAATAAACCGGCCTTTTATACCTTCGCAGAGAAACATATTGCTCATTTTCTTACTGGCTCTCGAAATTTAAAAAATTAGATTCCATATCTCCATAGATAAATCTTTTTGTATCCGTTTCAGACCTATCGCTAGAACCACATTTATTAATCACGTGTTGAATGTCACGAATAACATTCAAGAAAACTAAATAATTATCTCTATCAGAAAGTGAACCGACTGTTGCCCATAACCCTTTAGAGGAATACTTATTATCTTTATCAAAGTAAGTAAATGAATTTCCGCTAGCTATCATACGATAATTTGTTATAATATAACGGTCGTGCTGTTCATCTTTTATTGTAGAATCCCTTTTCTTTAGTTCTTTAATGTTAGGTTTTATAAATGTAACTTTAGCATGATATTCTGTATTTATGTGTTTTTTTATAACATCAAACTCAGGAGAAACAAGGCTGGGAAATTCCTGGTAATATTGAGTATAAAAAACGATGTTAACCCCTTTGTTCCCATTGCACAATGAATCTATAATCGCATAGATGTTCGTTTTGTATGGATGTTCTTCTTTTTTAGAGAACACATATGGGTCTGAAATAAGAATATCTGTACAAGGAATACCACAATATCCTTCCTTCATCGCCACCCGTCCTTCTTCATCTCTTAAATAATATATCTTAGAAGGTATGTATTTCTCGTTTATGAATAATTTTTGAAGCGTTTCAACTTCAAACGTTGGAATCGAAGATAGCAACCCCAATTGTTTAATCTTATTGCATTCATATTTCTTTTTACTTTGAAATACGACAGATGTATACCACCTATAATGTTTATCTTCTAATGTGAGCATAGAATCATCTCTAGTACTAAAACCTGGAGATTTAAGAGAGAATTCTTTCTCGTATTCAATAGAATGTCCATGAGTGCCCTCTGTCATCATACCCATCCAGTGACTTATTTTCACTCTTTTCTCTCTTTCTCTATCATCTAATTTATCAATTTGCTCCCTAGAACAATAATCTATCAGTTCTTTTTCAGAAAAAGAAAAGAACAAATCACATTGTTCTTGCAACATATTATCAATATCGCGATACTCCCGACATATCCGATTATTGCAATCCATCACCCTGTTTATATAAGATTTCAAATTATCTTTATCAAAATATACATCCATAATCAAAAGACTTGTATTGCTAATTCTGTTGCTTCATCAAAGAATCCAAACCCAAAACGTTCATAGAATCTTCCATCTTTACAATACCTCATATCGTAAGGCTTCGTTTTCTTATCATTCTTAGAAGGGAAATAATAAGTCCGAAAGGGAATATCATTTATATTCCCTCCATTCTTGCAATATTCCTTTACCAAGACTTGGGACTTTCTTATAATATACTCAGAATGAGTCTCCACAAGAATCTTTAGAGTTGCATTATGGCTTTGGTTTAAATAGACCTTGTCTATTATGACCCGATGATTTCCAGTCGAAATCTCAGCAAACAAATCAGATAGGTCTATTAAAAAGTTAGCAATATGGCTTTGTAACATTGGATGAAGATTTTGTTCAGGCTCTTCTATCAGAACAATGGGGGAATATGCATTCCCTGCATTTGCATCAACAATGACCATCAGTTGCAAACAGAGGATAAAGAAATGTATTGTACCAGATCCCATGTCACAAAGATCCGTTTCTTTTCCGTAATCATTTATTATTTTGACCATGTATGAATTACTTGTATGGTCTTTTCGGATAATAAAATCCTGCCCCATTTCCATTCTGTCAAGCCATTTGTTAACGAATTGATGGTAAATTTTTTCATTATTATACCAATTATTCTCATAATAACACCTAATGGCTCCCTCCACTATTTCAGCAGGCATAAAACTATTAATCTGACGAATGATGTTAATTGCATCATATGGTTCCATGGAATTTGGAAATAGTGGGTTCTCATCATATATTTTTTTTGCAATGGGGGCAAACACACGTAATCTTGTAACTGCACTACTTGTTGTTACAGCCTTATCAACCGATGAATACATATCATTTGCAGCATCCTGTTGCGATTCGGAAAGACTTTTGTCTACGTATAAGGTATTCATCAGAGGAATCATGAGAGTGTCAAAACCTCCAGAATGTTCAGATTCTTCTGGAGTGTCTTTGTCAAGTTCATTTGTAAGGTACGTTTTTGATAAAAGATCTGCAATTTCAATTGTTGCAGATTCCTTATTAAAGACAAACCTAGAAGCATTACTAATGTTACACAAAACAATCTCTTCAATAATTGCATTGTTCTTTATCATCAATGAGATATTCCACAGTCCAGAAGTTATTCTCAACTCTATAGGTTGCGAAGAAGGTGTATAAATGTTATGGTACTTTTGATAATTTTCTGCTTGCTTTTCATATTTATCACTTTCGTCAAAGCGAAAGAATGGTTGTCCTTCGGATGTGAAGCTTAAATTGTACAAATTACTTGTCAACATCTCTATAGCATCCAGCAATGTGGATTTTCCTGCATTGTTCTTTCCCACCAAGAAAGTAATTCTACTTGACAAGTCAATCTTTGCCGCTTCTATATATTTTTTAAAATTTGTCACTTCAATTTTATCAATGGAGTTGGGACTTTCTTCAATTTTTTTGTTGTTCATCTCAGACAACTCATTCCTTAATTTTTCCAAGAAAATACCAACTGTTACACCATTTATTTCGCTTGGTATATGTTTTCTATTCTTTCCATAAAAATTCCACAAGATATCATATTGAGGTGCTACAAGTTCTTCTATTTTCACTTTATCATCAATCTTGTACATACCTATGATTCCCCATTTCTTCTTACCTTCAATAATCCTATATACACGTGCAAGACCTCCATCAAAGCCGTCAATGAAATCATATTCATGTGGAATATTGATTTCTTTAACATCATTAAAGCCTTTTATCTCAATTACACCTCGAACATAATTATCACTTTTTTCTGAATATTTGTTGTAGGTCGCAACAATTGGCAAGCCATACCGTGTGTTACATCTTGATGGAAGTAAAGACGTATAACCATTCTTTTTTGCTGCAACAAGAATATACACATCAGCTTCATTACCTGTTTTCTTTTTTCGGAGACCGTAATAAGACCCTCCGTTATAGGTAACAATGCTATTTTCTTCCAATTTGTTTATTTCTTTCATATCTGCTTGATTTCAAATTTTTCTGCAAAATTACAGAAAGACATTTATATCTGCGTCATTTTATGGAAATCAAATAGTTCTTTTTTATCAGGAACCATTTTTATATTTCTTCTTCTTTTTCCTTTGACAGCAGATAGTCGCTCTACCAATCGCATCTTACCGTCAGCAGCTTGAAGTTTCAACTGGTTACAATTTGTCACCGTTTCATTTCCATTTTCTCCGAGGCAGTTGTATTGCTTGTTTCTTGGTCATGTTTTGTTGCTTTCAGATTGTTATTAATTTTCCGTGTGCAAATATAATATGTCTATCGAAGAAAAACAAATAGTAAGGGAGGAAAATACAATAATCCCATAAGAAAAACTGCTATGAACCATCTTATCGCAGCACCTGGTAGTGCGAGGAAGGTGGAGAATGGCCTTGTAGAGAAGTGGTGAGTGGAAGCAATGGCTTAGTTGGTTACAGTTACAGTTGTTACAGTTAAAAAAAGGGGTATGGTATTCCTTTAAATACTTTATAAATTATTAATATATAAATAGTTATATATATAATATAAGGGATGGCACCCCTCAAAAAAACAACTGTAACAACTGTAACTGTAACCGCAGACCTATAATTTTTTATTTAAAAGGCTAAGAATCAACAAGGTACAACATTATTAAACACAAGATTCTCAAGATACTAACCCTCGTAAGGTTACAAAAAGCGTGGAATTTCGGCTATTTTAGGCCTCGAAAGGCTTGTTTTAACCTCATTTTCGATGCTTTTTCCCTCTCTTTGCGAACGTATGAGCGACGCGGAATTTCACTATTTCGTCCTCATTTGGAAGGAACTTTGTGGACAAATGGCCTATCTGGTGGCATACAACAGGAAAAACAGCCATAATCGATGTCGTCGGCATCGGGTGACCGACGCCAACGACATTGATTCAGGAGATTACATCTTTACATGAGTGTTATACTTGCGAGATGTCTTCCTCGTCATCCATAAAGAACTTCTCTGATTTTGCCTTTGAAAAATGCACACCTTCGGCCAACTTTTCGTAAAATACACTACGTGCTAATTTCTCTTTCAAGAACATACACTTCGTACCTTTGCTATCGGAACGGAAATTCATGCTATGGTCTATTCCCATGTTTTTGGCTACAGCCAGCGCATCTTGGTTGGCTCCAATATAGGTGAAAAGCCAGTTCGTTTTTTTCAGTTCCTCCACTAATTGAAGGATTTGCTGACGATTCCACTCGATGGAAGAGTTCTCGTACCCGTCTGTAATGATGGTCACCAGTACATTGTCATCCTCTTCGATATGACGGCGCAAGTGAGTGATGGAATTGCCCATCGCATCGTAGAGCGGTGTGTTGTCTGTCGGCTGGTAATCCCTTTCGTTGAAGTCTGGCACATTTGCAATGGGCATGCGGTCATACACGGTGGTGATGCTGCTACCATTAAACACAACCAGGCTTAGCAATTGTTCTTGATTCGCATTCTTCTCTTGCGCAGAACGGATGGTCTGAACGGTTTCTACTACGCCAGCAATGGCTTCTTGGCGAATGGCATACATGGAGCCAGAGGCATCCAATACGATTAAGTTATAAATTTTCTGTTTCATGTTGTTGAATTGTTTTTGGATTAATAATCAATTTTTTCAACTTTCGTATGTATCTTTTCACCACAAAGAAAACAGAGAGCACGGAGATGCACGGAGAATTATTTTTTCCTTTTGAAAAGGAGAACACATGAGAAACCTAAAGGTTTTTCACAGAGCCATTCGGGGAAGAAGGGTCGCGCAGCCTCTCTGTGTAAGAGCCTGTAGGCTCCTCTGACCATCTCCACCTGATATACAAAAAGTGTTCCTCTGTGTTCCTCTGTGCTCTTGTGAAAACTCTGTGTTGAAAAGAATTCAGCAACTTGCGAAACTTAAATCAATTTTCTTTTATACATTTTTCTTCAAGTAGATATAAGCGGGGTATGTGCCGAGCACGAACAGGGTGACGGGGCATAGCCAGATTTTTCTGGTAAATCCGTCTATTCCCAAGACCTCGTAATGGGCACCATCTGTCAGCGAGTGGTCGAGACGGCGCAATTCCGCATATCCTTCGAGTTGCTTACGCTTGGTCGAGGGCATCACTTTGACGCGTGTCTCCAAACCGTCGTCAGAGAGGTGGGCACAAAGTTCATCTGCTCCAGCCACCATCATCAGATTGTGGTGGTCAAAAGGCCAGTTGGGGAAATCGACATACCAACAGCCATCTGATTCATGATTGAACTTAAGTGCATACTCACTCTTTTTGCCAAATACGCTCTTCTGAATCAGAGAGGCCGCACTCTTCAGATTTTTCATTGAATAATCCATTTTCATTCTCGAATTAAAAAGTTAAACATCGACTTTGACAATGCAAAGTTACTCTATAATATATAGCACATCAAAATCCCTGCAAGGCTTGCAGAGTATGCAAGGCTTGCAGGGATTAGCAATAGACTCTTGACAATCAAGAAATTATTCCCAAGAAACCATCTCTCTTGGCAACAATATCTTCTTAGGTTCTCCCCTTCCACCAGTGATGTAGTAGTTACGGGCAATGCTGTCATCAAATTCTCGCAAGAAGGCCTGCTTGATGCGAGAACATTTCTCGTTGATGGAATTGCGTGTGGGGTCGGTCACGTCATCAATGCTCCTACGAATGTCTTCACGGCTATCACGTCCGGACATCAACTCGTACATACGCAACAGTTCTTTTCGATAGTCGGGCAGATCTGAAAATGAAATACCTTCTGGATGACGCAAGAAGAGCAGATAAAGTGCTTTTGACAATGGATGCATCCTAATCTCCATATTGTTGTAATCCGTCAGGAAAATGCGACCACAGCGAACTGTCATTCGGCTTAATTGCTTGGTTGGCTTAAACAAGCGCTGAAGGGCTACTTCGCCCACTCCGCTCTGCCTGAGTCGCTCTACCAGAATCTGTACTTCGCTCATCATGTCCTCCACACTTGGCTCATCCGGCATCTCAATGGGAGCAGAAGTCTCCCGTCTGCTTTGTTCTGCGGAATCATTTCGCATGAACCTCGACAACGAATGCCAAAAAGACGGACGTTCGAAGGCAGCTTGTTCACATTGTACTTCACAGTTTTTAGGAACACCAGCTTCATCATAAAAGACAGCAGCAGCACTTCCTACATCAAAGAGGTTTCTGGCTACACCATGCTCACTCACATACCTTGCAATGAATTCATCAGGGCAATCGTCGAAAGATCTGGGTATTGGGGTATAAGCATAGGTATAGGTATCTTCCTCGTCGAAATCCTCACCCATGTATTGGATGAGTCCTGGTTCCATACGTTCTCTATCGTAATCGGCAACCACATATTCCAACAAATCGCGGTCATCATAGGGGATATACGGGACGTGGTCATTGGAACCTGCCTGAGGATTGAAGTAATGGTAGATTTTGGCGAGATCCATGTCGCATGCAATCTTGGGCAAGAAACAAAATTCCAATCCACCACTATGGAATTTACTCTCAATATACTTATAGTGTTGATAAAGAGCATCGTAATAGAGCTTCCTGCTTATACCTGTGACATCAAAATAGATGACCACATTTGTCTTTGGCTTAAAAGGCAGTCGTTCCTTGTAAAAACTGATGTATTGCATATTAGTACGTTAATCCGAGCATTTGGTATTTTCTTTTGCAAATATACAACTTATTATTCACATCCATACATTTGGGGAGAAAAAAGTGTTTCCACAAGGTTTGTGAACAATTTATTTAGTTTAAATTTGAAGCAATGCTTCTCACGTTCAAACTTTTTCCAGTTTTTTCACTTAGACCTACCTTATATATGCGTCACCTTCCATTTCTTTCCTTTTGCAAGGGCAACGTCGTTGCCTCGAATGACTCTTCGTCGTTGAGTCACGTGACTCTTCGTCGTTGCCCCTCGAGACTCAACGTCGAAGACTCATCGGAAGTTTTGGCGTGAAAGCACACGAAGCAATGCTCATACAAGGGGCATCAACTTTACGTCAAGCCCTGCAACGTAATTACGATGAACGGGGTAACATAATTACGATGCAGGGCTTAAGGTAAATACGATAAAGGCTGTGATAAGGTGCTATCACTTACAAGTACGGAAGCGGGGAACTACTATTTCGACAGACGCTTTATCTGCACTTCGACTTCATCGAAATTCAGCGGGAAGTTGAGGTCGTGCAAGTTACCCTTGGGGTCAACGAGTTTGTAGGTGGGATAGCCATGTACTCCGATGTAGGCCTCGACGGCTTTCTGCTGCTCGTCTGGCAGGTTGTAGTGGGCGACATTCTTGCCCATCACGTTGTACTCCCTGATGACGTTCTTCCACGATTTTTCAGGGGAGGTATTGGCCAAATACAGATAGACGATGTCATAGGCTTTCAGCCGCTCGTATTCCTCCTGCGAATGGGAAAGCCCCTCTTTGCAAGGAACACACCATGTGCCCCAAACGTCTATCAAGACAAACTTACCCTTGTATGGCTCTATCATCTTTTTCAGCATCTTTTCGCCATCGGTCATGCCCTTCACCACATCGTTTGACTTGAGGATATTGCTGTCAATCTTTCGGTTAGCGATTTCTTTGTACTTATCGTTCATGGCACGGATAACGGTTTTGGCTGCCTCTATCTGGATAGTGGAATGAGCGAAGGAAAGCATTTCCTTGTCCAAGGGGTTACGGCTCCAGTCGATATAGTGGCAAAGGCAATGGCAGAGATAGAGGTCTTGGGCATTTTTACTCCAACCACGCTCTTCCATTTCTTTCACCATCTGCTCCATATCACGCATCGCGAACTGCCTCTCAGCATAATCCTGGTAACCCTTGCGACTGGTAATCTCGTTAATGGTTTTCATGAAGCCGTTCTTGCTAAACTCATCATCCAGCACCTTCTGCAAACTGTCAGGGGTATTCTTCCTTTTTTCCCAATACGCTGGATATGCCAAATCACACTGCTTGATGGCTTCTCTGTCCTGAGCCGACAATTTGAGGATGCCATCCTTTTCAGCCCTGTCCATAATCCATTGGAGTTGCCACACATTTTTGTTGCGAACCTCCGTCTCCAGATTCTGGTAGTACTTAACGCAGAAATTGGAGAAGTCATAACCCATCATCGTGAATGGCTCGTGCATTTTCTGGACATATTCTTCCTCGACAGCCTTCAAAAATGCCTCGGGCACCCGATACCCGGGCATTAGGAAACGGCATCGCATCAGAGCATCTGCATTGATAGGCAGAATCTTGTTCGTTTGATACGTCTTATACCGCTCCGAAAGTGTGGGATGTTGACGGCACATCTCGTCCAGTTTCTGCAATTCTTCATCTGTCTCTTTCTTGATAAAACGGAGAATGTCCTCCTTGCCGCCTTTTTCCTTTAATTCTGAATCGCTATGGAACGGCACACCGAGGTAGTGAGCGGAAATCTCGTTCTGCAAACGTGCTTTCTTGCCCATGAAGAGTTTCTTGTCTTTCATAGGGTCAATCATCACGAAATAGGTCTCATTAGGCTCTGCCAGAATCATCGTTTCCCCTCTGCGACTCTTCAGATAGAGAGACATGGTGTTTTCTATCGGCACTCGCAACATAAAATGTCCTTCGGCATCTACAGGTGCTTTGAACGACAGTTCCTGACCGTTGTAAATGCTGCTCATCTCTGCCACCACCTCATCATCGCTCAACTTCACCTCATCGGCAACATCCAAAAGCCATGCAACAATCGGATTCAGAGGCTTCATCCATCCGACGATGGTCACGCTGTCACCCTCACAATAGTTGTTATTGGCGATAGTGTCGATGGCATCTTTTTCGGGATAGTCGGGAAGACATGTGCCGTCGATGATGCTACATTCTGCTTCTTTCCCATCGATGGTGATGGTGCGCTTGCCAGCCTCAACTTTACTCATGTGTACCAAGAGTTTCACACCTTCGTTCTCAGCTTCGATGGTGTAGGCATCCTCTTTGTCTGTCTGCGAGGTGATGTTCCACACCTTGCAGTCGTAAATCACTTTGTTCTCCGTCAAACCGATGAACCATTCGCCTGTCTTGTCGTTGCGCCAATAGGTGTCTGTGATGCTGTCGCCATTGCATCCGCACAGGACGAAGAGCATCATCACAAGGAAAAATAAAATCAGTTTCTTCATATCTGAGTTTTTAATGGATTTGCAAAGATAGCGCGTTTTCTCTGGAACAACAAATCTTTGATACAAAAAATGCCCCAAAGCCGTATGATTGACTTTGGAGCATTCTGTTTTTGCGATATGCATTCTTACCCTATCAGCGCATCTGCCAGCACTTTCAGATCTTCGATGGTCTTGGCTTTTACCGTCGATTCCACCGTGACGATAGGCTCAATGATGGTGATGTTCTTCATCGCCTCCATCTGCTCACGCATCTTCTTACCCGATGCAGGTGCCCAAGTGCCGTTCTCGACAAATGCGACTTTGCGGTTCTGGTAGGTCTTGATGCGGAGGTGGTTGATGAAGTCCTCCATGATGGGCATGATACCACCATCGTAGGTAGGCGCACAAAGCACCATGCGGTCATAACGGAAAGCATCTTCGACGGCTTCGTGGAGGTCATCACGGGCAATATCAGAAATGGAAACCTTCACGTCGCTCTTCTCTTTGATGATGTCGGCCAACTTCAAAGCGGCTTGTGCCGTATTACCATGCAGAGAGCAGTAAGCGATGAAGACACCCTCATTTTCAGGCTCATACTTGCTCCATGTATCGTAGAGACCAATGTAGTAGCCAAGGTCTTCGGAAAGGATAGGACCATGCAGCGGACAAATCTGCTGGATGTCGAGAGTGGCAGCCTTCTTCAAGAGATTTTGCACCATCGCACCATACTTGCCCACGATGTTGAAGTAGTAGCGACGAGCCTCACATGCCCAACCTTCGTCATCTTCTTCCTCCTTGCAAAGCGCACCGAACTTGCCGAAAGCATCAGCAGCAAAGAGCACTTTTGTCTTCTGGTCGTAGGTAACCATCACTTCTGGCCAATGTACCATCGGAGCCATGAAGAACTGCAAGGTGTGCTGTCCCAATGAGAGGGTTTCGCCTTCCTTCACCACCTGAATACGTGCGCTGAAATCTGTCTCGAAGAAACGTTTGAACATCGCCACAGCTTTCTGCGAGCAGACAGCAATCATGTTGGGGTATTTCTCCATGATGTGCTGCACACTACCTCCGTGGTCGGGTTCGAGGTGCTGCACAATCAAGTAGTCAGGAGTTTTGCCTCCAAGTGCTGCCTCAAGGTTTTTCTCCCATTCAGCGGTCTTCGTGGCATCCACCGTATCCATGATGGCGACTTTCTCATCAAGAATCAGATAGGAATTGTAGGACATACCAAGTGGTACGTCATACTGCCCTTCAAAGAGGTCTATGTCGAGGTCATCCACACCGATGTACTTCACATCAGGTGCAATCAAATCGTATTTCATCGTCTATATTATATATAATGTGTATTACTTCAGTCTTTCCTGAATGGCTTTGCTTTCAGCCTCGTAGCCAGGCTTGTTGAGGAGGGCAAACATATTCTTCTTGTATGCCTCCACACCTGGTTGGTTGAACGGATTGACACCAAGGATAAGACCTGAGATGCCACAACCCTTCTCGAAGAAGTAGATGAGCTGACCGAGATTGTACTCATCGAGCTTCTCGATGGAAATCTTGATGTTGGGAACACCACCATCCACATGAGCCAGCTGTGTGCCAAGTTCTGCCATCTTGTTCACTTCGTCGATGCGCTTGCCAGCAAGGAAGTTCAAGCCATCAAGGTTCTCTTCATCAGAAGGAACAGCAAGACAAGTGTTGGGCTTCTCTACAGAGATAACGGTCTCGAAAATGGTGCGTTCGCCATCCTGAATCCATTGCCCCATCGAGTGGAGGTCGGTCGTGAGGTCAACAGATGCAGGGAAGATGCCCTTTCCATCCTTACCCTCACTCTCGCCGTAAAGCTGCTTCCACCATTCGCCGAGATTATGGAGTTTTGGCTGATAGTTTGCCATAATTTCAATCTTCTTACCACTCTGATAGATGGCATTGCGAGTAGCGGCATAGACAGCAGCAGGATTCTCAGCACAAGGCACGTCAAGCGCACACGACTTCTCCATATCCTGAGCACCCTTCACAAGGGCTGCGATGTCGAAACCTGCCACAGCGATGGGCAACAGACCGACAGGAGTGAGCACAGAGAAGCGGCCACCCACATTGTCGGGGATGACGAAGGACTTGTAACCCTCTTTATCTGCCGTTGTACGTGCCGCACCCTTCTTAGCGTCCGTAATGGCTACAATCACCTTCTTTGCCTCTTCCTTACCACGCTGGTCTTCACACATCTTCTTCAAGAGACGGAACGTGATAGCTGTTTCAGTCGTTGTACCCGACTTGGAAATGTTGATGACACCAAACTTCACACCCTTCAGGTAATCAATCATCTCAGAGAGATAATCCTCACCGATGTTGTTGCCTGCAAAGAGGATGCGTGGAGCTTTCGATGGCTTCAGCCATCCGAATGTGTTGGATAAAGCATCTATCACCATACGGGCACCCAGATAGGAGCCTCCGATACCAGCCACAACAACAGCTTCACAATTCTCCTGCAACACCTTTGCCGTAGCGTTCAACTCAGCAATAAATTCTGGTGTGATGGAACTTGGGAGATGCATCCATCCCAAGAAATCGTTACCAGCACATGTACCTTGCTCAAGAGCTTCTTGAGCAGCCTTCACCTGAGGTTCCAAAGCCTCAATTGCACCTGCCTTCACAAACGAGGCAGCCTTCGAAATGTCAATTCTCATAGTTTTATTTGTTTAGTTTATCTCAAAGAATCACTTAATATCTTAATTTCCACACTTGGCGCAATCTTCTCATACAGAATGTTATACACGGCATCCAGTATCGGCATGTTCACATGATACCGCTTGTTGAGCACCTTCATACAATTCGTGCCATAATAACCTTCCGCAATCATTTCCATCTCCAATTGTGCCGTTTTCACGCTATACCCCTGCCCTATCATCGTACCAAACACACGGTTGCGAGAGAAGTTGGAGTACATCGTCACCAGCAAGTCACCCAGATAAGCTGAATCGCTCACATGGCGGTCTTCTGGTTGGACAGCTTTCAAGAAACGCTTCATCTCTTGCAAAGCATTTGCCACCAGCACTGCTTGGAAGTTGTCGCCCAACTTCAAACCATGACAGACACCAGCGGCAATAGCATACACATTCTTCAAAACCGACGAATATTCGATACCCTCTATGTCGGGAGAGACATTGGTCTTCACATACTTGTTGGCCAACAAATCGGCTACCACCTGAGCATTATCCAAGTCACGACATCCCACAGTCAGATAACACAAGCGGTCGAGTGCTACTTCCTCCGCATGGCTGGGACCTCCGATGCAAGCGACCTGCTCTTCTGGCACATTATATTGACGCTCAAAGTATCGGCTCACTGTCAGGCTCTCTTCAGGCACAATACCTTTAATGGCTGTCACCACCATCTTTTCCCTCATGTTCGCCTTCAACTTCTTCAAGTGGCTCTTGATGTAAGGCGAAGGAATGACGAAGATGAGCGTGTCGTTGTTCTTCACCACATCGTTCAGATCACTCGAAAAGTTGATTCTGTCCACATCGAAGTAAAGACCCGTCAAGTAAGCCGGATTGTGGTGCATACGCTTGAAGTCCTCGATGCGGTCATCCCTGCGCATATACCACGTTATCCTTTCTTCATGGTGCATGACAATCTTCGCGATAGCTGTCGCCCAGCTACCACCTCCTAAGACTGCCACTCTGCCACAAGATTGAAACTGCATAATTATTATATTTTAAGTGAAAAAGGAAAAGTGAAAAGTGAAAAATCTATATTACCCGCCATCCGAATGGAAGGTAACTTAGATTTTTCACTTTTCACTATTCACTTTTAACTTTCGAAATAATCTCGCTTAGTTCGTCCACACTTGGTTTCTTGATGTCCAGCTTGTATTTCTTCAGCACTTCGCCAATCTGCTGCTGTATTTTCTGTGGATTTCCCCCTTCGAGGTCACTCACGAGGTTATAACCTACTTTGTAGAGCACAGGAACGATGTCCTCAGAGAATCCGAGTTCTACAAACTTCTCCACACTATCACGAGGAGCCTTCTTTTCTGGCTTCATCGTTGGGAACAGAAGCACCTCTTGAATGGTTGGCTGACCGGTCATCAAGATAGCCAAGCGGTCGATACCAATGCCGATGCCCGATGTGGGAGGCATACCATACTGCAAGGCACGGAGGAAGTCGTGGTCAATCACCATTGCTTCGTCATCACCCTTGTCTGCCAGCTTCATCTGCTCCACGAAACGCTCTTCCTGATCGATGGGGTCGTTCAGCTCCGAATAAGCATTAGCCAATTCCTTTCCGTTCACCATCAGTTCAAAACGTTCCGTCAATCCAGCTTTCGAGCGATGCATCTTCGTCAGCGGAGACATCTCCACAGGATAGTCGGTGATGAAGGTTGGCTGGATGAAGGTGCCTTCGCAGAATTCTCCAAAGAGTTCGTCGATAAGCTTACCCTTACCCATCGTCTCGTCTATTTCCATGCCTTTCTCTTGACAGAAAGCGCGGATTTCCTCTTCAGACTTCCCTTCGCAATCAAACCCGGTCTTTTCCTTGATGGCATCCAAGATGGGCAAACGGCGATAGGGAGCCTTAAAGCTGACCATATTGTCGCCTATCTTCACTTCGGTAGTGCCATTCACAGCCATACAAATCTTTTCCAGCAACTGCTCTGTGAACGACATCATCCAGTTGTAATCTTTATACGCCACATACAGCTCCATGCAGGTAAACTCAGGATTGTGGCTTCTGTCCATACCCTCATTACGGAAGTTACGACCAATCTCATACACTCCCTCAAAACCGCCCACAATCAGACGTTTCAGATACAATTCCGTCGCGATGCGGAGATACAAATCAACATTCAGCGCGTTGTGATGGGTGATGAACGGACGAGCCGATGCGCCACCTGCAATCTGCTGCAAGATAGGTGTCTCCACCTCCGTGAAACCAGCCTCATCAAACACCTGACGCATGGTGCGCAAGATGGTGGCACGCTTCAAGAACGTGTCCTTCACACCGTTGTTCACCACCAAATCGACATAACGCTGGCGGTATCTCAGTTCGGGATCGTCAAAGGCATCAAACACCTGGTCGTCTTTTTCCTTCACCACAGGCAACGGTTTCAAACTCTTGGCCAATATGGTGAGCGACTTGGCGTGTACGCTTATTTCGCCCGTCTGGGTACGAAAAACAAAACCCGTCACACCGATAAAGTCACCCAAATCGAGCAACTTCTTAAACACCACATTGTACAAATCCTTGTTATCCTCAGGACAGATGTCATCACGCTTCACATACACCTGAATCCTGCCCTTCGAGTCTTGCAACTCCACAAAACTGGCCTTGCCCATCACACGACGGCTCATCATACGACCAGCGATGCACACCTCTCTCAGTGGCTCCTTAGGGTTACCTTCTTCATCCACCTCAGGGTCTTTGAAGTCAGCTATGATTTCAGTTGAAAAAGCATCTGTTGGATATTCTGCGGCTGGATAAGGGTTAATCCCCATATCCTTCAATGCCTGGAGATTCGCCCTGCGGTTCATCTCCTGCTCCGAAAGTTCGAGTACGTTCATGTTTTCTACTATATATATTGTGTGCAAAGGTACAACTTTTATTCCACTCCACAAAAACATTCCCCTATTTTCTGTCATCAACTGCCAATCACAAGCACATTTCTACCGCACCCACCATCGTAATATGAAAAATAATCCGTAACTTTGCACCTCGAATCAAGGTAAAAAACGTTTTTATGGAAGAAAATAACATCGGATCAGGACAGGACATTGTATCGGAGTTGGCAAATCTGGATTTCAACAAACTGGCCATGAGCGACATTATTGGTTACATCACCCAATTCGGGAAAAATGTGGTGATTGCGCTTATCGTTTACTTCGTGGGACGATTGGTTATAAAATATACCGTCAAGGCGCTGAGAGCCATCACACAGAAGCGACAAGTGGAGGCTTCGCTCACCTCGTTCCTGAACAGCCTCGTTTCTATCTCGCTCAACCTTTTGCTGGCCATCATCATCATTGGGATTTTGGGCATCGACACCAGTTCCTTCCTCGCAGTGTTCGCCTCAGCAGGTATCGCCGTAGGTATGGCACTCAGCGGCACCCTACAAAACTTCGCAGGAGGTGTGCTGATACTGATTCTCAAGCCTTACAAGGTGGGCGATTATATTGAAGCACAAGGATTTGGAGGAACAGTAAGAGAGATACAGATATTCAACACGGTGCTCACCACCCCCGACAACCAAACCATCATTATCCCCAACGGCCCTTTGGCAACAGGAAGCCTGAAAAACTCCACCAAAGCAACCACAAGGAGGGTGGACATCGATGTGGAAGTAGCTTACGGAACCAAGCCCGACGATGTGCGTCAAGTGCTCATGGGCATCATCGATGCTGACGAGCGCATCCTCCGCGACAAAGAACTTGCCCCCATCATCCCCATGACCGCCATGTCCACCAGCAGCATCATCTTCCAGATGCGCTTTTGGGCAAAAGCATCCGACTATTGGGTTGTGAAATTCGACACCACAGAGAAAGTCTATAAGGAGCTGATGGCCAATGGCATCGAAATACCTTTCCCACAAATGGATGTACACTTGAAGTGATTTTCAATTTGACTATTTACAATTTACACACTCCAAAACTTCAATTTTTCAATCTGTCAATCTTTCTTACACACCATGATAAAAAACATTATCTTCGACCTCGGTGGTGTTCTTCTCGACATCGACCTCCCCTATTGCATGAAACAGGTGCAATCACTTGGCATCAACCTCGATGACTTTTCAGCCAAGACAACAGCCACCACTCCCCCATCCTCGTCAAAACCAGCCGTGATGGGTGAAGGCATCATAGCCAACGGCATCATCAACCTCTACCAAGTCGGAGCCATCACCACCGAAGTTTTTTTCAGCACCATCCAACAGCACTGCCGTCCTGGCACCACCCTCCAGCAAGTGCTTGATGCTTGGAACTCCTGCTGCATCGGCATTCCCCAATACCGTCTCGACAAAGTAATGGAACTCAAGCAAAAAGGCTACCACACCTACATGCTGTCTAACACCAACGATGCCCATTGGATAGACATCGTGAACCGCTGTTTCGGAGGTCAACAGCAAGTCAATCGCTACTTCGACCGCGTGTTCCTCTCCCAAGAGATGCATCTGGCCAAACCCAACGATGACATCTACCTGGAGGTGCTACAGAAAATCCAAGCCCAACCCGACGAGTGCCTCTTCATCGATGATTCCACACCCAACATCGAAGCCGCCCAAGCACTTGGATTCCACACCATCCATGCCAGTGTCTCCCTCACCCGAGAAGGCAAGGTCATAGATCCCCCTGAGAGCGACTGGACAACCAGCATCGACGATATGCTGTGAACGAATCAACAAGACGCAAGTGCTCCACCCCGATTCTTCGGAGTGGAGCACTTTTGTTGAGAGCTTATAGGTTGAGACATGAGGGGATTACTGCTCGAATGCAAGTTCTTCGCCCTGTGCCTTAACGGTGACGGTCTTCTCGTGGTCAATCTCACCGCTGATGATGCGCTTGGAGAGCTGGTTGAGCAGTTTGTCCTGAATGGCTCGCTTGACGGGACGGGCACCAAACTGTGGGTCGAATCCAGCCTTGGCGATGAGACGGATGGCTTCGTCGGTGACTTGGAGCGTGATGCCGTTGTTGGCCACCATCTTGACAACCTTATCGACTTGCAGACGCACAATCTGCTGGATTTCAGCCTCGTTGAGGGGCGAGAAGGTGATGATGTCGTCGATTCGGTTGAGGAACTCTGGACGGAAGATGCTGCGGAGCTGTTCACGCTGGGCGTTGCTGGTCATGATGATGATGGTGTTCTTGAAGTTCACCACTCGACCCTTGTTGTCAGTCAGACGACCATCATCGAGCACCTGAAGTAAGGTGTTGAAAACGTCGGGATGCGCTTTCTCAATCTCGTCGAAGAGCACAACGCTGTAAGGCTTGCGACGCACTGCCTCGGTGAGCTGTCCACCCTCTTCATAACCGATGTATCCTGGAGGCGCACCGATGAGTCGAGTGACGCTGAATTTCTCCTGATACTCGCTCATGTCGATGCGGGTCATCATGGTTTCGTCATCAAAGAGGTAGTCGGCGAGAGCCTTGGCAAGTTCGGTCTTGCCCACACCTGTGGTGCCGAGGAAGATGAACGAGCCGATGGGTCGCTTGGGGTCTTGGAGTCCTGCACGACTACGGCGCACAGCATCGCTAACGGCACGGATGGCCTCGTCTTGACCGATGACACGCTTGTGCAGTTCTTCTTCGAGGTGGATGAGCTTGGTGCGTTCGGAGGTCTGCATCTTGCTCACAGGGATGCCTGTCCAGCGGCTCACCACATCAGCGATGTCTTCACTCTCGACCTCTTCCTTCACGAGGGCTGCCCCACCCTGCGCTTCAGCCAACTTCGCCTGCACAGCCTTGATGTCTTCTTCAAGGTGTTGAAGCTTACCGTAGCGGATTTCGGCCACACGTCCGTAGTTGCCTTCACGCTCAGCCTTGTCAGCTTCAAACTTCAGTTGCTCGATTTGCTGCTTATCGCTCTGGATTTGGTTGAGCAAAGCCTTCTCACCTTCCCACTTGGCACGCTGCTTCTGTTCATCAGCACGGAGGGTGTCGATGATTTTGTTGAGTTCGGCAAGCTTCTCCTTGTCACCCTCACGCTTGATGGCCTCACGTTCAATCTCCATCTGCTTCAGACGGCGGCTGAGTTCGTCAATCTCTTCAGGCACAGAGTCACGCTCCATACGGAGTTTGGCGGCGGCTTCATCCATCAAGTCGATGGCCTTGTCGGGCAAGAAACGGTCGGTGATGTAACGGTTGGAGAGTTCGACGGCAGCGATGATGGCTTCGTCCTTGATACGCACCTTGTGGTGGTTCTCGTAGCGTTCCTTCAAACCTCGCAGGATGGAAATGGACGACGGCACATCTGGCTCATCCACCATGACCGTCTGGAAACGACGTTCGAGTGCCTTGTCCTTCTCGAAATACTTCTGGTATTCGTCGAGGGTGGTGGCACCGATGGAACGAAGTTCGCCACGTGCCAAAGCTGGCTTCAAGATGTTGGCAGCATCCATCGCACCGCTCGTCTGACCAGCACCCACAAGGGTATGGATTTCGTCGATAAAGAGGATAATTTGCCCTTGGCTCTCCACGACAGCCTTAACGACGGCTTTGAGTCGCTCCTCAAATTCACCTTGATACTTAGCTCCTGCGATGAGGGCACCCATATCGAGGGAGTAGAGCTGCTTGTCCTTGAGGTTTTCGGGCACATCTCCTCGGACGATACGACGTGCAAGACCTTCGACAATGGCGGTCTTACCCGTACCTGGTTCGCCGATGAGGATAGGGTTGTTTTTGGTACGACGACTGAGAATCTGGAGGATGCGACGGATTTCTTCGTCACGGCCGATGACAGGGTCAAGCTTACCATTCTTCGCCCTCTCTACGAGGTTCGTTGCATATCGTTCAAGAACCTCCTTGCCAGTCGGCTGCTGGTTTTGATTGTTCTGATAATTATTGTTCATAGTTGTAGTGGTTTTAGTTTGTTTCTCACCAAAACCTCCAGCAACTCTTATTCCACAGACCCTTCTTCTGCCGAATTGTCCGATTCTTCTTCGTTTTCGCTGACATCTTGTCCGATTCCACGGATTCTTTGGATGGCTGTGTATAGCAATATTTCATTTACCGTACCATACCCACCAAGGTAGAGGTACTCAAGCTCCTTGAGTGTTTCGGTGGGGGTGATGCTGCCATAATCGTAGTCGCCATTGCCATCTGCCACGTAAGCGACGACGGGATAGAGATGTACATAATACTGATACCCCACCTCTTCGGTCATCACGTTCTGCCCTTGGGTGGCTTCACCCAACAGATAGACATTCTCTGCGCCCATCGTATGCTGGAGGGAATGGATGAGCCACTCGGCAGCACCTTGTGTATAGCTTCCCGTGATAATGTAGAGGCGACTTAAACCCAAGTTACCTAACGAGGTATCGTAAGACAAGGTGATATTTTCCGAAGTATGGTTCTCGTTCCTGTACGTCTTCACGAATGTCTCGCCAAGATATTGGGGAGCAACCACATAGCTGGCCAATCTTTGAGCCATGTCAAGTGTGCCGTAGTTGCAAAGACGGAGGTCGAGCACAAACTCAGTCACCCCACTTTGCTTCATCTTCTGCATGATTTGGTCGAGCTTGTCACGATAAGTCGTGTCGCTGGTGCGCCCTGTTCCCTTTTCCTCCGGATAGGCCAACAGGCGTGTACACATAAGATAACCCACTCTTACACCCTCCACATCGAGGATGGAAGAAACAGGGAAAGCATCGTCCTCCACGTAGGTGGATGCACTCATCGAAAGGGTGGTTGTATCGCTCCAATAAAATACACCTTCGTCATCTACTTCCAAATGGCGCACTTCCAACGAACGCGCCACCCCTTTCTGGAGTTTCGACACATTATTGCTGGTGATTTTGTAGGAGTCATACGAACAAATATAGTCGTTACGTTTTAACCCAGCTTGTTCGGCAGGGCTTCCTGGATAGACCGTCAGCACACGCAAGACAGACTTGGTCGTCTGCCCTGTTGGGTCGGTCATCAGCTTAAAATCGTAACCGTAAGTGTTGATGTGGTTGAAGTAGCCACGTTCATGGCTGTCAGAAGCAATGGTGTCCACTTCCACATACGACCAAGAATCGGATTGGCCTGTCTTCGAGGTTAAAGTGGAAAGGAACTCCGATGGCTTGGCAAAAAAGCTCTTCCATGTAGGTTCATACGATGCCAGCGTGTCTGCCCAAAGATACTGGTCGAGCATCACTTCCAACATCCATTGATTGTGCTGGGTCTTTTCTTCATACTCGTATGTACGGTCTTCTCCGCATGAGTAAATAGTAAGTAACGATAAAAAGATACCTATATAAGCTATAACCTTATTCATTCACCTTCTGTAGTTTTTTCCTCTTTTTCAACAGGCAGAGTCAGGATGAAACATGCTCCCTTCGTGTAACTGGTGTCGAGCACAACATCGCCTCCCAAACGGCGAGCCAAGCCTCTTGCAACCGTCAAGCCGATGCCTGTTCCATCATAATATTCGTCTAATTGTACAAATTTCTCAAACACATGCTCGGCTTCTTCCGGAGGAATGCCAACACCCGTATCTTCCACCACGTAGGCGATAGAATTCTCCCACAAACACATCTTCAGATTCACGTGTTGTTTGTCCGTCACCTCCACCTCTCCCGTGGCTTCAGCCGGACGGGTAAACTTGCAGGCATTTTCAAGCAAAAGCGTCAAAATACGTACTGCATGGCGTTGGCTGGTGAGCAACATGGCGAAGTCAGCCCCTTCTGCCTGCAAAAAGTCGAACGTAAGATGATTCGCTTCCAAAATACGGGACTCCTCAATGGCCGCCATCGCAATATCGCCAGCAGCAACCTGTTCCGTTCGTTCGATGACAGTTTGGCTACTGGCATCACTCAGTTCCAGCATCTTGTTCACCAATCCCGTGATACGATCGGTGTTTTTGATGATGTCTCTACTGATTTCTACTTTTTCTTCATCCGTCAGTTCCATTCCTGGTGTGGTCACAATTTGGGTAAAGCCCGACAAGATGTTCAGCGGTGTTCGTATCTCATGCGACATCTGTTCTATAAAATCCGTCTTCATCCTCGACGACTCTTCGGCACGCTCATTGGCCACCAACAAGTCGGCATTCTTTTGTGCCAACTGCTTATTGAGCTTCTCCAGATTTCGGTTGGCATTCTCCAGCAAATCATGCGCTTGGCGCAATTTCTTATGTTCCATATTCAAGCGCCGCGTTGCATGGTAACGATAAACTGAATAGACAGCCAAGAAAATCAACACCAATGCCACTATGACAACGGTTGTAACCAGACGATGCCGCGAAAGTTTTGCATTTTGCTCTGCTATCTTCGCCTCCTTTTCCTGAGTCTCATAGATGGTGGCCAACTCCGCCGAATCGTTTTTTCGCTGCCACACAATGGCAGAATCCAAGGCTTCGCAAATACGCTGACCCACCACAACAGCATCGTCCAACCGCCTCAACATCAGAAAAGTACGGAACTGCGGAGTAAGCATCAATTGTATATTGTCTAAGGTCAACGGGACACCTCGTTGCTGCATCAGCGAATCAAGTGCCACGTATGTTTCAGCAGCATCTTCCCAACGTCCGACAGCCTCCAGATAGCTGCCAGCATCAATATTTCCGTCGGGAGTACGCCCATAGTGGGTGGACATAGCCCTTTCATACGACTCCTTTGCCTCCGACAAACGCCCCATGTGTGCCAAAGCATCGGCTTTCATGAAACTTACCCTACTTCGAGCCATGTCTAAGAATACCGTATCCACTCGTTCACAAATGGGGTCTTCCAACAACTGCTCCATTTCCTCTATCCACGGCATAGCCCTCTCATATTGATACTCATTCATATAGGCTATCGTCGCATTAATGATATAACGCATCATCGACCTTGTTTCCTGTCCCGTTGTGTCTGGCTCAGTCAACAATCGCTGCATCTGAATACTCTGCGTCAAATTTTTCTCACCCTCATCAAATCTACCCATTTCCACTTCACATTGTCCTATGGTATTCAAAAGTGCAGCTACCTCGGTCTTATCCATATCCTCCATGCGCTCCTTCGCCACAGCGTATGCACGAGTCGCAATGTCGATGGCCTCATCATACTCCTGCCTTGGCAACAACAATCCCGATGCCACCATGCTTGACATGTTCACAAATGTACGTGGATTTTCCTCTAACAATGTATTATCGGCAACGGCTTTCTTAAAATAATATTCTGATGTACGGAATTGTTTATCGATATAATATACAGAACCACGCATACCGTTCGCCATCGCATCCGATATAAAGCCCACGTCCTCCAAACTGTCCACCACCTTCAATGCACCTTCTGGGTCTCCGTTCCTCGACAATTCACGCACACGATGGTTGAATTCATCCAACTGTGTAGTTTGGTTCTCCCCTTTCTTATCATCACAAGCTACACAGAGAAGAAGTGCAAACATCGTCGCAATAAAAGCCAATATATATTGTTTACTTTTCATCTTTTGTATCTGTAATAGTTGCAAAGATACACTTTTTATTTGCAACTTTGATGATTTATAATTTACAAATTTACCTCTAAAGACAAAAAAAATAGAAAAAAACATTCTATGAGGTAAAATTGCCAATCTCAAATCGACAATTTGACACGAAAATCGTTACCTTTGCAACCGTTATCGCCATGAAGCGACAACTCTATTTGTTAAACATTAAAAAGTAAAAGCAAAAATGAAAAAGATTTTCTTTGCTGTGATGGCTGTAGCTGCCATCACTTTCTCAGCCTGCAACAATGGCACGGCTAAGAGCGACTCTGTGAATGACTCTATCCCCGCAGACTCTGTGGTGACCATTGAAGAACCTATTGCCAATGTTGACGAAACCATCAGCGCACTTACTGCTGCTCTCGAATCAGCTGACGCCGAACAGGCTCAGTCACTCCTTCAGAAGGCACAAGAATACATCGCCAAACTTCAGGCAGAAGGCAAACTCGAAGAGTACAAGGCATACGTAGCCAAGATTAAGGAGTTTGTTGTAGCCAACGAAGAGAAGATTTCCTCTCTTTCTGGTGGCAACCAGACCGTTGCAAACCTCGTATCTGCTGTGAAAGCTATCCCTGCCGATGTGGCTGATGCCGCTACCGATGCTGCCGACAACGTGAAGAATGCTGCCAACGAAGCTGTGAACGATGCCAAGGAGAAAGCTAACGAGGCTGCCGCAGCCGCTCAAGAGAAGGCTAAGGAAGAAGCTGGAAAGGCTGTTGACAATGCTGCCAACGCTGTGAAAGGCAAACTCGGCATCAAATAACATCCACATAAAGGCATACCACTCATCGGTACGCTCGTCACCTCTTAATCGCACCCGTCGGGTACGCCATGCCGCACCCGACGGGTGCGATGCGTCGGACCCGACGGGTGCGATTAAGAGGTACACGGCTCTCGTAATATAACAAGACCAGCCTTCGAAATGAAAGACTGGCCTTGTTCGAGAAATGTGTTCGCGACTTTACTCTTTCTGGGCTTCTATCTTCACACAAGCGGTGACAGCGAAAGTCACTAAACAGAATGCCATAACAAGCCAGAAAAAGTTTTGGTAGCCGATATTCTCGGAAATCAAACCGGACACCATGCCAGGGAGCATCACACCGCCAAAATACTGACCAGCGGTGCAGATAGAGAAGACAGCGGTGGAACGTTCACCCCGAGAGAAATGAACAAGGAAGAGGGTGTAGGCAGCGAAGCCAAGTCCGTAGCCAATTTGCTCGATGCAGACACAGGTGCCAATAAGCCACACTTGGTCGGTGGGGACGTAACTGAGATAGACATAGACGATGTCGGGCAGCGTGATACAGAGCACCAAGGGCCAGAGGCATTTCTTCAATCCCCATTTCGACACAGCCCATCCTCCCACGATGCCACCCAGCAACAAGCCAATGACACCGAGCGTGCCATAGATGAAACCAAAATCCACGTCACTCATAGCAAGACCACCTTCAGCTGTACTGCGAGTAAGGAAAAGTGGCACAATCTTGGTCAGGAGTCCCTCGGGCAGACGGAACAGGAGGATGAAGCAGAGGGCTGAAATGAGGTGTGGCTTGTCGACGAACACATTCAAGGTACGTTCAAACTCACGCAGCTGCTCCTTAAAATTGAAACGGTCATGCACCGCCGTCTCCACCTTGGGCAGAATGAAAGCATGATACAAGCCCAAGAGGAACATCAGGATGCCGAGGATGAGGAATACCACTATCCAAGAGATGGAGATAGGTGAAAAATGGAAAGATTCTAAAATTGAAAAACGATAAGGGGAAAGTGAAAATGAAAAATCCGAGTTACCTGACTCCTTTGCCCATGTTTGCAAGTAGCCAGCAAGGAGCACGAGTCCTCCCTGTCCGATGACCATGCCGATGCGGTAGAACGTGTTACGTACACCGACATAGAGTTCCTGCTCTTTGTCAGGAAGTCCAATGATGTAGAAGCCATCGGCAGAGATGTCGTGAGTGGCACTGGCAAAGGCAATGAGCATGAAGATGGCGAAAGAGCCTTGTAGCCAGAAATTAGTAGGCAAGGTGAATGCCACCAATGCCAAAGCAATGCCCATGAGGAACTGCATGGACACAATCCACCAGCGTTTCGTCTTCAGATTGTCGATAATAGGACTCCAGATGGGCTTGATGACCCACGGAAGACCGAGCCAACCCGTGTAAAGCGTTATCTGTCCGTCCCTCAACCCCATTTCTTTGAACATAATGACGGAGATGAGCATCACCGCCGAAAATGGCAACGCTTCACCCAGATAGAGACTGGGCACCCAAGCGTATGGCCTTGATTCATTGATTGTTTTCATATATTGTTAAAATTTTTTTCATTCCACAAAGCTTCACGATAACCCAAGATACAGGAGCCATCGCAACGCACACGCTGAAGAAGCACGAATAACCCAACAACGTGGAGAGCCATCCCGACAACATCATCGGGACAAACATCGCACTTGCCACTAAAGGCACATAAAGGTAATTGATGGTATTGCGGTATCTGCCGCCTGAAGTGTAACGCACAAAAGCACCACAGACGTTAAGTCCTATTCCAAAAAGAATCTGGGCAAAGAATGTCATACAACAAAGCAAGAAAAGGTCGTCTGGCTGTGGAACGTGCGACATCAGCATATACGAAAGAGGGGACAGGGTTAGTGCCGTAACCATTCCCCAAAACATCTTGCGAACCCCATAGCGGTTCATCCAAAAACGCCCCACCCCAAGACCTACGGAAAAAGCAATGACACCCACGGTGCCTTGAGCAAAGCCCACCTCTTGCACCGAACAATCCAAGCCACCTTCGTCAACCGAAGCTAACAGAAAAAAAACACGCGTGTTGAACATCAAGGCTTGCGGCAACAACAAGAAGAACAGGCTGAGCAACAGCTTTACCACATGTGGTTTCTGCCGAATGCGTTCCACCACACGCCACTCGTGCTGCACAGCACCAGCAAACGTTTCTCGCCGATAATGACCATGATGCCGAAATGTCTGCACCACGACCACATTCAACACACAGAACACCAAAAAGCCTCCTGCCACAAGAGAACTTTCCATGGCCCACGCTTTCTGGTAGCTGCGGAAGAAGACCTCAAAGAAACCTGCCACGATAATGAGCAAGCCATAGGTCATCACCAAGGAGACCTGAGAGGCAATCATCTTGGTGTTGCCATAGACGCGCTGCTCACGCGGTGTCAACATTCTATTATAATATAAACGGGAAAGAAGTTCGTGCCATGCACATAGGAACGAAAGCACAAACATAAAAAGGAATAGCACCCACGCCTCCACCCTATAATCGTTCAGATAGATGGCAATGAGCATCAAGCAGGCAAACATCAGCAGTTCCACCAAATGAATGCGCCGCTTGAACGCTTGGGGCTTCATCATATTCACCTTTGTATAGAAATAGGACTTCAAGACCCAAGGCAAAAAAAGCAATCCACTAAAGAGAGATGCCATGGTCTCGTCTGCTCCGAACTGCAGGAACATGAGTAGTGCTACAAACACTACCACTGCGGAAGGTATCTCTTCTGCCGCAAACAGGCATGGAATCCAAAGCCAAGGGCTAAATCTCTTTCTCACAGAAATCATGGAAGTGCAGTTTTCATTAACATTCTATCATCCTATCATGAGTTTTCCATCTCACCACATCTTCGTCAGTTCGGCATGGGGGTAGTAATGCGTAAGGATGGCTGTGTAAGGAATACCTTTCTCACCCATCACCGCAGCACCAATCTGGCACAGACCTACTCCATGCCCCCACCCTCTTCCGTGAAGCACGAAACCGTCGGCAGTCTTCTCCACTTCGAATGCGGAAGAATAAAGGTGGCTCTCACTAAGCCATTTCCTGATTTCCAGTTCCTTGCCAACTGTAACGGAACGTTTCTCTCCAACGATTCTCAGTCTTATCAGCCGACCGGATGCACCTCTTTCCACGGGCACAAGGTCGAAAATCCGTCCAAAGTCGATGCCAGACTTTCTCCGCACCAACTCGCTTAATTCTTCTGTCGTGTAACGCACCGTCCAACGATAGAAATCAACTGTTTCCTGATCGTAGCTGTTCAACACTTGACGGAGAATCCGCTGGTCGGTCGTATTGCAATAGGGGTCATGCTTTGCCACAAGATATGGGTGATGCACGGACTCCCAACAACTCTCAAAGAGTTCTGTCATGCCACCACAGCACTTGGAGAAACGCGCATCACAAATCTTTCCATCGTAAGTCAACACCTGTCCTCGGGTTGCCTCGATGGCTTTCTCCACATTCGGGTTCAACTGGCGTGTAATGCCTTGATACCGCTGGCAATGGTCGTCGGCACACACATCAAAACCCGTATGCGCCTCGCTGTCATACCAACGGAGAATGCTATCCACTCCCACCTGCTCATGGAATGAAGGCATACGCTCACCCTTCGTTCGCAACTCCGCTTTCTGCATCATCGCCAACAACCAACTGCGAGAAATCACGGCATGGGCTTTCAGCAATTCGAGCGACGCATTCGCACTCATCTCACTACTAATGACACTGGCCAAATAGGCTTCGACAGGCAACACATTCACAGCTCTTATCAACCCGTCCTCCATCTGCAACTCCAAGGCACCCCGAAACGTCTGCTCCTCCTTCCGCTCCCAATGGAAACCAATACCAATGGTTACGTCCTTCAATGTGAAGGAAGCATCCTGGCGGTCGGGCAGAAACAGCCCCATCGCATCTGACAGAGAAAAAGTGCGTTCACCCACATATTCCTCTTTTCCCAACCTGTAAACAGAATGGAAAACCACCGTCAGCACAGAGCCTTTCACTATGCCCACTCTAACACGTCGTTCTTGCCCCATACGAGTCTCCTCAAAACATCATCTTAGGCACCAGCGTTAATCACCCCTTGAATTTCAGTACGACAGCAAGCTCATCATCGAGGGAGATGCCGCATTCTTGGATGATGTCCACAGCCTTCTCCTCATCCACCTTCCTGAAGTCTTCTTCACAAGGTGTAATGAGCATTCCAGCCATGTCAAGTGCACCAGGACTAACGAGCATTCTTTCTTTCCCCTTCTTGAAGTAGCAATCAGGACGATGCTTGGAACGAGGTATGATAATGCTCACAAATCTTGGAGAATGGTCAAGCAAACTGGGCTGAATCCATGCCAAAATGTTCATCATGGGTTCATAATGCCCTTCAGGAATAGGCAATGCCTCATAGACCTTATCGAAGAGCGACTTATTGGCACGAGGGGTACGAGTGATGATGACGATTCCCGGACACACATAATTGCGAAGACTGAACACACCAGTGTCTTCATCTGTTTCCTTCATCGATATTGCTTCAAGCGTCTCTTCCTCCGTGATAGGCCATACACGCGAACGATTGAAAAAATAATGCTCCATCCAGTCACGCTCCAATGGCACGATGCCGCGACTTCCAGCCTGGAAGTGCATGTGGTCGGGCGCACTCGCACCACAATGTGGCCCATTGTAAAACACCAGCATATCACCAAGCTTGGCAACAATGTCCATCATGTCTTCATAATAGTCTTTTATTTGCTGCTGGCGATGATGGCGCAATGGAATCGTGAAATGTCGAGGGAGAATAGGATTGGGATTCACCAAAAGCTGGTACTTCTTCAGCATCGGCTTAGACTTTTGTTCCTCTGGACGGTTGATTTCGCACAAGAAACACGGACGTCGGCGAATGGTTTCAGCATCCACCTTTGCTCCCGTGGAGTCGATGCGAGCAGGATTGAACTGCACCAAGAGGCGACAATTGTTCTTTTCCAGATTCTTTACCTGTACATCCTTCAACTGCTCATAACGCTTCCCTGCCAATGGCCACACCTTCTTCTGCGAGTCGAAGAACTGACTTATTGACTCTATCGTGGTACCCGTCTGCCAGAAATCATTCAGTTGGCGACGGTCAAGAATCTCCATCGTGCGAAGGCTATCTTTATAAATGTTGTTCCTATTCACTTGGTCTGGCGTCAAGTCGGCATCGCTGTTCCCTTCCCATCGACGGCACAGATACAGCTGTTCGTAGATTCTGCCAACCTTATACTTTCGGCAGAAAGCCAAACCTACAGCATAATCCTCACCGTAGGAAGTATTGGGCATTCCTATCTTACGGAGCAATGGAGTAAAGAAAGCACGTGGAGCACCAAAGCCATTGACTCTAAGAACATTATTGTGTCCATTTGCATCCGTCCACTCACGATGGTCAATCAAGCCTGGAGGGAGTGTTTCGAGTTGGAAATTACACATGCCGTAAGAACCCACCACCATGCCACAATGCTCTTTGTGGAATTTATCCACAATCTTTTGCAAGGTGTCCGTACCGCTGTAGAGGTCGTCACTATCAAGCTGCACGGCAAAGCGTCCGCATCGATGGTCGTTGAAAGCCAAACTCCAGCAACCGCCGATATAAAGGTCTTTGCGGTTGGGAATGATGTGAACCACACGCGAATCGGTCTTAGCAATCTTCTCAATGACTTCCGTGGTGCCATCTGTAGAAAGGTTGTCCACCACCAGCACATTGAACTCGAAAGTGGTTCGCTGCGACAAAGCACTCTTAATGGCATCAGCAATCGTCTTCACACGATTCTTCACAGGAATAATCACAGAGGCTTCCTTATCGAACTCCGCACGTTCCACCATCACATCCATGATGCTGTCGGGATCGATGTAGGCACCAATCTGTTTAAGATGCTTGGTACACACCTCTTCCTTCTCTATCTGCACCTCACGATTACGTGGGTCAACGTAGTCAAACTGCTTTTCCCCACTCTTCCTCAAATCAAGCTCTTCCTCCGTGTACAAATACTCACGCAAATGGAAGAGCGAAGCCGAACGCTTGCGTCGCAAGGCGAAAAGTTGCAGGTCGTAAAATCCCGAATAAAGATATTTGTCTGCTGTCCGATGGATGTATTCCTGCAATGTCGATGCTGAGAGCAAGGTGATGGAACCAAAATCGAAGTCATCACGCACACATCCGTAATAGAAGTCCATCGTAGGATATTGCACCATCTTCCCGTTCTTGATGGCACAATGGTCTGAATACACAATCGCTGGGGTAATGCTCTCAGCCACCATCAGGAGGCGTTGTATAGCCTTATACCCAAAGGTCACCGCCGACTTCGCCATGCAAATCAGCGCATACTGTGTTGTCAACGCCTTATGAATTTGCCGAAGCGTTTCCGTGCTTCGAATGTTATCCACCCGTATCGTGCCACATCCCATAAACGGGCTTGACTTTTCGTCGGGCATCAATACATATATATTATTTACCAGTGGTTCCTCTTTCAGCTGTTTCAACGTCACCAGTGTGGCCTCTGCACCAGCATACACCACGAAACAGTCCAAGCCTTTTTCCATACCCTTTACTTATTTTTAAGTGTTGAATTTTGCAAATGTACACAAAATTATTGATTGATACGCCTGTTGCCATCAAAAAATGAAAGGATTGGAACAAATTATTGATATTTGGGGGTATTTTTTGTGTTTCCAAGCCGACAATAGAAGTTTTTTTATCGTAAGTAACTTCTCAATCAATATTTTTATGTACTTTTGCAGCCGAATTCAAAATCCGAGTGCTGGAACACCTCGTCAAAAAACCAGCGAGTGCTTGATAAACCTCGTAAAAAACAAGAACAATATGAATAAAGCAAACAAGCAAGTGAGCGTTTCCTTCATGCTGACAGGAATCGTCTTCTGCATCTGCCTCGTGGCATCCAATCTTCTTGAAACCAAAGTATTCCGTGCATGGGGTTCCATCACACTGACATGTGGTTTCTTAGTCTTCCCCATTTCCTACATACTCAATGATGTCATCGCTGAAGTGTGGGGTTACCGAAAAGCTCGACTCATCATCTGGATGGGATTCCTGATGAACTTCTTCGTCGTGGCATTAGGCGGCATAGCCTGCGCCCTGCCTCCAGCAGTTGAGGGCAGCGATGAAGCCTTCAAGCAAGTATTCGCCTTTGCGCCCCAAGTGGCAGTAGCCAGTTTGCTTGCATTCATCGTCGGTTCGCTCCTCAACGCAATGGTAATGAGTAAGATGAAGATGGCAGACCGTAACAAGGGACACTTCTCCTACTACTTCTCCCTCCGCGCTATCTTCTCCACCATCGTGGGTGAAAGTGCTGATTCCATCATCTTCTTTCCCCTCGCATTTTATATTTTTCCATTCATCTTCACAGGTGCACCCATGCTGACGTTCGACATCGTAGTGGAACTCATGCTCACGCAAGTGATAGCCAAGACGCTCTACGAAATCATCGTCTTGCCCATCACCATCCAAGTGGTCAAATTCGTCAAACGAGCCGACGGCACCGATGCCTACGACGAGCACATCAGCTACAGCGCATTCAAAATCAAAGAAATCTAACGCATGACCAATCAACGAGAAAACGAAGGGCTTTCAGCACTCGGCAAGAAAACCCTCTATCGTCAAGACTACGCTCCCGAAGTGCTGGAAACCTTCCAGAACAAGCACCCCGAGAACGACTACTGGGTACAGTTTAACTGCCCCGAATTTACCTCCCTCTGCCCCATTACGGGACAGCCAGACTTTGCCGAAATCCGCATCTCCTACCTGCCCGACCAGCGCATGGTGGAGAGCAAGTCGCTGAAGCTCTACCTCTTCTCCTTCCGCAACCACGGCGACTTCCACGAAGACTGTGTGAACATCATTATGAAAGACCTCATCCGACTGATGAATCCTAAATATATCGAAGTCACTGGCATCTTCACCCCACGCGGCGGCATCAGCATCTACCCCTACGCCAACTATGGCCGCCCTGGAACGAAGTACGAAGAGATGGCTACGTATCGGATGATGAACCACGGTATGTGATTCACACCCCACAACAAAAAAGCGGAGCCGCACTCCATCATGGAATGCGGCTCCGCTTTTTTGTTGTTAATGCTTTTTTCAACCACCTTATGATTACATCAAACGAAGTGTGAAGTAACCCAACAGCATACCGACGATACCGATGACGATACCCACCTTCAGCATCTCGTTCTGCTTCACCAAACCCGTCGAGTGGGCAATAGCGTTAGGTGGTGTACTGATGGGCAGACACATCGAAACGGAAGCCGTGATTGCGATGGCGATGAGCATGGTGGTCACGCCGCCGATGCTTTCAAGACGGTCGCCCATACCCTTGCACACCACAGCGAGCACAGGCACAAGAAGTGCAGTCGTGGCGGTGTTGCTGATGAAGTTCGACATGGCATAGCATACCAGCATGGCGATGATGAGGATGACGAGTGGTGACCACTGGTCGAATGGGATGCTCTTGATGGCATTCTCTGCCAAACCTGACTCGTTGAGGGCGACACCAAGGGCAAAACCTCCTGCCACCATCCAGAGCACACTCCAGTTTACACCCTGAAGGTCTTTAGCGGTGATGACACCCGTAGCGGCAAACACCGCAATAGGAATCATGGCCACGGTGTTGGCGTTCACACCCGTCACTTTGTCGAAGAGCCAGAAGAGTATCGTGACAATAAACGTGATGATGACCACCGTAGTGCGCCAGTTGTGCTGGATGTTGCCCTCGATGTTCAGTTCAATCGTCTTCTGCTTGAAGGGGAAGAGCTTCAACAACAGCCACCAACCGAAAAGGAGCAGGATGAAGGTCATGGGCACCATGTACATCATCCACTCGCCGAAGCCGATGTTAAGGTTCATGCCCTCGGGGTCGTTCAGATACTTCAGCGCAATCATGTTGGGGGGTGTACCGATAGGCGTACCGATACCACCGATATTGGCACCCAATGGGATGGCCATCGTCAAGGCGATACGTCCCTTACCATCGGCAGGAAGAGCCTTGAACACAGGTGCCAGAAACGTGAGCATCATGGCTGCCGTAGCAGTGTTGCTGATGAACATGGAGAAAAGACCCGTGATGAGGATGAAGCCCAAAAGCACCACCTCACTCCGCTTGCCGAAGGGCTTAAGCAGATAGCGTGCCATCACCACATCGAGTCCACTCTTTGTGGTGGCAATGGCCAAGACGAAGCCACCCAAGAACAGGATGATGATGGGGTCAGCAAACGTTGCCATCAACACCTTGTAGCTGAGCAATTCCGATTTCTCCAAACCTGAGGAATAGAAACTCAGGGCACTGTCCGACGTGGCGAACAGCAACATGCAGATGAGGCACACCGACGTGGCCCATGCAGGAATGGCTTCTGTGAGCCACATAAGCGTGGCAAACACGAAAATGGAAATAATACGTTGCTGCACCACCGTCAGCCCCTCAATGCCGAAACTGTCGGTAGGTAAACATGCCACCACTACTGTGGCGATGACCGAAATGAGCGATGCCAAAAACTGTTTATTATTAAACCTGCTCGACATCTTGTTGGCGAACTTTCCGCCTCTCTGAGGTTCCAACCTGTTGAACAAATGAAGGTGGAACAATTTGTTGTTGAATACAGACATATAGTTATAATTTATCAAAAATTGTCGTATTAGCGAACACCAATATTACCCCTGCAACAGCAAAAGCGGTACAAAGTTAGGGATTTTAATTCATACAACCTCATTCAATCGTTCATAATTTACCGTATAACCTATTCTCAGCACGAAAAAACACCCCGAATAACTAATTATGAATGACGAAAGAAGAATTATGAATGAAAAAACAAGAATTACGCATTAAAATCCCTAACTTTGCAGCATGATTGAGAAAATGATAGTTCTGGAGGACATTGACCTCGTGACATTCTACGGAGTGCAGAATGTCCACTTGCAAATGATTAAGGCTCTCTATCCGAAATTGAGGATTGTAGCTCGTGGCAACATCATCAAAGTGATGGGCGATGAAGAAGAGATGTGCGCCTTCGAGGAGAACATCCAGAAGATGCAGGAACATTGCGCCAAGTATAATTCGCTGAACGAAGAGACCATTCTACAGATTGTGAAAGGAGAAGTGCCCAACGGTCATGCCTCCGATGGAAATGCCATCTGCTACAGCGTGACAGGCAAGGCGATTGCTCCACGTTCGGAGAATCAGAAGACGCTGGTGGATGCCTATTACGAAAACGACATGCTGTTTGCCACCGGTCCTGCTGGTTCGGGCAAGACATACGTCTCGATAGCCTTAGCTGTGAGAGCCTTGAAGAATAAAGAAATACGGAAAATCATCTTGTGCCGTCCTGCGGTGGAGGCAGGTGAGAAATTAGGATTCCTGCCTGGCGACATGCGAGAGAAGATAGACCCCTACCTGCAACCGCTCTATGATGCCTTGCAGGACATGATTCCTGCACAGAAGCTAACGGAGTACATGGAGCAGAACGTCATCCAGATTGCCCCCTTAGCTTTCATGCGTGGACGAACCCTCAACGATGCCGTGGTCATCCTCGACGAGGCACAGAACACGACGACCCAACAAATCAAGATGTTCCTCACACGCATGGGACAGAACACCAAAATGATTATCACGGGCGACCTGACGCAGATTGACCTACCCCGCAACGTGAAGAGCGGATTAAAAGAGGCAAAAGAAGTGCTGAAAGACGTAAAAGGCATCGCATTCGTAGAGATGGACGAACGCGACATTGTGCGCCACAAATTAGTGACAAGAATCGTCAATGCCTATCACAAATACGAAGGCGAAAAGAAATATCCGCTATTCAATGACATGAAATGAGGATCGCCAGTCCTCGCACCAGTCCTACAGAATGAGTACTCCAGTACTTGCTCGTTAGGACTCAAGTCATCCTTCGGCAGGATTGCAGTCCTACCGAAGGATGACTGCAATCCTGCCGAACAACGACTACGGTGTTACCGAAAGAATACTAAAGTATTCACAAATAAGTATTTAAGTACACACCCTCATCCCGTCCAGTTGATACGGAACCCTTGTAGGGAAAGTACAATAGGGAAGTATAGGAAATGTACATGGGAGAGGTCGGGAATGTACAATTGGGAGAAGTCGGGGATGAACAAAAGGGGGATGTGGCTCTTGGGATGAGACACAAGAGAAACGAAATTCAGTACTATTTGCCGATAATTTGTTCCGATAATTAGAAGTTTTTGATGGGGGGAGACTGATAAGTCAATATTTTTATGTAGCTTTGCACCAAGATTGAGGCGATTTTATAAAGTTTAATGTTAAGAGTTTAAAGTTTAAAGAAAATAGTAAATAATAAGATGAAAGCTTTAACAAGAACAGATTTTAACTTCCCCGGTCAGAAGGAAGTGTATCACGGCAAAGTTCGTGACGTGTATAACATCAACGACGACCTGATGGTGATGGTCGCCACCGACCGCATTTCGGCGTTCGACGTGGTGCTGCCCAAGGGCATCCCTTTCAAGGGACAGGTGCTCAACCAAATTGCAGCAAAGTTTCTCGATGCCTCTGCCGACATCGTGCCGAACTGGAAATTGGCCACGCCTGACCCCATGGTGACGGTAGGTTTGAAATGTGAGGGTTTCCGTGTGGAGATGATTATCCGTGGCTACCTCACTGGCTCCGCATGGCGTGAGTACAAGGCTGGCAATCGCACCCTCTGTGGCATCACGCTCCCCGAAGGCATGAAGGAGAACCAGAAGTTCCCGAAGCCCATCATCACACCGACCACCAAGGCTGACGAGGGTCACGACGAGAACATCTCGAAAGAGGAAATCATTGCTCAGGGTCTTGTCAGCAAGGAGGACTACGAGGTGATGGAGAAATATACCTACGCCCTCTTCGAATTGGGCACGAAGATGGCAGCCGAGAAGGGCCTCATCTTGGTCGATACAAAGTATGAGTTTGGCAAGCGTGATGGTAAAGTGTATCTGATTGACGAGGTACACACGCCCGACTCCAGCCGTTACTTCTATGCCGACGGCTACGAGGAGAAGTTTGCGAAGGGAGAGCCTCAGAAGCAGCTCTCCAAGGAGTTTGTGCGCCAGTGGCTTATCGACCACAACTTCATGAACCAGCCAGGACAAGTGATGCCCGAGATTACCGATGAATATGCAGAGTCTGTGAGCGACCGCTACATTGAACTCTACGAGCACATCATCGGCGAGAAGTTCGTGAAGGAGACGAGCGACGAGGACATCGCTAAGCGTATCGAGAAGAATGTGAATGCTTACTTAGCAAACAAATAAGTGTACAAGCAAGAGCAGATAAAGCCTTACGGCGAAGAAGGGACGAAACGTGAGCAAGTGGAGCAGATGTTTGACAACATCGCCCATTCTTACGACACACTGAACCATACCCTCAGTTTTGGCGTTGACCGCATCTGGCGCAAGGCTGCCATCGACTATCTACTCAAGAACAGAACCAGCACGGATAGCGTACTCGACATTGCCACAGGCACTGGCGATTTTGCTATCCTTGCTTGCCAAAAGCTGCATCCTCAACATATTGTGGGGTGTGACATCAGCGAGGGGATGATGCAGATAGGCAGGGAGAAAGTGGAGAAACTGGGACTTTCCGACACAATCACATTTCAGAATGAAGATTGTGCGAAGATGTCCTTTGAAACAAATTCTTTCGATGCTGTCATTTCAGCCTTTGCCTTAAGGAACTTCCAAAACCTTGACGAGTGCCTGAAGGAGATGCACCGAGTGCTGAAAGAAGACGGACATTTGTCGGTTGTGGATCTCTGCACACCTGTTTCGTTCCCCATGAAGCAGCTTTTCTATATATATAAAAAGGTGGTGATGCCTGTGTTGGGAAAACTCTTCTCGAAGGACAACACCGCTTATTCCTATCTGCCCGAGACGATGGATGCCGTGCCCCAAGCGGAACGCATGCAAAGCATCATCCAGCATGCAGGATTCCACAACGTGAACTTCAAACGCCTTGCCTTCGGCATGTGCATCCTTTATACCGCAGAAAAATAATGGAGACATGAGCGAACCGAATGAGACACACCACATGGGGCGCCGATGTCAGAAGAAGAACTACCGTTGGCCTGGTACTTACCACATCACCATGAATGTGGCAGAACGGCAATGGCAACCGTTGGGACAGGTGGTCGGAAATCTTGACAAGCCTGATGACTCACCTGATGCACCAAGGGTGAAACTGACAATCATCGGAAAGATGGTGGAAGAAGAATTGACGAAAAGCATTACGGCACACTATCCTATGATTGAGGTACAGGATTATGTGGTGATGCCTGAACATTTACACTTCATCCTCATGGTGCACAACAGCATCATCAGTCGAAATGGAAGAGAGACCCACCTTGGGCAAGTCATCGCAGGCTTCAAAAAAGGCTGCAATCGTCGCTATTGGGAAATGACTGGCATGGCGGCCAATGAGCAGCAGGGCAAACCTGCTGACGCAAGCAACAAGCCCCAATGCAGCGACGCAAGCAGCAACCAAGAAAGCACAAGCCCCTTGCGCCATGCGGTTCACCCGCATGGGTTCAAAGTTCCCTCCTCAGGCACCACCAACCGTCCGCCCCTTTTCGCCTACGGTTATGTCGACGTGATGCCGCTACAACCAGGCCAACTTGAAACCCAGCGCCGCTACATCCACAACAACCCGCGCAGTCGCCTCATGCGCACCGGCAAACGCAACCTGCAAAGCCCACAACGAGGTGATATCAATACCGCCCTCAAGCTCCCAGCTCTGAAAGGCTATCTGCAACGCGAATGCGGCACATCCCTCTTTGATGAAGACAAATGGGAAAGCATCCAAAAGCGGCTGCTCATTAACGATGGCATGGTGACCTGCGACAGTTATGGTAACCGTCAATTGTTGCAATGCCACCTGCTTCCTGTGGTGTGCCATCGCAAGGACAAAGCCTCCTTCACCCAACAAAAACAGCGATGCCTTACAGCTGCATCAGAAGGAGCCATTCTCGTCTCTGCCCGCATAGCTAAAGGCGAACAAGAAATTATTGACACAGCCATCCAACAAGGATTCCCTGTCATCACTATAGAAGACAACGGATTACCAGAACGATACCACCCCTCGGAGCGACGCATAGACCTATGTGCCACTAACAAACTGCTCATCGTCACCCCGTGGCGTTACATTTATCGACATACCCACGAACCCATCTCTGTGGCTGAATGCAAGACTATGAATTGCATTGTCCAAGCTTTGTGCCGCACAAAAGACTCTTGGTGGAAAACAAAATAAAACACCATAAATAAAAACCTATTATGATTAAAAGACTATTTTTACTAAAACACATTATCGCAGCATTGCTGCTCACAGCCAACTGTATCACCTATGCAGCCGTGCCTGACAGCATTCGTAAGAACTTGGAAGATTTCAAAGCAGTTATCCATCTGGCTGAGCACGACTACGCTCCATTCAAATTCAAAGTGACGAATAAGAACAAGAAAGAGTACAATGCTTTGAAGAAACGGCTTGTGAAAGACCTTACGAAAGGCAGACGGACTTGGCAGGATGCTGTTTGTGCATACGTGGGATGGTTTGGAGATTTTCACTTTGGTGTCTATGGCAATGATGATATCACGGCTAACTATTTTAAATATACAAGAAAACGTATCGACTACCGTGAGTTGATAGAGCATTACGACCCAAAGATGTTGTCATACAAGATTAACAAGGATACATATCTCATCCGTTTCCCATCATGCAACGGAACTCAGGAATTGGCAGAGAGATTCGTACAGGAATACAAAGCTTCGGGATGCCCAAATCTTATCATTGACATCCGTGGGAATTTGGGCGGACAGGACGAGAGTTTTGAACCATTACTGAAATTGCTGTATGATTATCCCGAAGGAAAGCGAGATGGCGTCGTATTTCGCTATACTAAGGCATCTATTGAACGATCCGAGTGGACAATAGAGGACTTGGAAGACTTAGGCTATCCGACAGACATTGAACACGCTCCCGAATATGTCGTCAAAATAGCAGACGGTTCTCCTTTGACGTTCGATACCATCTATGAATACCCAAAGAAAGCGGCACTCATCATCGACAATATGGTTGCCAGTTCTGGCGAACAAGCGGTCTTGAACACCAGATTGGCCAGTCACCGTACTACGATTTATGGACGCGACAATACGATGGGTTGCATTGATACTGGTAATTGTTGCGTTTACGAGTCTGCCCGCAAACCGCTCATAATACAATATCCGACAACCTATTCCACGCGCTATGAGAAAGGTACTACTGTTGACCTCACAGGCATAATCCCAGATGTTCGCATAACCTTAACTTATCCCAATCGCCTCACCAACAACATCGACGAGTGGGTGCTGTGGGTGGCAGATGATTTGAAGAAACAATAAAAAAAACTAAAAGAAACATGAACACATACGGACTCATTGGATATCCCCTGGGACATTCGTTCTCTCGCAAGTTCTTCACGGAGAAATTCGAGAAGGAGGGGATTGACGCACAGTATCTGAACTTTGAAATTCCAAGCATAGAGGACTTTCCCAACATCATCCAGAGCCATCCCAACCTTCGAGGGCTGAATGTCACCATCCCCTACAAGCAGCAGGTGATGCAGTATCTGGATGAGATAAGCCCCGAAGCGAAAGCGATTGGGGCAGTGAATGTCATAAAGATAGCCCCCCTTTGGAAGTTGGGGGGCTACAACAGCGATGTCATCGGTTTTGTCAACAGCATCCGACCCCTCCTGAAGCCTCATCATCGGAAAGCCCTCATCCTCGGAACGGGTGGTGCATCGAAGGCCATCCACTACGGATTGAGAGAGAAGTTGGGGATGGATACGCTCTTCGTCAGTCGAACAGGGCGGGAAGGCATTATCACGTATGACGATGTGACTGCCGAGGTACTGAAAGAGTACACCATCATCGTCAACTGTTCTCCCGTCGGTATGTACCCCCACGTGGACGAGTGTCCCACCCTGCCCTACGAAGCCATGACTGAGCGTCACCTCCTCTACGACCTCGTTTATAATCCCGAAGAAACGCTCTTCATGAAGAAAGGTGCCACATACGGAGCCACCGTAAAGAACGGCCTCGAAATGCTCCATCTGCAAGCTTTGGCTGCTTGGGAGATATGGAACTTTTAGTAAAGGCATTTTTACGCTTCGCGTGACGAAAGAAAAACAGGTAAAAACAGATAAAAACAATTAAAAATAAGTCTTTCTTGTTTTTTCTGTTTTTACCTGTTTTTTCTTCGTCCGCCAAAGGCGTATAAACTACCGAAAGTCAGCTAAAGTTTACAAATCAATCTTCTTCATCTTAGTCGGAATCAGTCACGCTTGGGTTCCATTCCGTCCGTTGACTCACGCCGTCGCCATCCTTGTAGATGGTGTAGCTATCCAGCGTCTTGGTGCCCTCCACATCGACCGCTGCATAGTGCAAGTTCTTGATGGTATTGCCGTCTTTCTCGCCCGAGACAAGGATGCCCGCCTGACTCTTCTTGCCGTTGTTGGTGAATTCCATAATCCACGACATCGTGAACAAGTTGTCACTACCAGCCACGTATGCTTTACGGCCAGCATCTTTGTACGCAGGAGCACCAGCCACACCATTCTGCAAAACGTAGTAATTGAAGTACACATAGCCATCCCCTGATGCGCTGAACATGAACACCAAGCCTAGGTCACCCGTCGGCAGGTCATCCTCGTCGAAATCGGATGTGGCCATCAGCTTGATGGGCGAAGCCTCATAGACACCCATGATGGATGGAGCGGATGTGCCACGATGGATGGGCATACCAACTTCTTCCAATGCGGTCAGCACTTTCTCGTCTGGCAACTCGGCTTTTTCCGTCGAACCATACAATCCATTGTCAGCAGGTTGTATCACGGTGATGCGGCGAGTCAACGTCGTGCCATCAGGTTTCTTGCCCGTCAGATAGATATAGCCCACACGCTCTTTGTCCGTTCTGTTCCTTTCGAATATGACACAAAACTCCTTTCTATCTAAATCGATGTCTTCAATCCTCAGCCACTCGTCGCTGGTAATCGTCACATCTGAAAGATTGGTCACATAATCTATCCACACGTTGTACCAATCGTCCCCCACGTTAATCACGTCATATTCAGGTTCAAGCAGCCAAACTCCTTCTGGCAGAGCCAATTTGATGCCCACACTCCAGTATTTCGAGTTGTCCCAATCGCCCTGAGCAGCCGTAAAGGAAGTGACTGTCTCATATTTCGAACCTATCTTCCTCTTTTCCATGAAGCTTGCCTTGAAGTTCGCAATGTAATCGTCCAACGTGTGGATGCCGCCGCTATGGCTGAACGAGACACCCGCCGTGGAAACACCCATGTAATACGTGTCTATTGTCTTCACATCATACGAGTAGTCACTCCTGTACACCATCACCCCAGCCGTATCGTACCTTTCCGTCAACGAAGACACTGAGCCACCCACAATCTTATACGCACAGAGCGATGCGCCAATGCCTGGGTCTATATCCAACGTGATGTGTCTTGAAATTCTTTGAGAGCCGCCTCTTTCGAGCGCATCTTCACTTTCCACATCGGCATGGAACCTCAATCGGTTGCCTACACGGGTCGTCGTGCCCTCGGTATCCGAGAAGATGAGGCTCAAATCATGCGTTTGACCATCAGAGCCCATCACTTTCCTCATCTGCACATTGGCATACGTCCCAATGAACTGGAACAAATCGTCGTCAGGGATAGGAGCCTCGCCACCAGCTTTAGCCTCCTGCTTCACGGTGATGTACTTCTCAATCGTCCGTTCGCCAGCCGTACCAATCACACGCACCACAGCCTCACGTGGGGCATCCACCTCATTCTCTTCGACAAAGATGGTGATAGTGTTGCCGCTGATGACTGCCTGAACGAACTCGTCGTACACCGCCAACGTCACGTCTTGCATGTTGTTCTTCGTGATGGTCACCGTCTTCGTGCCACCATCAGAAGGCACGTTCACCGTCGTTTCGGAAAATTCGATGGTGGGACGCATTTGGGTCACGGTGATGTCGGTTTCAGCCAACACCTTTCCGTCGCTGTCCTTACCCGTCACATGGATAGTGGTAGTGCGCTCACTCATGCTTTCGGGCAACTCGTCGTAGAAGAACGAGAGGGTCTTTGTGCTTTCCACCCATATCACGTCGTTAATCCAGTTTTCCTTCGGCTTAAACTCCAGCGCGGTGATGTTGGAGATGACCTCCACATCGGAAACATGCCCCATCTCTTCCGTCACCTCGAAAGGATTCTTCGGAATGGTTATCTGAGGCTCGCCCAACGAAAACTCCACACTCTGGTCAACCAGCATCGGATAGGTCTTCGCCTGGTTCGGATTGAAGCTGAAAGGACGGAACTCCACCTGCGGATAGGCAACGTAGGTCTTGCCTGGGTCGAGGCTGTCGATGTCGGTCGTGTAGTGTGCCACGTCCCACCAATCTTCGCGGAAGAACTCCACGATCTTCCACCAATCCTTCACTTGCTTCTTGCTCTCCTTCTCGAATACAGCAAAGCCCACATGCACAGGCCACAGTTGGTCGCGTCGTACATTGGCCGTCAGGTGCATCACCGACGGGTCTTTCTCATCCACATTGGCTTGAATGCGAGAGATTTCGGGTACGATACCCACCACCCCAGCAGGGTCGGTGGTGTGTTCTGGCTTCAAGTTGAGGTTGAATCCCTTCGGCAGGGAGAAATTAGCCTGAACGTTGGCAAACCAATAGTGATAGATGTTGTCGTAGTTGACTTGCTTGTAGAGCGATGGCGTGTCGAGCAAGGATTTCCCCTTGATGTCCGACTCCATGAGCGGCACATCGTACTCGAAACGCGCACCTGCTTCCGCACGGAAACCATTCAACCCCTTCTTGTCCTGAGGCCCATAATTGATGGTTTCGCCTGTGGGAAGCACTTTCTGATAAGGCAATTTGATTTCGGCGGCAGCATAAAGACCCGTACTGAACGTCCATTTTCCAAAGGCACCCTTGGCCTCATAGCTTTTCGAAAGCGTGTGCATCCTCCTGTCATACATCGCATCCATCGGATGTTCCGTCGTGTAGGAAAGGTAGGCGTTCGTCACCGCTTCCTCACTCCACGAACCCGTGAAGTTGACCGATGCCTGTGCCTCCAAGAACCAACCAGCAGAGAAGTTGAACACGAATCCGTTCTTCGACTTACGCATCCCCCAGACAGGCACGTCGCCATGCCCCGTGATGACCCCTTGAAGTCCCCAGTTGAGCGAAGCGGCACAACCTTGTCTCGTGTCGAAATAGACGGTGGCACCCGTGGCTCCCACATAGCAGAAGGCACGTACGGTGACATCGGGTTCGAAGGTATAACCCAACGAGAACACACCATCCATCGAAAGTCCATCGACACCCAAACTATGCGAAGTCGTGAAATTCATCGTATCCGTGATGGGGTCGATGTGGAAGGTTTCTTCAATGTTCGCGTCGATTCTGCGCTGTCGGCGAACCTTGGCCTTCCCATTGTCCGTCACAACACCCGTAGCTGTCTTGGCCACAAACTGGTCGAACAAATCGGTCAGTTCCACTTCCTCGGTATCGACCGTATAGCCATCAGCCGACTGCACCACCGAGGTGACACGACCCGCGAAACTGTACGGTATCAGGTCGTTAGTCTCTTCGAAAAGAATCTTGTCGCCCACCTTCGGAATCATGCTGGTAGGTATGGTGGGGTCGAGTCGGAACCAAAAGAGGGAGTCACTCGCCACGATGTAGTCGAGCAAAGTTTTGTCGTAGCGCACCACATCGGCCTTGTACTTCGTCTCAGGTGTGACGAAGGCGATGCTGTCGATGGCATCGAGCGAAATGCGGTAGAGGGTGTCGAGGGCAAAGATTTCTTGCACAATGTAGTCGTCACGCTCAATGCCCAACGTATCGACTTTGCTGTAGCGCATACTGTCGATGTCGGCAAAGAAGAAGGCATTGAAACCGCCATCGTTGCGGAAGATGTAGAGCGCATCCTGGGTCGTCTGCGCTTGTGTGCCGAGGGTCACGAGCAACACCGTTGCCAGTGCCACAAGATGTTTCAATGTCCGTTTCATTTCCGTGCAATTTTGAAGGTTTGACTTCCGTTGATTTTCACGATATAGACGCCTGTACCGAGCGAAGACAAGGGCAAGCGCAACGTGCCCCCGTCTGGTTTCGTGCGGCTATCGACCAACCGACCGTCGGCGGTATAAACACTCACCACCGAACCAGCCTTCAGCTGCGTGATGATGAGTTGGTCGTCCGTGTACTTCACTTGTTCGTTGTCGGCATCCTTGTCCAAAATGCCGTCAGCCGGCACGTTCATGAAGGTGAAGCGCACCAAGTTGGCAGTGGGGTACTTGGCCTCGATACCGTCGCCCGTGATGACGAGGTCTGTCCCCTCGAACGTGACGAGAGGACGTTGCTGTAGCTCATAGATAGCTTGTGTGCCGTCCTTCGTCCATACGACCAAACTAACGTTCCCGTCGTCGGCCTTAGCGAAGGATGCCATGAGCATCAGCATGAATGTGCATAAAAATTTCTTCATAGGTTTTGGGTATTAGGTTAGTTAAATAAAATTTCGGATACTACTTTACAAAGCCCCATCGAGGGAACATCGCAAGTACAAAAGTAATGAAAATAATTCAAAAAGAGAACAAAAAAAGTGAAAAATCAACTAACATCTACAAATTGTTCGTCGTTTTTGTAACATTTGCCACAAAAGGGAGGAGGAAACGGGAGAACGAGCGTATGATAATTACGATGACGGGCGCAAGGTAATTACGATAACGGGCGCATGATAATTACGATAAGGAGCGCACGGTAAAGTAAGGTTACGGGTGCACGAAGGGAGATTGAACGGGGTTTCGTCCGAAAAGGGGACATTCCTTTTGTGGTTCGATGGAAAAGTCGTAACTTTGCAGCCAAAATACAAATGAATCTCAATAAGAAAATGAAAAAGACAAGTATTTCTATCGCCAAGCGGGCTGCCATGATGCTGCTCCTCGCAGTATGCACCACGATGGTGGCTTGGGCAGACACCAGCACCTTCGGCGGTGGCGACGGCTCAGCCAAAAAACCGTATATTATCAGTAGTGAAGCACATTGGAACCAGTTAGCTACCGACGTGAACGGCGGTACCAACTACAACGGCATGTACTTCAAACTGGATGCAGACATCACCGTCTCGACGATGGTGGGTCAGGGCACCAACCGTTTCCGAGGTATATTCGACGGCGACGGCCACACCATCACTGTTAACTACACGGGCATCACCGAGGACTATTGTGCTCCGTTCTGCCGCATCAGCGGTGCCACCATCAAGAACCTCCATACGGCGGGCACTATCGAGACCTCGGGATGCTATGCCAGTGGTATCGTGGCTTACACCCGTTACTATTCGAGAATTGAGAACTGCCGCAGTAGTGTCACCATCCGCAGCAGTCATGCCGGTTGGGGCGGTCACGGCGGCATCCTGGCCCTGAAGGCCTGGGTGACACAATCGGAACCCGTCATTGAGGGGTGCCTCTTCGACGGCAAGATACTGACTACGGGAACTACGGCCACTATAGGTTGCGGCGGCATCGTGGGCTTCACCAACGGCCAGACGCTGACCCTCAAGAACTGTATCTATAAGCCTGCTGCGCTCGAGACAGGCGAGACAGCGGTGGCATGTCCCTCCCTCTATGAGAACTCCAGTGGCAAACCCTCTACAGTCACCTGCACCAACTGCTACTACTTCCATGCCTTCGGCAATGCCCAAGGCAAGCAGGCACACAGCATCAACATTTACGAAGGCGTCACCATCGTGCCGACAGGCAATGCCACTACATACAACGTGAGCGGCATCACTGGCTACGAGGGCAACGAGTGTGTGAAATATAACGGCACAGTTTATGCAGGCGATGAAGATGTGGTGACACTCAAGTTCAATCACAACTACAGTGGCTGCACCTTACATTATTCTGTTGGTGGAAACGAACTTTCAGGTAACGACACCGACGGCTACACGCTGAATATGCCCAACGAGGACGTCAATATAGCTTATACCATGAGCACCTACCCCACTGCCCAATTCTCTGGTAGTGGCACCTCTGATAGCCCATACCTCATCGGAAATGCAAGTGAATGGGATTTGTTCGTCTATTATGTTAACGAAGGTATTGAGTACGGCGACAATTTGCTATACGCCACCGCCTTCTACAGACTTACCAGTGATATTGAGGTGACTACGATGGTAGGCACTAATAGCCACAGATTCGGTGGCCACTTCGATGGTGGCATCTATGATGGCAACGACTTAACAGGTTACCACACGCTGACCGTCAACTACACCACCGACGAGCAGTACGTCGCCCCCTTCCGCTATGTCGATGGCGCCGTGATTAGCAACCTCCGCGTCGCAGGTACCATTAATACTTCGAATAAGTTCACCGGCGGCTTCATTGCCAACGCCATAGCTACCGTCAATGCTACCACGTTGACCAACTGCCGTAGCAGCGTGACCATCAACAGCAGCGTCAATGGCGACGGCACCCACGGCGGCTTTGTGGCCCATAACACGGGCGGCACCCTCACCTTCACAGGTTGCGCCTTCGACGGCTTTATGCTGGGCGGCAGCACCAACAACTGCGCCGGCTTCGTGGGATGGAACGAGACCAACAACAATGCCAACGGCAAAGTCAACATCACCAACAGCCTCTTCGCACCGACAAGTACGCAGCAGATAATTGAGAAAGTCTTCGTCCGTTCGCGCAGCTATGACAACGGCGTCATCAACATCATCAACAGCTATTGTACCGCCCACTATAATGTCGAACAGCAGTCGCGCATCTACAGCATCACCGCTGGCGAGAATGTCAGCATGACGTACAACGGCACCAACCCCACCTCTTATAGCGTCAGCGGCATCACCACATACAAAGTCGTACAGAACAACGTCGGCCTGACATTTGATGGCGTGCTCTATGCCCAAAAGGACGACCAGCTCCCCCTAACCCTCACAAGCGCGAGTCTCAGTGGCTACACATTCAGCAGCTTCGCCAGCACGGCGGGAAGCCTCAGCCACGGCGAGGGCAATTCCTACACCCTCACGATGGGCAACGCCAATGCTACCATCAATGCCAACTATGTGGCTACCCCTGTAGCGTGGAGCGGTGCTGGTGACGGTTTGTCGAGCGAAACGGCATACATCATCAGCACCCTCGCACTGTGGAATGAATTCGTCTACAAGGTGAACAACGGCATGGAAAACACCAACAATAAGCCCTACGCTACCGCCTACTACAAGCTCACCGACAATATCACCGTCACAACGATGGTGGGCACCGAGGGACACAGGTTCAAGGGTCACTTCGACGGCGGCAGCAAGACGCTGACGCTGAGTTACGGCACGTCTGACTCGCCCTTCGACGGGGACTACTGCGCTCCGTTCCGCTACATTGAGGGTGCCGACATCCACGACCTCACCGTCGACGGCACCATCTACACGCAGAAACTGTTCGCTGCAGGCATCGCTGCCAATGTGCTCAACAACAACACCATCACCGACTGTCGCAGCAACGTCATCATCAACAGCAGCATCAGCGGCGACGGCTCCCACGGCGGCTTTGTGGCCAATTGCCAGAACAACGCTGATGACGAAACATACGTCACCTTCACCCGCTGCGCCTTCGACGGCAAGTTGCTCGGCACCCCTACCAAAAACTGCGGCGGCTTCGTGGGCTGGACAGAGGGCAATGACTGGGCGGGCGTCAAGTTCGTTAACTGTATCTTCGCGCCCAGCGAGGTGAGCGTCCAGAGCAACGGCAGCGCTACCTTCTCGCGTGGACGTTATAATAACAGTGAATACATCATTGTGGAAAACAGCTATTACACACAGACTCTCGGCACCAGGCAGGGTGAGATGGCCTACACCACGCCACCCACCGATGTCACTACTGAGCCTCTGACCATTGCCGGCATCACCGTCTATGTTAAAAAGACAGTGGTGACCGATATCTCCGCCACCGACATCACGCCATATCAAGCCACCATCGGTTGGACGGGCACAGAAGGGTGCAGCAACTACCAGGTGCGCTACCGAGTCAAGCCGGATACGAAAATCTATTCCACCAACTTTGAGGACGGAATGCCCCAAGGCTGGACGACGTTCGACAACGATAACGATGAGTACAACTGGACATATTACGACGGCCCGGACGAGAGTATGCCCCATAGCGGCAGCAGCTGTGTATATTCGGCCAGCTATATCAATAATATTGGCGCATTTGAACCCGACAACTGGCTTGTTTCGCCGCAGCTTACGCTGGGCGGTACGATGAAGGTGTGGCTAAAGGGGCAGGACAATAATTATTACGGTGAGCATTTTGCCATCTACTTGTCAACCAAAGGCGGCAGCAAGAGTGATTTCGTCGATGCAGACGGAAAGCTGCAGAGCACGGTCATCACGCTGGTGTCAGAAACCGAAACCACTGATGAATACCAGGAATACACCGCCGACCTGAGCGCCTACAGCGACCAGAAGGGCTACATCGCCATACGCCACTTCAACTGCTACAACGAGTTCTACCTCGTGGTAGATGACTTCGGCCTCTACAACGAAAACGTAGGCGGCGAATGGACGGCCGTGTCCGGCGGTTCTCCCGCCGGAACCGCCATCACCGGCTTGACCGCCAGCACCACCTACGAATACCAGGTGGGATATGACTACGGCGACAACACCTATTATACATCGACAGCCACCCTGACCACCCTGAGTGATGACGTTGCTCCCACCGACCTCAGCGCCACCGGCATCACCGCCAACACCGCCACCATCCGCTGGACAGGCTATGGCGACAGCTACAACGTGCGCTACGGCAAAGGCGGACAGACCAAGGTGACGCTCTCTGTGCCTAATGATATTTGGGGCGATGATACTGGCTATCAGATGCTCCTCGATGACGGCCATAACACTTATGGGAACGTCATCCCTGAAACGGGTGGATTGACCAGCTCTGGAGATGCATCGGCCGATACGTATGCTAAGTTCAAGTACAAGATACCAGAGGATGCTGACGGTAAACTTGACACTGATAACGTACTTGACGGCGAAATAGTCAAAGAAGTCACTATCATCATCCCCGCTGGCATCTACGACTGGTGCATCACCAACCCCTCGCCCAACGACCGCGTATGGATCGCCTCAGGAAACGGCAATGTAGGTGGCCGGCAGAACGACTTCGTCTTCGAGGCCGGCAAACACTACACGTTCACCGTTACGTTCGATGGCAACGTTGACAATGACTGCGTGAACATGACCGTCGAAGATGACTCTTCTCTCGGACAGGGCAACGTAACAGAAGTCACAGACATTACCACCACATCTTATAACCTGAGCGGCCTCACCGCTTCGACCTTCTATACTGTCTATGTGCAATCGGTGAAGGGCAACAAGACCTCCGAATGGAGCCGCATCAACTTCACCACCACCGACGCGACGAGCATAGGCCTTGCTAATGTTGGTAACAACACGGCCGTCATCGACGCTAACGATAAGCAACAGCGCAACGTCACCCTCTCTGGCCGCACCCTCTACAAGGACGGCAGCTGGAACACCCTCTGCCTGCCCTTCCCCGTGTCCGTCGAGGATTCGCCCCTCGCAGGAGCCACGGTGATGGAACTGGATGCCACCGGCACCTACAGCGGCCACCAAACTGGCCTCGCTCCAGACGGCACCCTCTACCTCTACTTCAAATCCGCCAATTCCATCGAAGCTGGCAAGCCTTACATCGTGAAGTGGACAACTACCGGTAACAATATAGAGAATCCTGTATTCAGCGATGTCACCATTGACAAAGATGCCACCACCACCGTTACCGCCAAGAACAGCGGCCTCAAAACCGTCGAGTTCATCGGTACCTACGCCACTGTACCTCTTACTGCTAACGACAAGTCCACCTTCTACCTCGGTAGCAACAACACGCTCTACTACCCCAGCGCAGCCATGACCATCAACACCTGCCGCGCTTACTTCCACGTGGATATCACTGGCAATGTCAACGTTCGTGCTATGGTGCTCGGCTTCGGTGACTCCGAAGAAACAGGCATCAGCGACGCCCTGCGTCTAAATGATAAAGGACAAATGATAAATGACGAGTGGTTCACTCTCGACGGACGCCGCCTCGACAGCAAGCCAAAGGTCAAGGGTATCTACATCAACAATGGCCGCAAGGTCTTGATTCAGTAACAACATGAAACCGATAAAAATGAAAAAGATTGTTTTGATAGTGGCAGCCACCCTCATGGCTGTGATGAGCGCACAGGCGCAGAAGATACAAGTGGTAGATACTGATGGGTATGGGATTCCGCTCGTTAGCGTACTGAATGAAGAAGGAAACATGATTGGCACAACCGACCTCAACGGCGTGCTGGACGACGTGAAGGGCACGAAGAAGGTGATGGTGACGCACGTGGCTTACAAGCCGCAAGTGGTGACGGTGGCTTCACTCACCGACGGACGCATCACGATGGAAGACCTCAACTACACCTTGCAGGAAATCGTGGTCACTCCCAACCCCCTCCTCTATGTGGAGACTTACTATCGTGTTTATGCCTTCATCAACGACTCGCTGCGCTTCTATCAAGCAGGCATCATGCCCAACGGCTACGACATGCAGAAGAAGAAAGTGGAGATGGGTAGCCACACCAATTGCTGCGGTGACTTCTGCCCTGCCTTTGGTGCCAACGTCACTTGGGGAGCACGCGTGATGAGCTTGGACGCAGGTAAGGTACACGAAAGTTCAGCCAAGCTGATGAGGAATGGAGGCGAGGGGAGCAAAGCATACTTCACCACGCTGAAGGACGAGGGCAACGGACGATTGCGTATCGAAAATCCAGAAGGTCTTTTGGGTTATATCGTCAAAGAGGGCAACCTGACTCACACGACGATCGACGCTGGCAAGGCTCAGATGTACAGAAACAAAAGGTTGGGAGAGAATGTGGTGCTGAAAAAACGCGAAGAGAAGGATTACGCATACCAGTACACGGATGTCTTCAAGATGGATGAGAACGGTAATTCCAGCATCGAAGATTTCGTGATGGATACCAACCACTGGGAGTGGAAGGGCAAGAAGGGACGCATGAAGATGGTGATAGAGACATACGCAACCGACCGAGGTTACATCAACAAGCAGGATTGGAACGCCAAGAAGAAGGAGTTGAAGAAGGCTTACAAGTACCCGATGACGCTCGACCAACTGGAAGCCTACGCCACCAGCCACAATATCCCTACCCTCGCGCCCACCATGCGACGCGCTATTGAGGGATTGAAGAAGAAATAGGAGCCATTTATTCCACCGTCTCGTCAAGTACCGATTCCACTTCTTCGGATGTCTCTGCTGAGGCATCGGACAAAGAGTCGGTCACCACGCGTTGCGGAATATAGACGCTGCTACCGATGTAGGTGTTGCGAGGGATGTCTTCTTTGGCTTCAGGATAGCGACCGTGATAATGTTTGAACTGAGGGTCACCCAACACACGGTCAATAAAGTAGCCAAAGATGGGAAGAGCGGTACGGCTACCTTGACCAAGGGCACCTGTGCGGAAGTGGATGCAACGGTATTCGCCACCTACCCATGCACCACCCACAAGTCCGGGGGCACAGCCGATGAACCATGCGTCGGAGTGATTGGAGGAAGTACCTGTCTTGCCACCCAACTCGGTGTCATAGTGGTGCAAGTAGCTCCAAAGGGCTTGGGTAGTTCCACCGGGTTCGTGCATTCCAGCATAAAGAATGCGCTGAAGGTAGAAAGCGGTTTTGTAGCGGATGGCTTGTCGAGCAGGAGCTTCGTTGCGGTTGCAGTCGTAGATGACAGTGCCGTCGCGGTCAATCACTTGCGTGACAAGAATGGGGCGACGCTGCTTGCCGTCATTCATGGCAGTGCTATAGGCACCCACCATTTCGAGCAGGTTCACGTCGGAAGAGCCAAGTGGTAACGATGGCGTGGGGTCGAGCTTGCTTTCGATGCCCATGGCATGGGCAATATTCACCACATTGTCGATGCCCGTGTCTTGTCCGAGACGCACGGCGATGGTGTTGATGGATTGAGCAAAGGCCGACTTGAGGGGATAGTTGGCACCCGTACAGTAACCATTGGCATTGTGAGGTGTCCATGTGACAAGACGGTCGGGGTCTTTGCTATCAGGCACTTGGAGAGAAATCAGCTGGTCACGGTAATAGGTGGTGGGGGTGATGGAATCGTTATTCTCGAAGGCCGAGGCATAGACGAAGAGTTTGAAGGTGGAACCAGGTTGACGCATGGCTTGCACCTTGTCGTATTTCCAACTGTTGAAATCCACATCACCCACCCAAGCACGTACATAAGCCGTTTGTGGCTCCATAGCAACAAAGCCGCAATGGAGGAACTTGACCATGTAGCGAATGGAATCCATCGTGCTTATGGTGGCCTCCACAACGTGGTGAGGAGCATCGTAACTGAACAGCTTCACACGATGTGGCAGGTTCATGTAGTAGTCAATGGAATCAGCATCGCCATCATATTTCTCTGCCAATATCTTGTAATAATCACTTCGCTTGGCTAAGTCTTCGATAAAATTCGGTATCTCCTTCCCACGTTCATCTCGCCAAGGTGCTGTTTGTCCCCAATGCTGGTCGAAACGTCCCTGCAAAGTGCGCATCTGCTGCTGAACCGCCTGTTCGGCGTAGTGTTGCAGACGGGTGTCGATGGTTGTGTAGATGGTCAAGCCATCGGAATAGAGGTCGATGTGGTTCTCTTCACACCAATCGGCAAGATAATCTTTGATGGCTTCACGGAAATATTGTGCTTCACCTTCGTAGGTCTTTTCCACGTTGAAATTCAGCAGGATGGGAATTTGCATCAACGAATCCAATTCACCACGAGTGAGTTTTCCGTGGTTGAACATATTGTTGAGCACCACATTACGCCGTTGAAGGCTCTTCTCAGGATGCACTTTGGGGTTGTAGGTGGTGGTGGCTTTCAGAAGGCCAATCAACACAGCGGCTTGTTCGGCGGTAAGGTTTTGTGGCGTTGTCTTGAAGTAGGTCTTGGCAGCTGTCTTGATGCCGTAGGCATTGCTGCCGAAATCGACGGTATTGAGATAGAGCGTGAGGATGTCCTGCTTGCTGTACATATTCTCAATCTTGATGGCTGTAATCCATTCTTTTGACTTCATCACCAAGATGCTCAATCCTGGCACCTTGCCGAGCAATCCTGTGGAGTATTGAGAACGTATCTTAAAGAGGTTCTTCACCAGCTGTTGGGTAATGGTGCTGGCTCCTCGTGGATTGCCTCGCACGATGTCCTTCATAGCAGAAAAAAGTCCTTGGTAATCAATGCCATGATGAAGATAGAAACGTTCGTCTTCGGTAGAAATAAGGGCATCGATGACGTAGGGGGAAATGTCCTCAAAGCGGACGGGGGAACGGTTTTCGTTGAAGAACTTTCCAACGAGCACGCTGTCTGAACTGTAAATGTAGGAAGCCTCGTTAGTGATGGGATTCTCTATCACCTCCATGGTGGGCGACACACCAAAAAGACCGAGGAAATTGGTGTCAACAGCACCAAGGTAAAGAAAGAAGAAGACGAAGAAAGAAGCTATCGGAGTGACAATTCTCTGATACCACTTTCCCCTGTACTGGTTAAGATACCAGTGACATATAACTTTCAGAAGGTGTAAGACCTTACCCAGCATTGATTTCATTTTCTATGGCTTTAATCATATCCGCAGTGTCCATCTTGTCAGCGTCCAACCAATGGATGTCGGCATCGTGCTGGTACCACGTCATCTGTTTTTTAGCATACACACGGGTGTTTTTCTTGATGCGTTCCACCGCCATCGGCAACTCCCACTCGCCATCTATCACCCGAAAGAGTTCTTTGTACCCCACGGTGTTGAGTGCGTTCAGATGCCTCAGGGGGTACACACTTTTTGCTTCGTCCATAAACCCGTCGAGCATCATCTGGTCAACACGCTGATTGATACGGGCAAAGAGATTGCTACGCTCTCGTCGCAAACCGATTTTCAGGATGCGGAACGGACGTGGCTTATGGGTGGCTGTGCGGAAGGACGTGTAGGGTTGACCCGTCATGTAACAGATTTCCAACGCATGGACGACCCTCTTGTGATTCTTCTTATCCACCAACTCATAGTACTGAGGGTCAAGGAGTTTCAGTTCTTGAAGCAGAGGGTCAAGCCCTTCTTTCTGAAAGCGTTGACGAAGCATCTCACGTGTTTCCTCATCCACGGTAGGGATGTCGTCGATGCCTTTGGTCACAGCATCTATGTACATCATGCTGCCACCTGAAAGCAACAAGGTGTCGTGTGTGGGAAAGAGTTGGTCGAGCAACAGAAGCACATCCTTCTCATATTCAGCCGCACTATAGTAATCGTCCAACCGCAACGTATGGACAAACTCATGCTTCACTTGCGCCAATTCCTCCGCTGTAGGAGCAGCTGTGCCAATGGATAAGCCTTGGTAAATCTGTCGGGAGTCGGCATTGATGATGGGGCATCCCCACCGTTTCGCCAACTGCAAACACAAAGCCGTTTTACCCACCGCCGTTGGCCCTAGAAGGACAACGAGCGTTTTAGAATTCATCGCTGATGTCGAACCCTTCGAGGTCTATCTCATCGCTGTCAATCTCGCTGCCATACAGGTCGGCATCGTCATCCATGACGGCACTATTGTCCACAATGGGGTTGCGAGCAAACATTTCGTCGAAGTCAAGTGTCTGTACGGGTGGCTCACCTATCGAACGGGTGATTTTTCCCTTATCGAGATGCTTACCTGTCTTAATTTCAGACAATTCGATGAAGAAAACGCGGTCAGCCAAAGGGTCGAAGGTGTAAAGCAAATGCTGCTTCTCATCCTCCAAAAACTCGCTCAACTCCGTCTCAGCCATGATGTAATTGTCCTCGTAGGAATCGGTGTCCATCTTTTCGAGGGTGATTTCCTGCCCCTTCTCCCATCCGTTCTCGCAGATAGTGAACGAAGTCAACTGGTTGTCCTCATAGCCACACGCCTCCAGAATCAATTTGTGCAATTCCAGAAACTTGGCATCGGCATCTATCTGAATTTCACGCATAAAGCCATCGGCTTCATCGGAAATAATCATAAATCTGTAAACCATAGTTATCTACAATTTTGCATTTCATCTATCGGATGATGCCACGTTGTGAAGCAGCCACAAAATCGATGATGTATTCAATTTCCTTACTCATGGGCACCTCCTTACGAATCGCCTCAACAGCTTCATTCACCGTCAAGTTGCATTGATAAATCAGGCGGTAGGCATGACTGATGTTGTCGATGACTTCGCGGCTGAACCCACGACGACGCAAACCGATGATGTTCAATCCAGCAAAAGCCACAGGTTCACGACCTGCCATCACGTAGGGAGGGATGTCTTTGCTGGTACGTGTACCACCCTGCACCATCACATAACCACCGATGCGGCAGAACTGATGCACAAGCACCACCGCCGAAATGATGGCATTATCATCCACAATGACCTCACCTGCCAACTTCGTCGAATTGCCCATGATGATGCCGCTACCAAACATGCAGTCGTGAGCGATGTGAGCATTCTCCATCACCAAGTTATTGCTACCCACAATCGTCTTACCCTTGCTGGCGGTGCCACGATGAATCGTCACGTTTTCACGAATCGTATTGTTATCACCTATTTCAACCGTCGTTTCTTCACCCTTGAACTTCAAATCTTGGGGAATGGCACCAATCACCGCACCTGGGAAGAAGGTGTTGCCATTGCCGAGACGAGTGCCCGAAAGCAATGTGACGCTGTTCATCAGCACGTTATTATCACCCACCGTCACGTTCTTGTCGATAAAGCAGAACGGACCTATCTCACAATTCTCACCAATCGTTGCCGATGGGTCGATGAATGCTAAAGGACTAATCTTTGCCATAGTTTTATTTATTTATTCTTCACGATTTGTGCTGTAAATTCGGCTTCGGCAGCCACCGTGTCGCCTACAAACACAAGCCCTGCCATCGTTGCGATGCCGCGACGGAGAGACCCCAGCATCTTCACCTTGAAGATGAGTGTGTCGCCTGGCACCACCTTACGACGGAACTTCACATTGTCTATCTTCAGGAAGTAAGTTGACCAGCGTTCGGGTTCATCCACATTGCTGAGCACCAACAAACCACCTGCTTGTGCCATCGCTTCCACGATGAGCACACCTGGCATAACTGGCTCTTCGGGGAAGTGTCCCATGAAGAAAGGCTCGTTGCTGGTCACATTCTTAACAGCCACAATTTCAGCTTCATCCAGCGAAATCACCTTATCCACCAGTTGCATGGGGTAACGATGAGGCAAGAGGTGGCGAATCTTGTTCACGTCCATCAACGGCTCTTGGTTGGGGTCGTATGTGGGGCTTTGCACCTCATGCTTCTTGATGTCTTTCTTTATCGCGCGCGCGAACTTATTATTTATTGTATGACCTGGCTTCGTGGCGATGACACGTCCCAAGATAGGACGACCCACCAAGGCAAGGTCGCCGATGATGTCGAGCAACTTATGTCGAGCGCACTCATTATCCCACATGAGAGGCTTGTGGTTGATGTAACCCAGACGGGTGGCATCCATGTGAGGAATGCCCAACGTGTCAGCCAACTTGTCGTAACGCTCCTGTGGCAACTCACGCTCGTAAATCACAATGGCGTTGTCGAGGTCGCCTCCCTTGATAAGTCCGAGGTTGAGCAACGGCTCTATCTCACGCACAAATACAAAGGTGCGTGCCGAAGCAATTTCCTTGGGGAAGTCGGCGATGTCGTCGAGGTTGGCAAACTGATTGTCCAATATCTTCGATTCGAAAGCAATCTGGGCATTCAAGCAGAAATGGTCGTCGGGCATGAGAATCAGATGTTCGCCATTTTCGCCCTTTATCTCCATCTTGTGCTTCACCACATAGTAATCTTTCTTGGCACTTTGCTCCTGCAAACCTACTCGCTGAATTTCCTCCACGAAAGGCATGGCACTTCCGTCCAAGATGGGCATTTCAGGGCCATCCAGCTGGATGAGGCAGTTGTCGATGCCGCTGGCATAGAGTGCAGCCATAGCGTGTTCGATGGTGCTGATTTTGATGTCACCTTTCACAAGAACGGTGCCACGTTGTGTGTCGCCCACATAGTCAGCGTTGCAATCGATGATTGGCTGACCTTCAATGTCTGTGCGTTGAATTTTGTATCCGTGGTTCTCGTCAGCGGGATTGAACACCGCCGTGATGAACTGTCCTGTATGGAGTCCTTTACCTTTCAAAGTAAACGCCTCTTTCAGGGTTTGTTGATGTTGCATTTATTTGTTGTTTTTTAATTCTTCTATTTCCTTTTTCAGTGCCGCCACCTCTTTCAGCAAATCGGGCAACGAATTGAGGGCAGCCATGTTCTTGGCAAATTTCTTGTGCTCGATGGCTGGATAACCCATCAGTGTGGCTCCACCCTTACGCGCCAAATTGCCTCCTGCCAAACCTGCTTGAGCACCCAGCGTGGTGCGGTCGCCCACTTTCAGATGGCCAGCGATGCCCACTTGTCCTGCAAACATACACCACTCGCCCACTTTCGAACTTCCTGCCACACCCACTTGTGCCGACATGACGGTATGCTGTCCCACTTCCACATTATGCGCTATCTGCACCAAATTGTCGAGTTTCACGCCCTTGTGGATGATGGTGCTGCCCATCGTGGAGCGGTCGATGCACGTGTTGGCACCAATCTCCACATCGTCCTCGATGGTGACAATGCCTATCTGCGGAATCTTGTCGTAGCCGTTAGCCGTCGGAGCAAAGCCGAATCCGTCAGCACCAATCACGCAGCCAGCATGGAGGATGCAACGGCTACCCACCACACAATCGTGGTAAATCACCGCATTGCTGTAAATCTCCGTGTTGCTGCCCACTTTGGCATTCCTTCCGATGGTGACGTGAGGATGAAGCACCACCCCGTCGCCTATCTCCACACCCTCGGCAATGGCCACGAAAGGCCCTATGTAGCAATCCTTACCTATCTTAGCCGACGGATGGATGAAAGCCAGCGAGTCGATGCCCACACGCTTCTGCTGCATACTCTGATAGAGCTGCAACAATTTAGCCACCGATTCGTAGGCGTTGGCCACACGCACCAGCGTTGCCTTCACCTCTTGCGATGGCTGAAAATCTTGATTGACCAACACGACGCTCGCCTTGGTTTCGTAAATGTACTGTTCGTATTGGGGATTAGCAAGGAAGGAAAGAGCACCCTCGGTACCTTCCTCGATTTTGGCGAAATTATTGACGGTCACATTCGGGTCGCCCTCAACCATTCCACCTGTATAACCTGCTATTTGTTGTGCGGTAAATACCATTTAGTTAGTTTGAATTACGTAATATGGTTGCAAATTTAGCAAAGATTTATGACATAACGGCAATTTCTCCCAATTTTTCACTACCTTTGCAGCACAAAAACACCAAATTGACAAAAAATTTATACAAAAATGGCTATAGACAACAAGCAGAGATACATGATGCGCGGTGTAAGCGCAGCAAAAGAAGATGTACATAATGCCATCAAAAACATCGACAAGGGAATCTTCCCTCAGGCATTCTGCAAAATCATCCCCGACATCCTCGGAGGCGACCCGGAGTATTGCAACATCATGCACGCCGACGGTGCCGGCACGAAGTCGAGTTTGGCTTACATGTACTGGAAGGAGACGGGCGACCTCTCCGTGTGGAAGGGCATCGCTCAGGATGCGCTCATCATGAACACCGACGACCTGCTCTGTGTGGGTGCGGTGGACAACATCTTGGTGTCCTCCACCATCGGACGAAACAAGATGCTCATCCCCGGCGAGGTGATTTCAGCCATCATCAACGGCACGGATGAACTCTTGGCAGAAATGCGCAACATGGGCATCGGCATCTATGCCACAGGTGGCGAGACAGCTGACGTGGGCGACTTGGTGAGGACGATTATTGTCGATTCCACCGTCACTTGCCGCATGAAGCGCAGCGATGTGATTGACAACGCCAACATCCGTCCTAGCGACGTGATTGTGGGTTTATCGTCTTGTGGTCAAGCCACTTACGAGAAGGAGTACAATGGTGGAATGGGCAGCAACGGCCTTACTTCTGCGCGTCACGATGTGTTCGCCAAGTATCTGGCAGAGAAGTACCCTGAGTCGTTCGACAAAGCTGTGCCCGACGAATTGGTGTATTCGGGTTCCTACCGTCTGACCGACCCCGTGGAGGGTGCCCCCATCAACGCTGGCAAACTCGTCCTCTCTCCCACTCGCACGTATGCCCCTGTGGTGAAGAAGCTGCTCGACGAGATGCGTGCCGACATCCACGGTATGGTGCATTGCACGGGTGGTGCTCAGACGAAAGTGCTGCATTTCGTAGGCGACAACTGCCGAGTCATCAAGGACAATATGTTCCCCGTTCCTCCCCTCTTCAAAGCCATCGCCAAGGAGTCGGGCACCGATTGGGCAGAGATGTACAAAGTGTTCAACATGGGTCACCGCCTCGAAGTATATCTTTCACCCGAGCACGCAGAGAAGGTCATCGCCATCAGCAAGTCGTTCAACATTGACGCTCAAATCATTGGCCACATCGAGGAAGGCAAGAAATCACTCACCATCAAGAGCGAATTTGGAGAGTTCAACTATTAAGCCCATACCCACCTATGGAAATACTCGAAAAACTTGAAGGCTTAGTGCCTCGCTTTGAGGAAGTCAGCACCCTCATCACCGACCCCAACGTCATTGCCGACCAAAAGCGGTACGTGCAGCTGACCAAAGAATACAAGAATCTGGAGGACATCATGCGTGCCCGAAAGGAATACATCAACGCCGTCAAAGGATTGGAGGAAGCCAAGGAATTGCTCACGATGGAGGACGACCCCGAAATGAAGGAAATGGCACGGGAGGAAATCGCCGCCAACGAGAAGCGCATCCCCGAACTGGAGGAGGAAATCAAGCTCCTGCTCATCCCTGCCGACCCCGAAGACAGCAAGAACGTGACGCTCGAAATACGTGGCGGCACAGGTGGCGACGAAGCTGCCCTCTTTGCTGGCGACCTCTTCCGTATGTACTCCAAATACTGCGAAATCAAGGGGTGGCACCTCACCATATCGTCCTTCTCCGAGGGTGCCGTGGGTGGTTACAAGGAAATCATCGCCAACGTCACAGGTGAGAACGTCTATGGCACCATGAAATACGAATCGGGCGTGCATCGTGTGCAACGTGTGCCCGTCACCGAAACCCAAGGACGTGTACACACCTCTGCCGCTACGGTGGCCGTTCTTCCCGAAGCCGAAGCCTTTGACGTTCAAATCAATGAGGGTGAAATCAAGTGGGACACCTTCCGCTCGTCGGGTGCTGGTGGACAGAACGTGAACAAGGTCGAGTCGGGTGTGCGTGCCCGTTATATGTGGACGAATCCCAACACCGGCGAGAAGGAGGAAATCCTCGTGGAATGTACCGAGACGCGCGACCAACCCAAGAACAAGGAACGTGCATTAGCGCGTCTGCGCACCTACATCTACGACCGCGAGCATCAGAAGTACATCGACGACATCGCCTCACGTCGCAAGACCCTCGTCTCCACAGGCGACCGCTCTGCCAAAATCCGCACTTACAACTATCCCCAAGGTCGCATCACCGACCACCGCATCAACTACACCATCTACAACCTCGCCGCCTTCATGGATGGCGACATCCAAGATTGCATCGACCACCTCATCGTGGCAGAGAATGCGGAACGGCTCAAAGAGGCAGAGCTGTAGGAAAGCAGTCAAAGTATTTTTAAAAGTCAAAGAATTTCAAGGATTTAAAGGAACTATACAGCGTGTTTCAGAAGTCGCCTTCGGCGCGGAGAAATTCAAGACCTTGCGGCCAGTTCCCTAACAGCGCGTTAGCCTCTTAAAATTCTCAGCCGCTTGCGGAATTCTTTTCCCCA
>CADCDP010000010.1 GCA_902800305.1 uncultured Bacteroidales bacterium
TTGGGGCAGGAGTTGGGCATGTCACGCTCCTTCCTCTACAAGAAGCTCATGGCCGTCACAGGACAAGGCCCTGCCGAGTTCATCCGCACCCTCCGCATCAAACGGGGCATGGCACTCCTGCAACGCTCCCAGATGCAAGTCACCGAGATAGCATACGCTGTCGGCTTCAACTCGCTGAAAAGTTTCACCATGAACTTCAAGGCCGAATACGGGATGACCCCCACGGAGTTTCTTAGAACAGGAAAAAATCAATCCTAAACACATATCTTCCCCTATCGGAAACGTCGTTTCCCATGGTTTTTCGGTAAAGCACGTACCTTTGCACCAAAATACAATTTCTAATCTAAAACTATTCGTATGAAAAAGATGCAAAAAGTGCTGTGCATGGTCACAGCGTTGCTGATGGGAAGTGGGAATGTCCTTGCAGCAACATGGGAAAAAACTGTCCCCAATGATTGTTCGCTCGTGAATGGCGAAAAGTTCTACCTCTACAACGCCTCAGTGGATGGGTTTGCCACAACTGGCGACATACAGGTGTGGCTGGCTGAAGAGGGTGTTGCCATCCAGTTCAGGCAGGAACCTAATGGCGACTGGACGTTGGAGAGCGAGAGCGGCTACTGGTATAGCGACCTCGACTACGTGGGATGCAACGGAGGTGCTGGCGAAGACAACAGCCGATGGTGCATCGAGCAACAAGCGTCGGGAACCTACCACCTGCGTCCCTCGAAGAACGACCCCACTTTCTCGTGGGAACTTTATCCCGACGCATGGATGGGCGTGTCCTACTCCACGTGGAGTGTCGCCTCGTTGGTGAAGGCCGAGGAAGGCAGCATCGACTGGAGCCTTGTGTCGGAAGCCGACTATGCCTATTTCGTGAGCAAGCTGAACCTGCACCGTACGATGACGGAATTGCAGGGATATGGCTATGACGTGACGGAACTCTTGGCGGTCTATCACACAGCCACCGACAAGGCTGCCTTCGATGCAGCGGTCAGCGGCGTGCAAGACGTGCTGGACGGACTGCGCATCGACCACGCCACCGAAGAGCATCAGCGACACGATGTGTCTAAATGATAAAGAACAAATGAGAAATGACGGAGAACTGGGTGAACGACGGGCACGGCGTGCCAGGTTGGACGATGGTGCCAGCCAACTTCTGCGGCATGGGCGAAATGGATTCGGAGGGTTTCTATCCCGACAACAAAACACTGGGGTCATGGTCAGGCGGTGCGTTTGGCGACAACAAGGTGTATCAGCAACTCACAGGACTGAGGAACGGAAAGTACAAGTTTGGCAACTACGGCCTTTGGATTCGCCACACAGGCGAAGAGGGCGACCCCATCGTGGGTGCTTACATCTACGCCAAGGTGGGCGACAAACTGTTCAGAGAGCCGCTGGCCGACACGGGTTGGTGGCGAGGCCTGTCGGAGGTGGTGTTCGAATGCCGCACGAGTGAGGCCGAGGTGGGCATCATGTTCGAGGGAACGAATGTGGGTCAGTGCATCATCCTCGACTTCAAGTTGGAATATCTGGGCGAGAAGCCTGCCGCAGAACGTCTGAACACGCTCATCGCCAATGCTCAGGCACTGATAGACGAGGGTGCTATCCATGCCACCTATATCAATACGCTCTCCGAGGACATCAAGAAGGCCAACGAACTGATTGCCGCAGACAACGTGGATGGGCAAGAGACGCTCTTCGCGAAGTTCCAGACGGATGATGAGGAAGCAGTGAAGAACCAAGAGGCATACGTGACACTGACTGCGCTGGTGGCCGAGGCTGAAAACACCATTAGCAAGGGAGATTCGGAGGCCATGAGCGTGCTGTCGGACTACCTGATGGACAACGAACTGGCAGAGAAGATAGAGAACCACACATTGGACAATGCACAAATCGAGGAAGTTATCCAGACGCTCTCTGAATTGACGGAGAAAGCAGCCAACTCGGTGATTGAGGCTGGTACGGACGTGACCGACTTGTTGGTGAACGGACATTTCGACACGACAGGTGGATGGACAGCCACGCTCAACGACTTCAGCATCGACTCAGGAAAGAAGGTGATGGAGAAATGGTGGGGCGACTGGAAGGCCGAGCAAGTGGTGAACAACGTGGCGAACGGCACTTACCGTCTGGAGGTGCAGGGATTCCAGTGGTGCTCTTGGGACTGGGGACAGTCGGAGACGGATTGGGTGAACGGCGACGGAAGTGCCACCTTCAATGTGAAGTCGAAGGTGCGTTTGAACAACGACGAGGTGACCATCCACAACGTGTGGGCTTGTGGTGCGACAGACATCACGGAGGGCTATCAGGGTGCAGCCTACTGGGTGCCCAACGATGCCAACACTGCACTCAAATACTTTGCGCTGGGTCTATATAATAATGTAGTGGAGACCACCGTGACGGACAACACGCTGAAGGTGGAGTTCGACTGCTCGGAACAAGGGTTCTGGAACTGCTTCACCAACCTGCGCCTCATCTACATCGGTGCCGACAAGGGCGAGGCCATCGCCAATCTGAAGGATGCCATGGCACAAGCTGACGAATGGCTCTCGAAGAAAATGGAGGGTGGCATTCGCAAGTCGCTGGAGGATGCCGTGGCTGCAGGTGCGGCGATGCTGAACGATGCAGCAGCGAAGTACGACGACATCAACGGAGCGGCTACAGCCATCGTGAATCTCTTCGACGAGGCTGCTGCCAGCGTGAAGGACTACACGAAACTGGCTGTGGTGCTGGAACAGGCTGAAGAAACGCTGAAGAACGAAAAGGCAGCTGCCACAGAGGTTGGACAGGAGCTTCAGACGCTCTACAACACCACCAAGGCTGACTACGACTCCGACTATCCTTCGTTGGACAAGGCGGGTGTGGATGCTACCGTGGAGCAACTGGAATCGCTCATGCTGAAAGCAAAACTGGGCGGTGGCGTGAAGGATGGTGACGACATCACGAACCTCATCACGAATGCCAGCTTCGAGAACACTTACGGCAACGACATCTCGGTGGGCAATGCCGCTCACACGCCTCCTTACGGTTGGACAATGCTGGTGGAAGGCAAGGAATGCCACACGGCTCAGGAACTGGCTGATGCTGGCATCAATAGCTGGACAGCCATCGAGGATAACGACTACACGACCGACGGAACACACTCCTACTGTCTGCTTTCGGCTCCTGTGCCAGACGCTTATCTCTACCAGACCATCAAGGGTCTGCCAGCGGGCACTTACCGAGTGACGGTAGATATGAACGTAACGTACGACGGAGGATGCTCACGCCTGACGGGGCAACGTCTGTTGGTGAACAACGTGGCTCAGTATTACGGAAAGGCTGAATATTACATCGAATCGGAACTTGACCAGCTCCATCCGGAAGAAGTATCACGCTCGTTTGCTGGATATGAAGAAGTGAACACGAACGAAACGGGTGCTTCGGGCGACATGGGCAACATGCAGACGCTCTCGGTGGAGGTGACACTGGGCAAGAACGAGGCACTGACCTTCGGTGTACGTACCGACAACAACAAGGTGGCGATGAACCGCAACTACGATAACAACTGGTGGGACTGCACGGGTCGCTACAAGATAGACAACTTCCGTCTCTACTGCGTGAGCACCGACCCGACGGGCATCAGCGACACGATGTGTCTAAATGATAAAGAACAAATGAGAAATGACGGTGCTGCCTACAACGTGATGGGCATCAAGGTGAACCCTGCCACGGTGAAGGGCATCTATATCAAGAACGGAAAGAAGTATGTGAAGTAACATGAAGTACCAACTATTATCACTTGTACTTGTGCTGGGCATGGATTGTCCAGCACAAGTTTCTCCAAAGCTACACCATGGGTATGCCAACCCTATTGTGGATTGTGTGTTCACGGCTGACCCTACAGCGGTGGAACATGAGGGGCGGCTCTATGTGTATGGTACAAACGACACGGAGCAGTATGAACAGGCGGAGAAGAATAGCTACGAGAAAATCAAGACCATCGCCATGATGTCCACGGACGACATGGTGAACTGGACATACCACGGCAACATTCCCGTGGGCAAGATTGCGCCTTGGATTATGAACTCCTGGGCACCCTCCATCGTGAAGCGTGTGGAGGCCGATGGGAAGACGCACTTCTACCTCTACTTCTCGAACAGCGGCTTCGGCACGGGGGTCATCACAGCTACTTCGCCTGTGGGACCATGGACATCGCCGTTGGACAAGAGTCTGGTGGATGCCAACACGGAGGGGCTGGGCGATTGCCGTGTGCCGTTCGACCCTGGGGCAGTGATTGACGAGCAGGGTGTGGGATGGATTGCCTTCGGTGGAGGCAAGAGCCGCATCGCAAGGTTGGGCAAGGATATGGTGTCGCTCAACAGCGAGCTAGTGAACCCGCGTCCGCAGCACCACTTCGAGGCAAACGAGCTGAACTTCATCGGAGGAAAGTATGTCTATACCTACAATCTGGATTGGGAAGACCACTCGGACTGGAAGCTCTCGAACGAAGTGCCCACACGTTGTTGCATGGCTTACATGACGAGTACCACACCGTTGGACTCGATGTCGTGGCACTATGAGAACGCCTACCTGGACAATCCAGGGGAGTTTGAGGGCTTCACACATTCGAACAACCACACGCACTTGCACAAGTTTCAGGGCAAATGGTATGTGTTCTACCACACGGAGATGTTGCAGGACGAGATGGGCATAGAGGGAGGTTTCCGCAGTATGCAAGTGGACGAAATCGAAGTAGATGAGGAGCGCGTGCATATCAGTCCTGCTAAGATGACGAAGCAGGGGGTGAGGCAGACGCATTGGCTGAATCCTTACGAACGGCAACAGGCTGAGACAGTGGCAGCGACGGAGGGCATCAAGTTTGTGGAAGCTGACGAGGTGGGCAACATGGTGGCGATGCGTGGCAAGGCGTTCGTGAAGCATGAGTTGCCGAGTCGGAGCATCTTGCTGGTGCGTGGGGTAGATTTCGGGAAGGAAAGCAAACTGCTGACGGCTCACCTCAGAGGGAAGGGCACGGTGGAGATGCGGTTGGACAACATCGACGCGCCTGTGGTGGCTACGCTGACATCGAAGGGTGAGGATTGGCAGGAGCAGAAGGTGGCGTGCCGCATCGGTGGCATCCACGACCTTGTCTTCACGCTGACAGGAGAAGTGCAGATGGACGATTGGATGTTCAGGAAGGAGAGTCCTGTGCCGACGAAAGACCAGCTGGCATTGCAGGACATGGAGATGTATGCGTTCATACACTATGCGCTGAACACTTACACCGACCAAGAGTGGGGTTACGGGAACGAGGATGTGAAGCTGTTCAACCCTCAGCATCTGGACTGCCAACAGTGGGTGCGCACCTGCAAGAATGCGGGCATGAAGGGCATCATCTTCACGGCAAAGCATCATTGCGGCTTCTGTATGTGGCCATCGGCTTATACGGACTATTCGGTGAAGAATACACCGTGGAAGGACGGCAAGGGCGACGTGGTGAAGGAGTTGGCTGAGGCTTGCCGACGGGAGGGACTGAAGTTTGCGGTCTATCTTTCGCCGTGGGACAGGAATCATCCCGAATATGGACGGAAGGAGTATGTGACGTACTTCCGCAACCAGCTTCGTGAGTTGCTGACGAACTACGGGGAGGTTTTTGAGGTATGGTTTGACGGGGCGAACGGCGGCAATGGCTGGTATGGGGGGGCTGACGAGGTACGCACCATCGACCGCCTGACGTACTACGAGTGGGGGGAGACTTACGAGATGATTCGGGCATTGCAGCCGCATTGCGTCATCTGGAACGACGGGGCTGACCGCCGTGGCGACCTTCGCTGGGTGGGCACAGAGGCTGGGGTCATCGGCGAGACAAACTGGAGCATGCTGAACAGCACGGGCGATGTGCCTTACGGGATGCTGCACTACGGTGTGGAGGATGGCGATGTGTGGGTGCCAGGCGAGACGAACACGTCGATACGTCCAGGGTGGTTCTACCACGACAGCGAGAACGGCCACGTAAAGAGTCTCTCGAAGCTGATGGAAACGTACTACAAATCGGTGGGGCGCAACTCCACGCTGCTGCTGAACTTTCCCATCGACAAGGACGGTCTTATCCATGCGGAAGACAGCATCCGTGGAGCGGCGTTCTATGCCATGGTGCGCCAGATTTTCGACCATCCGCTGAAAACACGAAAGAAGCTATCTTCCTCGGTGTCAACGCTCACGTTCAAGCAACCGACGAGGTTCAACCGACTGATGGTGGGTGAGGACATCCGCAAGGGGCAACAGGTGAAGCGGTTCAAGGTGGAGGCGCTGGTGGACGGTGTATGGACGGAACTGCAGGACATCCTATCGGAAGAGCCGTGGCGTAGCATGACCACCATCGGCAGGAAGCGCATCTTGTGTTTCCCTACTACGGAGACCACGCAAATCCGACTGACCATCCTCGATACAAAGGATGTGCCTGTCATCAGGACGATGGAGGCTTATCTTGCTCCAGAGATTGATGCCGACCGTCCCGAGAACGGGGAGAAGAGGTCGTCGGCGTACTATGTGTTCTTCCCTGGTGTGGGGAGTCCCGTGCAGTCGATGTTCATTGGACTTGGCAAGGAAATGACGGTGAGGCAGTTCCGTTTTCTGCCCTCACAGGACACGAAGGAGGGGATGCCACTGGACTACACGTTGTCTATCTCGCCTGACAATGGACAGACGTGGACGGTGCTGGCCAAGGGCGAGTTCTCGAACATCGTCAACAATCCCATCTGGCAAACCATCAACTGCACTCCTGCCACAGGCAGTCTGCTGAAGCTGGACTGCTCACGCATCACGTCGGGCAACCGCATCTTCTATGCCGACATGGAGGCTGTGGAGTAAATCCTCCACCTACAAACACGTCACGACGGATGCCTCCCAGACATTGGGCAAGTGAGACTTTCGACATAAGAATAGGAAAAGCTTTTAGCTACCCCCTAAAACGCACCCGTCGGGTACGGCTTGCCGTACCCGACGGGTGCGATGCTTCGGAGTCGACGGGTGCGATTCCGAGGTGACGATATACTATTTGGGGGGCTATCCTCAAATAGTCTGTTCACATCCCCAAACGAAGGCACGGAGGCCGAGCATGGGGTTGTCGGTGTCGAGCTGCTGGAGCCGCTGCAGAAGTGGCTCCACTCTGTCATCCTCGACGACGGTGAGGATGGCACTGTTCATGGATGGCCATGCGTGGGAACCCAGATGGGGGTCGCCGCCTTTGGTACCACGTCCTCCTGCTTGCTCGAAGAAGGTGTAGCCGCGCACACTGGTGTCGTTGAGGGCATCAATGACGTTCTGCTGGTGCGCTTGGTCGTATGCGATGAATACAGTTTTCATATTAGTCACGATGTTTGTTGATGATTCGCTGTGCATTCTGCTCCATGACGCTAATGCGCGTGTTGGTGAGCATCTCTTCGGCTTTGTGCTCTCTCCAATAGGCATCGAGCTCACGCTTTTCGCGGAGTTTGCGGCGCTGACGTTTCACGCCGACGGCTCCGAAGATGCAGAACATGGAGGGCACGTAGATGAGGGTGAGGATGGTCGATACGGCAAGACCACCGATGACTGCGATGCCGAGGGGGCGCCACATTTCGGCTCCGACTCCGTGACTCACGGCCATAGGCAACATGCCAAGGATGGTGGTGAGGGAGGTCATCAAGATGGGTCGCAGACGGGAACGGGCAGCCATGACCGAGGCGCGGATGAGTCCGATGCCGCGTTCGCGCAGGAGCTGGGTGTAGTCGATGAGCACAATACCGTTCTTCACCACGATACCAATGAGCATGATGCCTCCAAGCATGGACATGATGTTGATGTTGGCTCCTGTGATGACGAGTGCCAAGATGATGCCTGAGAAGGCGAAGGGCACGGAGAGGATGATGATGAAGGGGTAGGTCAAGGACTCGAACTGTGCGGCGATGACGATGAACACCAAGATGATGATGAGCACGCCGAGGGTGCCGAGGTCGCGGTTGGAGTCTTGCTGGTCTTCGTAGGAACCTGCCACCTGCACGGTCACACCGTTGGGGATGTCAATCTGGTCGTAGAAGGATTCGCCAAGTTCCACCCCATCGGAGAGTGCGTAGCCATCGGCGAGCACGGCCATGACGGTGACGATACGCTGGCGGTCTTTACGCTCGATGGTGGGGGGAATGGCACTTTCGGTGACGGTGGCGAGGTCGCGGATGCGGATGTTCTGGCCTTTGGCATTGGGGATGACCATGTTCTCGATGTCTTCAATGGAACGACGGGCGGTGGGTTCGTAGCGCACCTTGATGTCGTATTCTTCGCCGTCCTCACGGTAGTAGCTCATCACGGAACCGTAGATGAGGGCACGAACGGCTGAGGCTGCTGTGCCGAGTCCTATGCCCTGTTGAGCCAGTTTGTCGCGGTCGAAGTTGACAACGATTTCGGGCTGGTAGTCGGAACGGGAGATGTTGACCTGTGTAACCATCTCGTCGGCACGGAATTTTTCTGCCATCTGCTCTGCCACATAGCGTGTGTCGTCCATGTTGTAGCCATAGACTTCGAAGGTGGCCGTGGCTTGTCCTCCCATGCCTCGGGCACCATTATTACCACCAAGGTTCACTTGGTATTTGGCTAATTCGGGAATAGCTTTGAGGTCGGCACGCATCTCGTCGCAAATTTGGGCAAGACCTTTCTCACGCTTGTTGGACGGCACCATCATTATGTTATAAGATACGATGTGTGTACCGTTGTCGTTGAGCGAGGCGAAGGTGTTGTCGTCGCCAGCTTGTCCCACGGTGAAGTTGCAGGACTGCATGTCTTTTCCATAACGCTCCTGCCACTTATCGACGAGTGACTTGGCCAGTTCTTCGGACTTCTCGACACGGGTGCCGATGGGCAACTGGAGGGTGATGCCGATACGACCAGAGTCGTTGGCAGGGAAGAACTCGCTCTTGATGCCCACGACGTATGCCATCGTCAAACTGCCCAAAAAGAGAACCACACAAGCCGTGACGATGGTCCAACGATGACGCACTGCCCAATTGATGCGCTTTTCGTACCACGAATCGAGGTTGTCCAGCGAGCGTCCGATAGGGCCATAGAATTGCTTGAAGAGTTTGCTCTGCTTCTTCTGCAAACGGAGCATCTGAGAACAGAGCATCGGGGTGAAGGAGAGTGCCGAGGTGGTGGAGATGGTCATAATGATGCACATCATCCATCCTAACTGTTTGAAGAGCACACCCGACATACCCGTGACCATGGTCAAGGGGAAGAACACGGCTATCATGGTGAGGGTGGAGGCAATCACAGAGATGGCCACCTCGTTGGTCGCATGGATGGCTGCCTGTTTAGGGGCAGACCCTCGTTCGATGTGGGTGGTGACGTTCTCCAACACCACAATGGCATCATCGACGACGTTACCGATGGCGATGGAGAGACAGGAAAGCGAAATCATGTTGAACGAGCCGCCTGTGCCATAGAGGTAGATGAAGGAGGCAATGAGCGACATCGGGATAGTGATGACGATGATGGTGGTGGCTCGCCAACGTCCGAGGAAGATGAACACCACGAGTGCGACAAAGAGCATGGCGAAGGCAATGGTCTCGCGGAGGGTGTCGATGGTGTTCATGATGTTGTCGGAGGTGTTGACAATGATGCCTAACTTTACGTCGGAGGGCAGGTTTGCCTGCAACGTGGGCAACATGCCCATCACTTTGTTGGAGATTTCCACGGAGTTGGCACCGCTCTGTTTCTGAATGACGACGATGGCACCTTGCTTGCCGTTGGTGAAAGTGCGCTGCGAACGCTCTTCAACATTATCGACGATACGTGCCACATCGCGAAGGTAAACATTCACGCCATTTTGAGAACCGACAATCACACCTAACATCTGCAGGGGATCGTCGAATTCGCCCTCCACACGCACGGTGAAGGTCTGTGTACCCACATCCACCGTACCGTTGGTAACGTTGTGGTTTTCTGCCGAAATAGCACTGGCCACCTGCGTAGGACTGAGGTTGTATGCCTCCATCTTCTGAGGGTCGAGGTAGATGTTGATTTCTCGCTGGGGAGCACCCACGATGCTGACCGTACCGACACCGTCAATACGTGCCAAGGGGTTCGACACATTGTCGTCGAGTATCTTATAAAGTGCCTTCTGCGACTCATCAGCCTGTACCGAGAGCAGCAGAATGGGAATCATGTCGGTGGAAAACTTGAACAGGATGGGGGTCTGTGCCTCGTCGGGCAGAGAGTTGGACACCATATCGAGTTTGTCTCGCACGTTGTTCGTCAAGGCATCGATGTCGTAACCATACTCAAACTCCAACGTAATCACCGACACATTTTCACGGCTATTGCTCGTCACGTGCTTGAGGTGCTCCACAGAGTTGAGCACATTCTCCAGCGGACGCGTCACGTTGTTCTCAATGTCTTCCGCACTGGCTCCCGTGTAGTACGTCATCACCATGATGGTGTTCGTATCGATGTCGGGATAGAGGTCTATTGGCAACTTGATGGCCGAGAATAAACCTAAGATGATGACTGCCAGAAAGCAGAGACTTGTCATAATCGGTCGCTTGACCGCACCTTCGTATAGACTCATAATATCATTTACAATTTACCATGTACAATGTACCATTATCATTGTGGCATTGGGGCATACATACCCCATGCAGTTTGTTGTTACAATGTTTCAATGGAAATTGTACATTGTACATGGTACATGTTACATTACTTTACCACTTCCACTTCTTTCCCATTCGCCAGTCGGCTTTGACCAGCGATGACCACTTCGTCGCCTGGGTTCACTCCACTCAGAATCTCATACTGAGATCCGATGTGCTTGCCCAGCTCCACCTTGTTGTAGGACACCTTACCACCCTTATACACATACACATAGCGGTCGCCAGCACCAATCTGTTTCACCAATGCCTCGTCGGGCACCAGCACGTGGTTCTTGTCGCCGAAATTGATAGTGGCACGGGCAAACATACCAGGACGCACCTTCTGGTTGGGGTTGTTGATGGTCACCTCCACCGAGAACGTGTGGGTGTTCACATCGATGGTCGGATAGACGATGGTCACCTTGCCGTAGAAGGTCTCACCCTCGTATGCATCCAACGCAATATCTACAGGCATCCCGTTAGACACCTGCTTGTAGTAATTCTCCGAAATATTCACGATGACCTTCACAGGGTTGGTCTGTTCCACCGTCAAGATGGGCAAACCATTGGAGTACATATCGCCATCGTCATAATTACGAGCCGTCACAATACCGTTAATGGGCGAGAGCAACTGCGTGTTCTCCACCATCTGCTTCACTTGCGTGGAATAGATATCGAGCTGCATCTTGGCGTTGTCATATTCAGCCTTGCTCACACCGCCCACCTGATAAAGCTGCTCGGTGCGGCCAAACTCAATCTTCAGATTCTCCAACTGTAGTCTCAACTGACGTAGCGCGTATGCGTCCAGCTGCACCAGCACCTGACCCTTACGCACCATCGAGCCTACGTCCACATAGATTTTCTCGATACGGTAGGCAATGTTAGGAGCGATATTGTTCTTCACGTCGCTCTCCACCGTAGCCGTGTAGGTCTCCGTCTGCGGAATGTCCGCACTGGTCACCTTAGCAATTTTTACCTGCACTTTCTGCTGAGCCGCCGCATCAGCCTTTTCCTCGCTCTTGTTGCCACAAGCCACAGTCATCATGGCAAGAGCGGCGATTGATAATGTCTTGATGTATCTCATATTGCTTTTCTTATTTCAAATATGTTTCCCGGCCCAGCGTATAGTCCAGGTCAGCCTTGTTGGTTAAATACTCGTAGATGCTCTGCACGTAGGTCAACTCAGCACGCGTCAGTGCAGTCTCACTCTCGTTCAGCTCCAGAATGGTGCCACGCCCCACGTCATATCGCTTACTCGAAATCTGCACCGCCTTGTCAGCCTGTGCCACAGCCTCCGCATTGCTCTCCACCTGCGTGATGGTGCTCGCCATGTTCTGGCGATAACTCTCAGCAGCCATGTTGAGCTTGCGCTGCGTGTCCAGACGAGTGTCCTCCAACTGCGAGAGCTGAATCTTGTTGCTCTTCAACTTTGTCCAGTTGCTGGCATGGAAAATGGGAACGCTCACCGCAAACGACAGCGTTGAGCTGGGGGAATAATTATAGTCGAACACGTTCCAGTTATTGTTACTGTAGCTCTGATACTGGAAGCCAAACTGCACAGCTAATGTCGGCAAGAAGTTCGTCTTCAAAAGCTTGCGAGTGCGTTCCAGCAGCCCCCTGTTATAGTCCAACTGACGCAACGAAGAGTTTGCGTCCGTCACATTCTCGGAAGGAGGCAACACCAATGCATCCCTGTAGCGGTTCAAGCTGTCATCAATGGCGATATCTACATCCGTCGTGATGCCCATCAGCACCTTCAGCTGCAACAAAGCCAAATTCAGCCCCGTCTGGCCACTCACGACAGCAGAGTACATCGTTCGTTTCTGCACCTCAGCCGAAATCTTGTCATACTCGCTCACCGTACCCACCTTATACTTATTATTCACAACGTCGAAATTCTCCGCACTCGTCTGATAGTTCTTCTGCATCACAGCATAACTGTCCTGTGCCAGCAGAGCCGCATAGTAAGCCTTCGTCACCTGATTGATGAGGTCAAGCCGACTGCCACGCGCCTTCTCCTGAGCCAGCAAGATGTCCTGCTTCGTCAACTTCATGTTCTGATACACCGCTGGAGCGAACAAGGGCAGATTGAGGGTCACCCCTCCCACGGCAGACACCGTGCCATCAATACCCATCTTAAACTCACCCATACTCGTCTTCATCTTGGCCACCCTCACGTTGTCTGTCATCGACAGCGTTGCATCTGCCGTCGGAAGCAACGCTTGCCACGCCTCCGTGTCAGCCACCTTCTTCAGCTCGATGTCCTTGTCAGCCACACGAATCGTCGGGTTCTCGGCCAAGGCAATCTCAATCGCCTTCTCCAGCGTCAGGTTCATCGTTCCCAACGATGCTCCACCGCCTTGTCCTTGAGCCACGGCACTCAGCGTCGCCGCCATCAGCACACCGAGGCTCATCCATAGTTTTTTACCTTGAATTTTCACTGATTCTTCTTTTTTACCTGTTTTTCGCTAAATTTTGTGCAAAGTTACACATTCTCCGTCTATCTCACAACTCTATTTAACACATATTAAATAATAAAAGCGCACAAACCCCACAAAAGGATAACGGATTTCACTTTCAGAACTATTTTCCGTTGTTTGTTCCCCACTTTCTGTGTTACGCCGTTGCCACCTCTGACTCTGCGCGGTTGCCTCTTCTGGGTCAACGGGTGTACTAAAATCAATCGCAACCTACGATTGTACTATCGAAGGTTGCGATTATACTATCGGAGCTTACGATTGTACTATCGAAGCTTGCGATCGGAAGTTGAGTTGCAGGAAAAGGGAAACCCCGTAGGAGGCATTGGGGCATCCCCTTTCCGAACGCAAAGATACAACATTTTTTCGTAATTTCCAAACTAAAATAAAATCGTCCCAAGTTCTTTTTTCTGTTACAAAGATACAAAAAAGACGTAAAAAACACAAAAAAGCGTCCTGTGTCCGAACACACATGTTATCAAACATATTTTAGGACTTGTGTACTCTTGCAAAAGTCCGTACCTTTGCATCATCCTAAAAACAATCTTTTTACCTTAAAAAAATTAATACTTATTGAGAACAGAAAAGCGTGAGTCGTGAGATTCGCGCTTTTTCACGTTTATGACCTTTCCTACCCTCATTCATCATAGACGGAATTACTCCATAAAGAAAACGGAAATATCTTATTCATCATCGACTGAACAACTTCCACAAAGAAAGACGGAAATACCTATAAAGAAACAAAAAAAGCCCTCGACAGCGTCATCAATGACCGTGTCGAGGGAATCTTGGTAGGGACGATCGGGTTCGAACCGATGACCTCTGCAATGTGACTGCAGCGCTCTAAACCAGCTGGGCTACGCCCCTATTCCTTTTTTCAGTTGCAAAGGTACGGTTTTTCTCCGAAACCGCCATCATTTTTCCAAACTTTTTTCAAGAAAGGTTGCAATATCTCCCTTTTTTCGCCTTTTTTCAGTGTTTTACTTTGGGGAACAAGACATTTTGAGTACCTTTGCCGAAAAATCGGACGCACAGACAAGGCACGCCAGAAACGGAACACACATGAAAGACGGATTCAGCGGTTCGCGAGAAGTCATTCTACCCGAAATGATTGTGGACATGATGCGGAAGAATCCCATCATGGCCGATTTGTATGTGACTGACATAGGCTACTACCCCCATGCCACACACCATGCCGTGGAACGCAAGAAACCGATAGAGGAATATGTGCTCATCTACGTGATGGACGGGACGGGGCATTATTGGGTGGAGAGCCATGAGGGAGTTCGCAAGGAATATACCGTCAGTGCCAACCAATATTTTATACTTCCAGCCCATCAGCCACATGCTTACTGGACGGAAGACGGAGACCCGTGGACCATCTACTGGATTCACTTCGCTGGACAGAAAGCAATACACTATAGCCATGATGCCATCAGTCCCAAGAGTGTAAAGCCTGAACTATATTCGCGCATTGCTAACCGCACCGACCACTTTGAGGAGATTTTTGCCGTTCTGCACGATGGCTACACGCTGGACAACCTCACCTATGTTTCCTCGCTGCTCAACTACTATCTGTGTTCCCTGCGCTACCTCCATCAGTACCGTCTGGGAGGACAGCGGACAGCAGACAATGGGCTACGAACGGAAGCGGGCGACATCAACATTGTCAACGCTACCGTACACTACATGAACGAGCACATCGAGAAACGGCTTTCTCTCTCCGACTTGGCCGACTATTCGGGCTATTCAGCAAGCCATCTCAGCGACCTGTTCCGCAAAGCGACGGGATATGCACCACTGGCCTATTTTAATATGCTCAAAGTACAATATGCCTGTCAGATGCTTGACAACACTCCTCTGCGCATCAACCAAATCTGCTACAAAGTGGGCTTCGACGACTGCTACTATTTCTCACGGCTTTTCCGAAAAATCAAGGGCATATCGCCCTCGCAATATAAGCAACAAGCTATACACTAATTAACAACAATTCACTAACTAATTCACAACGTATGAAAAAAGCATTACTCTTTCTGGCTGCCATGGCAGCCACAGGCGGTGTCTATGCCCAAGGATGGCAAAAGCCTGTCTATTCGGGTGCCTTCCAGCCACTCACTCCTGGCGACACCGTTTACATCTACAACACCGAGGCTCAACAGTTCCTCACCGAGGGTAACGATTGGGGCACTCATGGTACCGTGGGCGACACGGGCTTGCTTTTCGTGGTAAATCCCTACATCGAAGAAGAAAAGGAATGGGATGGTCAGACTTACACCATCAGGGACTACTCCATCGTGAAAGGCGGATGGTACGACCTCTTCATCAATGCTGAGGGCATCTACGTCGATCGTGGCACACAAGAAGACTACTTCTTCTCGTTCAAGGACTTAGGCAACAACACCTACCAGATTTACGGTGCTGCCATCAACCCCACCTTCAACGCCACGGGCGATATGGCCGACTATATGTTAGGTCGCTATACCGACTACACCAACACACGCGACGGCATCTGGACCGGCACGGGTGTCATCTACGACTACTATGGCATCGACCACAACTATGGCGAGGGACAGTTCCAAGCTGTCTGGACTTTCGTCAGCCAAGCCGACTATGCTGGTTATCAGACAGAAATGGAACGTTACCAGACAGCTGCCGAGTTGAAAGAAGTGCTCGACAAAGCAGAAGCCATCGGTGTGCCAGGTATCGACAGCGAGAAAGCCACTTACGCTAACACGGCCAGCACCACCGAAGCCCTGCAGGAAGCCATCGCCTCGGTGAACAAAAAGACCTTGGCCTACTACGAAGTGTACGTCACCCCCGACACTCCGATGGACATCGATGCCGACGAGTGCAATGCCATCACCGCATGGACGAACGGCATCAACGCCACTACATGGAACACGCAGTCGTGGATTGGCGACGGATGGGAAGGCTTCGAAGGAACTACCCTCAACATCTGGGGCGCATCGATGTCGGGAAAAGCTTACAAGCAGTTTACCGACCTGCCCAACGGTATCTATGTGGTAAGTTTGGCCGTCTATTCCGAGAAGCTGGATGGCTACGTGTTCGCCAACGACAACAAAAAATCGGTAGCAGGTGCCGCAGCTGGTAACGTCTATACTGTGACCACTGAAGTGACCGACGGCACACTCGAAGTGGGATTCGGTCAGGATGTGGAGGGCACCAACTGGGTAGCCATCGACAACGAGAACGTCAAGTACTACGGTCTTGGTGTGGAAGCATACCGATTCTGGCTCAACGGCTTACTGGAAAGTGCGCCTAACTTCGACAACGCAGTGGCACAAGACTCACTCGTAGAAGCATACAATGCCGTGCTTGCCTCCGTCAACACTGCCACCACCAAGGACGAAATCCTTGCCATCATCCCACAATATGAAGCCATCCTCAACGAGATAGGACTCAACATCGCGACATACGAGGCATTGCAAGCCGCCATCAACGCTGCCGAGACTATGAACACTACCGAAGGCATCAACCTCTACTACGGCGACCTGCTCGGCGACGCAGTTCAGGCTAAGAACGAAATTGTGGAAGAGCACAAACTCAATACCGAGGCTGTACAGGCTGCCACCGCTGAACTGACCGCCCTGACCGACGAGGCTCAGAACTACCTCTGGAAGATGGAGAGCCTGACCAACGAAATGACCACCGCCGCCACCATCTACGAAGAGTTCAAGGAGACGTGCGCCCTATCAGCAGTCGAGGCTTACAACACCTTCGTGGATAAGTACAACACACTCGACACCGCCAACCTCACCTACCAGAACGTGCTCGACCTGCTCGACGAGCTGTACACCATCGAGTTCAACCTACAAGTGCCTGACCAGCCAGCCAGCGACGAGAATCCCGTGGACTACACGGCCAAGATTCAACACCCCAGTTTCGACGGTGGTGCAACAGGCTGGACAAACGACGGATGGAGCACCTGCGGCACCAACGATTGGAACAGTTTTGCTGATGGCGAGGTCATCGACCAGCTTTATCTCAACCTCTGGCACACCAGCAACGCCCGTGTCTATCAGACACTCACAGGACTCCCTGCCGGCACTTACATCCTACAAATGAGTGCCTTCGCCGATGCTGAAGGTCTGCAAGTTTACGCCAACAACGACAGCATGGATGTCATCGTCGGCCAGAACAACGAAGAAGGCTCTGAGTACTACGGCATTGCCCGCGTCTTCGGCGAAACCGCCGAACCGTTGGCTGGCACCGTATGGTACGGCAACATCTATCAAATCACCACCCTTGTTGGTGAAGATGGCATCCTCGAAATTGGTGCCCGCAACGTGGGTGGCGGCACAATTTGGGCGATGATAGACAACGCCAAACTCACTTACTACGGCACAGCGTCATCGAAGATTCCGACCGACATCAACACCACGGCTGTGCGCCCCACTCCATCCGACAGCCGCACCTACAACATCGCTGGTCAAGCCGTCAGCGACACCTACAAAGGCATCGTCATCAAGAACGGTAAAAAATACTGGCAAAAGTAAACAAAAGCAGTTCTCCGTATATCAAAAAAGGGGCTATGCCAATCACGGCATAGCCCCTTTGTGTCCCAAACGACGACATACTGGTCTTCACTCGTAAACACGATGATAGATTTCAAGATGCTTCTTTACAACATCCTCTAAGGCGAACTCCAGTTCGGCTTTCCGTCGCGCGGCTTTGCCCATCTTGATGCGTAAGTCTTTGTCCTCTATCAATATGCGCAGTTTCTCTGCCAACGACTCACTGTCTTTCACTGGAATCAAGAATCCATTGACACCGTCGTCCACCACATCCTTACAGCCGACGGAGTTAGTGGTGACAATGGGTCTGCCTATTGCACAAGCATCAATCAGTGACTTGGGTACGCCCTCACGGTAGTAGCTCGGGAACGCCATAATATGACATTGCTCCAAAATAGATTTCATATCCTTCTGGAAATCCAGCCACTTAATATATTTCCCGTCGCAACGTCCTTCAAGTTCCTCCTTCGGCACGGCATCGGCATTGGTCGCTAATCGCCCACAGAGCCAGAACTCCACCTTACCTTCATAGTCTTTCCGCAGTCGCTCTGCTGCTTCTATTACCTCTACGACTCCCTTTCTCCTGACCATTCTGGCTGAAAAGACCACTTTCAGGGTCTCACTTTCCGGTTCTGGCACATACTTAAAGTCATCCAAATCAACCCCAGAGCCTTTAATGAACTCCGTTTGACTCTCACCAATGACACGACATTGAAGAAAGAGTCTCTTGTCCTCGTTGTTCTGAAAGATGACTTTCACATTCTTTCTCCTGTTCGAAAAGCGCATGACATACAAGACACCTTTTTCCATCAACCCCAATTTGTCTTTGGAGAAGAGTGCTCCCAGTCCGCTCACGGCATTTACCACGCCCCGAACTCCTGTCAGCTTGGCTGCAAGACCTCCCCACAGAATGTTCTTTAGACCCACATGATGGACGACAGCATCCCTATTCTTAATGTATAAAGTGTAGAGGAACCACCACGTCCTCAGTTCTTGTCCGAGGTTCTTACCCGTGGGATTGACGGGCATCGATAACATCTTCAGCCCCATCGCCTCCACTTCATGCCGGCACCCCGTGTCTTTGCACACCACGGTGACCTGCCACCCGTCCTTCTGTGCAGCCAAGGCCACCTCCCCCCGATGCGAGAGGAAAAAGCGGTCTTCGTTCACTATCATCAATAACTTTTTCATTGTTATTTGTCACTTTTGAAGTAATCCATTCAAAAATATACTCGGGAAGAATCGCAACGTGTCTATCGGGAAAATAGTAAAATGGTTTGACAAGTTACAAATCCGTTGTCCCGAAGATTTAATTTTCCTTGCCAAAAGGTTATTAACACTCACCTTTCCCCTCCTGTTAAAGCCAAGATTACCAGTCTTCAAGACAAAAGCAAGTATCTGTTTTGCCTTGTGCCTCCATTTTTCGTCTTCGCAGTAGAAGGGCATCGCATCCTCAGGCATGCCCAGATATTCCACAGCAAACATTCCGAAGGCTCTCCACTCACTCATCAGCGTCGTCTTCTTCAAACGGAATTCAAGTGCGCTCAAATCAAGAGAGTCCCTGAATGTCCACAACAAGCGGCACCAGTCACAAATCGGTTTGAGTCCCACGCCGCTTTTATAAAAATGATTCAGAAAATGAACAAACACATAGAACACTTCATTCTCTTTCCCCAGCATGAACACAGGCACTTCCCCGTTCATCCACGACCTGACATAGCCACCTTCAAAAGTGTCGAGATATATCTGGTCAAGTTCTCTGTCTATACCCGACGAGAAACCGCAACGAAGGCTGCCATGCAACTCCACCAACCAGTCGGCAATCTTTACGGCAAATTCTTTCTTATACTCATTTCCCTCCTTTGAAAAGGATGCTGATGGAAGTAAGGAATCCTTTGCCTTCTGAAAATCTGCCTCACCCAACAGCAAATCCACATCTCCACAGACCCTCCAAAGCGGTTTCTTGTAGCATTGAGCCAAACCCGGCCCCTTCAGCAAGAGTACGTGAATGCCTTCTCTTCGCAATCTGTCGATTAACCCTGCAACAAATCTGTTCGTGTCCAGATTACGCTGTTCCAGTTTCAATGCTGCACATGCGAGTGTCAATGCCCAATCCGCTGGCACAAACGGTGTGCCGTGAATCTTGAGCCACTCCGCCCCAACAATCTCTATTCCCTCAGCGATCAAGCCCACAACGCCCTGTTCCTCAGCCAGCAGACAGACCTTCTCCCAATCCACACCATCTGGCAAAAAATCTTCGATGCCTTCTGTGCGGCCAAACAGCCCCGCCCTGACCAGCAGAAAGAAAGCTCCGATACTTTTGCTATTGGAGACCATGCCTTAATTCTTCACCACGTTATTCTTTCTCGATATTCTTGACAACACGAGCTGGTACACCTGTGTTTTACATTCCCCAAACCATGATTGTTCTTCCTTGGTGTTCACGCGGTTCATGCCAGATGCGTTCCTCCCACGTCTTGTCTTTCGAACGGTCGAAGATGATGAGATGTCCCTCGTCAACGCTACCGACAGTGTCCATATAGTCGTATGTCTGGCACAGACCGTCTTCAATGACTTTCTCTATGGAACCTCGCTTGATTTTCAGTTCCAGAACGACACGCTGCACTGGACCGCCATAGCCGTCGGTCAGTGGTTTGCGGATAAGCAGGTCGGTACGTTTGCGCCCCAAACCATACTCTCGGTCAATATAACCGCCTCCATTCACTATGCGCTGGAGGTAAGCCTGTAACAGTAGCTGCGGCCCAGCCTCTGCATAATCGAACTTACCTATCCACGCATCGCTGTTCTGACGGAAAAACTGCTGGAAGTCAAGCAATAGTTTCTCCATATTGATGCTATTATCGGGGTTCAGGTACCACTGGGGCTGTTGTATCAGCCGCTGCTGGGTGCTAGCGGTCAGTTCACGTGGAATAATCTCGCGATAGATGGCATTCGAGATACGGATTGGCTTCCCGCGCTCTTTAACCACAAGGCCCATATCCTTGACATACAGTATATCTTCATCCGACATAGCGCCTTCGTCAACCTCCTCGCTGTTGGCCAATATCGGCTCGATGACCCGCTTTACTCTCGGCTCCTTCAGTTTGTCAATCAGTATGTCAATATGTGTGTCCCTGCGATAGATGATCTGTTCTTGTGCACGGTAAATCATCTCTGGGATGATGCGCACGGAGCGGTCGCGGTTCTCTTTCATGCGCATAGTTACTTCATAGCCTAAGGCATTCACCAGCCATGGTTGTCCTTCTGTTGCCTCCCATATCATAGGGAAACAGGCCTCGTCAAATTCCTGCCCAGTCTCTCTAGTATGTTGCATATAAAGTTGATGTATCTCATCCATAGTGAAATTTCCCAGCCGCAACGACTCCGCCTTGATGTTGAATGCAGAGCCGCCAGTGATGATGTCTTGATTAGAAAGCACGATGCGGTAGTCCCTCACGTCGCGCACACCACACAGCACGATACTGCTTGGAAACGCATTTGGGCGGTTGGCATAGCCAGAGCGTATCTGGCGGAGCACACTAACCAGAGAATCGCCTACCAAAGCATCAATTTCATCGATAAAGAGTATCAAAGGCTTAGGCAATGCCTCAGAAAGTCTTCTAAGGAAAGTGGAGAGCATGGAGTCCTCTCCCTCGTCCTGCACGCTGTCCCTTACTTTCTTGGAAGTATCGTCCTTGATGATAAGTCTCACTTCCTCTGCAAGTGTATCGACGGTCGATTTCACGACGCTCCGCACATTGTTCCTCGATGCCTGGCCTCCCTCCACGTTGGCATAGACAGCGATGTAGTCGTCATGCTGGTTCAAGTAGTCACGCAATGCCAACAGGCACGATGTTTTGCCAGTCTGCCGAGGTGCGTGCAGCACGAAATACTTCTCTTGATGAAAGAGCATCAGCACATCATCAAGGTCGAACCGACTCAGTGGGTCAATGGTGTAGTTCTTGCTCGGGCGGTTTGGTCCTGCAGTATTGAAAAATCGCTCCATATCGTTAGTTCCTTGTGTTTTTTTCTAATTTCTTTTGTTCGCCATAGATTAATTAATCATTATTTCCCTTCTCACCATTCACTTATCCACTTCTTTCACCACGCGGGCTGGTACACCAGTGGCTATCGTCCATGCCGGCACATCCTTGGTGACAAGGGCACAACTGCCTATCACCGCCCCCTCGCCGATGGTGACTCCAGGTAGGATGGTTACGTTCAAGCCGATATAGCAACCTTTGCACAAGTGGATATCTCCGTATTTAGCTGGCAGTTGCATAGGTTTCATGCCAACGCGGTAGCTCTTCATGTCGCGCATGTGGCACCACAGCGTCACGCCGTTGGCCAGGACAACGTCATCTTCTACGGTAATCCTCTCCGCGTTGCCAAAGTCAATCCTCACCTGATGGCCTATATGCACCCGCTTGCCTACCTTGCAGCCCAAGGCACGCCAGATGGCGGGGCGCAGATGGTGCTTGTAGGCAAACTCAAAGATATATGCCTTATAGGCGTATGTGAAGATTATGCGCCGCCACATAGTTTTCAGCGCAAACCATATCAGCGAGAACGGGTTAATCCTTCCGTGCTTCTCCTCGCTGTCTATCAGGTGCAGCCGCTTCAGCAAACGGAATGTCAGTGTGGTCTTTTTCGTATTACTCATTGCTCATATATATTTTCAAAGTCTCTCTTGCATTTTGCTCCCATGAGAACTTGGCCAACTGGCTTTCAAGTTTTTGCTTTTTCTCTTGAATGGCGGCCTCATCGTTCAGTGCTGCGGCAATCACCCTACTCATGTCGTTCACATCGTAAGGATTAAAATAGAACGCACAGTCGCCGCAAACCTCTGGAACTGACGACACATTGCCAACAGCCGAGACCGTACCAAGACTGGCAGCCTCTAAAGGCGGGAAGCCAAAGCCTTCATAATAAGAAGGATAGACGAACAATGTGGCATGATGGGATAGCCACAGCATCATTTCCGTCGGAACGTAGTCCAAATAAATCACATCGGGTGTCTCGGCAATAGCTTTCAATACGGGTTCTGCATTCAGTTTCTGAAGTCCTGCCAATACTAAGCGCACATCGTCAAACCCGCCTTGTGCCTTCATGGCCGCAAAGGCCTTAATGAGGCGTAAATGGTTTTTGCGAGGCTCTATCTGGCTTAAACAGAACAGGAATCTGCCTTCCTTTATGTAAGCATATTCTTGTGGAAGATCGTAATCTTTAATCCTATCAACAGAGAAGAACGAACGGTTGATGGCCTCATGTACAACGGTCACCTTGTCAGGAGAAACGCCGCAGGTGTCAATCATCTCATCTTTCGTAAACTGTGAGATGGATATAATGCGGTCAACCCTAGCTATCGACTCCTTCACGGCTCGTTTCAGGAACTGATACCTAAGGAAAGAGTAAGTCTCAGGATAGCGGTAGAGACGCAGGTCATGGACTGTCATCAACAATCTGGCATGCGCCATCTTAGGGGCATGGAAGAATGGTGAGTGGAATACGTCAAATTGCTCGATTTCTTCCTCCTTACTCCAAAACCTCTGAGCAAACAGACTTCGACAAATCTTCGACACCAGACTCCTGTGATAGGGAATCGGTTTCAATTTAAACCTGGTCGGAAGAACAGTCTTACAATATTCAAACTGGTCCTCTAACACATAAAGAACATAATCATTGTCTTGGTCAATCTTCGCCAAATGATTTGTCAACTGTATTATGTATTCTTTTATTCCGCCACCCCCCTTGGCGAAGCAGAATTGGCAATTTATTGCTATCTTCATATGTTATCTATTTTTTACCCAATACGTATTTTCTGATATATTCGCTATTAGAAAGAAACTTAATAAATACCAAGCAAAGCCCTGCTATCGCCATGGTATAGAGTATTGACACAAGGTGAACTGTCGGCATATTGAGCCCAACAAACCAGTCTGGTTGAGGTTGAAAACGAGGCAGGAAGAAATAATGTATCAAGTAAATAGCCAATGAGTTCTGACCAATTAAGTTAATCAGTGAGTTGAGTTTTGTCGGACGTTGAAGACTCTCCTCATGACAGACAAAGAACGACACAACAGCAAAGGTACCCAAGTACCTCAACACCACATCGCGAAGAAAATGGTGGAATGCCGACGGCATGTCATAATTTAGTAGGAACACCCCAATGAAGAACGATAACACTACTGTTACCTTGAACACCTCATTGTGCATTAGCCATTCATATTTGGGACGGAATTTCATGGCGAGAGTTCCTACGACAAAGAATTGGAAATACTTGGTAAGCCGACGCAAATCGAAAATAGCTGGTCCGAAATCCTTGTTGACAGCAAGCATCCCAATACCAGCCAGCGAAATGGCCATAAATACACCTATTCTCCATTTCTCATTCTTGATAGCAATCGTAATAAGATAATATATAAGGAAACACTCGAACAATACTATTGTGAACCAATAGCCATGCCAGCCACCCGTAACAAAACTGAAGATATTTTTTTGATTCATCAAATTCATTCCCACGCAGAACACCAATGCGGGTATGACTAGAAACACAAATTTCTTACGGATGTTGTCCCAAACATTCTTGATACTCATACTTTGCTTGTAAGCTAAAAAACCGCTCGCAAAGAAAAACAGAGGCAATATGGGGGCATAGATCATCTGCCCCGATAATGAACCGTAGGGTTCGAATCCATTGACAGCCCGTACGTGATCGTCTATGACCAATAGCATAGCTAGACACTTAATCGCATCAAGATAGACAATTCTTTTCTTTTCCATTATTTTCGTTATCGTTATAGTTCAAATGATGATTTCTCTGGTAAAATGGCATCGAATGCTGCGTTTATCCGCGTCACCAATGCCTTAAAATCTGATACATTATCAGAATCTGCTGTAACCAGAATGTCGCACTTCTGTGACTTGATAGCAGCCGAGAGCTTTTCCACACTATCATCGGATATGGTATATCTGCATGTCCCCTTGGCGATATTAACCGGATGGAACTTTCCTGACATCAACTGCCAGAAACGAAACATATACTGGTTGACGTCGGTGATGTCGCGGAAACGATGGCTTGACACTTCGCGGAGCAAGGATTCCTCAACATCCCATACTTCACGGATGGTGCTCTTCAGGAAGGCCTGTGGCATGTGGTGGTTTCTGAATCCCGGGAACACCGAGAAGGGTAGCAGAGCCACAGTGCGCAACAGTTGTGAGCCATAAACGGGATTCAGCCATTTCATGGAATTGGCTTTCAATACAGCGTTTTTCCTAAAATGACTATTCACTACGTTCACGTCGTTCATCAGCATGTGTCCACGAGGTCCGCCCATCGGCAATGTGTCGAGCACAGCCATGTCGCAGGGCAGACCGTTACGGAAGAAACGTTCTGGCTGAACGGGACGGAGGAGGAAATAGTCGTCATTGAAATAGACGAAATGCTCGGCCAAGTCCTCAATGCGATGAAGATTCAATTCTATCGGTCTGACGCTGAATGTGGGCAGAAACTCCTTTGGGATGAAGTCCTCATGGCGGACGAAGTTCAGTTTCGGGGCATTTATATTCAGCCACTTCGGCTTCTGCCCCGTGGTGATGAGATGTACCTTACGCACCCACGGCGCAAACTTCTCAATACCTCGGAACAGATACTGCATATTGTCCCAGTCACGGTAGCGTATCTCCGTGTTGTTGTCGCGCCCCATCTCCAAGGCAGCATATTTTTTGAATTCTTCCTGCCATTCCGGGTCGCTACCATCTACCCAGGGAATGACGATGTCTATTTGCTCACAAACTTTCATTTCTCAATTATTCTGTTGTTTTCTATGACCTTGTCACCGCTATGCACAGTCCGAATAGTCGAATAGGTATCTTTTCCCACCAACCGCCTTGCCTTGTTCTTCATAGACGATAACAGTTGCACCTTCACGTTCAGCGTGTTGTCACATATCCTAAGAGTATCTATATAATTGGCATAGACACTCGACCTTTCGTTGGTCGAGCTAATGGTACACGCTACAACAATGGCCCGTTGACATCTGTTCAGATGAATGACGTATCGTGTCTTTGCCGACACCCGGCAGTTGCGTATTTCAACTCGTCCAATCATCGCATTGCCAATGCCTTTGTTTGGGAGTGTAGCCCTGATACCACCTTCGCAATTTGTCACGTCCACGTTTTCAATGAATGTATTATTTACGGAGCACTTTTTATTTGGCTCTATGTCAATGCCGTATTGAGGGTTTGTGCCGCTGATATTGGCAATTTTACAATTGTTGATGAACACGCCATCTGCCTTTGTAATGGAGATGCCCTGCCTACGACTTCCGCGCAGCTGACAATTTGATATCTGTGTGTTTTTGCTGCCACCTCCAATATAGATACAGTCGCCCCAACAGTCGGAGATGGTCAATCCGCTTATCGTCACATTGCGGGAGCCATCCAGCCGGATACCCATACCCCATTCACCTTCATGGCCAGTATGTTTAGACCTATCCCCAACAATACTACCCTGGCCGTGTATTTTGACATTACTGCCTACCACACGAATGATATCATAACTTTTGAATCCGTTTGGAGCCAAACGGAGGGTGCCGTTGATGACAAGCTCTGTGTTGTCGCCTATTTTCAGGCAAGCACCGCCCTCCTCTTTCACTCGAAGAAGATACTTCCCTTCAGAAATGACAATCGTACCATTCTTTATTTCACGCCCATCAAACAGCGATACGTCGCCGTCAGAGATTCTATAGGTGCCTCCCTGAAAATCTATGTCTTTTTTGATTCCTGTCACGTTCAGGAACAAGCAGCAAAGGCAAAGTATGAAAGTCATCATCATTAAATATTTAATCTCCAACTATTAAGTATTAATAAATCGTATGCTATTAGACAGCAGAGCAAATATCATCATGATTAGGAACAGCTTCCTTTTGAAATAGCCGTTGTTATATCCATAGCCTATCAGAAGTGTTAATGGAATCATCGAAATGTACATCACACGATAGGTATATACACTTCTTGACCCAAACTCAATCATAAAAGCTATTGAAGCCATCAAAATTCCATACGTAATCCGATACATTCCGACGATGGAATGGGGATTCTTTTTCTTCCTACAGTATTTTGTAATCAGATAAAACGGATAAAAGAAGTTGAGATATTTAATCAAAGTACTAAGTCGGAACGCCCCTTGCCCTTTCTCGTTAATTTCTTCCATCTTTGTAGAGATGTCATCATTGTCAAACATCTGATCCAAGAACTCAAGATTGCTACTGACGAAGGAAATGGCAATAATGACAACAAGTAGTAGGATGATTGAAACGAATGAGTATTTTTTTCTTTCGAAAGGAATGAAAAGACAAGGCAATAAAACAATGCCGATGAGCATCTCACGATGAAAATAAAAAGATGATAATGCGATGCAAAGGCCCAATAGTTTCAACGCTTTCCTATCTTGAAGCAGATAGATCGCAATTCCCATGAAATAGACGGCGATTGCCAAAGAAGCACGGGCGTATGAGAATACACCAGCATAAAAAACGAATAGTAGCAATAAAGAAAGGCCAGGCAACAGCATTCTACGGTACATTCGGAATGTTTGAAAGACTATGAAGATTCCTCCTCCCCATACTATTAAGCGGAACAATTCGTAAGGATATTCGAAAGGCAAACGCCGGCATAATATAACTGTGTAGACATAAAACATCTCTTTTTCCCAAAAGTCAATGTCTGGCACGTATAACCATTCCCTATACCTGAAATAATCAGGGTTAATGCAATAGAAAACAGCATAAAAAGCAAAGAACACTCCAAACAAATATGTGACGTTCTTTTTCTGTTTGTAACTAGTTTTCGACAATAGTAATTTCCACACAGCGAAGGCGAACACCACCATATAGATGCCCCAGTATAGAGACCTAATCCAAAAAGGGATAGTAAATTCGTCAAAACTGTAGAACTCCTTCATTATTATTATCGTAATTGTATATAACTACCAAACTTTATATCCCACTCTTCTGGATTGATGGTGTTGTAGCCACTCAGCGTAAAAAAAGTTATTTCGCCAAAATAAACCTTCCCATCTACTTCATAGAAGTCAACGCGCAAATGGGGATGATTCGCAGCTATCTTTGAGGCAAGCGAAAGCATTTTCTCATGATTAAGTGGTTTAACTGGCTTATTTTTTGCATTTGGGAAATTATAAAGCCGGATAGGTATATGGTTCCAGTCATTGTCAAAGAAATCGTATGATTTGTTGGTACGCCTATTGGATACGACCATACAATAGAGCGGCTTCCCGTTGAAACAAAGATACTTATAGTCTACAAGGTCATGCGGGGCAGATTCATTCTCTGTTTCGAATCCGTCCGATAAGTATTCTTCAGCCAGAATCCTTCGCCTTACATTTTTGTAAGGCCATTCACCAAGTTGCTTGTACAAGTCAATTTTTATTGCTGACTTCAATTTTCTCACGGTGGCTTCTTTGTCTAATTTATCCTTGTCGGTACACACAATGACCCCCTTGTTACCTCCGCCATGAGTGGTTTTTAGCACAAACTGCTTAGGCAAATTCTCCCATGCTAATTCTTCAGGACTATCCCATACACCTAAGGTGGGAATAATATATTCCTGCCCTATAATTTTGCCAACATACTCTTTGACGGCATATTTGTCTACCATCGAGGTATATTCCGGTCGTCGGTTATATAGTTTAAGCCATTGTAACTTTTCACTAAATGAACGAGGTGTATTTAAGTTCAGCCGTTTCCCTGTTCGGAAGTAGTACATACACATTACGTAAAATTTGTCAGGCAATAGGCCGTGGCAGTAATGCAATATGGAACGGCCAATAGCTCGTGGTTCTTTAATATAATATTTAATATTTTGCATAGCCTGTCAATGTTTGTTCAGAACTTGCAAGATCCTCTTAGAAACAGCCTCCGATGCGTGCCCGGTTTCCTTGGTGCCGTAGAAGCGATTTATTTTGTCAGCGATAGCCTTGTGATTGTATGAATACAACTTGGAAAGTATTTGGTTCAGATCGCTCTGATTTTTGGCTACCAAGTAACCAGCTTCTTCGGGTTTGATCCAGAGAGGACGTCCCTGCGCCTCGTAGTTGTTTTTGTCGAAATGTACCAAGACTACGGGGCGCTCGGTTAACAGGAAGTCGCCTGCGCAACTTGAATAGTCGGTCAATAGCAGGTCGGCAATGAGAAGCAGGTCGGCCATGTCCGGATAGGAAGAAACATCGCGGCAGACCGCACTATCTGTACCTGTGATGCCTTTTGAAAGAGCATGTGAGCGCACCAAACATACCCATCGTTCACCATTGCTTTCTAAGGCGGCTATGGATAAAGCAATGTCTATAGCGCATTGCTGAGGACCTAAGTCATCCCTAAAAGTTGGAGCGTATAGCATGATCTTAACATGGCTGTCGACTCCCAAACTTTCTTTTATCCTTGCTGCCTCATCGCCTTGCTTACTGATGGTAACCAATTTGTCATTACGGGGCATTCCCTCCACGATAACCTCACCTTCATAGAGCAGACCTTGGCGAGCCTTTTTGACGCCATAATCCGAAGCTGCAACAAAGAGGTCGCATTCTGAAAGGTCGTACCCGTCATAATCTTTTTCCTTACTAATTCCAGTAAGGTAGCCAATAGTCTTGAGTCCTCGGTCGCCATGCCACGTCTGGATATAAAACTGGTCGGAGTTCTTATTAATACCAGAGTTGAGTCTATAAACATAGTTAAGCACCCATACGCTGGCATGCGCCTGCGCCATCAGTGCCAAACGGGGTTTAGGTGGAACAATCGTAACATAGTCGGGGACATATTTCTTGAACTGGGGCTTCACGAGCCAAACTATCTTCACGTCGGGTGCCATTTGATGCAGACATTCACTGATGGCTCGGGGATTATCAGAATACTGACCACGAAAAGAAGCAAAATAAACACTTTTCTCTTTCCGTGGTCTCGTAATGTAGCATAGATACATATAGATCGTCCTGACCCATTTCCTGATGATGGTAGTAATCTTCATGCTTCAGTCTATTATCTTTTTACTTTCTTTTTCCCGAAGAAGTGAGGAACTCACACCATCGGTATGTTGCAGATAGACCACTTCGGCTCCTAATGGCTTCAGGTCACGCTCCGTCTGCTGCCATCGCTCATTGCCCTTCCAGTCACTGCCGATGAATACGGCATCGAAGTGCAGCCGCTGCCAAGCATCGGTCTTGTTCAGCGTGTCGCAAAGCACCACCCTGTCCACACAACGCAGTTCGCCTACGATGGCTGCACGGGCACGCTCATTGACCACGGGCTGCTTATGCTTGTATTCATTCACCAACTGGTCGGTGTTCACTCCGACAATCAGGCAGTCGCATAGCTCGCTTGCCTGATGAAGCAGGTTCAGGTGACCGATGTGGAACATGTCGAACGTCCCCTGAGTATATCCTATCTTGTATTTTTTCATTTTTCTTGTTTATATTTGTCTGGTATCTCTTCTGGCCGCTTCGGACGTATCTGGTTCAAACCTTTCACCACGCTATGTGAGGGTACATCCTTGGTGACTATGGCGCAGGCACCAATGGTAACATCATCACCTATCGTTACGGGGCCTATGACTGTTGCTTTTGAACATAGCATGCAATCATTTCCTATTTTTGGATGATGACGGATGTGGTTATTTATTAGTTCTCTGTCATTTTTCACAGCTGCCATTGCTACAAAAAAAGGATACACTTTGCAATTATCCCCAATCTCAGCAGTCTTGCCTATTCGAATACCCATTGGATGGCGGATTTGGAAATTTTCTCCTATCTTAGCAGTGCGTGAAATCTTTAACTGATATTTCTCCTGCAGTTTGTTCTCCAATCTTAATGCACGCTTACGATTAATATAACCGCCCTTTTCATACAGACGGCGCATCTTCCAGAACTTACGTTCTACTTTACGGTCATAGTTGCTGATACATAGGATATCAGTCAACCAAAGCTTAATGTCTTTTAGAATACTCATTTACTTAATTCCTTTTGCTTTATTCTTTTTACGTTTAATCTTCTTGAATAATGGTTTTGCTGCCACACGGAAATACTGATAGGCTTCGGGGTGGAACAATACCGACCAAGCAGCATAGAGTGCCACAAAGATGATAAATTTCAGTAGCCCGTCGGCATAGAGCGACAGAGAGCAGAGGGTGCCGACTGCGTAAGCCAAAGCTGCGGCAGATAGAGAGGCTAACAGTACGGGCATGATATCAAGCAACTGGCGTTGCCAGCGGTAGCCGATATGCTTGGATACTAACCAGATATTGACAAAATAAGAGAACCACGTGTTGAGCACCATGCCCACGAGCAGCCCCCGCATGCCATCGAGCAACAGACCGACAATAACGAAGACGATGCCCATGGCACGCTTGACAAATGTCCACACAAACATCGTCCGACTCTTGCCGATGGCTGCCACAGACTGGTAGTTCACTGACTGCAGACTATAGGCCAGACCAGCGATGCACAGCACCTGAAAATAGGGCACGCTGTCAGCCCAACGTTCAGAGTAGAGCAGGATGAACAGCGGCTTGGCACAGAGCAGCAGGATGAACATCAACGGGAAGGTGACGTAGGACAAGGTCAAGGTTATCTTCTTAATCATGTTGCCCAAAGCCGTCTTGTCATCCTGCATCTCAGCATAGAGGGGATAGGTGACCTGCGACATCACTTTCGAGATGCTGGTCGAGGCCAGTCGCTCCGTGGCGTTGGCTTTGGAATAGTAGCCCATCGTGGCTGCGTTGTAGAATCGGCCAATGAGCAAACCCTGTATCTGCTGACCGAACTGGTTCAGTAGGTGTGTCAAGAACATATAAAAGCCAAAGCCGAACAATTCGCGGAACGACTGCCACGAGAAAAGCAACTGGGGACGCCAGCGCACGTAGAACCAGAACACCAGGGCGGGAATGAGTGCCGTCAGCATATACTGTGCCACCAAGGCCCATACACCGAAACCGTGGTAGGCCATAACGATGGTTATCGTCAGTGCCGTAAGCGATGTCAGAATGGTCACGATGGAAAGCACCTTGAAGTTCATCTTCTTCTGCAACTGATTTCGTTGCACGATGTTAAAAGCATAGATGAACAAGATCATGCCTTGTACCCGCAACACATTACATAATAAAGGTATATTATAGAACTGCGCTATGTATGGGGCAGAGACATAAAGCACAGCATATAATAGCATAGCCATACCAAGGTTCCAAAAGAAGATGGTGGAATAGTCGGTCTGCGTGGGTTGCTTCTTCTGAATCAACGCCGATCCAAAGCCGCCGTCGATGAACGACTCTGCCAGAAGCATGAAAATCATCAGCATGCCTATGCAGCCATAGTCGTATGGGGTGAGCAGACGTGCAAGAATGATACCCGACACGAACTGTATCAGCATCGTCGAGTATCGCTGCAGTGCCGACCACACCACACCCTTAACGGCCTTCTGTTTGAGATTCTTCTGTGACATACTATTGGGTATCAAAAGTGAACAGCCTATCTGCTTTGTGATTCCAATTGCTGATACAAAGGAGGTCTGTCAGCCAGATTATAAATTCTTTTATAATACTCATTATATTTAATTCTTATACTCTTTATTCTTTTTACGTTTAATTTTCTTGACTAATGGCTTTGCTGCCACAAGGAAATAATTCCCTTCTGCCGCTTAGCCAGCCTCATTTTTTCCGTCTGTAACCACCTGTAGGGCATCAAGGTGTTCCTCCACCATGCGCATCAGGTTATCGGTGTAGGTAGAAGCGCCCATGGGCTTGTTGAAACCCTCCAGCGTCCATTCCACCTTCTCGCGGTTCAACTTCTGACAAATCAGGATACCTATCGTAGGGTTGTCCTGTGGTCGCTTGATAAGCTTGTCCACAGCCGTGACATACAGACTCAGCTGCCCCACGAACTCCGACTGAAAAGGCTTTACCTTCAGCTCAATGGCATAGTAGCACATGAGTTCTAGATTGTATAGCAACAAGTCTATCTTGCCACTTTCGCCACCTACGCTGAACTCTATCTGCTCACCCTTCAGCAAAAAGTCGGATCCCATCTCCAGCAAAAAGCGCCTAAGATTGTTTACAAGAGCATTCTCCAAGTCTGTCTCATTGTACCCCTCTTTCAGATGCAGAAAACCGAGGTTCAGTTCACTCTTCATCATCTCAGCAGCCAAGTCGCCCTGAAGCTTAGGTAACGTTAGTGCAAAGTTGTGCAGCGGCTTAACAGCATCCTTGTAAAAACCACTGGCAATGGCATGGGACAACATCGCGCGACTCCAGTTATTTTGGATGGTTTTCTCCACATAGAACACGGCCTCCTTCACATCCTTGCAGCTCTGCAGGATTTCTATATGATGGCCCCAAGGAACCATACCAAGGAAATACGGGAATGGCAATGCGGGACTGCCATCTATGGCAAGAATCGACGCATCATGTATTTGTGGCACAACTTGTGCCAATTTTATATTCCACATATTTTCAGCAGGTTGCAATTGTTGCACAACTTGTGCCACAATTTCCTTGTGCTCTGCATAAAGCCTGTAAAACCGTGACATCCGATATAGATTGTCTTTAGAGAAACCTTGCGCTTGGGGAAATGAGGCCTTAAGGTCGAGGCTCACCTGATTCAGCACTCCACTACCCCAAACCTTTGTCCGTAGTATCTCGCTGATGTCATGTCCGAGCTGCCAGTTGAACTCCAATACAGCAACATTCACTTGCAGGTGCGCCTTAATTTGGCTCTGGCGGTATCGGTTTTTCACACCATCTATCCACTGTAGATACTTTGGATTTCCGCTCACTGCCGCCTTGCCCGTTATGAATTGGTTTTGAGCCATTTCTTCATCCATCGCTAATATCGTTTTTATTTGTTTTCCATAGAACAAACGGTTCTTTTTGCTTCGTTAACACACTTAGAAACGTGCCTTCCTTAAAAGTTTTTACGTTTAATTTTCTTGACTGTTATTATTCAACTTTTTCCTTTCTCCATCGCTCTATTTCACACTCATTTCAGCTCAATAACCAGGGTGAGGGAATCAACGTGCTTTTGTGGGATGAGTACAAGGTCATCGACCTCTTCAGCTGGGACGTCAGGATAGGTCTATGCAACTATCCATTCTTCGGGGATACGTGTATCTGCATTGAACTTCACGCCCACCTTCACCACGTATCGGCCATCTGTCTGATAGGGCAGTGCATAATTACGTGTGTCAATCTGGTGTAGGGCTTCCTCAGCGGTGCCATCTACCTTCATCTCGAATACATAAACGGTGTCAGGCATCCAGACGACCATGTCAACACGGCCTCCAGCACATTTTACTTGTGTACGAACATAGAAATTCAGCGTAGAAAAAATAAGATACAGGGTGTATTCATAGAAGCCCTCTGCGGTCGAAACATCCTTCAGTTTTTTCTTGAATCCCTCTACATAGGGGATGCTAGCCATATAGGCCTGCAAATCAAGCATTGCTTGCTCCACATCTTTCCGTTTGAGTGCTTGCCAGAATTTCAGGGCAAACCCAGCTTTCACCCGTCCAGCTTCCAGCCCGGTATAAACGGGCAACAAGCCTTCTGCATAGCCTATGCGTACCTCTTGGTTGGGTATGGACAAAGTATAGGTCTCAGTCTCTCGGTCGTAACCCTTGATGGTAACATATCCGCTCTGGTAGAGCAACGGCAAAGCAGACTGCATGGCCTCCGTTGGCTGGTCGAACTCCGAAGCGAACACCTCCATTCTGTCTAACGACATGATGTCGGTATGGAAGTACTGCATCTGACGGATAAGGAACGTTGGCGTACCGCTCTCAAACCAGTAATTAGCCAGCTTGTTGTCGGTAAAAGCATTCAGTAAGCTATAAGGGTTGTATATGTCCTCTGAATCTTCAGAGAAGTGGTAGCCGTCGTAGCGTCCCTTAATTTTACGGAACATCTCCTCTGTGGTGCATCGATATTGGGTAGCCATACTCTCAACTCCATCAGCAAGAGATGTCTTTACTTCATGTTCAGTAAAGCCACAGATGGCAGAAAAACGAGGCAGCATGGTGATGTCCTTCAGGTTGTTGATAGTCGAAAAGATACTGAGCTGCGAGAACTTGGTAATGCCGGTAATGAAGCAGAACTTAATCATAGCCTCGCTGGCTTTTAGTGGCTGATAGAACTCTTGCATTACATTGCGCATGGCATCTAACATTTCACCTTCATGGAGCACGTCCAAAAGTGGGGCATCATACTCATCGATGAGAACAACCACCTGTCTGCCAGTCTGCTTATAGGCCCTGCGAATCAATCCCTCCAAAGCACCACCTGGGGTTTTTTCCTCTGGAATGGTGCCATATTCCTCCTTATAGGGCTGGAGTAATAGCAAAAGCTTATCTCGCAATGCGCTAACCTCCCCTTGTCCCTTTGCCATACTTATGTCGAGGCGTATCACTGGATATTGCTTCCATTCTTTTTCATGAGCCTTGATTTTCAGTTCCTTGAACAGTTCACTTTCGCCTCCAAAATAGGAAGCGAGGGTCGTGGTGAGCAACGACTTCCCGAAACGTCTAGGACGACTCAGGAAGATATACTTGGCATAGTTTACCAACTCATACACCAAATCTGTCTTATCCACATACACATAGTCATTCTTTATAATCTCAGAGAACGTCTGTATGCCTATGGGGTACTTTCTACTATTTGTCATTGTGCTCATAACTTATCGTTTTCAACCTTTTCAAGAAAGTAAGGTGGAATATAGGCGGTGGTCAAGCCGGATTGCAGTCCTTTTATATAAATGACTACTCGCTTTTGTCGGGCAATGCGGGCGACACGCCCTGTTATGCCTTCGAAGGTACCATGGGTGACACGTACCAACTCATCGGATACGAAATGGCAGGTTTTTAAATCGACCTCCATCACATGCTCGTCAAGTACGGCTGTAGCTCTGACTAACGGTTCCATTTCTCTGCTGTCAACAACCAATGGAGGGTTATAACCATTCTCGTCTGTAACGAAATGGTTGTAATAGTATGTAGTGTATTTCGACACTTCGGAATGCTTGACATACTGTTCGGCTTCCTGCTCCGTAACGTATACAAAAAGAAGGTTCATAAATGGAAGCAACTTTCTTTGCTTCTTGCCGGTCTCTTTGTTTCGGATGTCTTTCCATACCTTAGCCAGATAGACGTAAGTGTCGTCTTCTATCATGGCATCAGCGACCACCTGCGACTGACCATACTTGATACGCAGGACATACCATGCTTTGTCTTTGCATGGGGCATATCTTACCGACACCCCTGTTTTTGAGCTTTTCGCTTCGGGGAAGGCAAAGGAGGCAAATCCTTTGCTGTTTACGTCCTTGATATTAGCATTACCCAACGCGTTCATATCGGACATTGTGGGTATTACCCGCAAAATAACACGTTCCAACCCCGCTATGGGACTGAAACGTGAGTATATAGTTCGGCAATCCCTGCACCGTATATATTAGAAATTGATTACAAAATTACTATTTTTCTTTGAAATAGAAGAAAAAAAACAGAAATAAATTGTGTGGAGAGCCACCCAAAGCATTTTTTGTGAATTTTGAAACATCTTTTGTGAATTTTGAAAGTGTAACCCGTCAACTTGAAACAGTCCTAAGCAGAAAAACTGACAACCTGAATCCGCGAATCACACAAAACTTCCGATGGGTCTTCGTCGTAGAGTCTCTAGGGGCAACGACGTAGAGTCACGTGACTCAACGACGAAGAGTCATGCGAGGCAACGACGAAGCCTATAGGGAAAACGCACAGCTGCGGTAGCAAATTTTTCACTTTTCACTTTTACCTTTTACCTAAAAGGTGTATCTTTGTGCCAGAATACTAAAAACAACATATTATGGCAACATTTTGGACAAAAAAGAATGAGGACATCGAGAATGAGAAAACGGCGATGCCTTGGGGTGAATTATGGGTAAAGGAAGATAGGAACTTCCCGAGACGGAGACGGCTCAAGGCGGCGCTGTTCGACCTCGACGGAACGCTGATGGACACGGAAGGACAATACTCGGTGTTTTGGGGTGCGACAGCAAGGAAATACCGCCCCGACGTGCCGCAGTTGGAACAACTTATCAAGGGAACGACGCTGACACAGATTTACGCGAACTACTTCCCCAACCCACAATGGCAACAGGAAATCACCAAAAAGTTGGACGCATGGGAGGCTCAGATGCACTATGAGTTCTATCCGGGTGTGCTCAATTTTCTGAAAGACTTGAAGAGGAACGGCGTGAAGTGTGCTGTGGTGACCAGCTCGAACATTCCGAAACTGGAGAGTGTGAAACGACAGATTCCCGAACTGGGTGCCCTCTTCGACAAGGTGTTGACGGCAGAAGACTTTACAGCATCAAAGCCCGAACCCGATTGTTATCTGTTAGGAGCCCAGACGTTCGATGCCGACGTGGACGAGTGTGTGGTGTTTGAGGATGCCTACACAGGATTGCAAGCCGGCATGGCATCTGGCATCTTCACCATCGGCTTGACAACAGGGCACACACGAGAGGAAATCGAGGATAAATGCCACTATGTCTTGGAAGGGTTCGAAGGGATGAATTATGCAAAATTAGTGGATATTCTTATAAAGGTTAAAGTTTAGAGGTTAAAGTTTAAAGACCATGCGGCTCGTTTCCGAACACCGCGTCAGCCTTCTTTAAACTTTAAACTGTAACCTTTAAACTTTACAAAGCGCCCTTTTCGTTACATTTACTTTTCCTTATGATACATTTAAGGGGAAACGGAAGTGATGCTCCAGAAGTGCAAGCAAATGAAACACAAGTGAAAGACGGTTCGAAAAAAGATGCGTAACTTTGCACCAGAAAACAAAAACAAGAAGTTAGTTAGTAAAGTTAATAGATAGGTTAATATTAGTTAGTTAATTAGTCAGGAGAAACGCCTCGCTGTGAAGCTGAGGCGTTTTTTGTGTTCAGTCGGTTGTTTGTCAGTCGTTTCCGTCACTCGTCTTCGTTGTGCTTCTTCACCCATTCTGTGGGCGAGAGGCCATAGAGTGCCTTAAAGTTCGTGGAGAAAGCGGATAACGACTTAAAGCCTGTGGCAATGCTGACACCCGTGATGTCAAGTTTCTTCTCGGAGAGCAAACGGGCGGCTTCCTTCAGACGCACGTACTTCACAAAATCGCGGGGTGCCTGCCCCGTCAGGTCTTTCATCTTACGATAGAAATGTACACGGCTAATACCCACCTTATCGGCTATCATCTCGACGGACAGTTCAGGGTTGTCCATGTTCTCATTGATGGCTTTCATCACACGGCGCATCAGATGCTCGTCTGGCGATTCCAGTTCGACCTTGTCGATTTTCTCTTCCTGTTGCTTGTCGCCGTGGAACTTACCTTGCAGGAGCTGGCGTGTCTTCAACAACCCAAGGATGGTGGTGCGCAACACATCGATGTTGAAAGGCTTCGACACATAGGCATCAGCACCATTGGTGATGCCCGCTATGCGGTCGGCATCGCTGCCAAGGGCTGTCATCAAGATGATGGGGATGTGGTTGGTATTGAAGTTCGACTTCAGTTTCTGGCATAGGGTCATCCCGTCCATGACGGGCATCATAATGTCGCTGATAACCACATCCACCTTGCCTGGATGCGCCACAATGTAATCCCACGCCTCCTGACCGTTGCTGCAAGGATGAACGACGAGGTCTTGGGAGAGTTCGCTGTGGACATACTGGCGAATGGCTTCGTCGTCCTCCACCAAAAGAGCATTGCGTCGATGGGGGTCAACAGGTTTGCCGATGGCCAGCAATTCCTCTGTCTCGGTCTCGACGACATTAGCCTCTTCGGTCACTTCTTCCGCCGTTTCAGGCTTGATGACTCTCAATGTATCATCCCCCTTAGGTATCGTCACCACAAACTGAGTGCCCTGCCCTTTGGGATTATCCTCCACAACAATTTGTCCTTTGTGCAGCTTGACCAGCATGGAGGTGAGGTTCAGCCCGATGCCTGTGCCGATGTAACCATTCTGATGCTGTGCCGAATAGAAGCGGTCAAAGATTTTCTGTTTGTCATCGTCGGAAATGCCAACACCCGAGTCGGTGACCAACAACTGGAAGTTGTCGGCTTCCTCTTGCAACATCATCGTAATATTTCCGCCATCGGGCGTAAACTTGAAGGCATTGGAGAGTAGGTTCATCACAATCTTGTCAGTGTTGTCTGGGTCAACATAAACGGGCAACACATTTACCGAGTGGACGAACTCGTAGTGGATGCCTCGGCTCTGGGCATTGGTGACGAACACATCGAAAATGTTCTGGAGGAAGCTGACCAGCTCTACTTCATGGTAGTCGAGCAAGAATTTCCCCTGCTCAATCTTTCGGACATCCATCATCTGGTTGATGAGGCGGAGGATGCGTTTGGCATTCTGCTTGATGAGTTGGTAGTTGCGTTGGCGTTCCTTATCCTTATCGGAGCCAATGAGCCGTTCGAGTGGAGCAAGGATAAGCGTCATCGGGGTGCGGATTTCGTGGCTGATGTTCATAAAGAACTGCACACGTGCCTCGTTCAGCTCCTGCTGCTGACGATGACGAACCATGACACGGCGAATTCGGATTTGGCGGTTGACATACTGGTAAACCAGCCAACAGAGCAATACGAAAAGTAACAAATAGACCAGTTTTGCCCATATCGATGCATACCAAGCAGGATGCACTACCGCCGTCAGTTCACGTTCCTCACTGAAGGCACCAAAAGCATGAGCACGCAGACGGATGTGGTAGGTGCCTGGTTCGAGGTTGGCAAACACGATGCGATTGCCACCTCCCGACTGATCCACCCATTCGCCACCATTGATGCTGTACTCGTATGTGGCATGCTGGCCTGTCAGTCCCTCCACGTTGAGTTCGAGGGTGAAGTAATTGTTGGCATGTCCCAAGTCGATGCGGTTGCAGTCGTCTATCACACCCTGCAAAATATCGTAGCCTCCCGACATGTCGCCTTGATGGATGGTCTTACCACCCACGATAAGGTCAATCAAACGCAGACGGAGGTTTCGCCCTTCGCTCTGCCACTGCTCCATGCGCTTCGTGTCGATATAAGTCAATCCACCAATGCCTCCCCAGTAGAGTTTGCCATCCATCTTGAGAACAGCGGCACGGCTGAACTCGTTGTCCTGCAAACCATCCTCCGCAAAAAAGTTGGTGAAAGTCTCCGTCTTCATGTCCATGCAGGAGAGTCCAAAGTCGGTACCAATCCAAAGGTGCTCACCTTCCACACAAAGAGAAGTGATGCTGTTGACGGGTAAACCATCCTCCGTCGTATAAAAACGAGTTTCCAGTGTCTTGGCATCGAGGCGAACCAATCCAGCATTCGTGCCCACCCACACCACCATACCTTTATCGGAAATGGCAATGTGTCGGACGGTCTTGCCACTCAATAGTTTGGTGCTGGCCTTTCGGATGATGCCGTTCGCTTCGGGGTAAGAGATGATGAAGCCATCGGATGTGCCCATATACAAGCGGTCATCCATAGGCAGAAGCGTATAAACATACGGATTACCGATGATGTTTGTACCCCCATCCTTGCCATATTCAGGACGATAATTCAAGAATTTCCCTGACGACAAGTCATAATAGTAGAAGCCCTGCCCCATCGTGGCTATCCAGTAGCAGTTTTCCTCCTTCGTTGGATGTATCTCAAAAATCTGATTGATTTCCTTGGTAAGCAACGAAAAACGTCCCTCCTGCATCTGCCACAAACCATCGGAGAACGTACCCAACAACAAGGTGGAAGGAGAGGGATTGAACATCGTGGTGAATGCTTGTGGCATCGAAGGGGTGGTCTGCTTGCTCCAATGGGTGGAAGTGCGGCCATCAGCAGAGACAAGATAAAGTCCATCGTTGTCTGCCGCCACCCATAAACCACGCTCTCCAGCGACAGAAACCTGCGACTTGGCGATGGCAAAGACTGAATTAGTACCGACGGTGTTCTTCGTAATGGAATGTTGCCCCACATATTCGAAAGCCGACTGATTGATAGGCTTCATCATCACGCCCTTCAAATAGATGCCCACCCAAACATTGCCGAAAGAGTCATAAATGGCATCGCTCACATTGCTGGTTGCCAAATCAAAATCCTTCACTGTGATGGGGCTTGGCGCCACCTTACCCGTCTGTTCATCATAGATATGCACACCGCCGCCATCCGTACAGATGAACAATTTTCCATCCGTCCAAGGGTTGAAACCCACCATCACGCCGCCCAGTTCTTCGCCCGATACCACCTGCACAAAACGGTCTTCCTTGCTGTTATATACAAACACGCCCTTGCTGACTCCTGCCGCATACACCTTCCCCGAGGAACTCAAGCAGACCTTCCTCACGTCTGGCAGTTCCTCGTACTTCTTGAATCCTTTTTCCGTCTGATGGAAAAGGACACGCCTCGAATTCACTAACCACAAGCCCTTTTTCGAGTCCTCCAAAAACTGCACAGGAGAGTCTGTATTCCCATTATCCACCGTGTTAAATTCGGTGCTGCGCCGAATAAAGAGCTTCCCTTCGGCATCCTTCTTCAGTTCACCATGGCCATAACCTGTAAAACAGACCATCACCCGACCATTCTGAATACGGTAGATGCCCACCGTGCGAGTCGTGATAGTGTCGCCATTCTCCGACAAAAAGGGCACCGTCGTGAATTGGTCGGTGGCATAGTCGTAGAGCTGCACACCAGCCCCCGTGCCGACCAACAGTTTGTCTCCTTCATAGTCGATGACACAGGTGCTTTCGTCGTGCAACAACGACGATGGATTGCCCACCTCATGGTGGTAAACGTTCATCTTCACCCCATCGTAACGGTTGAGTCCGTTCTGTGTAGTCACCCAGATGTTGTGACGATGGTCTTCGTAGAGGTTGCGAATACGTGAATTGGAAAGCCCTTGCTTGGAGCCGAAAAAGAGCACATTCTGTGCACAAAGCCCCAATATACCCAAGAAGAGACAGGATATAGTTAGTATAAAACAGCGTTTCATTGCTTGTGTTAGTCAGTTAATCGGGTGCAAAGATACGATTTTAAGTGAAAAAGTAAAAATGAAAAGTGAAAAATTTGCTACCGCAGTAAAGACAAACAATCCGAACGGCTCAAAAAAAGGCAGGGTAGTCCGCTTGACTACCCTGCCCTTACATAATATTTATATATACTTAGAGAGAATCTTTACTTCACGAGCACCTTCTGTACTCGGCCATCGCTCATGCGAACGATGTTGATGCCCTTTTGGAGCTTCGTTACCCGAGCACCGCTGACGCTGTAGATGCCAGCTACCTTAGCAGCACGTGAACCATTCTGAGCCACAGCCTCGATGCCTGTCTCCATATCCTGAGCAGCCTTTGCATAGTCGTAGCCAGCGAGAGGAGCCACGAAGTAGAGGCGAGCGTCGCAAACTGTTGTGTTAGTATCCCAGAAATCGGTAGCAACACCAAGGTTGGTAGCCTTGCCTGAAACATAGTGCTCAATAGCACCGATAGTCAGCTTCTGGCCTTCCTTCACAGTCACGTTGCGGATAACGGTTGCGTAACCACCCCAGTCAGTACCAGATTCGAATGGAGCCACCTGCATTTCAGCGTCATCGACCTGAGCGAAGATGTACTTATCCCATACACCGTTCTCGTCCTGAGCGTTGAATGGTTCTGGCACCTCTTCACCGTCGTCGTTAGTCCAAGACTTGTAAGCAGTACGAGACTTGATATATACATCGTAAGTACCAACAGGAGCGTTCTCGATAGTCTGGTAGAACTTGTATTCAGCGCCTGCACCGTAAGCGTTCACCTGAACATTAGCTACAGGCATAGCCTCGGTAGCAGCAGTACCGTTGAAGTGTACACTACCCTGCTTCGTGATGTTGCCCTCTTCGTCATACTCAACATACTGCTCGCAGTTCCAACCTACGATGGTGTTGTCCTCGAGAGAAGCTGAAGCGTTGGTGCTGTAAGTGTAGAAGTGTGGGTTCTTTACAAGACCAGTGAAGTCAATACCCGTGATGATAAGTGGGTATCCGTTCTCGTCATAGTTAGGATCGCCATCCTCACTGTCTTGGTTCTGGTGCTGGTTGTCGTAAACCTTCTCCATCACGTCGGCGAGGTCAGAGCCAGCAGCAATCTTCTTGTAGAGTTCGATCGTAGAAGCAGCGTTCACACCGTCAATCACGGCACGGTCGTCAGCAACAAGGTTGAGAGCGGCAGAACCGTCGGCACCCAGCGTTGTAGCTGTCTGAGCAGCCTTGTAAGCACCCCAAGTGATGATGTCAACGTAAGCCTGAACGTTCACAATCTGAGCTGCAGCAGTCTTGATTTGAGGAGTTACCTCTGCCAGCTCTTCGTCAGAGAGAGTAGAAGGATTGGTATCGCCATACTTGTCGATGATAGCCTTAGCTCTCTTAGCAATTTCAGTCTCGAGATACTTACCATCCAGTTCATCGTAACCAGCACTTGCCTCGATGATGGCGATGTTGAAGTCGTCGATGTTTGTCACGCGAGCAGTCAACTTCCCGCACAATGCATCCATCTCGTCCATAAGGGCAGTAATCTGAGAACCAGAAGTGAAGTGCTCAGTCTCAGCGCGGTTGATGGCAGCAACCAAAGCAGACTTCGTTTCGCCGTCATATTCAGCACCCTCAGCAGTTTCCAGCACAGCCTTAGCCTTTTCTACGTCGGCAGCGAGCAACTGACGATAGTAAGCAGCCTTGGAAGGCATGGTGATGAGTTTCACGTTGGCCAAGAGGTACTCCATCCACTGAGCCTCGGCTGCCGTGAAGCGAAGCACATAGTAACCTTCTTTGTCCACTGTGAAGTCAGTAATACACTTCACTGAACCAGATACGTTACCTGTTGCACCGTTTACGTTTGGAGCAGCAAGGATGTCGGTAAACTTAGCATAGACATTGCCAGAGAGGTCTTCCAAGGTGAAGGTGAAGGTAGGCTCACCCTTCCATGCTGCCATGAGGAAGCTAATCTGATACTTGCGAGGTTCGAGCTTCAGAGCAATACCTTCAGGCATTTCCGGGTCAATTGTACCATCTTCCATGATGTAGTCCTTTACCTGTGAACCATACTCAGCATAACCCTCGTTGGTGCCACGGGTACCCCAGTACATAGCTTTGTTGAAGTCGCCGCTGAAACCTTCGTAGAGGCGTGTACCGCCACCACCAGGCTGACCACCCCAGTTGTAGTTGTACTGTGAAGTGCGAGCTTCGTCGTTGAAGCCATAGATGTGGAAACCAGCCTCGTTGTAAGTTACCCAACCTTCTGGCACACCACCTGTCATTTCGTTGTCGAAGTCAGAAGCATAAACTACCTCTGATACTGTCTCGTCTTCATCCACACCAATGGCGAAGGTGATTTTCTGGTCATCGAGACATGCTACACCAAAGCTGTTGGCTACGCCAGAGAGTGTGAGCATATATTCACCGTCAGCAAGCTTGCCCACAGCGATGTTGACCGTCTTCTTGTCGTCAGAAAGTGACAGAGCCTCCCAAGGCAGATAAGTCTGCACACCATTCTTCTCGTACATAGCAGAAGCATTGTCCAAATCGAGTTCCTTGTCGAACGTGATGGAAACGGTGCTGAAGGTAGAACCGTCAATCTCGAAGCTCTCGTTCTCAGGAATTGAGCTAACCATCTGGGCAGGACCCCAAATTGAAGGCAGAGCATCGATAGTTGGGTCGAAGTAAGCCACCTCATCCTTGAAACCGACGATAGCCATATCGCTCTCTACGTCAGCACTTGGACGTCTGTCGTTGTTATACACGATGGGGCAACCCAGACCTGGCTCGAAGCTTACTAAAACATTCTGACCTTCTTCCATGGACACGCCGTCCAAGAAGATGTAGAGGAAACCGTCTGACTGACCTTCCACGTAAGCTACAGGAGCCTCCTTGCCGTCGATGGTCACCTTCACACAACCTGTGCCTAAAGACAACGTACCACCCTGCTCCTTTGCCAAGTCGGCAATGTTGGTAGGATAGCCGAAATCCAACTTAATGACATCGTCCACGTAGGTAGCGGCGTTGAAGATAACACCTTCTTCCACCTTAATGTCGTCGAGCAGATACTCGCCAGGGTTAAACATATTAATAATAAGGAAATACTCATTGGGGAATGGCTCAGCCTGTGGCCAAACGATGTTACCCTCGGGGTCTTCCTTACCCGTGTAGTTGATAGAATACTTGTCCTGATCTTCCTTGTTGGTGAAGAAAGTCATGAAAGAGAATCTCTGCCACTCTCCCGTCATGACGCCGTTGTTCCAGTTGTAGTAGTACTGCAAGCCACTGGCGGTAGTGATTGGCATGTCGCAATACTCACGACCGATAGAAAGAGAAGACTTGATAGAGGTGTTGTGTTCTGTACCATCCTCGGCAAGGAAAGTGGGCTCAGCCTTCACCCAGAAGCTCACACGGTAGCTTGTGTTGTTTTTCAGCATCAAGTTACCAATCTTGAAACCACGATCCCATGTGTTACCCGTGTAGGATTGGTCGTTCTCCATCTTGAAGCTGTACTCTCCCGAATGGACGTCGCCGTCGTAAGGCTCTGTCCAAATGTCGGCAGCCTGCTTGTTCACCCAGTCGCCCCATGTTCCGCCAGGTGTATAGGCATGAGCGGTAGTGTACTTCTGGTCGCCAGGTTCGAAGCCGACAGAAGCGATAGTGGTCTGTGCCGACACCGAGGCGGCGCACATCAGACCCGCTGCAATCATTAAGTTGATCTTCTTCATAAGCGAAAAAAGTTTTTAGTTGGTTAGATAATAAAAATACTTTTAACTTGAAATTTTGGTGCAAAGATAGGTGTTTTAGCTCTATGGATGATTTTTTCAGCGTTACATGGACTTTTATTTAGGTTACAAGATACAAAAAAGTACACTATTTCAGGAAAAAAACCTCTATTTGATGTGAAGAATCAGGAAAAAGGCAACAGGAATACACAAAGCACTACTAAAACAGAAAACTCTATACCACCGAAAACGGAAAAGGTGCGCCAACATTAAGGTGCCCTCGTATCCACAAAATCGAACCCGTCGGGTACGATTGGTCGCACCCGACGGGTTCGATGCGTCGCACCCGACGGGTGCGATGCACAGGTATCGAGCGCACGCTAAAAAGGCACTCGGAGAAGGAGATTATTTCGTTGGCTCGACCTTGATGTAGTCGATATCGGGCATGTAGGTACGGTTGTTGTAGAGAGCGATATGGTTTTTGCCCTTGTTGAGATGGATGGGGAGTGTAACAGCATCGACCTTGTCGAAACTGCCCGAATTGAGGATGAGTTTCTCCACTTTTTTACCATTGACAGCCACATTGGCAATACGGTCTTCGCCAGAAAGATAGGCAACGGTGAGCTGATAGTCGCCACCCGTACTGCTGTAAACATCGCGGAACTCCAGACGGTTGTCTTCGTTACCTCCCAACCACGAAGCCTTCATGCCCGAACGGCAGTGGTCGTCGTGCTCATAGATGCCTGTACCCTCTGCCTGATGATTCATAATTTCCTGATAGGAAGGATTGTAGGCAGCCTCTGCCTCGTAGATGGTGCGGTCGAGCCGTTGCTCTGCCTCGATGGTGTAGATGGCCGTGCCGTGAGCAGGAAGGACATCCACCACAAGGTTACCTTTCTGGACAGCTTTCTTCACCTCGTTGCCCGTGTAAAGGTCTGTCACGATGGCTTTGCCTCCCAAGTCGATGTCGGCCAAAGGCAAAGAGAGGTTGGTCACCTCGGCATCGGATGGGTTGTAGATGGCGAGTGCCCGCTTGGAGCCGTTGAGCACTTCGATGTCTTTCACAAGCACAAAACAACCTTGTATCTTCTGGCAAGGATAGGCTTGCTTGGAGAGTTTGTCTTGATTGAGGGCAATGAGGCGCTTGTTGGCCATGAGTGCCAATGCTTCTGGTGAGACCTTGTTCATGTCGCAGCCAACGAGCAAGGGGCTGTTCATGATGCACCAAAGAGCGAAATGGGTCTTGTCCTCTTCGGGAGTGAGGCCACGCCCCACTTCGAGCATGTCCATGTCGTTGTAGTGTCCCTTGCTGCTATAAGCCGAAAGATAGAGGTTCTGCTGGATGATGTCTGCCACGTTTTTCCAGTCGCAAGCGATGTCGTGGGTGGTGCGCCACGAACCAGCCACCTTGTCCACCCATGTGCCAGGATAGTCCCATCGACACACATTGACGAATACGCCAGGCTTCCCCACGGAACGGATGGCGGCATAGATGTCTGTGTAGCGGTCGCGCTCAGAGAGTTTCCGTTTGTCCTTGTTGTGCCATGGAGAGCCACCACAGAAGTCAATCTTGATGAAATCGAAGTCGAGATCACGGAAAAAGAGCTGGCAGTCGGACTTGTCGTGACCGAGCAGACCTACGCCCACACCGATGGTGTCTCCACCAAAGTAGCTGGCACAGGTGTTCTGTCCACCGTCGCTATAGATGCCCGCCTTCAACCCACGGGAATGGATGTAATCCACCACTGAGCGCATTCCGTTGGGGAAACGTGTGGGATGGATGAGCAGGTTGCCGTCTTCATCGCGACCTCCAAAATAGCCGTCATCTATATTTATATATGTGTAACCTGCATCCTTCAGTCCCGACGTAACCATAGCGTCGGCTTGCTGACGGATGATTTGGTCGGAGATTTGGAAACCGAACGAGTTCCACGAACTCCAACCCATTAGGGGAGACTCTTGGGCAAAGGCAGTGAATGCCATTGCAGAGAAAAGGAATGATAAGATTCGTTTCATATAGGTAATGTTTAAAGTGAAAAAGGAAAAGTGAAAAGTGAAAAATTTGCTATTGCAATAAAGGGAAAAAGAAAAATGAAAAATTTGCTACCGCAGCAGCCGTCAACAGGTGACGTACGTATGCGGTAGCAAATTTTTCACTTTTTCATTTTTACCTTTTACTTTTTCACTTGGAGATATTAACGTGCCCGAACATAGACGGCTACAGGTGAACAAGCATCACCTCCGAAATAGAAGTGAGAATTAACTCCATTAGTGAGCTGGCCTTGTTCATTGACTTTGTAACCAAACGTGTTCTCCCATTCATCTTTGGTAATAGAGATGACAAGGATTCGGTCGCTACTGAAGCTACAATGCTCGGTGGAGAACTCCTGAGAGTGACTCGCCTTCAATGTCCATTGAGAACCGTTATAAGTAGAACCTACATAGAACGTTCCGAGGCCGTATGTACCACGGAAATCCATGACAATTTTGAGTCCGTTGTTTCGATTAGACACAGCATTGTGGATTTCGGAGATAGGAATAGACCACCATTTGCAAGCATCGCCATCGGATACCCAATAATTATGGAAATTACCAGTTTGATCAGAGAAGGAAACTTGAGTGCCGAATTCATTCTGGGTTCCTGGAACGTCAACGGACACTGGTATGCTCACTTCTGAAGCCCAATAGCTGGTGGTGGTAGGCTGAGAAACTTTGACACGCGCCGTACCCGAATTGTGGCGGGTGACGGTAATGGCATATCGCGTCTTGCCGTTGCTCTGTACGCCTTGATTGGATGGAGAAGATACAGTCACGACATCCGTATTAGAGCTTTCGACGGTCGGAGCCACTTCGGTGTTGAGGGTTTCGTAGGTAATGGTCATCGTAGATGCAGAATTAGTATCGAAGAACAAAGAGGATGGGTCGATTGTTGCGTCGGCATTGTAACCCTTCACATCTACAATAACGTATGTCGTCGTGCTCTTGTAAGTGACATCAGCCTGCTGGGTGACACGGATGTAGGCACGTCCTGGCTTGACAGGTGTCACTCGACCGCTATTATCGACTGTGACCACGTTGCCATCGGACGAACTGCACTGAACGGCCCCTTCGGAGAAGGATGTCCACTGGAAGGTGCGAGCATCACGGTCGTTGGCTTCGAAGGTCAAAGTCAAGTAGTCGTTGTCGGAACCAGCACCAATAATGGCGAAGCCGGCATCCACCAAAGCGATTTCATCATGTCCATACCAATAAATATAATCAATGTCATCCACAGGGTTCTTGCTGGAATAGTTGCCGTCGAAAGTAATAAGCACATAGCCGTTTCTGCCATTAGCATTGAGAGCCTTCAGTTGGTTGAGCACTTGGCTGTCGAACATGAAGGAGGTGCGCTTACCTGGCACTATTTCGCCGTTCGGCATCGTTTCGATAGGTTCGAACTCTTCGCCAGTGGTGGCTTTTGGCTTGAAGAACTCGATGGTAGCATGAGCAGAAGTAACAATACCTAAGTCGTAATAGTTGTAGTCACTTGGCATTTGCTCACAATCGATAATGAATAATACTTGATTATTCGCAAGCTTACCACGAAGTGTAGAATAGTTTTTCAGCGAATTATATTGGTTGTCCCATGTATAGTAACTGCTGTTCTGCGAATACAAGTAGTTAATGACATCAGTAGCTCCATTTGGCATGGAAATAGCGTTGTAGGTTTCGGTTTCGCCCCAGATGCTCAGACACCAGTTCGCCCTTACTCCCTGCAAATGGTTGCCGACCCATGTCTTGAACTCGGGGTATGGAATGGTGATGCATTCGAGTTCATCGGGCCATTTCCAATTAGGGTCTGCCACAAGGAATGCCTGAGGCTCTTTGTTCTCCTTGTCTGCTTGGTCTGGTATATGTATCTGCAAGGCTTCACTTCCATCTTCGTAGGTGACATGAATCTGGAAACGGTCGGCATGGGTGGATACACTGAAGGAGTTGATGTCTCCTACGTTAAAGTACTCGCTGTAAAGTGGGTCGGCAGAATAACCTGCGTTCACGTTGACGGGTGTGCGCAAATCCACACCAAAGGCTTCGTGAAGGTCTGCCTTCAAGTTGCCATTAGCATCCTTAAATTGGATGACGCGCGGTTCGCTATTTTCGTTTTCTCTGTACTCAATCTGCACTGGCAATGTTCCTCCAGCGGCAAGCAGTTTGAGACGAGCCGTCGTCAAGCCCGAAACGTGCTCTATGGCAAAAACAACGTCGTTGAAGTCCCAGTCGAATGTGCCACCGAGGTCTTCACATGCCACGATGTAGGTCATGGGAACATCTGCCACATCCTTGTCGATGACAGCAGGAAGAGCAAAACTATTATCGAAGGCGAAGACCACGTCGTTGAAATCGTTGTCGTGCCCCGGAAGGCCGTAGTTCCAGTCTTCGAAAGCCAAATAGAGCATACCGTCACTATAGAACGTTGCTGCGTAGGTGTCGTTCACACCATCAGGCGTAGTGGAATTGACTGCAATGGGCGCACCTTCATCCTTGTTATAGTCAGAATTGGAATAATAATTACCCTGTTCGGTATCAATCACAATACCGAAACGGGTTTTAGCTGGAATATCAACCGTAATACCCTGAGTTCGGATAGCATCGTAGGTGTTGATGAAGGTTTTCGCACCATCGTCGTACCAGTACTTGGCACCCTCCACGTGGTCGGTTCCATGAAGGTTGAAAGCATAAAGCTGATCCCAGTTACTTGTGCCTGTCTGGCGAGCGTCCAACCAATAGGGATCAGACTGCCATATCCAAGTAATACGAGGCTCATCTCCATCTTTAATCACATTGCCATTAGAATCGTAGGTGTAGATACCGATGCGTTCACCATTCTTTGAGCTTCCCTTATTGGAAGTGATGGAATAAATGGGATAGAAGGTGAATGGACCCGACGAAACATATTCGAAGTTCTGCGACACCTTACCTGTGTTGTTTCCAAACTCGGGCAAGGTCTCGGTCGGATGGAGAACTTCGTCCTTCGTAAAGACTTTCTTGTCGGTGGCAGAGACGTTTATTCCATTGTTCGAGCTAGGAAATACGGTTCTCGTTTCCGCCACGCCAAACTCAACTTTTGCTACTCCGTCGGTCAACTCGGCAGGAGAAATAAGACGGTTACCATCCTTGTCGATCAGGCCGACGTAGGGGACAGTCACGTTAGCGGGGATGTCGCACATGAAGCTTCGTGTGCCTCCACCTTCCACACCTTCAAATTGACCCAGCAGGTAGGCATTAGCATCAGCATAACGCGGATTGGCCGTATAGACTTTCACCGTATAGGTACCTTCCAAGTTGATAGTGGCCTGCACACAGACTTGCGAAGCCATGTTCCATGTGTGGTTAGGGTCAGGAGTGCCGAACATGTCGGCGAATTGTTCCTTGTAGGCTATTCCCTTCTCGGTGTAGCCGTTGTCGTAATCGCTGCAACTACTCAAGCCTTGTGTCAAAGCGAGTACACCTGCAAACAAACATGCATGAGATACTTTGAATCGATTCAGTTCCATAAACTCTGTCATTTATATATATAATTTCGTGCAAAGTAACGACAAAATGGGGAACTGCACTTGCAAAAAAGAAACACGTGCTTCAAGAAATGAAACACGTGCTTCTTTGAGTCGATATATCGTACATTTATTTTTGGAAGAGTAACGGAGCCATTTCCTTGAGGCTGCGACGCCAAGTGAGGAACTCGTGGGCAGTGCCTTCGGAAACGTAGGAAACGGCATTGTAGCCAGCAGCCTTGAGGTCTTCGACAGACTTCCTCACACCATCGGGGTTCTCCTTCGAACCACAAGACGTGAAGATAAGACTGGGCTTCACTTTAAGGTCTGAAGGTGCGTAGGTGCCACCGCTGAGGAGTCCGTAAGCATCGAACACGTCGGTGCGACGGAGGGTGATGAGCTTCGTGGTGATGCCACCCATCGAGAGTCCAGCCATAGCGCGACCTTCTTTCTTGGCAATCGTGCGGAAGTTACTATCCACGTAAGGAATAAGCTCGTCAACGAGAACGGTCTCAAACTCCTTAGCCGTAAACTGGCCGATACCACCAAAGCGAACGTCGTTGGTCATACCGTAGGTCATCACGATGATGAAAGGCTTGCACTTACCCTCGGCGATAAGATTGTCCATGATGAGGTTGGCATAGCCCTGATTGCTCCATGCGTACTCGTTCTCGCCCCATCCATGCTGGAGATAGAGCACGGGGTACTTCTTCTTGGGGTTCGCGCTGTACTCGGCTGGCGTATAAACGAAGGCACGACGCTCCATGCCAGTGCTGGGCGAATGGAAGAATATTTGCTGTACATTGCCATGAGGCACGTTCTTCAAAGCATAGAAGTCACGGTCGTGGGCAGGAATCTCGATACCACTCTCCCAACGGCACGAACCGTAGTAGTTGTTGGTGCCAGGGTCGTTGACGGTAGCACCGTCGATAGTCATGTGGTAGTAGTGGAAACCTTCGTCCATCGGACCGTCGGTAGTGCCTGTCCACACACCATCTTCACCCTTCTTGAGCACAGTACCACCTGTGCCACCCAAGCCGAGGCTGACGATGACGGAACGTGCCTGTGGTGCCTTAATCTGGAAACGAGCATAACCTTGAGAGTTCACCATCGGGTATTCCTGACCAGGCTGGTTCATCTCGTTGGGTTTGAAGTCCTCGATAGGAGGAGCAGCGTTGTCGAGTGATGGGTCGAAATTCTTAATGGCGTAATAAACGGACTTCGGGCGCAAGTTCTCGTCGAAAGGCAGAGGATGGTTGTTCACGCCCACCCAAGAGTCCTTATCAGACACGTTCCAGAAAGTCACGTTGTCGATAACATCTTTATATTTACGGTAGAGACGGAACAGCTTCACATAGCGGTCGGTCTGCATGGTCACAAGGTGAGGCTGTGCCTGACCTGCCTGACCACGTGAGAACTGGAGCTGACCGCCCATCTCCTCGTTGAGACGGATGTCAAGCTCAGTCACCTGAATGTGCTTCACCAGTTCGGAGTACTTCTTGATGGCCTCCTCCACTTCTGCCTCGTCGGGGCCGTAGGAGTTGTAGTGTCCCTGCATACCTATACCTGTGATGGGCACACCAGCCTCCTGCATCTTCTTCACCATGTTGTAGATGCGGTCGCGCTTAGCAGGCTGGAAAGCGTTGTAATCGTTATAGACAAGGATGGCGTTGGGGTCTGCTTCATGAGCAAATTCGAAAGCCTTGGCGATGAACTCGTCACCACAGAGTTTCCACGCTGTGCTCTCACGATAGGGGTTAGGCTCCTGTCCGCGCCAACCACGGCCAGCGTCTGACATGGCTTCGTTCACCACGTCCCAAGCATAAACAACATCCTTGTAACGGTTCACCACAGCATGGATGTGTTCACGCAGACGTGCATAGAACACCTCTTTCTTGACGGGCTTTCCATTCTTGTCAGTGAACATCCAGTCAGCGAACTGAGCGTGCCAGCAGAGGCAGTGACCACGCATCTTGATACCGTTCTGACGGCAGAAATTGGCGATGGCATCAGCCTTTTCCCACTTCCACACACCTTCTTGGGGGTGGAGTTCGCCCGGCTTCATGTCGTTCTCAGCCGTCACACTGTTGTAGTTTTTCTTGATGATTTCCACTTGGGCAGGGTCGTTGATATTGCCCATGTTGACTGCCACACCCACGGTGAAGTAGTCTTTGTAGGTGTCTTTGTAACCCTTGTCCGGGTTCACGTCCGGGTTGCGTCCAAACTGTGCGGATGCACCAAGGGCAACAGATGCCAGAAGTAGTGTTGCAATAGTTTTCCTCATTGTGTTTTGAAGTGTTGATTTGTAATAGGAGTTATTTAATATTATATTAATGTGTCAAGTTCGAGAGGATGACTTGTCCACCCGTCTGCTGCGTAGGATAGTAGAAAGCGGCATAGCGAGTGCCCATGAAGAGGCGCGAGAAGTCAAAACGCATCTTGTAGTCACGGGTGCCTATCGGAGTGAAAGTCTTGCCATCGAAGCTGTAGTAGAAGTTGGCCGTGTCGCAACCCGGGTTGAAGTCGCCGTCGATACGGAGGTAAATCTTGCCTACTTTACCCTTAGGGAGCTTGATAGTTTCTATCTCTTTTGCTTCCACTTCGGTGATTTCTTTCTTCCCATTCGACAGTCTCACACTCTCCTCACTCATCGTTAGACTATACTGACCCTTATTTAGTTTAATCGTCAAGATACCAGAATCGCCATTAAATGCAGAAAAACCTGCACAATCTCCATCTTTCATCTTGCGTGCATCAATACAAATCGTGTCAGAGCAGGTAGGTCCCCATGTGCGCCACGTCAGGGTGTTGCGTGCATCGAAGATAGACTTTGCCAGCACGGAAGTCTTCAACACCACACCGTCAAACGGAACAGCGCGGAAAGTGTTCGCATCACGCATCGGCTGACCAAAGCGGATGGACTCACCCTTTTGGGGTAGAGGAGCAATGTCTTCCTTTATATAGTTATGGTTCCACTGATAATCCTTCTCAATCTTGGCATAGTCAGCAGTTTTGTGGCATTCACAGTCGCCGTCAAGGGTGACGGTGGCTGGAATCTTACCGTCGCCATTGGTTCCGAGCATGGGCCAACCGTCTATCCATGAACAAGGCTCGATGGTGAGCACACGCCCCACTCCACCACGGTCTTGGAACATCACGCCATACCATTCGCCATGCTTCCCGTCCACGATAGTACCCTGACCAGCGTAGGGGAATCCGCCAAACTCACTCTTCAGAATGACTTTCGACTCGTAGGGGCCTTCGATGTTCTTACTACGGTAGCATATTTCTTCACGCCCAGTGCGAGGCCAAGCAATACAGAGCAAGTAGTACATACCATCATGCTTGATGAAACGACTACCCTCATGCAGACCTTGTGGCCTTCCCTTCAGTTCCAAGGTCTTGCGGATGCCACCTTCCTTTTCGGCAGTGAGGTCAGCATTCAGCTCCACAATGTGAATGTCGCCGCTTCCTGAGAACACATACACACGGCCATCGTCGTCGAAGAAGAGCGACGAGTCATGGTAGGCAGGGAGACGGCTGTGCAGTTTCCATCCCTTTGCAGGGTCATCCGTCTTGAAAACCATCGACTTATGAGGGTCGTCGTTGGCAACGAAAAGTGCCCAGAACGTACCATTGTTGTAACGAAGTGAAGTAGCCCACTGCCCACGTCCATAGACAGTACCATCCTGTAGGTCGTAACGAGGCGTGTCCTTGATTTCGTCGAAAAGGTAAGACACGGTTTCCCAATGCACAAGGTCTTTACTGCGCATGATAGGGCCTCCAGGGAAGAGGTGCATCGTTGTGGTAACCAGATAGTAGTAATCGCCCACACGGATGATGTCGGGATCGGGGCAATCGGCCCACATGAAAGTGTTCTTCACTTGGATGGTCGAACGCAAAGAGGTCTCAGGCAATTCTGAGACAGGGGCGTTCTGTGCCACAGCCATAGAGGCTGTACACAGAACGCACAAAGTTGCAAAAAGTTTCTTCATTAGTTGAGGAGATAAGTTTTGGTTTTACCTTGGTAAGTACACTTCACAGTGGCACGGCCATCAACAATCTTGCCCACTTCAAACTTCACCGCAGAAGCATCGGCTGTTGCCTTGATAACAGAATTGTCCTTGAGAGGTGCGTATGCCTGATAAGTAGAGGCTTCCATATAGCCATTGTCGTTCGTCGAGAACATCGGATTAGCTGGAAGGTTGATATTCTTGCCATCGACGGTGATGGTCACCTGCGGCACTTTCGGTTCCACAGGCAGACTGGTAGCTTTTGAGAAGAAGCCGATGCCGTGGAGGTCGAAGAGACCCTGTGGACGCTGGGACTGCCGAGGACTCTGTCCCCAAGGACCACGCTGAGGCTGCTCGGGCTGCTTCACCTCGTCGCCTTCAGCCACGAGATAGATAGCATGTTTGCCTGTAAGACCTTCAACAGCAGGAACGCTGGCACCGTATGTGGCGGCAGCTCTTTGATCTGTGGCTGGAACATTGATGGTGGCAATTTCTGTGCCCTTCCAAGGATCGTCCAGCTTCACATGAATCTTGAAGGCACCATGTCCACCATGCGTCAAGTTTACATAGATATTGGCATCGTCGCCTTTCTTCGTTCCCTCAAAGGCTTTCACGCCCTTCGTGTCCTTAGCCAAACCTCCGAAACCGAAATACTTGAAACCGATGATACCACCATTCTGAATGCCAGCGAGGTCCATCGAGTTGTTCCACACATCGTGGTTGTCCTGCATCCAGTTGTTGGCATTAGGCCCATACATAAAGCAAGCGATACCAGCCGAATAGTAGGCATAAGGAGGAAGACCAAAGATTTGGAAACCCTCAGAAGTCACCTCGGCACCCGTATAGGCATCACCGTTGCTGGCAATAGCAGTCCATTCGTTACCTTTCGTGTAGGGGTCGTAACCCGTTATCTTCACGACACCACCTTGAGCCACAGGCTTCTTGTCCCATGTAATCTTCACGGGAGCCACCATTGCCTGACGGGCATTGCCAAAGCCACGCGGTGGACGATGATAGAACACATACCACTGGCCGTTAATCTCTTGCAAAGAACCGTGGGTGTTGTGACCAGCATTGGTGGTGATGAGCTTAGAGCCATCTTCGTTCAGCACCACACCGCGTGAGTCAACCAACACACCTCCTGAACGCCAAGGACCCAGAGGAGAGTCGCCGAAAGCATAGCGCAAGGCAGAGTTTGTAGCACCCACACCATATTCCTGACCGCTGTAGCCAGAAAATACCATCACGTACTTGTTACCCACTTGACGGATGGACGAAGCTTCGAAGAAGTTGAAGTCGAGCGGGTTCTGGCCCTTGTAGAGTGCCTTATACTCGCTACCCTCCTTGTCGAGCAGTCTGCCATCGCGACTGCTGGCAGGGATGAAGGGGTCGATGAGTTCTGTGCTAGGACGCTTCGAGTACATCGTGTTCTGGTCAAGCTCGCAAGCCGTAGAGTGCTGGAAGCCATAGAACACGTATGCACGATAGCCTTTGTCGAAGTCGGGGTCTTTCTTATCAGTGATGTTCTCGATAAACACAGAGGGGTCAAAATCGATGAGCGAACCATCCACACAACGAGCACCGTCAGGTGTCAGGTTGACAGGGGTGAAGGGACCATCGGGACGGTCACCCTTACACACCATAGCGATACGTCCCCATCCACGTGAGTGGGGATAGAGCCAGTAGGTCTTCTTGCCTGTTGCCTTGTCCTTCACCTCCACGAGGTCAGGGGCATACATCGTGTCCCACTTGCCATTTACATACCAAGAGAAGATGGGGCCTTCATCGCGCCACTGGCTGAGGTCCTCCACTGGAGCCGACCACATGCGGATGTCGTTGCCACAATAAGCCGTGTAAGTCACATCATGTGAACCGATGATGTAAGCACGCAACTTGCCTGGATTGTCTGGGTCTTCAAAAACACGGGGTTCGCCATCTGGCAAATGCTCCCACAAAGGGAGATAAGGATTCTGTGCACTCGCTGTGAGGGCACAGAAAGAGAGAAGAGAAAATAGTAGTTTCTTCATTGAGGTTGATTGTTTTTATAGGTTATCTCGGATGCAAAGTTACGGATTCTGCCTCACTTTGGCTTTCTGTCATGTTTCTTTTGTTGTCAGTTTTGATAAGTAAGCAGCAAAAATGCTTAGAAAGAAAAGGGTACGACAAATGGTAACACCAAGGAAGCCTTCTCGACGCACCCTCGTCACCCCAAAGCCGCACCCGTCGGGTACGGCTGGTCGCACCCGTCGGGTGCGATGCATCGGACCCGACGGGTGCGATTTAGAGGTTACTCGCAGGTGATGCGCTGCACGATTTGCCCAGGGTCACCGACGATGAGGGAAAGGGTGTGACGTTTCTTCGTGCGGTCGATGGGGAAGGTAATGACGAAGTCTTTCCGATTCTCCAACACTTGGAGTTTCCAAGGGTATGACCATTCCTCGAATCGGTTCTCCAGCACAACGGGTGTGCCGCCATCGAGACTCAGACCAAAACGGTTGCTGCGGTCGAGGCTGACGGGCCAAAATGGAACGCTGGACACACAAATGCGGATGCTGTCAGCACCATCATTGGCAAATGTGAAATTCAAATCTACGTGGTCGGAAGTCAAGCTGGCTGGATTCTGCACCTTGTCCAAAGGGTCGCCTAATTGCAACGCCATCCAATCCGTGCCCAATCCCTCTATCAGTCGGAAGGGGGCTTTCACCTTTGCAGCAGTAAGGTCGATTTGCTGGGCAAACAAGGGTCTCTTCTGACTTTCTGGTAGTTGGTGGGCATTGGTCGGAACTGTTGTCAACGCTGGCATCAAGTGGTATTTGGCTGTGTAGCCCGGTGGTATCTGGGAAAGCATCTGGTTCCACTTGCCGTCAAGCTGTGTGTTGTAGCGATGGAGGAGCGTCTGGATGCTGTCGTTAGCGACTTGTGCCTCGCGAGCCGGCTCTCCACTGCCTGTTTCGTGATTCTTCTGTGCCATCAAAAACTTGCGGTTCATTTGGTAAGCAGACTTGACCGAATAGCCCAGCATTTCGAAGAATGCAGGTCGCAAAGCTAAAGGCAACTCCTGTTCAATGGCATGAGCGCGGTCTGAAATCATCTGATAGTCAGCTAAACGCTTCTGTGCCGAACCCGTCTGAAATGAGAAGTCGGTGTCGTGCAGCAGATTGTTCTCGTTGCTGTCCCACTCAAGTTCGTAACCCATAAATTCGGGTTTTCTGTCCCATGCCAAACGATAGTAGGTGTCAAGTAGCCATTGAAAATCTTTTTGATACTTCTTTCCGTACACCGAAGCGAGCCACTGTGCCTGATAGCGATTGGCGTTTTCGTAAGTGAATGCAGACAAGTCCCACGCCATATCAAAAAATTGCTGCATCTCCACCTCCATCGGTTTGATGTCGCCCACATTGAGGAGCCAATAGCGATCTGCACCCGCATCGTATGCCTTTTTCAGTTCTTCATACATCAAAGCTGGTGCCGTGGTGGCAATCCAAAGGTTATCGTGAGGCGTACCGAGATAACTCAGGTGGTAATACACGCCTGAACCGCCTTTGCGCTGACGTTCAGCAGCATTGGAGACACGCTTCATGTAGCCATAGTTGTCGTCGGGCCACACCAGCGTGATGTCTTCGGGCACACGAAGCCCTGCATCATAGATGTCCAGTGTCTCCTTGTAGGGCACAAAAATCTGGGGAATACCGTCGGCTTTCTTTCCCTTATGGGTCTCCAATATCTGACGCTGATCGGCAAACACCTGTTCCAGCGTTCGGGCACGCACCTTCGGGTCGGTTGACCCCTTCATGGCTTCATCGTGCAATCCTCTCATGCCCATCGTATAAATATTGTCGTATTGAGCCGTCTCGCGCAGACGGTTGTCGAACTTCCGCCAGATGGTCTCTTTGTTGGTCAGGTAGTTCCATTCGCCGTCATGCTCCTTGTTCCACTCTGATTCCGCCGCATTGTTGAACAACAACGGCTCACAATGGCTCGTCGTTATCATAATCCCCCATTCTGCCGCTACCTTTTGACTCTCCGGATGGCTATAAAACGCCCCCGTACAGGAGTGCATGGCCGGAGCCAACATATTAGCTTTCAAACGAAGAAGCAGCTCGCACACTTTGTCGTAGGTTTTGGGGCCGATGTCATTCAAGTCTTTCTCAAAATTCGTCGAAGCCCATGTCTTCAAACCCCAATCCTCGTCGTTGATAAAGATGCCACGATATTTCACCGAGGGCGACTTCGACGTGTAGTTCTCCCGATAGTCCAGTTTCGCCTTTTTCTGCACAGGCACATCTGCCCACCAATACCAAGGACTCACCCCGATGCGCTCACTCACGTGCAGTACTCCGTAAGCTAACCCACGTGCGTCGCTACCCACAATGACGAGGCGGTTTCCTTTCATCTGAATCTTGTAGCGTTCCCATGCACCAGACAATTCATCGACCTCCACATCGGGGCAAATCACCTTTGCCTTCTCCACTGTGGCCAATATCACCATAGCACCTTCTGACACATTATTTATAATAAGAGGACGTACACCCGTCACTCGCTCGATGTCCTCACTCAACACAAAAGCCATCTTCCTCACCAACGGAGCATCATCAGCCGCCACCATCACGCGGCAATGCTTCAAGTCAACAGCCTCAACCCATGAGGCACAGCCCCAGAACAGAAACAGAGAAAAAAACAAAAAACGTCTCATACGCACAACTATTTAATTTGTCGCAAAGTTACCCCATTCAAGCCACTTCTTCTTCCATGCACGTTCCCAATCCTTTCTTCAACGTTACAAACCGTAAAGTACCATCCTTCATCCACACTCTGACAGTAAAAAAAGCACAATAAATGCAGTCTAAAAGTCAAAAAAAACAATTTTTTCAACATTTTTTAGCTATCATCATTGTTTTTTTAAGAAAAAGGATGTAAATTTGTGCGCTTCTATTACTAACGTTCTATGTCAAAAATCAAGAAAAACATCCGAACGACCCTCGTAGCCAGATTAGGTGCAGGAGTATTAGCTGTAGTCACCTTTCTTTTTGTGGCCGCCTTGTTTGTCATGTTTCGTTTTTCCCATCAGACCATTGAAGAAGAAGCCATTGAAAAAGCGATGCACACCTTGGAGGGAACCTCTCAACATATTGACAACATACTGCATGAAGTGGAAGTAGCCAATCGGCAGATGCTGTGGAATGTGGAGCACCACCTCGACAATCCCGATGTCATGGCAGCCTATAGTCGGCAAATCATCAAGAGCAACCCCCACCTGTTGGGATGCGCCATTTCTTTCGAGCCCCATTATTACCCTGAAAAAGGGGACTTTTTCAGTGCTTATAGCTATATTGACAAAAACGCCAACAACCTCGTCACCACTTTTGACCCCACAATTCTACAACCAGGCGAGTACGCGAACGTTCCGTATGTAGGCCACAATTGGTTTTTCATTCCGAAATCGGTCAACGGGACGTGTTGGGTAAGACCCCACGTGCCCAGCGACACTCTTCTCTCGAACACAGTCACCTGCTCCACTCCAATCCACGATAAAGAGGGGAACTTCGTAGGTGTCCTGGCCTCAGACCTTGAGATAAGTAAATTCTCCCAACCAGTCTTGGCCACCAAGCCCTTCCCCAACTCCTATTGCGCCATGCTCGGCGTACAAGGCACCTACATCATCCATCCCGACAGCGAGAAAGTCTATCACAGACTCATCAGCGAAGTGATTAAGGATGAACCCGAAGAAGTGGACAGCCTCGTGGCATCCATGTTAGCCGGCGAATCGGGCTACAAAGCAGTCCATCTGTTTGGCCAAGATTCTTATGTCTTCTACCGTCCTTGCAACGACAAACACTGGAGCATCTGCATCGTCTGCCCCGAAAGCGACATTTTCGGAGCAAACGACCGCCTGATTTCCTACATGATTATCCTCACCATCTGTGGACTCGTGCTGCTATCCCTCTTCTGCGTGTTCTTCATCAGATGGCAAATGAAACCCTTAAAACAACTAAAAGAATGGGCCAAACAAATTGCCGACGGCAACTTCAACACGACTATTCCCCTGACACAACGCTCCGACGAGATTGGCGACCTACAAAATAGCCTCGGCACTATGCAGCAATCGCTGGCCGCCCACATCGAGAAGATGAACCAAGTATCAGCCACCCTGAAAGAACGCAACGAGGCATTGCAACGAGCACACGAGCAGGTGGTAGAGGCAGACCGCTCGAAGTCAGTCTTCCTGCATAACATGACCGAGCAAATGCAATACCCCACACAAGCCATCTACACGATAGTAAACACCATCAGGGAGAAACAAATGACACTCGGACAAGAAAAAATCGAGACACTTTCAAAACTGATGATAACCCACACCAAAGCCATCACAAGGCTGCTGGACCGCATACTCGCCATGTCCCAGCAAAAGGGACCCACTTTAGCGGACATCCTCAAAGAAGAAACAGACACCTACTAAGACCGTATCACCACGTCAGCCTCTTTAAACTTTCAACTGTAAACATTAAACTTTACAAAAAGCATGAAGAACCCCATCCAACGCATCAAGCATTCAATCTCGCTGAAACTCGGCCTCGGCATCGTTATGTTCGTCGCCGTTGTCTTCATCACGGCCTTGGGGTTCCTGTTCAAACACTCACGAACAATGGTGAGGCAAGAAGCCATGGAGCGTGCCATACGCACACTCAACGGCACCTCCCTTCGCGTGACAGGCTATCTGTCCGAAATCAAGACTGCCACCGACAACATAGAATGGTTGGTGAAAGAAAACCTTCAGCCCGACTCCCTTCTCAACTACTCACGTCGGGTTGTAGAACTGACCCCCAATGTGAAAGGCTGTTCCATCACGATGGAACCTTACTTTTTCCCACAATTAGGCTCGTATTTCTCAGCCTACTCCGTCCAAGAAGGCGACACCATTTTCACGGTACGAGAAGGTGATTACAATTACTATGAAAAAGTGTGGTACAAGACCCCACGCACACTTGGCAAAAATTGCTGGGTAGATCCCTACGACGATTACAACGAAGGTACACTTTCTTCGTCCGAAGTCATCGCCTCCTACTGCAAGCCCATCTACTTGACTTCCAAAGACCCGAAGAAGAAAGGAGCAGCCGACGAGAAGAAATTCATAGGAGTCATCGCCACCGACCTCTCGCTCAAGTGGTTGTCGAACACTATCTCCAACGAGAAGCCCTATCCACACTCCTACTGCATCATGGTGGGCAAAGACGGACGCTACCTCGTCCATCCCGACACTGCCAAGCTGAAAGGCCAGACCATCTTTAGCGACATTGACCCCAATCTCCACCCAGACCTCATCGCTCTCGGACATCAGATGCTCGACAACAAGACGGGATACATGGCTGTCAACATCGACGATGAACCCTGCCTCGTCTTCTTCCAACCACTCACACACACACAGTGGAGTATTGCCCTTGTCTGCACCGAAGACGACATCCTCGCTGGTTATAACCGACTCGTTTACATCGTCGTGCCGCTCATTATCATCGGACTGCTGCTCATTCTCTTCTTCTGCGTCAAGACCATCTCCCACTTCATTCATCCGCTCAACCAGCTCGCCCAAGAGTCCCGTCACATCGCAGAAGGCCATTACGACCATCCTATCCCCCTTAGCAGCCGCAGTGACGTGATTGGTGTGCTCCAAAACAGCTTCCGCTCTATGCAGGAATCCATCAACCAGCATATCAACAACATCCAGCAAGCCAATCAGGAGACCGAAGCCCGCAACAAAGAACTCGTCATAGCCAACCAGCTCGCCCAAGAGGCCGACCACCGTAAGACCATCTTCTTCCAAGATGTGTCTCACCAAATCCGAACGCCACTCAACCTCATCGTTGGATTCGCACAAGTCCTCTGCGATGCCTACTCCGCCATCTCCAAAGAAGAGATGGAAGAGTTTACCGACACTATGCAGCAAAACTCCATCACCGTCACACGAATGGTCAGCATGCTCTTCGATGCTTCCCAAATTGGAAGCACCCCCATGTTCACGCTCAACGACATCGTGTCCGTCAACGAGACCGCTCGTCAGGCCATTGCCATCTTCCACAAAAGGTCTCCACACGACACCCCTCTCAACTTCACCACCAACGTGCCAGACACCCTACAAATCCACACCAATCACCTTTACTTGGTGCGCACAGTCCGCGAACTGCTAGTTAATGCAAAGAAGTTCGCCTACATGAACCCGGTCAACTTCACCATCGAAGCCGTCCCCCCACCACCAGAAAAGATAACACATATCCGCTTCATCGTCGAAGACCATGGTCCTGGCATCTCGCAAGCCGACCAAGAGCGCATTTTCACCCCATTCATCAAGCTCGACTACTATGCAGAAGGTCTTGGACTCGGACTCGGACTCTGCCAACGCTCTGCCTACTTGCTTGGTGGCACACTCACCCTCGACACCACCTACAAAGAAGGAGCACGCTTCATTCTGGAAATTCCTGTAACGTAATTTTCACTTATCTCTATCTCACCAACACTTTCTCTCCGTTCCTGATATAAATGCCGTGTGTGAGGTGCTCCACACGCTGACCGCTAAGGTTATAGTACACATCTTTCTTCGAAGAAACGGAAACTGGTGCAATGATGTCTGTAGATACATATTCCTGCACCGTGAGCAGCAACTGACCTATCACACAATCAGCCCATTCGGTGTCGGCGGTGTAAAAAGCCAGCACATAGTCGCCCGTCTCTTTCACCTCAAATTCAAGCATCTGCTGTGTGCTTCCGCTGAACTTATTGGAGGCTACATTGCCGATATTGACGGTGGGGGTGTAAGTCTGTGTAGCTATGGCCTCACCGTCCGAACGCGCCTCCACACACACCTCGACAGGCGAGAACTGAGGCTGGTTCCAGTTGCAAATCTTATACTTCAACACATACCGTCCAGGCGCGAGCGACAACGTGGCATTCGTCTTTTCTAATCCATACTTTGCATAACCCGCCCGAGGCTTCCCCTCCATGTTGCGGAAATAAAGACCGTAATTGAAATCGCGACGTGTGCCTGTGAACTGCAACACACGGCATCCCAACGTGTAGCCATTGCTGTACCCCATGCGTTCCTCTGAGCCATCGTAGGTCGTCCATCCCGCTGGGATGATGGCACCTTCATTGAAATGCTGCGAAAAGGCATACTGTGTCTGCGGCGCATTCATCGACACCTCCACCGTGGCTGAAGCCGTCTCACCGTCGTTATCGGTAGCCACAGCCTTCAACGTGTGCTTACCCGAGACGGAAGTCTCCAGCGTGGCTATATAGGGCGATTCCGTGCAAGAAGCGATAAGGGTGCTACCATCGTAAAAATTCACTTTCTCAACCGTTCCGTTCGGGTCACTCGCCTCAGCCGTCAGCGTGATGGAGGGAAAGACCCGTTCCTCTTGCGGAGCAAACAGCGTAAAGGTTGTGCCAGCCTTTGGCGAAGTGAACGACACCGAGGGCGAAGTCTTGTTTAGCGAGTAATTCTTGCAGAAGAGCCAGATTTCCTCGCCCGTCAGCACTCCGTCGTTCGACACCCAATGCCCCTTGCCTTCCAGTTCCAGCAGACGCACTTCCACGCCTTCGTCACCACCACCCCAGATGTAGAGGTTAGCATGGCCAAAACCCTTATACTTCTTGATTTCCTTCGCCGTGGTCGAACAATGGTTACGCTGAATCCACTTGTTCAGCACCCCACGAACGCCGTCGGCACTCACCACGTCGTCCCCCGTTCCCTGCGTGTGCAGGATAGGCACAGGACGTGAGCTGTTCGCCTCACTACCCCACAACGGATAGCCGCTGATGGGTGCAAATGCCGCAATCTTGTTCGCAATCTTATTCATCGCATGATAAGTGAGCATTCCCCCCATCGAAAAGCCCGATAGATAGACGCGGTTGCGGTCGATGCTGTACTTTCGTACCATCTCGTCGATAAGTGCCTCAATGTACTTAATGTCACGGTCACCCGAAATGTCCCATTGGTTGCCAATGCCATCGGGAAACACGATGAGGAACTTTGCCGTATCGGCCACTGCCCCCATCTTCATCTGCGTGTCCCTCATATAGAAGGCATCTTGATTCGCCCCGTGACAAGAGATGAGCATCGGTCGGTTTTTACCCAGATTCTTCGGCACATACTCCAAAAACGTGCGGTCTGTGCCGTTCACCTTCAAGGTGATGCGCTGTGCCATGACCGAGGCAGACGCACACAGCACCCACCCCATCAACAAGGCAACAGTCTGTTTCATAAATTGTTTCATATTCTGTGATATTTAGGAAAATGTATTAAACATGTTAGTTTTTCTTTACTTCAGCAGAACTTTCTTACCGTTATAAATATAGATGCCACGGGTGGGGTGTGCCACCTCCTGACCGTTGAGATTGTAGTATTTAGAGGTTGACTGATGATTAGTGACAACAGAGGATTGAGCTTCGAGGGAATGGATGGCCAAAGCATCCTCGTTTGGCACGAGATAGGCGGAACGGACGTTGGCAGTCTTGCTCCAATCGACTTTTAGCACATGGAGATGGAGGAAGTCATCATCTCGCGTTCTGCCCTCACTGGTAAGGGTGTTGCGCAGGTCATCGAGCGGAAGGACGATGGCTTGCAGGTCGCTATCCCAGTAGGGGTTGCTGTCGTTGAAGGAGACTTTGATTTCTTTCCATGGGCCATGAGGCACGAGTCGGTTGGCAAGGATGCGGAGACCGCTACCCGTACCTCGGATGACCAGCTTCTCGTAGGAACTGATGTCAGCGTATTGGTTATGGTCAACATTAACGAATCCTGCCACGGCTGTGCCTCCAGCAGCCTCTTGGTTCATGTTCCAATCAACATGAACGGAGGTGTCGAGCGGTTGGGCATCGGCATCGGTACCATCCCATTCGTGGAACATCGTGGCGGCCAACGGAATCCAACCATCGGGGGCTTCGAAGTCGTCGATATTGAGCATGCTCACGATGCTGCTGAGCACACGCTGACTACGTTCAGGGAAGTATTGGGTGAGGAGACGGTCGCGCTCTGTCATGTAGGTGCCATCGACGGTGTAGAGGGAGCCACGGGTGGTGTAGGGATGCACGTCACGGCGGTAGTCGCCCCAACGGGCAGCCTCGTCGTAGAGGGCAAGGGCGATGGTGTTGTAGAGACTGTCGAAGAGAGCCACGGAACTTTCGGCACCCAATGGGCCATCGTCTGTAAGAACAACTTTGGCTCGTGCCAGATAACGCCGAGCAAAATGCTCATTCTGGAGGAGGTTGTGGAAGATGCCCGTAGGATAGAGTGTTCCATTGTTCTTGGAGAGGACGTTTTCCTTGGGATTGTCGAGAATCAACTCTGAGTCCCAACAGAGAAAGCGGAAACCTTGGCTGTCGGTGCCACGCCGACGGATGGCATACCAGTTGTGGTGGTCCCAATCGGTGTTGCCACCATACTGGTTAATAAGCATATAGTCGATGAAGGCATCCACGTCGAGCAGAGGTTCGAGGTCGGGGTCTGGGTTGCCTTCGGTGTCAAGCCCCAGCAACTGGAAGTAACTGGCATCGTCGTAGGCTTGCGCCGCCAACTGCGCCATCTGCTCGTAGGCTTCCATGTCGCCTTCGGACGCTTCGAGATGGTTGCCGCCGTCTTCCTCGACCTTAATCACGTCGATGTCGGCCTTCTTGCCACCGAGGTGGTCGTGGCCGAACTGGTCATCAACACGCTCAGCAAGGTTGTAGAGTCCCCAGTACATGCCATTGAGAAAGACGTGGACATAGAGGGCGTTGACGCTTGTCCACCCCATCTTGCGCTGCATCCGACGCGCCCATACATCACGGGTGTATTGTGCTTTCTGGCGATTGGATTCGAGCCAATGTTGCCAAGAGTTGCCGAAGTGACAGCGCAACACGAGCTGGTCGAACTTGGCTGGTTCGTCGGCTCCGAAGAGAGGGTATTTGAGGGTTTTCTCTCCATATTTCTCTTTGAAAACCAGGCGGAAGGAATGCTTGGGGTTCTTCTCTGCCAAACGTCCATGACCGCCATGAAGCCGAAGACCACAAGTGACGGAAAAGCCTTGCTGTCCATCGCCAAATAATTCCACCGAAGCTGGACGTGTCCATCCATGCCCGGTCGAATCGCCCACAGGAGGCCCTGTGAAGATGTAGATGCCACCCGTGTCTGGGTCAGGGTCATGGCTGAAGAGGTTATCCTTGTCGGTCACGATGCTCAACACAGGCAGAGAGAGGAAACCTTGTCGGATTTTCTCTGCCAGAACAGGATTGGAGGTCATCTCAGCATCCATCTCATAGTCAGCAATAGCGGCACCCCATTGTTCAGTGTAATCTCCCCACTCCATAGGATAGCCCTCTGGAATGTTAGATTGATGAAGTACATCGTCGAGAAAGAGATAAGTGGCAGAGGCAATAGGGGAGACACGCCCTGTATCGGCGATGGCTGCAGCACGCAGAATGGTATTGCCATCGACACGAAGAGGTTGAGTATAAGCAGCGCTGCTGGCTGTTGGCTCACTACCGTCTAAAGTGTAGCGGATGGCCACTTCGTCGGGCAACAGGGTGTCACATTTTATCTCAGTAGTGAATGCCTCATCATAGAATCCATGTGGCTGACTGAACGTAAGTGTCTGTGCCTCGGCTGCCACCACGCCAAGGAGGAAAAAGGTTTGGAAAATAGTACGTTTCATAGGTGATAAGTAGATTGATTTACCAAGCGGTATTTCCGAAGTAGCTGTAATGGTTGTTGTCGGGATTGACCACGATTTGCTGAAGAACGATTTCGGGGTCAACCATGATGACTCGAAGGGTGTGGCGACCTGCGGTGGTGGCAAAAGTGACTGGAATCCAACGGATGTTGTCGAAGACTTCGTCTCGACGAGGCAGTTTCCGTCCATTCCACCAACCACTAAGGGAAAGCTTTGTATAGGGAGGCAAAGGACGGAGCACCTTCGACTGGGCAAGATTCTTGGCAGTGTACTCGCCAAACTCGTCGTGGAGGCCATGACGCGCATCAACCAACTGCATGGGTTGGTCGTCCAACTGCACACCGATACGCAAACCACGTTCTGGGTAAATGTCTTGGGTGGGAAGGATGCCAAAGGCAATCTTGCCTTCGGCGGTAAGATTTACTTCATATTCAAGCACAGCACCCTTACCTGTAGTGTCACTCTGTGCCAACACGTTGCTGCTGCCCATGCAGCCTTCGCCTCGTCCGAGGTCGGGCAGGAAGAGCCACGAAGCATTGGCACTATCGGTCTTTCGGGTGTAGCGATGGGCTGGAATAGCGTATTCCGCTGTGGAAGTCTGCTGCTGGAGGGCATGGTCTGTGGGGAAGCCCAATGTGGTGGGGTTGACATGGTCGTTGGGCATAGACCACTGCGTGTAGCCGATGTGCTTGTCCTGCATCATGCCCGACCACTTTCCTCGGGACAATTCGGTATTGTAATAAGCAGTGAGCTGGGCGTCTTTCTGCATCAACTGTTCCACTTTGAGTGAGTCGCCAAGGGTGGCGGCATTATAAATCTCAGCCACATTGGCACTGGCCATTGCGGGATAGTAAACGAGCTGGTAGTAGGCATCCTGCATCTCGGCTGGGAGCTGCCCTTTCAGTTTCTCGGCTTTTGTCGCCACCTCGCTCCAAAGAAGACTCATGCGTTCCATCTCTTCACGGTTGAAGATGCCAGGCACTTGCACTTCGGGCTTTCGGATAAGGTTATACTTAGTGTATTTGGCGATGATGTCGGCCATGTCGGTGGTGGTTTCAACGGGTAAACCGCTGAACACGGAACGAGTCCAAGCTTCGAGCCACGCTTTTTCGTCGCCTGGCTGGACGGCTTTGGGATTCCACGCATAGTGCATAATAAAGTCGATAGGCACTTCCTTGGGTTTGAGGTCGCCCACATTGATGAGCCAAATTCGGTCGATGCCCGTCTGGTAGGCAAGGTTGAGCTGTTCACGAAGTTTGGGGATGGTGGTGGTGTTCACCCATCGGTCGTTCCAGGGGCCACCATTCATGTCGATGTGGTAATAGAGTCCAAGGCCACCTTTGCGTTTCCGTTCAAAATCACGACCGATGCGACGGATGTAGCCCCAGTTGTTGTCGCAAAGAAGGAGGGTCACATCGTCGGGCACTCGGAAACCAGCATCGTAGTAGCGTTGTACCTCCGTGAAGATGGCCCACAGTTGAGGAACGGCATCGGGACGGCCGTAGAGGTCGCTGATGATGCGTCGCTGGCACTCGATGACCTTCTCCAACGTCTTCATATTGTCGGCATCGTTGCCTGTGCCCATCGCCACATCACCGTCGCCACGCATTCCAATAGTGACAAGGTTGTCGTAGTCTTTATTACGCTCCATGCCTTCACGGAAGAACTGCTCGATGCCTTCGGGGTTGGAGGCATAATCCCATGCACCCACCTCGTCACGACGGCGTGTGTATTCCTTGTGGGCACGCATCATCGGCTCATGGTGGGATGTACCCATCACAATGCCCATCTCATCAGCCAACCGAGGGCTTTCGGGGTCATCCTCGTTGAAGCGGCTGTCCCACATGGCTGGCCACAAGTAGTTTCCCTTTAGGCGTAGAATCAGTTCGAACATGTGGGCATACATTTTGGAATTTACTCCACCAAAATGCGCTGTCGCCCACCCTCCGAAGGATGGCCATTCGTCGTTGATGAAGATGCCACGATACTTCACCGCTGGCTCCCCATCCGTGTATTCTCCTTTATTTATATATATGTGTTCGTGCTTCGCGATGGGTGCATCAGCCCACCAGTACCACGGGCTGACTCCAATCTGACGGGAGAGTTCGTAGATGCCGTAGATGGTGCCACGCTTGTCGCTGCCGATAATGACGAGTTGTTTACCATCCGTCGTGATGACATACTGCTCCCACTTGCCCTCCAACTGTTGGGCAATCTTCTTGTATTTCTTCACACATCGGCTCTTCCCCACCGTGCCTACCACGATGGGCGCACACTCGCTGCCCGTCACGGCACGAAGGTCTTGGCGCAGATTCTTCACAGCAATTTCTACACCCTTCCAGTCGGCAGGGTCATAAAGAATCGTGTCTGACTGTCCTGTCAACTTCAACTGTGCCCCATTCGTCGGAGCGAACGTCACGAATGTGTCGGCAGCCTTCGCCACTACCACACAGAAAAAATAGAGAAGAAAAAAAAGAATAGGTTTCATTGGCTATACAATTTTGTTTGCAAAGTTACGCACAATGAACCTAATCCTTTTTTCTCCTCTGTTTCAGAAATGTTTTGATAGGTTACTTCAACACCTTTCGAGTGGTTCCCTGAGAACTTCTGACGACATTCACCCCTCGCTGAGCTTGAGAGGATGGGATGCCCGAAAGGCTATAGTAAACTTCTTTCCCGTCTCCACTGACTGGCAAGGAAGGAATGGCACTCAATTCTTCGGGGGTAGCGTCATAGATGCCAAGATTGGTGATACTGATGACGTCGCTGCTCGACTCACGGGAGATTGTCAACTTATACTCTCCCCATCCGTCGTCCACACGGAACAGGAGTTTGGCATCTTCGCCCACTGGAACGGTGGCATTGAGGATGGTGGTCTTCCGTCCCGTCAGTTTCTGGAGCTTCACAGTGACGTTCTTTCCAACCTCACCTTCGGAGTGGAAACAGAGCTTGTAGTCGCCCGTGGTGAACTGGAGAGAACGATAAACATTCTGCTTGCCATCGGTGTTCTGCTCACGTCCGAACTGAAGGAGCACAGTGCTGGCGTTCATAATCCAGCCATGCAACTTGGGATTGTAGCCCTCGGTATCCAGATGCGGTGCCCATTTGAGAGTGGTGTCACAAGGTGTATCGAGGGTGTACTGCTTGAAGAAATTCCACATCGTCTTCGAAGAGTTACCTTCAGGCGTGTTGCCCGTATAGTCATTGTGTCCCATGCCGTCCATCTCATAGTAGATGTAAGGGAAACTGCCCTCCCCTGCCTCATAGACACTCTTGTCATACTTTCCAGCAACAGAAGTCTTCACGGGCACGGGGTTAGCTCCGATACGTGCTACCATCTCGTCCACGATGACAGGCATGAGGGAATACTTCACGAAGTCATCCGATTTGCCGTGGATGTGGAGAAAGGGAACGGGACGATAGCCAGTGTGACGGAAATGGAACTCATTCAGAGGGAAGCCGCTAATGGACGCAAAAGCAGCAAAGAGGTCGCTGCACGTGTTGGTGAGGGCGTAGGTCATCATGCCACCGTTAGAGAATCCACAGCAGTAGATGCGATTGCGATCTACAGAATAGTTCGTAGCCACCTCTTCCACGATAGCACGAATGAAATCGACATCCTCATTCTCCTCGCCCGACGCATCCCATCCATTCACCTTTCCACCAAACACGGGAAAGTAGATTTCCTTACCTTGTGGATAGACTACAATAAATCCCTCAGTGTCAGCAATGTTATTGAAACGAGGGCTGTTGTCGGTACTATGTCCACCAGCTCCATGCAGTGCCACCACCAACGGCGCATCAGGCTTGTTCGTCGTCGGCACATAAAGCCAATAAGAACGTGTCTCACCATTCACGGTAATGTTCACGGATTTGTTCACTTTCGCCGCCCAAGCACAAGAGGCACTGAGCAGCGCAACCATTATGCACAAAATGTTCTTCTTCATAAATAGATATTTTATTGTTTACTATTTCATTTATCATTTTTCATTTATCATTTAGCGAAGCGTTTTACTTCTTCACTTAAAGCCACAGCTCGCCAATCGCTTATGTTCCGTTGTTCGCTGGAGAAGGCGATGCCCACCTTGGTGACAGGACGACCATCCAGACGATACTTGTCGGCATAGCCCTTTCGGTCTATCTGGTCGAGAGCCTCTTGGACGATGTCAATACCTCTGCGTTGTTCCCCATCCTGTAGTTTCTCATACTTCACCTCTATGATGTAAATACCCTTCGGCATCAGCAACACGAGGTCGCTTTGCCCCATAGCAGTCGATTCCTCAGCACGGATGTCCGCACCAAATGAAATGAACAGCGTGTAGAGCAAGGCATGATAAAAATGTTCGTTCTTGTTATCCTTCTCCCATTGGTAGGGCAATCCAGCGTAAAACGTCTTGAGAGACTCCATGAACGGGAGCAGGTCGTTGTCGCGCCGAAATATCTTGTAGGCACGGAACAGACGGCTTTTGTTCTGGTCTGCGGAGAACTGCCGATAGGTGATGTGCTGATAGAGGCAATCTGCAAAGCCACGGCTCACTTCCAGATTAGGAAATCCCAGTGTATAGTCGTCCAATTCTCGGTCGTAGTCCTTGATGGTCAGATAACCGCTTTGATAAAGCAGAGGCAACGGCGAGGCATAGCTGTCGAAAGCAGCATCAAAAGCCGTAGCTTCGCAATGCACGTCCGCAATGCTGTCAATGCTGATGGGGGGCATCTGCGCCAACAATTCAATGACAGCTCGCGAAGTGCCACTGGCAAACCAATAGTTGCTTATCTTCTGCATTTTGAAGGCATTGACCAAGCTGAAAGGGTTGTACATATCGGTCTGCTTCTCACTGAAGTGATAGCCGTCGTACATCTGCTTCAACTCTGTCAACTGCTCTTCATAACTCAAACCATTAGCTTCACCCAGCAGTTCAATATCGGGCCTCATCACGGTGGTCAGTTCCTCTTCAGAGATACCACAAAGGACATCGAAGGCAGGCACCATCGAAATGTTCTGTAGGTTGTTGAGTTTGCTGAAGATGCCCATCTGCGAGAACTTCGAGATACCTGTAATGAAGACAAACTGCAAGTGGTCATCCTCACTCTTCAATGGGCCAAAAACATTCTGGAACCGTGAACGAGCCATCGTCACCTTCTCTTCGTTACCCAAGGCATGAAGGATAAAATTGTCGTATTCATCGACGAGCACCACAGCGCGTTTGCCTGTCTTCTCATGCATAGTACGCAACAAGTTCACCATACGGATATTGGCATCTTTCACCTTTGGCGTAATACCATACTGCTCCTCATAGCTGCCAAGCGTTGCATCTATCAGTGTGTCCAACTGCTCTATGGTCACGAGGTCTCCCGCACTGAAATCAAATCGGATGACGGGGTACTTCTCCCACCGCCAATCAGTTCCAGCAATGAACAACTGTGGTTGCTCGATACCATCCTCCGTAGTGAAAGCCTCAAACAAGTCACGCCGTCCCTCGAAGACAGCCTGCAATGTTGAAATAAGCAACGATTTACCGAAACGGCGCGGACGACTGAGGAAATAGGGCTTTCCCTCAGTAATCATCTTGTAGATGAGTGGAGTCTTGTCAATATAGATGTATCCATCCCTACGGATGCCCTCAAAGCTCTGAATGCCTACAGGGTATTTTCTCTTTGCAACCATGACTATATACCTTATATTATATACGACAGTGCAAAGGTACACATTTTTTATGAGAAAACGTGCTACAGAGAGATTTTTTATCCGTTATCCGTTCCTTCTTCCTCTTCATCATACTCATACTCGTCCCCGTCTTCATCCTCGTCCCCGTCTTCCTCATCCTCGTCATCGTCACCCCTTAATCTACCAGGCAGAAGGCTATACACGTCAGCCACGGCATCGTTGCCAAAACTGAAACGTCCGAAACGAAGGGTATTAGCCCTTCCCGCCAATGCAGCCGCACAGTTCATGGCAAACACATCATCGGGATGCGCCTCAATATATTTCAGACAAGTGAGGAAACAACGCTTACGCATCTCATTATACAATTTGTTCGGAATAGCCGAATCACGCGAAGAGCCGAAATAATAAGTTTGTCCAACGCAACGCCACACCAGCCAAACCTTATGCAGCACAGGACTATACTTTCCGCTCTTCATCAGTCTTTCTGCCACAACAATAATCCACTCATTCTCGTCTGCCAAATCTGGGGTATTCGCCCAATTCAACAGCAACGAACATTGCTCATCAAAATTTTTGCATCGGTTCAAGTTCCGTAGTATCACCTCCAGCCTCTTATCCTCGTCTGCCTTCGTGTACTCTACAAACGGTTCCTGCGTCAGCTCCTGTATCACCTCCATCACAGAGTCCAGTGAATCCACAAAGGCCTCCTCATTTGTATAAAATTTGTAAGCATGTTTCTCCACCGCTTCACTAAAGCTGACAACATAATCCATATAGTTGCCATCCTCCTCCGTCCATTCGTCCTCAGGCAATTGCAACAACTTAATGAGATTGTCCTTATAACGTTGCGCTTCCTTTCTCACTTCCCCATTGTTGATAAAACTCACATCTATTTTTTGAATGCTTTTCACTACGTCTGCTTCCTCAGCCAATTCACGCCCTGGCATCTCCGTGTTACTCAACAGATTGAAAGCCAAAGCACATCCATTGTACAAATCCTCTGCACCCCGCAAGAAAGGCTGTTGAGAGTTCCTATATTCTGGCACCCTCACCACAAACAACGTGTCTTCAAACAACTCATACCCCAGACTTTCATCACAGTCCTCCAGTTCTGTTGGCAAATCCATTGAGGCATAATCCCCCTCCACCTGAATCGCCACCCACTTCTCGTATGCCTTCACCACATCCGACAAATCGACAGGCTCTTCATTGTTTAACACTCCATCCACCGAAGGACGATTCCCATTGCAAGCAGCCAATACCACAGCCGCCAGCACGACCAATAAGAAATTCTTTTTCATACTCATGTTTGCAATAAAAAATTTAACTAAACAAGTGAACTAATTCATTCTCCATTGTCCGTTCCTTCTTCCTCTTCATCATCCATCCCGTCATCCCCAGTAAATCTGCCTGGCACGAGTTCTTGTAGGTCAGCTGCAGCATCATAGCCAAAGTAAATAAGATTGAAACAAAAGACATTGGCCTTTCCCGCCAATACAGCCGCACCATGCACGGCAAAAACATCATCAGGATGTGTCTCAATCTGCTTCAGACAAGTAAGGAAACAACGCTTACGCATTTCGTTATACAATGGGTTAGGAGTTCCCGAATCATGCGGAGATCCGAGACAAACTTGACCCACAAAACGCCATGTGAGCCACACCTTGTACAATACAGGGCTATACTTACCACTCCTCATCAGACGTTCGGCCACAGCTATGAGCCATTCACTTTCATCCACCTGCGCCCAATTCAACAACAAAGAACATTGCTCGTCAAAGCTCTTACATTGGTTCAAGTTCCGCAGCATCACCCGATTATCTTTTTCAGCCCTCAAATATTCCATGAAAGGAGTCGCCGACAATTCATAAACAGCCTTCAGCATAATGTCCAATGAATCCACGAAAGCCCCCTCATTCGTGTAGTATTTGTAAGTATATTTCTCCATCTCATCGCTGAAGAAGACGAGATAATCCATGTAATTCACCCAATTTTCCATCAACTCATCTTCAGACAATTGCATAAACTGAATGAGGTTATTCTTATAACGTTTTGCCTCCGTCCTCAGTCCCTTATTGTTGATAAAACCCACATCTATTTTTTTAATGCTCTCCACAGCATTCTTCTTCTCAAAAGACCACCTTTTTGCCGTTTGCACATTGCTCATTAGATTGAAGGCCAAGGCACATCCATTGTACAAATCCTCCGCACCTCGCAAAAAAGGATGTTGAGAGTTCCTGTATTCTGGCACCCTCACCACAAACGACGTATCTCCAAACAATTCAGAAGACACATCTTTTTCTCCCCATTCCACTACTTCTATGGGCAAAAAACCTCCAACGTACCCCCCATATCCGCCTTCATGCGGCAACCACTTCTCGTATGCCTCCACCACATCCGACAAATCGACAGGCTCTTCATTGTTTAACACTCCATCCAACGAAGGACGATTCCTATTGCAAGCAGCCAATACCACAGCCGCCAGAACGACTAACAAAAAATTCTTTTTCATACTCACTTATACCTATTAGATAAACAAAACTATCCTTTTTTCTTTTCGGAAGATGCCCCCCTAATTTTTTGCAAACATACGACAAAATCCCAACTCCACCAAGTTTTCATCAAAAAATATCAGAAAAAAACCGAGATTGATAACCAAACCTATATTCTGTCATATTGAGCTTTCGTAAACACCAATCCCGTCTGAGCTTGCAAAGCATCTCGCCATTTGGTAAAATGTCCTTCGGGTGTGTCCCACTCACCCTCCAATTCCTTCTTTATCTTCCGAGCCAACACCATCATCTTCCGCTGTGTTTCCGAATCTAAATGTGTCCATAAAACCAGCTTGTTATCAATGCCGAAATGCAAGCCATTCTCCATGACACAAGCCTCCAACTCACTTTTCGCCACCGCCAACGACTCGTCATAGCAAACAAGCATATCGAATGCCGTTTCCGCCATCTTCCCTTGATCATCCACAAACGTGCATTCCCAAAGTTCATCTTCCTTTATATACTGCTGCCGATACCGATAAACCGTACCGTTCAAAATGATTTTTTCTTCCATAGTTCACTTGTTTTTTATCTATATTCTTTTAAAGTGGCAGCCATGAAGAGACTTTGCACTTCATGACTGCCATCTTTTGTTTTATTCTTCTACAATATTTGAGAAATCACTCCAATATGGAGCTGATTTATAGGCATCAATTGACCCTTTAGGAACGTATAATGTGGGGGTGAATGGAACATCAAAAGTGGAATCATAAATAACGGGAGGTGTTGCATTTAGACAATGTACCGCTGTTAAGCTACCACAATGTCTGAAAGCAAATTCACCAATTTCTGCCACACTACTACCTATAGTTACATCGGCTAAATCATCACAACCAGAAAATGAAGTAAATCCAACAAATGTCACATTACTGGGGATGGTAATGGAAGTCAAGCCATAACAATCCGTGTATTTACAACTTGTTGTATATCAGTTGGTTTTTATTAAAACGGTAGAAAAGTGACGATGTAGATTCCGTGAATGGAGAAAATGACGAAGATTTAACGTTTTTAACTTTCTTACACCTCAAAATCGATGAAAATGTGCGGATCCTAAGCTGTTATTATAACTTTCGTGTATACTTTCTTCGATAGTAATCTAAAACTGCGACAGCCTGTCGCAGTTGTACATTGAGGAAATACGGGTCTTGATGTGCAAGTTCGGAGGCTAGACTATACCATATTATTATAGTACGCGTGTGTGATTACGTCAAGAGGTTGGAATTACGAACTACTATCCTATGCAGTCCCTTTGCTGATTCACAAGAAGAATGGATTATCGGGCAATAACTTTGAACCGTAAATTGTACAAATTTGCTATCTCTACATACAATATAGAGTTAAATACATATAAAATCGTATTATAATTACAAAAATTAGTTGATAATATAGTGTGTTTGTCGAATATTATCTGTATTTTTGTAGCAAAATTACGAAAACAAATAAAATATTTAGGATATGATACGAGATTTTTGGGTAAAAAATTACCTTTCCATTCGCGACAAGCAAGAATTGAGTTTTTTAGCTAAGGGACCTTCATCGGAACTTGTTACAGAAGTTGCCGATGGGGTGTTCTTGTATAAATTAGGTGTCTTGTATGGTGCAAATGCTTCTGGAAAGTCAAATATGTTGATTGCCTTAAATGAAGTATTTCGCTTACTGGTGTTGCCTAAGTCAGATGCAATCCAAAGAATAAATGGCAGTATTCCTTTCATTCTCACAAAGAATGCCCCCATTGAGATGCATGTGTCATTCTATGCTAATGGCATCAGATATGATTACGATGTGGCATTTAACGAGAAATACATTTTGAATGAAGTCTTGTATTATTATCCCAAAAAATCAAAGTCATTGTTCTATGAGCGTTCATTTGTTGGCGAAAACATACAAGCCGATGTCAAGTTTGGCCCAAGTCTTAATTTACAGGTGAAGACCCAGGAAAGTATCCGAGAGAACACTTTGAATAACCATAGTGTCTTGTCTGTTTGCAGCAAGGCTGCGTTGAAAGAGGATATTGCACCATTCAATGTGCTCCATAGTTGGATTATGGATAATTATCATGATGTGGATGGTGATGGAGAAAAAGGAATTGTTGAAATCCTAAAGGATGCTTACAACACTCCCCCAAAGCGTAAATTCTATAACACAATGCTACAAAAGGCTGATTTGAACATTCTGGAATATAGACCTATTATAGAAGACCGTTTCGTTCCAACAGAATATCGGGAACGCATCCAAAAGGAGAACATTCCTCAAGAAATGAAAGAGGCCTTGCTTAAACCGACTGCCGATTCCGTAGCGTTTGTCAATCATTCTATTAATGGAGATTTTGACATACCACTCAAATGGCAGTCGAAAGGTACGATAAAATACATACGTATATTGGATGCATTATACGACATGATAACAAGTTCTCACGTGTATTATCTTGATGAATTAGGAGAGGATTTGCACAATGATTTGTTATACTACTATCTTAATGTTTTCATTTTCAACTCAGATAAATCGCAGTTGATTATCACGAGTCAGGAAACAACACTCCTTTCTCAGGATTTAATTAATGAGAACAGAGGTGTGGTGTGGTTTGTCGAAAAGAATAAGGAAACAGCTTCATCCGAATATGCCCGTGGTGATTCATTCGGTCTACACAAGAACCTGTCTCTATACAATTCGTATCGCATTGGCAGATTGGGAGCAAAACCGGAATTGGGTAGTATCTTTATAAATCTGGAGGACTGATATGGGAAAGCTACGACAGACAGCACTCATCCTAGGTGAAGGGCAAACGGAATTCTTCTATTTCAAGTCCCTATGCGATGTATTCAAGCGTCTGACCATCAAGCCAGACTATCCGAAGCACACCAACATCAAGGAATTGGATGCCAAGATAGCAGAGGGTGTGGCAATGGGTTACAGCCATATCTTCTGTATCATTGATATGGACACGAAGGACAAAGAGCCAGAGCGTTCCCAATACCAAAAGCTAAAGGCAAAGTATGCCAAGCCTATTGACAAACCCAAGAAAGGTATCTACTGCGAGGTCGAGTTCTTTGAGACTCACCGCTGCACAGAGTTGTTCTTCTTTTATTATTTTCGTTACACCTCACGTCCATACGACGAGCAGGCGACATTGCTAAAAGACCTCAACCAATGTGTGGAGTACCGAAAGACGATAGAGTTCTTCATCAAGACCAAAGGGCTACACAATTACTTTGAACGCAATGGCGGTAGTATAGAAAAGGCTGTGGCCAATGCTAATCGGTCTGTGGAAGAGAAACTGAAGAGCAGCAGAGATTATACGTACTCGGAACTGGGAAGGTTAATAAAGGAACTGAAAGGATTGGAATAATAATAGGTGTAACCAATTAATAATAATTTCATCTGACGATTTGGTCTTTACTAGGATAGTAACCTCAGTCAGAACTAACTTTCATTTTATATTTATGACAGACGTATTCAAATCATATACCAGAACTGTGCAGAAGTTGCTTCTCCGATATGATAAGGATTTGGCTTCTGCCTTCGTAGATAATAATATAGAGGAAATTTGGCAAGATCATGACAATTGGAATGGTGGCATTGATACCTATCTCATCAAATTGAACCTGCCTCTTGATGTTTACTATAAGTTGAAGGATTCAAATCGCATCGAGGAGGCAGAAAGTAAGGTTGGGGCTTTTTATGAGGATATGATGAAGGGTGATGATTCAATTCGTCTGAGTCGTGTTGCTATCTCTCCAAGTGATGACAGTCAAATAGATTTTGGTACCAATAATAATGATAAGTAGGTAATCAAAATTAAGCTGCCATATGCGAGTATTGAATAAACAAATTATGTCCAACATCCGCCAATGCCCTGTTGGTGTTATAGAAGAGG
>CADCDP010000011.1 GCA_902800305.1 uncultured Bacteroidales bacterium
GACGATGCCATCTACACGCTGGACGGTCGCCGCGTCAGCCAGCCTACGAAGGGTATCTATATCCAGAACGGAAAGAAGTTAATCATTAAGTAAAACAACGAATTATACGAATTATGGAAAAGAAAGAATTTGTGAAGCCCACGACACGCGTGGTTGAGTTACAGGCTCCTGTAGATATGTTGGTGGGGTCATCAAGCTCGCCATCCACTCCGTCATCCGAAACGGACGTCAATGCCACAGGTCTTGACGCTGGCGAAGCACTGAGATATGGTGGCGAGTCCACAGGTGCCGACCCCTGGCAATTTGCTTGGTAAAAAGTCTTCCAACCCTCACTTCCACCCCCGACCCCTCCCTCCGAGTGGTCGGGGGTGCTGTTATGGTAATATTAATGGAAAAATTATTCATATTATTCAAATTAGTTTCTTTATAAAAAAACAAATCGTCCCAATTTATTTTTTTACAATTACTAAAACAGGTAAAACACGTCCTCTTAACGTTTTTTAACGGGAGGGGCGAAACGGCTTTCCTTCATTATTCGTACCTTTGACCAACAATCTTAAAATACTAACTTCAAAACCAACAACAGTATGAAACGTTATTTACTTTTCGCCTTTTTGGCCATGATGCAGGTGGCCGCATGGGCAGTAATCGTGAACAATGGTGACAAATTTAAGTACACGCATGGTGGTAAAACGTTGTGGTACACGATAACGGATGCCTCCAGAGGGTATGTGAAAGTCGGTCGAACGGTGACTGACGGAAGCCTGCAAACCTCGAATGCCGGTGCTACCACCAGTGACGTGTCGGGCGACGTGACCATCCCCAGCACCGTGACTTGGAATGGGGTGAACTTCACGGTGAAGGAGATTGGCGAGTTCTCCTTCGGTAGAGCAAGCGGCACTTCTTCCCTAACAAACGTGTATATGCCCAGCACGGTGACCAAAATCAGCGGCTATGCTTTCCAGAATTGCACCAGCTTGGCCAGCATCTCGCTGCCCGGTAGTGTGACCAGCATTGGCGAGAGAGCTTTCTACGGTTGCTCCATCCTCTACTTCGTTTTTGCCGACATGACCTCTCCCTGCACCTTCGGCACGAACGCCTTCTATGGCATTGGTAGCTCATGCTATCTGCGTGTACCATCGGGCAAGAAGTCGGACTACATCAACAAGGGCTGGACAACGAGCATCTTCAAGGGTGGTGTGCTTGATGGGACGGTAGGTGACACGTTCAAGTACACGTATGAGGGCAAAGCTATGTGGTATAAAGTCACTGACGTAACGAATAAGTGTGTGCAGGTGGGCGACGGGAGCAATGCAGCCATTAGCACTTCGACGACGGGAACGGTGAGCATCCCCAGCAGCGTGGCGGTTCCTGCTATTGGATCGAACTATAAGGTGACCAGCATCGGCACCCAGGCGTTCTACAACTGTACCAGCTTGACCTCCGTCAGCATCCCCAGCGGCGTAACCAGTATCGGGTATGCCGCATTCATGGATTGTAGCGGCTTGACTGGCATCACCCTCCCCAACACCATACGCACCATAGGTAGCAATGCGTTCAATAGTTGTAGTGGCTTGACTTCCATCACCCTGCCCAGCAGCGTGACCAGCATCGGAAGTTATGCGTTTGCACTTTGTTCGCAACTGGGACGAGTCACGGCCAACATGACCTCACCGATTGCCTTCGGCACTGGTGCCTTCAACAAAATCGGCAGCACGTGCTGTCTGCGTGTTCCTTCGGGCAAGAAGGCGGACTACATTAACAATGGCTGGACGACGAGCATCTTCAAGGGCGGTGTGTATGACGGAACGGTGAACGAAACGTTCACCTATACGTATGGTGGCAAGACGCTGACATACCAAATCACCGACGCAACGAAAGGGTATGTGCAGGTGGGCAACGGGAGCAATACCGCCATCAGCACCTCGGCGGTAGGTGCAGTGAATATCCCCAGCAGCGTGACGCACCCAGCCTTGAAAACGAACTACGAGGTGAAGAAAATCGGATACTATGCGTTCTATACTTGCAAGAGCCTAACCTCCGTCACCATCCCCAGCAGCGTGACCAGCATCGGAGAGTATGCGTTCAGGGACTGTAGCGGCCTGACCTCTGTCACCATTCCAAGCAGCGTGACCTACATCGCCGCACAGGCGTTCTTGCGTTGTAGCGGTCTGACCACCCTCACCCTCCCCAACAGCGTGACCTATATAGGATCCTCTGCGTTTAAGGGTTGTAGCGGCCTGACTTCCGTCACGGCCAACATGACCAATCCGTTTACCTTTAAAACGGATGCCTTCAACAGTATCGGCAGCACGTGCTGGCTGAAGGTTCCCGCGGGCAAGCGGTTGGCCTACATCGCCGCGGGCTGGACGGAGGATGTCTTCCAGGGTGGCGTGTATGACGGAACGGAGGATACATTCAAATATACATACAACGGAAAGACGCTGACGTACAAGATAACGGATACAACGAACCTGTATGTACAGGTGGGCGACGGGAACAATGCTGCCATCAGCACCTCGGCCACAGGGTCGGTGACTATCCCGAGCAGCGTGACGCATTTGGAAAAGACATACACGGTGAAGGGCATCGGTAACTCCGCATTCCAAGATTGCAGTAGCCTGACCTCTGTCACCATTCCTAACAGCGTGACCCAAATCGAATCTTATGCGTTCGCTTATTGTAGTGGTTTGACTTCTATCACCATTCCTAAAAACGTAACGGAAATCGGCAATCATGCGTTCTTGCTTTGTAGCGGCCTGACCAGCATCAGCGTTGCAGCGGGGAACACAGTGTACGACTCTCGGGACAACTGCAATGCCATCATCCTTACTGCTTCCAATCGTTTGGTGGTGGGATGTCAGAACACGGTCATCCCCACAAGTGTGACCGACATTGACTGGGATGCTTTCAACGGATGTAGCGGCTTGAAGAATCTCACCATCCCCGCTAGCGTGACGTACATCGGAGGCCTTGCGTTTGCAAATTGTAGCGGGCTGGAGAGCATTACAGCGGAAAGCACCACACCGTGCTATTTCGCCGCCGATTATGACCTTTACCCTTACCAAATCAACGGCCACTGCAAGCTCTACGTCCCCTTCGGCATGAAGGATGCCTACATCGCCAAGGGCTGGACGGAGAACATCTTCAAGGGTGGCATCTACGAGAATGACACGTTCTACTACGAGTATGAAAGTAGGAAGTTGTTATATAAAATCACGGATAAGAAGAACCGCTACGTGCAGGTGGGTGGCGGCTATGTAGGGGAGTCAGAAGATGGTACCTATATATACAATACTGCCATCAGCACGTCGGCCAAAGGGTCGGTGTTCATCCCTGCCACTGTGACGTATGAAGGCGAGACCTACACGGTGACAGAGGTTGGAGACGGTGCTTTCTATGGGTGTACTGGGCTCACCTCGGTGACTGTTCCTGAAGGGGTGCGAACGTGTGGGGTGTACGCATTCATGGGCTGCTCCAGTTTGAAGACAGTCACGCTTCCCAACAGTATGGTCTCTTTGCAAGCGGCTGTATTCGAGGGCTGTTCGAGCTTGCGTTCCATCGATCTTCCCGACAATCTGCGAGAAATGCGCTTGGAGGTGTTCGCTGGCTGTACCAGCTTGACCTCGATAGACATCCCCGACGGTGTGACCCGCATCGAATACAATGCCTTTTCTGGCTGTACAAGCTTGGTTACGGTCAACCTTCCTGACAATTTGACCAGCATCGAAGGTGATGCATTCCGTAACTGTAGCAGCTTGACCTCTGTCTATGCCAACATGGCCACACCATGTACGATCGGATTCTTCGAATTTTTATCCATCAACAAAGACTGCAAGCTCTACGTCCCCTTCGGCAAGAAGGATGCCTACATCGCCGCTGGCTGGACGGAAGATGTATTCAAGGGTGGTGTCTTCGAAATCGGATCTGCAGCTGTGACTGGCGACGTGGACGGTAGCGGCACTCCAGACATCAGCGACGTGACGTTGCTCGTGAACATGATTCTGGGCAAGGCTGACAAGAACAGTGCCGCCGACGTGAATAAGGACGGCGATGTGAACATCAGCGACGTGACAACACTGGTGAACATCATTCTGGGAAAGTAAGGCAGGGTTGATTATACGCCTTCGGTGGACGAAAGAAAAACAGCTGTTTTTCTTTCGTCCACCGAAGCGTAAATTGATTAAGAACATTAAACTACTTTGGCCTAAAAAACTCGGAAAAACTCAAATAAATTTGGTTTTTCCCTCACTTAGTCGTACCTTTGCAGCGATTTTCAACTTATTATCACTGTTTATGGGAGGTTTTTTCGGAACCGTATCGGTAGAAAAGTGTGCGGCTGACCTTTTCTATGGCACAGATTATCAGTCGCATCTTGGTACCCGTCGAGGGGGTATGACGACCTACAGCAAGGAACTTGGTTTTTATCGCGCCATCCACAATCTGGAGAATACATATTTTCGGACACGCTTTGAGGCGGAACTGCCTAAGTTTGTGGGCGAATCGGGCATTGGCATCATCAGCGACACGGATGCACAGCCGATGCTTTTCAATAGTCACTTGGGGCGTTTCGCGCTGGTGACCGTGGCGAAGGTGAACAATCTGGATGAGATTGCCGACCACCTGTTGCAGGAGAACATGCACCTGTCGGAGTTCTCGTCGGGCAAAATCAACCCTACGGAACTGATTGGCTTGCTGATTGTGAAGGGGAAGGACTACGTGGAGGGTATCGAGAATGTCTTCCGCACGGTGAAGGGCTCTTGTTCCATGCTGTTGCTCACGGAGGATGGTATCATTGCTGCCCGCGATGCTTGGGGACGAACGCCTATTGTCATCGGACAGAAGGAGGGTGCCATGGCTGCGACGAGCGAGAACACGGCATTCCCGAATTTAGGGTTCGAGACGACCTACTATGTGGGGCCAGGCGAGATTGTGCGTCTGCGTGCCGACGGGATGGAGCAGTTGCGCCGTCCTAACAAGAAAATGCAGATTTGTTCGTTCCTCTGGATATACTACGGTTTCCCCACATCGAGCTACGAAGAAAAGAACGTGGAGGATGTGCGTTTTGAGACGGGTCGTGCGATGGGTGAGAACGATGATGTGGAGATAGATTGTGTGGGTGCCATCCCTGACTCTGGTTCGGGCATGGCCATCGGCTATAGTGCCGGAAGCAAGATTCCTTATCGACGTGGCATCAGCAAGTACACGCCCACATGGCCTCGTTCGTTCATGCCTTCGAACCAGGAAATCCGCAATTTGGTGGCTCGGATGAAGCTGATTCCTAATAAGTCGATGCTGCAGGGCAAACGTTGTCTCTTCTGCGACGACTCCATCGTGCGCGGTACACAGCTTCGTGAGAACACGAAGGTATTGAAGGAGTTGGGAGCCAAGGAGGTACACATGCGCATCGCCTGTCCACCACTTATCTACGCTTGCCCGTTCGTGAACTTCTCGGCCAGCAAGTCGGAACTGGAACTGGTGACTCGCCGTGTCATCAAGGATTTGGAGACCCATTCACGCACCGCCACCATGTTGGCCGATGCACAGACGGCTCAGAATGTGGAGGTTCCGGCAGAGCGTATTAAGGCATACGCCACCACTGACTCGCCCGAATATAAGGCGATGGTGGCAGAGATTGCTCGTCGCCTCAACCTCGACAGCCTCAAGTTCTCCACGCTGGAAACGATTGTTAAGGCCATCGGATTGGAGAAGTGCCAAATCTGCACCCACTGCTTCGACGGTAGTTCGTTCTACACGTTGGAGGAAGAGAACGATTAAAAGAGGAGAAAACATTTTAAGGTTAGAGAAATATAAGAAGCCAAAGAAGCCCTGCGATCAGGAAACGTCGCAGGGCTTCTTTGGCTTCTTAAAATTGGGAGGTTAAGTACTCAATCACTTTCTCGTTTGCGTTGCGGAGTGTCTCGCAGGCGTGATGGAGATTGCGAGAAAATTCCTCGTAAGTCTCTGCCCCGCTGTCGCAGAGGTCGGTGACGGACTTGACGTAGAGGACTGGCACTTGGAACAGTGAACAGACAAACCCGATGGCTGCTCCTTCCATGTCCTTCAGCTCGCCACCATGTCGCTGAATCATTTCGAGGTCGCATGGCTGCATGTCGAGGGAAGAACCTGTGGTCACCTTGCCCATCTTCAAGTTTAAGGCTTCAGCGAGTGCTTGGCTTCCTTCCCACACGGGGTAGTTGCCCAAACTTTGTGTCGCCCAAGCATCGTCGCCTGGCACACGGCGGTCGTGGAACATGGCTCCGTTGCCGATATAGACCTGGGCGATGTCGGCTCCTTTGGCACGAAAAGCACCGCAAGTGCCGGAGTTGATGACGAGGTCGGGATGCAACCGTTGGATGGCCGACAAAGCGGCCACTGAGGCAGCTTCACACCCCAGCAAGTCGCTCCCGTGCTGCTGTCCGTTCAGTACCACATTCAGGGTGCAGCCTTCAAGTTGCGCTTGGTAAAGCAGACAGGGCAAAGGACTGAAAAAGTCCTTCACCTCTTCCATACCGTAACGTTCGATGAAGGGCTTTGCCTCCGCCCTCATCGCCACGATATAACAAATCGTTTTCATGTTTTTATTTGCCTAATATTCCTCTTCGTCCCACAAAAAGTCTTCCTTGGAAGGGTAGTCGGGCCAAATCTCTTCGATAGATTCGTAGATGTCGCCTTCGTCTTCGATTTCTTCCAGGTTCTCGATGACTTCGAGCGGGGCGCCAGAACGGGTGGCATAATCAATGAGTTCCTCCTTGGTTGCGGGCCATGGAGCGTCTTCCAGTTTAGATGCTAATTCAAGTGTCCAATACATAGTTTCTTCTCCTATTTGTCGGTTGATAAGTTGCTGTTTTTTTAGAGCGTGCAAAAGTACTACTTATTTTTCTCTTCTCCAAATAATTTCAGGATGTTTTTCGTCGGCGTTGAGTTTTCGTGCAAAGACGAAGAGGTAGTCGCTAAGGCGATTCACGTAGGCGATGACGTTTTCATCTACTTCTGCTCCTTCTTCAACGAGGGCGAGGATGCGTCGTTCGGCACGTCGGCACACCGTGCGGCAGACGTGGCAGAGGGCTGCGGAACGGCTTCCACCGGGGAGAATGAAACACTTGAATGGAGGTAGTGTGGCGTTGATGGCATCGATTTCCTGCTCGATGGCAGCCACCATGTCGGGGGTGACGATGTTGCCAGGGCGCACGTCGCGCTGGGTGTTGTCGGTGGCGAGATAGCCTCCGACGACAAAGAGCTGGTTCTGAATGTCAACGAGGAAGGCTTGGTCGTGCTCGTTCTTGCAGTAGGTGACAAGCATGCCGATGAAGGAGTTCAACTCATCTACTGTACCGTATGACTCCAGTCGTGCGCAGGTCTTGCTGACTCGCTGTCCGCCTACGAGTGATGTCTGGCCGCAGTCGCCAGTTCGGGTGTAAATCTTCATAGTAGGTAGTTTTGTTTGATGCGTTTTTTGTCGAAGATGGCCATGCCGCGGCGACCCATGTCGAAAGTGACGGTGGTGCGTGGGTCGTTGACGATGGCCTCCCACAGCGAGGCATTCTCATTGTGGATATGTTCAATAATCAGGATGGTGTCGGGAGTGGCATTGCGGATGGCGTCTTCGGCACAGTCGGCGGCATCAGCACCTTTTCTGTCGATGACGACGAGGGGCTGGTGCTGGTAGTGGTTTCTGATGCGGAAGAGTTGTTGCTGAGCAGGTGTGGTGAGCCGTTGTTCTTGGTAGGCATAGTATGGAAGAGGCTCGAAAAGCACATCGCGTACAAGTTCGTAGGCCCAGGGGGATTGAATACCAAACCCGTGCCGATGGATGGCACGGGGCAATGCTGTAAGTATTAAATGTGTGGTGCGTCGCAGGTTCATGGCTTCTTGCTGTCTGTCTTGCTCGGCATAGCTGGGGTTTGGTGACGTTTGGGAACTGTGAAGACGAATCGTGCACCGCCTGTGTAGCTGGTGTCGAGGTAGATGTCTCCTCCCAAGGCTCTGGCGATGAGACGGCAAACATAGAGACCCAGTCCCAATCCTGGGCTGTAGTGGTCAAGTTTCTCGAAGTGGTCGAAAATAACTTCTGCCTTGTCTGCAGGAACACCCTTTCCCGTGTCGGTGACGACGAAATAAATGCAGTCGTTGACGATGGTGTGTGCCACACTGAGTTTGATGAAACCTTCGGTCGTGTATTTGCAGGCGTTGGAGAGCAAGTTGTTGAGCACTTGTCCGACACGCTTTCTGTCGGTGTAGAGTGTAAGCCCTGCTTGCATAGGCTCGTAATTGTACTCAACTCCAGAGGGCAATAGCTCGTGCAAATTTTCCATGGCGTATGTGCATAGATCATCCACATTGACATCTTCGAAATTGAAATTGAAGGTGCCGACCTCCATGTTGCTCACATCGATGATGTCGTCGAGCGTCGTCAACAGCTGGTTGTTGCTTTCTTGGATGTAGCCGTTGTATAGCTCCCGCTCTTCAGGGGTAAGGTCGTTCGACATAAGTTGGGCGAATCCCATGATGGCGTTGAGGGGCGTGCGGATTTCGTGACGCATATTCTGGATAAAGACTGTCTTGATGCGGTCGGCTATCTCGGCTTGCTCCAGAGCCTTTTGGAGTTCGTCGGCACGTTTCTTTTCCGTCTGTGCGTTGTAATGGTGCCAGCCCAGATAGAAGACGACGCAGATGGCCAGGGAAAGCATGATAAACGTGATGTACAGCGAGTTGCGCTTCATCTTCTCCGCATGCACCAAATAGGCTTGTCGAACATCGTATGCGTGGTTGATAAGTGGGAAGTTGTTGGTGACCTCCATGGCAAGGTTGCGTGCCGGGTAGAAGTTGGCATCCTCCATGGCGCAAATGAGGTATCGATAGGCGCGGTCGATGTCGCGTTCTTCGTAAAGGGCACTAATAAGATGTGGCAAGGCTGTATATTCGGTCGTGCCGTTCTTGATGTCTTCGAGGGAAGTCTGCGCCAGATAGTATAATTGATTGGGTCTGTCGTTGAGCTGGCCGTAGATGTCAGCCAAAGCAGAATAGAGGTAAAGATGCTCTTTGCCTTTGGCCTTCTTCTGACTTCGTTTGGCAATCTCCAAGGCTTTCTTGGGGTTGTTCAAATAGATTTCCTTGTTGGCCAAGGTAATGTCCCTCCCTATCCCTGCAGGCTGAAGGGCGAGGATGCTGTCGAAGTAAGAAATCATCTTGTTTTCTTCCTCCTGCACGACGTTCTCGTCCGATATGTAGTCAGCGATTTTCTCGTAAACGCAGCGGCATGTGTGATAGTAGTTGAGACGTTCTTCGGCAGTCAGTCGCTTGGGGTCGATGGCATCGATGATAGCATCTGCCCGATGGTAAAGACCAATCGTGGCATATACGCGAGCTTGGTTCAGCCTGACCCATGTGCGTAGTTGGGCATCCTCTTGAAACAGACTGTTTTTCTCAATCAAATGGAGCGCATCGAGCGAGCGTTTCCCGTCGAAGTCGTTCAAAGCTTCGAACAGCTCCTGGCATTTCTTGACGTATAGCTTCGGTGGACATTTCTCCAAATCCCTTTCGATACTGTCTGCATGAGCCAGTCGCTTTTCTTGGTAAATCTTCTTGTTGTCGATAGCTTCGTCCAATGCGACAAGTAAAGCTTCAACCTCCATTTTGCTGTGTTTATGTTCTTGTGCAAAAGAAGGCGGAGTCATGAATAGCAGGAATAATATGCCGGTAAAAAAATGCCGCATATATAAGTTGTGGTTGGTTTTTAGAGTGGCTAATAACGTTGTTGTAAAGTCGATACCGACAATTTTTTGGCAAAAGTAAGAATAAGATTTATTAAAAACAAGATAAAAAGGAACTTTTTTGAGATATATTTTCGAAAAAAGACTTTCTACGTCCCTTTTTTCCTTCTTTTTTTCTAATTTTGCACGAAAAAGTAAAGCATGGAACGTATTACTCGCATCAATCTTCCGACCGTTGACTCCACGAATGATTTCATCCGTGAGATGATAGAGGCAGAAAGAACGGGACAGGTCATGTCGGTGCATTCGCTACCGGGATTGACGCTTGTCGTGGCCGATGACCAGACAGCAGGACGTGGTCAGCGGGGTAATACGTGGGAGACGGAAAAAGGAAAGAACCTCATGTTTTCCTTGCTGTGCCATCCCGATTTCGTTAAACCAGCGGAGCAGTTCATTCTCTCTCAGTGCATGGCTGTAGCCATACAGGAGGCATTGTCCCGATATGTGTCAGATGTCCAAGTGAAGTGGCCTAACGACATCTATGTGGGCGACAAGAAGGTGAGTGGCACATTAATCGAGTGTGACTTGCAAGGCAAGGGCATTTCCAACTGCATCATCGGTGTTGGTATTAACGTCAATCAAACCGAGTTTCGGAGTGATGCCCCCAATCCTACTTCACTTCGACTGCTGACGGGGCAGGAGCATGATAGGGAGGCGATTCTGTTGGAGGTCATCCGTGGTTTTCAGGTTTACTACGAAATGGTGCGTGAGGGGAAAGCCGAAGAGGTACGACGCTTGTACCTGTCATGTCTTTATAGGCGTAAAGGCTTCCATCGCTACAGTGACGTGCGTGGAGAGTTTATAGCAGAGATTGCCGACGTGGAACCGACGGGGCATCTCCTTCTTCGGTTTGAAGGCGGGCGAGAAGTGCGTTACGAACTGAAAGAGGTTCGTTTTATCATGGATTAATAAAAAGGATTCAAATTGGAACCGAAACATATTCATATAGCAGATTACAACTATAGCTTGCCCGACGAGCGGATTGCCAAGTTTCCGTTGGCGGAGCGCGATGCAAGCAAGTTGTTGGTGTATCGTCATGGAGAAGTGGGCGAAGATGTTTTCTCTTCTCTTCCTAAGTATTTGCCGAGTGGTGCGCTGATGGTGTTCAACAACACGAAAGTCATTCAGGCACGTCTGCATTTTCGCAAGATATCGACGGATGGCATACAAGGCGCCCTCATCGAAGTGTTTTGTTTAGAGCCAGCTGTGCCCAACGACTACCAACTGAACTTTTCGCAGAAAGGTTCAGTGCAGTGGTATTGTCTTGTTGGCAACTTAAAGAAATGGAAAGAAGGTAAACTTTTCCGTGACATCCTGATGCCTGATGGCGAGACCATCACGTTAGCATGCGAACGAAAAGGGCTTCACGGCACATCCCATATTATTGAGTTCACTTGGAATGGTAACTATACTTGGGCGGAACTGCTTGATGCCGTAGGCGAATTGCCTATTCCCCCTTACTTAAACCGAGAGACGCAAGAAAGCGACAAGACAACCTACCAGACCGTTTATTCTAAAATCAAAGGTTCCGTTGCCGCTCCTACTGCAGGACTGCACTTTACCGAGCGCGTTCTGAAGGCTCTTGATGAAGCTGGTATCGACCGTGAGGAACTGACCCTTCATGTGGGGGCTGGCACCTTCAAGCCTGTGAAGAGTGAAGAGATTGGTGGTCACGATATGCACACGGAGCACATTGCTGTACGCCGTCAGACCATCGAGAAACTGATTGCCCATGGAGGCGAGGCTATCGCGGTGGGTACCACCAGTGTGCGTACCCTCGAAAGTCTGTATTACATGGGTGTTCTTGCCATGCGTGGCGAGGAAGATTTGCATGTGCCTCAATGGATGCCCTACGAAAAGACCCTCTCCTGTCAAGGTGAGGAAGTTTCCACGCTTGCAGCTCTCCACGCCTTGCTCGACTTCATGGAAAGTCGTCAGCTGGAGGTGCTTCATTCTTCTACACAAATTATTATTGCTCCAGGTTACGACTACCACATTGTCCGCTGCATGGTCACCAACTTCCATCAGCCGAAGTCAACCCTGCTTTTGCTGGTGTCGGCCTTCTTGAAAGGTGACTGGCGTAAAGTCTATGACTATGCTCTTTCACACGATTTCCGTTTCCTTAGCTATGGCGATTCGTCACTTTTAATACCCTGAGACTATGAGAGATAACCAAGAAGAGATGTTCCCCGTCGTTGATGAGGATGGCAATATCACAGGAGCGGCCACTCGCGGAGAGTGCCATGGAGGAAGCAAGTTGCTCCACCCCGTTGTGCATCTGCATGTGTTCAATAGTCGTGGCGAACTCTACTTGCAGCGTAGGCCAGCATGGAAAGACATTCAGCCTGGAAAGTGGGACACGGCTGTAGGAGGACATGTCGATTTGGGCGAATGTGTAGCGGACGCTTTGAAGCGTGAGGTGTCGGAAGAGCTGGGTATTGTTGACTTTCAGCCCGAACTCCTCACTCAATATGTCTTTGAGAGTGAGCGTGAACGCGAACTGGTTTTTGTACACAAAACTATCTACGATGGCGAGATTACTCCTTCTGCCGAGTTGGATGGTGGCCGTTTCTGGACCATCGACGAAATCCGTGAGAATTTGGGTAAAGGCATCTTCACCCCTAACTTCGAGAATGAAATAAAACGTGTAAAACTCTTTAATTGATAAAAATATGAAAAAAATCGTCTTAACCTTCTTTTCCATCGTTACTTCGCTGTGCATCCATGCTCAGCGAGACATTTGGCTTGACATTAACGGTGTGCGTGACCTTACGGCCGATTCCATCGAGATTGCCAACCAGGCTCGTCCTGTGCCAGGCAGTAGTCGTCGTGGCGACAATCCCGTACTGTTCTTGATAGGTAATAGCACCATGCGCACAGGCACTCTTGGCAATGGCAACAACGGCCAATGGGGATGGGGATTCTATGAGCATGAATACTACGATGAAGATAAAATTACCGTGGAGAATCATGCTTTGGGCGGCACATCGCCACGCACCTTCTACAAGATGCTTTGGAAGCCCGTTCTCGCAGCCGTGAAAAAGGGCGACTATGTCTTCCTCGAACTGGGACACAATGACAACGGCCCCATCGACTCCATCCGTGCCCGTTCCAGCTACAGACCCAATGGAAGGCTGGAAATAGCGGAAGACTCTATACATATATATAATAAGGTAACAAAGGAGGAAGAGACTGTCTATACTTTTGGTGGCTATACCCGTCGCTTCATCAACGAGATTCGCGCAAAAGGAGCTACCCCCATCCTCTTTACCCTCACGCCTCGCAATGCTTACGAGGAAAACGACCCCAAGAAGATTCAGCGCAAGCTCACCGACTTTACGCCGGCCATCTTTGCCATCGGCAAGGAGACAGGCACTCCAGTCATCGACCTGAACGACATTTCTGCCACAAAATTGGAGAAGTATGGCCCGTGGAAGACCGACTACCATTTCTATCTTGACAAAATCCATTCTTCCGCTTTCGGAGCCAGAATGAATGCACAGAGTGCCGCCGAAGGTATTCTTGCTTCCGACAATCCACAGGTGGCCTTCTTGAAATCATGTCTGAACGATAAGGTACATCCACGTCGTTGCGACCAAAAGCGCAAACCGGGACTTCCGATGGTGTTCCTTTGTGGAGACTCCACTGGCAAGAATGCCGACAAGGATCCCGATGGTATGTGGGGATGGGGTAGCCAAGGTTACACCGTGTTCGACTCTACTAAATGCGTTTTCCAGAACCAAGCCAAGGCTGGGCGTTCTTCTCGCACCTTCATTGAAGAAGACCGTTGGGAAGAGGTTTACAACTCCCTCCAACCAGGCGACTTCGTCTTCATCCAGTTTGGCCACAACGACATTGGTGGCATCAAGGACGGCAAAGAACGTGGTGTGCTCGCCACAGCAAAGGACTCCAGCAAGGTCTATTGTATGGAGAGTTCGGGTATCTACAAGGTCGTTTACTCATACGGTTGGTACCTCAAGAAGATGATACGTGACACTCAAGAAAAGGGAGCCACGCCCATTCTTCTCTCGCTCACTCCACGCAACGAGTGGCATGAAGGTAGTGGCTATTCTCAAGGCTTCATCTATCCAGTGCAGGAGAAGAGAGGTCGTGCCTACATTGAGCGTCGCAACGAGACATACGGAGTTTGGTGCCGTAATGTTGCACGCGAGACGGGCTCGCAGTTCATCGATGTGCACAACATCACCGCGGATGCACTTGACAAGATGGGACAGAAGAAGGCGGCCCAATACTTCAACCACGACCACACCCACACCTCGCTGAAGGGTGCGCAACTCAACGCCCAAAGTGTGGCTTTGGGACTTCGAGGCATTGGCAGTTCTGCCGCCTCCTTGCTGCTCGATAAAAAGAAATAAGTGAAAAATAAAAACGGAAAGCAATATGGCAAAATTTAACAGAATCCTCCTCAAGCTCTCGGGTGAGAGTCTTGCAGGAGAACAGAAACAAGGTATCAACGTGGAGCGTCTCAATCAGTACGCTCAGCAAATCAAGGAAATCGCCCAGATGGGTGTGCAGATAGGAATCGTGATAGGTGGCGGCAACATCTTTCGTGGATTGAGCGGAGCTGGCAAAGGCTTCGACCGCGTGAAGGGCGACCAAATGGGAATGTGTGCTACGGTCATCAATTCGCTGGCACTTTCCAGCGCATTGGATGCGGTAGGGCAGAAGAACCGTGTCCTTACGGCCATTCGTATGGAACCGATAGGTGAGTTTTATAGCAAGTGGAAAGCCATCGAGGCCATGAAGGCTGGCGAAGTAGTCATTATGAGTGCTGGTACAGGTTCTCCCTACTTCACCACCGACACTGGCTCATCCTTGCGTGGCATCGAGATTGAGGCCGACGTGATGCTGAAAGGCACCCGTGTGGATGGTGTCTATACAGCCGACCCAGAGAAAGACCCTACAGCCACGAAGTATCACGAGATCACCTACGCCGACGTGATTGCACAGGGACTGAAAGTCATGGACATCACGGCTACTGCCATGTGTATGCAGAACAACTTGCCTATCTACGTGTTCAACATGGACATACTTGGCAACCTGAAGAAAGTGATGGAAGGTGAGGAGATTGGAACCTTGGTACACAACTAAGACAAGGCAACTGCTAAAAAGGTGAAAAAAAGAGCCATTCTGTATTTTAAATAGTGTTAAAATGCGGATTTGGTACAAGAAAATGGGAAAATTTAACTGTTTTTCCATTTTTTTTTTATTTTTGTTTGGTTTATTAACTAAAAAGTGTAAATTTGCATCGCATTATTGTATGAGCGAATACAAAATGCCTTCTATCGTGGAGATGATAGACAGTCTTTCGTTTTAGGCAAGTGAGAAAATTTTTTAATTGATAAAGTGTTAAATTTAAACCTATGATGCGAAAACGAATTTTGGCCATGTGGTTGTTAGGGTGTGCCGTGCTGTCAGGCTACGCACAAACAACAGGCACAGAAGAGCAACGGCTTGTGGCTCCGTCGCGCGCATTCTTTGTGCCCCATTGGTATATCAAGGCACAAGGTGGTGCTGCTTATGATTTGGGAGAGGCTAAGTTCTCTCAGTTGTTATCACCTGCCGTGCAGCTTGCTGTCGGCTACCGGTTCACAGAGGATTGGGGATTGCGCTTGGCCGTCAACGGCTTCTTTGCACGCAATCGCTATGCTTATCCAGTAGAAAAATACAGTTGGAATTTTATCCAACCTACTCTTGAGGCTCAGGTGAATCTCACCTCGCTGTTCTTGGGGCATGACCCCGAGCGACTGACGAGTGTGTATGCTTTTTTGGGCGGTGGATTCGCCTATACTTTTAATAATGATGATGCCGTAGAAGCTAACAAGCACTATGGCGTTAATTATCAGAAGTTGTGGAAAGACAACCGTTGGAATCTGGCCGCTCGAGGTGGCTTGGGCGTCGATTTCCGCATCTCCGACATTCTTTCGCTCAATGCAGAAATGAGTGCCACGATGCTTCCCGACCACTTTAACTCGAAGCGTGGCAGGCACGACAATCGCGACTGGCACTTCAATGCGTTAGTCGGTATCAAGTTTGCATTTGGCAAGACCTGCGGTCGCACAGAGCCAGTGTATGAGCGAACCATCGTTCCGACAGCTCAACCTGCAGAAGAGAAGATCCGCTTCTCCGTCAACATCCAGTTCGTTATCAACCAGAGCATCATTCGTCCTAACCAGTTGTCGAAGCTGAGCCGTTTGGCTGATTATCTGCGCAAACATCCTAATGCATACGTGCGTCTAACTGGTTATGCCGACAAGGAGACGGGTAATGCCGAAATCAACCGTCGTCTTTCACGCGAGCGTTCGATGGCTGTGTCTAAGTGGCTGCAAGACGAGGGTATTGCCGAATCACGCATCCGCAAGTTTGCGAAGGGCGACACCGTTCAGCCGTTCGACTTGCCAGAAGACAACCGTGTGACCATCTGCTACGTTTATAATCCAGACGAGGAAGACGGAACTGTGGGGTACTAAAAATGTAAAAAGTAAAGTGTAAAGTGGAAAATAGAAAAATTAAAATAAGAAAAATAATAAGGACTATGAAGACAATGAAAAAACTTTTCCTGTTGGTGGCCATCTCGCTGGCGACAGGTGTACAAATGTCTTGTACTGACTATCAAGACGAAATCGATGCTTTGGACGTTCGTGTGACCGATCTCGAAAATTTAGTAAAGAAAATCAATACCGATTTGAAGTCTTTGCACACTCTTTTGGACGCTATGGCGGATGGCGATGCTATCACGAATGTGACCGATACGGAAGATGGATGTATCGTTACCTTCAAGGATGCAGGTGCAGTTGTTATCCATGATGGTCGCAATGGTACGGACGGTCAGGATGCCGTGGCTCCCACTATTTCGTTGGCACAGGATCCCGATGATGGCAAGTATTACTGGGTGCTTGACGGGCAGCCCATCCTTGACGAAAACGGCAATAAGGTGTGTGCTTCGGGTAAGGACGGCGAAAAGGGTGCCGACGGTAAGGCTCCCCGTGTACGTATCAATCCCGACACAGGCGAATGGGAACTTTCCCTTGACGATGGCGCGTCTTGGATTGGCACAGGAACTAATGCTGAGGCCAAGGACGGTAAGGATGGCGAAAAGGGCGCTGATGGTAGCTGCGTGTTCGAGAGCGTACAGGCTTTTCAAGATGCCGATGGCGTTAAGTATGTGGTGTTCACGATGAAGGATACGGGTTTAGTCATCAAAGTGCCTATGTATGTCCCCGGGTCATAGCCTTTTCTAATTTGTATTCACCCAAAAGACTCGTACAATGAAAGCGACCAAATATATGATATTGGCTCAAGTCTTTGCCCTTGCGGCATTGATAGCAGCCTCGTGCGACAAATTCTCTGACGACTTGCAGGGTTTGGGCGCACGCGTGGAGAAGCTGGAAGATTCTCTCTTGATTGCAGAAAAAGAATTGAATCAGTTGACGCTTCTTGCCCAAGAGGTGGAAGATAACGGCTACATCACCGAGGTGCTTATCGATTCGGTGGATAGCACACTGACCCTCGTGTTCAATGATGGCGACACCATCGTGGTGCGTCAGGGTAAGGACGGAGCCGACGGTGTAGATGGCAAGACCACTAACGATTTGGGCTTGACTATCCGTAAGTACTCCGATGGCTACTACTATTGGTGGTGCAACGGCGATTGGCTCTTAGATGCTTATGGCAACAAGATGAGGGCCAGCGGCATCAACGGCCAGAAAGGAGCTGATGGCGAATCCAACCTTGCGGCCATCGTTCCTCGCATCCGTATCAACAGCGATAATAAATGGGAAATCTCCACCGATGGTGGCATCACATGGCAGAAGACCGGTGTCACCGCCATTGGTAAGGATGGCAAGGATGGCGCACCAGGTGCATCAGACCAAATTTTCCTTACCGCTACGATAGACGAGGTAAAAAACGTGGCGATTTTCTACCTGCTCGACGGAACAACCATAGTGGTGCCTTTGTACACTGAAGATTGATTCCAACACGAGCAATAGGCACAACCTTGCTGACGATAACACGAAGGAGGTTCACCTCCTAATAGATTCTTAAAACACCTCCAAAACGCACCCGTCGGGTACGGAAGGTCGCACCCGACGGGTGCGGCACTTCGTACCCGACGGGTGCGATGTAGGGGAGACGAGCATACAAAAAGAGAGGCTTTGAGGAGCCTCTCTTTTTTTTGCCCTGCTGATTACTTTCCGAGCAACTTCTTGATGGCGATAGCATCCTCGTCGCCATCGGCAACGTCTTCGTTGAGATTCTCCAATACCTTGTCGCCGCCCTTCGGATTCTTCACAGCTTTTGTCAGCCAAGTTTTTGCCTTGGCGACATCCTTCGTGCAACCCTTGCCCTTCATGTAGCACTTGCCGAGTTGATACTGCGACTTGGCATGTCCCTGTTGGGCACCTTTCAGATACCACTGGTATGCTTTCTGGTTGTCCTCTTTCACGCCATGTCCTTTGTCGTAGCACCGTCCCACACGATACTGTGCCTTCTTGTGCCCCTTCTGAGCCGCTGGCAACAGTTTCTTAAAGGCCAGTTCATACTTCTTTTCGTCGTAGAGTTTCTTGCCCTCATCATAGAGCGCATCAGCACTTTGGCTTCGTGCCACGATACTGAGCATCAGTAGCAAAGTGGTTAGAATTGTCTTCATAATCGTGTCAGTTTGTTATTTTCTCGGTGCAAAGATATAGAATTTTGATTTTATTTCGTACCTTTGCAGCCGAAAAAGAATACATCATAAACAATTTAGTTCATAATTCATGAAGAAACAGCTGAAGAAGGTGCTTGTCTTAGGCTCTGGAGCCTTGAAGATAGGACAAGCAGGCGAGTTCGACTATTCGGGTAGTCAGGCTCTCAAGGCACTTCGGGAGGAAGGCATCAGGTCGGTGCTGGTAAATCCGAACGTTGCTACTATTCAAACGAGTGAAGGTATTGCGGACAAGGTTTATTTCTTGCCAGTCAATACCTTTTTTGTTACTGAAATCATCAAGAAGGAGCGTCCTGATGGCATCCTGTTGGCGTTCGGTGGTCAGACAGCACTGAACTGCGGTACGGAGCTGTTCCAGAAGGGTATCCTGAAGGAGTACGGCGTGGAAGTGCTCGGCACCAGCGTTGAGGCCATTATGAACACCGAAGACCGCGACCTCTTCGTGAAGGAGTTGAACAAGGTGGACTTGAAGGTGCCAGTGTCTCAGGCTTGCGAGACGATGGAAGAGGCTGTTGCCACTGCTCGTCGCATCGGCTACCCCATCATGATTCGTTCGGCCTACGCATTGGGCGGTCTTGGCTCAGGCGTTTGTCCTGATGAGGAAACTTTCGTGAAGATTGCCGAGTCGGCTTTCACCTTCGCGCCCCAAGTGCTCGTGGAGGAGAGTTTGAAGGGCTGGAAGGAAATAGAGTTTGAGTGTATCCGCGATGCCAACGACCACTGTTTCACGGTGGCTTCGATGGAGAACTTCGACCCACTCGGCATCCATACGGGTGAGTCTATCGTGGTGGCTCCCACTTGCTCACTCACCGAGGAGCAGGTGAAGATGTTGCAGGAACTGACCATCAAGTGTGTGCGCCACCTCAACATCGTGGGCGAGTGCAACATCCAGTTTGCCTTCAACGCTTTCACCAACGACTACCGCATCATCGAAATCAACGCACGTCTCTCCCGTTCTTCGGCTTTGGCGTCGAAGGCAACAGGCTATCCTCTCGCTTTCGTGGCTGCTAAGATTGCCCTCGGCTACACGCTCGACCAGATTGGCGAGATGGGCACCACCAATTCTGCATACGTGGCTCCAAGCCTCGACTACCTCATCTGCAAGATTCCACGTTGGGACTTGACCAAGTTCGTGGGTGTGAGCCGCAAGATTGGTTCCAGCATGAAGTCGGTGGGCGAAATCATGTCCATCGGCCGCACCTTCGAGGAACTCATCCAGAAGGGTCTCCGTATGATAGGTCAGGGTATGCACGGTTTTGTGGGCAACGACCACACGAAGTTCGACAATCTCGACGAAGAGTTGGCGAATCCAACTGACCTCCGCATCTTTGCCATCGCTCAGGCTTTGGAAGAGGGTTACAGCATCGACCGCATCTACGAACTCACCAAGATTGACCCTTGGTTCATCGAACGACTGAAGAACATTGTTGACTACAAGCATCAATTGGAGGTTTACAACGCCATCGAGGACATCCCTGCCGACGTGCTTCGTCAGGCAAAGATTTACGGCTTCTCCGACTTCCAGATTGCCCGTTTCGTGCTGAAACACACCGCTGGCAACATGGAGAAGGAAAACCTCGCCGTGCGTGCCTATCGCAAGAAGTTGGGCATCCTGCCAGCCGTGAAGCGCATTCCAACGGTGGCCAGCGAGCATCCCGACTTGACCAACTACCTCTATATGACTTACGCCGTGGAAGGATATGACGTGAACTACTATGCCCATGAGAAATCGGTGGTGGTGCTCGGTTCGGGTGCCTACCGCATCGGCTCGTCCGTGGAGTTCGACTGGTGTTCTGTCAATGCCATCACCACGGCTCGCAAGCTTGGCTACAAGAGCATCATGATTAACTACAACCCCGAGACCGTATCGACCGACTACGACATGTGCGACCGCCTCTACTTCGATGAACTTTCCTTCGAGCGTGTGCTCGACGTGATAGATCTCGAAAATCCACGTGGCGTGATTGTCTCTGTGGGTGGCCAGATTCCGAATAACCTCGCCATGAAGCTCTATCGCCAAAGTGTACCTATCCTCGGTACCAGCCCTGTGAGCATCGACCGTGCCGAAAACCGCAACAAGTTCTCAGCTATGCTTGACCAGCTTGGCATCGACCAGCCGCAGTGGAGCGCATTGACGAGCATGGACGACGTGAAGGCATTCGTGGAGCGTGTGGGCTTCCCTGTGCTGGTGCGTCCTTCTTACGTGCTTTCCGGTGCGGCCATGAACGTCTGCTACGACTACGAAGAACTGGAGCGTTTCCTCCAGATGGCCAGCGAGGTCAGCAAGGAATATCCTGTGGTTATCTCGCAGTTCATGCAGGAAACCAACGAGGTGGAATTTGACGCTGTGGCACAGAACGGCGAGGTGGTGGAGTACGCCATCTCCGAGCATGTGGAGTTCGCTGGTGTCCACTCAGGTGACGCTACGATGGTGTTCCCTGCCCAGCAGATTAGCTTCGCCACCATCCGACAGATTAAGAAGATAAGTCGTGCCATCGCCAAGGAACTGAACATCTCAGGTCCGTTCAATATCCAGTACCTCGCCAAGGGTCGTGACGTGAAGGTGATCGAGTGCAACCTTCGTGCTTCACGTTCGTTCCCATTCGTCAGCAAGGTGCTCAAGCGCAACTTCATCGACACCGCCACTCGCATCATGCTCGATGCGCCTTACACGAAGCCCGATAAGAGCGAGTTTGACATCGACCGCATGGGTGTGAAGGCCAGCCAGTTCTCTTTCGCACGTCTGCAAAATGCCGACCCTGTCTTGGGCGTCGATATGAGCAGTACGGGTGAAGTGGGTTGCATGGGCGACACCTACGAAGAGGCACTCCTCAACTCGATGATAGCCACCGGCTACAAGATTCCTTCGAAGGACAAAGCCATCATGATTTCTTCTGGTGGCACGAAGGAGAAGGTGGCAATGCTCGATGCTGCCCGTGCCCTCGTTCAGAAAGGCTACACCATCTGCGCCAGCGAAGGCACCGCGAAGTTCCTCAACGACAACAACGTAGCCGCTACCGCTGTGGCATGGCCCGATGAAGAGAACAGCGACAAACCTAACGTGATGAAGATGATAGCCGACCACAAGTTCGACCTTATCGTCAACATCCCGAAGAACCACTCCAAGCGCGAGTTGACCAACGGCTATCGCATCCGTCGTGGTGCCATCGACCACAACATCCCGCTCATCACCAACGCTCGCCTCGCCTCCGCCTTCATCGAAGCCTTCTGCGAGAAGGGTATGGAAGACCTGCAGATTAAGTCATGGCAGGAGTATGACGCATAAATAGAAAGACATCTATCAACCAAGTAGGGGGACTCGTTCAATGTGGCGAGTCCCCTTGCTTTTGTATGGAACTGAAAAAGCGGGGCGGGTGACTTGTAGCATGAGCCTCATTCTCCATTCTCACTCCTTCATCATCCGATTGAGTAAGGGTGAAATGGCGGCGAGGGCGATGGCGGCGATGCCAGCCATGACGACGAAGACCATGAAGAAGTCGTGGAGGGAGGTGATGGGGATGAAGCCGAGAAGATGCTTGGTGGTGCCGTCGGGGTAGAGGGTGGCGAGCTGACCGGCGAGCATATTGCTGACGGCGGTGGACATGAACCAGATGCCCATCATGAGGCTGGCTAAGTGCTTGGGCGATAGACGGCTGACGAGCGAGAGTCCGATGGGTGAGAGACTGAGTTCGCCGAGGGTGTGGATGAAATAAAGCCCAGTGAGCCAAAACATGCTGACCTTCACATTGGGGTCTAAGTCCTTCACACCGAAAGCGATGAAGAGATAGCCAAGGGAGAGGAATGCGAGACCGATGGCTTGCTTCATGGGTGAGGAGGGTTCGAGTCCGATACGTCCGAGGAGTTCCCACAGCATTGACATGACGGGGGCGAGGAGCACCACAAAGATGGCAGGGAAGGACTGGAAGTAACTCGTTGGCATCTCCCAACCGAAGACGTGGCGGTCGGTTTGTTGGTCGGCAAAGTAGGTGAGCGACACACCCGCTTGTTCGTAGGCTGCCCAGAAGAAGATGACGAACAGCGCAATGATGAAGATAACGGCGATGTGTTGCTTTTCCTTAGAGGAAAGTTGGTGCTTAGCCACCTTCTCATGGTGGGTGGGTTTAGTGCCTACAGGTACACCTTCGTGGGTGACGATATACTTGTTTTTCAGTAGGCTAAACATAATGGTGGAGAGGAGCATGACCACACAGGCACAGAGGAAAGCCCACTTGAAGCGAGTGGGGTTGAGGTAGTCGCCTTCGAAGATGCCGCACACCAAAGGACCGAGTGTGGCACCCACGTTCACACCCATGTAGAAGATGGTGAAAGCCGAGTCTTTCAGTTTGTCGTCGGGACGGTAGAGGCTGCCCACCATGGTGGCAATGTTGGGCTTGAAGAAGCCGTTGCCGAGGATGAGGAAGAAGAGGCCAGACATCATGCAGACAATCGGGAAACGATTATCCACGGAGGGGTCGATGGCTCCCTCGGCTTCGTGGATGGCAGGTTGCACGAACGAGGCACTGAGGAACAGCAGGAACTGTCCCAATGCCATGAGCAGACCGCCCACGATGATGCTGCGGCGATTGCCCCAATAGCGGTCGGCGATATAGCCACCCAGCAGGGGCGTGAGGTACACCAAGCCCGTGTAGTAGCCATAAATCTCGCTGGCACTTTCCATCGTGAAGAGTGCAGCCACCATGTAGAGTGTGAAGACGGCTCTCATACCGTAGTAAGAAAAGCGTTCGGCCATCTCGGTGGCGAACAGCAGGTAAAGTCCTCGTGGGTGTCCTTGTTTTGCCATAGGTTTATGGAAGGATTGATTTGTGTGCAAAAGTACACAAAAAATACGACATACTAACATTCCTTGTTGAGAAAAGTGTAAAGAAAGGGAAAACAGGGCGTTTGGAGAAAATTGTTGGTGGAGATGATGGCTATGTCGAAAAAAACGTGTAATTTTGTGGCGTTTTATTGGAAAAAGTGTGCTACGTGATGGAAAAGACGTTACGAGACAACATTATTGCGCTGGTCAAGAGCGAGGTCGTGCCAGCCGTGGGGTGTACGGAACCCATTGCGGTGGCGTTGTGTGTGGCGAAGGCTACCGAGACGTTGGGTGGTGTTCCAGAGAAAATCGATGTGTTGCTGTCGGCCAACATTTTGAAGAACGCAATGGGCGTGGGCATTCCAGGCACGGGCATGATAGGGTTGCCTATCGCTGTGGCTTTGGGTGCGTTGATTGGACGGTCAGAGTATGAGCTGGAGGTGCTGAAGGATGTGACGGACGAGGCAGTGGAGAGAGGCAAGGCATATTTGGCCGAAGACCGCATCAACATCGGCTTGAAAGAGGGCATCACGGAGAAGCTTTACATCGAGGTGAAGGTGACGAAGGGTGAGGAGACGGCAGAGGCGGTGATATGTACGTGCCACAAGGATTTTCTTTGCGTGAAGAAGAATCATGCTGTCATTTATGAGAAGGCGTGTGGAGCGGAAGAGGCCGAGGATGAGGAGTGTACATGGCTGACGTTGGAGAAGGTCTATGAGTTTGCGACGACGGCTCCCTTGGCGGAAATCGAGTTCATCCGTGAGGCACAGACGCTCAACGAACGGGCGGCAGAAGAGTCGCTGAAGGGCAACTATGGACATTCGTTGGGCAAGACGCTGACACGTCCGTTGGGCAAGGGCATCTTTGGCGACACCATCTTTGCCCACATCATTTCGGCGACGGCTTGTGCTTGCGATGCCCGTATGGCTGGCGCCCCCATTCCGGTGATGTCCAATTCGGGCAGTGGCAACCAAGGCATCTGTGCCACCTTGCCTGTGGTGAAGTTTGCTGAGGAGAACCACAACACCGACGAGGAACTTACACGTGCCTTGATGCTCAGCCACTTGACGGCCATCTACATCAAGCAGTCGTTGGGCAAGCTCTCGGCATTGTGTGGTTGTGTGGTGGCTTCGACGGGTTCGGCTTGTGGCATCACCTACCTGATGGGAGGTGATTTCGAGCAAGTGACTTTTGCGGTGAAGAACATGGTGGCGAACCTGACGGGTATGATTTGCGACGGTGCCAAACCATCGTGTGCGTTGAAGTTAGCTTCGGGGGTGAGCACGGCGGTTCTCTCTGCCATGCTGGCGGTGCAGCACAACTGTGTATCGTCGGTGGAGGGCATCATCGACGACGATGTGGACCGTTCCATCCACAATCTGACACGCATCGGTAAGGACGCGATGGACGAGACCGACCGCTGTGTGCTGGAAATTATGACGAGTAAAAATGAAAAATAGATAAGATTATGGCATTGAAAACATTGATTATTGGAAGTGGCCCCGCTGGTTATACGGCGGCGATTTACGCTTCGAGAAGTTCGCTCCAACCTGTGCTCTACGAAGGTTTGCAGCCAGGTGGACAGCTGACCCAAACGACGGAGATAGAGAACTTCCCTGGCTATCCGAACGGGACGACGGGATTTGAGATGATGGAAGACCTCAAGGCACAGGCAAAGCGTCTGGGCACAGACATCCGTAGTGGCATGGTGACGAAGGTGGACTTCTCGTTGGATGGCACTCAGCCCCATCGGGTGACGCTCGACAACGGCGATACGCTGGAGGCGCATACGGTCATTATCTCGACAGGTGCTTCTGCCAAGTATCTCGGCTTGGACGATGAAAAGAAATACGCAGGACAGGGCGTGTCGGCTTGTGCTACTTGCGACGGCTTCTTCTACCGCAAGAAGGTGGTGGCTGTGGTCGGAGGTGGCGACACAGCTTGCGAAGAGGCACAGTATCTGGCCAGCCTTGCCAAGAAGGTCTATATGATTGTGCGTCGCGATGTGCTCCGTGCCAGCGATGCCATGCAGCAGAAGGTGAAGGAGGCGGAGAATATCGAGATTCTGTGGAACACCCAGACAGAAGGACTCTATGGCGAGAATGGTGTGGAAGGTGCTCATTTGGTGGAGAACAAGGGCAAGGAGGGCGAGCGTCGTTACGACTTGCCTATCGACGGTTTCTTCCTCGCCATCGGTCATCATCCCAACAGTGAGGTGTTCCGTCCTGCTGTGGAGGTGGACGAACAAGGCTACATCAAGGTGCAGCATCCTACGACAGCCACCAATGTGCCCGGTGTGTATGCCGCTGGCGACGTGGCCGACCCGCTCTATCGTCAGGCCATCAGTGCCGCTGGTAGCGGATGCCGTGCCGCAATCGATGCATTGCACTATTTGCAAGAGAAAAAGATGGTATAAGAATATGAGAAGAATGCTTTTTACGCTGCTGACGTTCTGCTGCCTTGGGGTGGCGAATGCGCAAATGATGAACCCTGTCAAGGTGACTTCCTCCTTCAAGGTGACTTCGGACACCGAGGGTGTCATTACGTTTGTGGCAACCATTCAGCCTGGTTGGCACATGTACAGCACACAGGTTGTAGAGGACGGCCCCACGCCCACCACGCTGACGGTGGAGAAGATTTCGGGTGCTCAACTCGATGGTGCGCTGAAGCCAACGACAACTCCCATCAAGAAGTTCGAGGACATGTTTGATGCCGATGTCTATTACTTCGAGAACACTGCCACCTTCACGCAGAAGGTGAAGTTCTTGGGTGGTAAGTACGTGGTGGAGGGCTATCTGCAGTACGGTGCTTGCAATGATCAAAACTGCATCCCTCCCACGTCGGTGGATTTCAACGTCAGTGGGGAAGTGACCTTGCCAAAGGCCAAGGAAGAGCCTAAGACAGCGGAAAAAAAAAGTGAAGAAAAAATAGAGGCTCCTACCGAGGCTGCCTCTGCCGATGGCGAAACGGCTCAGAATGAGTCCTCTTCTTCTGACAGCACCTCTGTGGTCAGCGGTTTACCCGCTGACACCCCTTCCGACGAAGCATCCGCCTCCCTCTGGTCTCCCGTCATCGAACAGCTTTCTTCCTTCGATGAAGGGGGCAACAGCAGCACGTCCGACGCGTCCCTTTGGCGTATCTTCCTCTTGGGGCTGCTGGGTGGATTGGTGGCACTCGTCACTCCTTGCGTGTGGCCCATTATCCCCATGACCGTGTCGTTCTTCTTGAAGAAGGGAACGACCAAGAAATCCACGCCCGAAGAGAAAGCCGCAGCCAAGAAACGCGGCATCCGCGATGCGATTCTCTATGGCATCAGCATCATCGTCATCTATGTCTCCCTCGGACTCATCATCACGGCGATATTCGGGGCTTCGGCTCTCAACGACTTAGCCACCAATGCGGTGTTCAACATCCTTTTCTTCTTGATGCTGCTGGTGTTCGGCCTCTCGTTTGTGGGTGGCTTCGAACTGACCCTGCCAGCCAAATGGAACACCGCTGTTGACAATAAGGCCAACAGCACGACGGGCCTGTTGAGTGTCTTCTTGATGGCCTTTACCCTCGTGCTGGTCAGCTTCTCCTGCACGGGACCCATTATCGGTTTTCTGCTGGTGCAGGTGGTCACGTCGAGCATTATCGGCCCCGTCATTGGTATGTTGGGCTTTGCCATCGCGCTTGCTTTGCCGTTCACGCTGTTCGCCCTTTTCCCGCAGTGGCTCAACACGGTGCCCAAGAGCGGTAACTGGATGAACGTGGTGAAGGTGACGCTTGGCTTTGTCGAACTGGCGTTTGCCCTCAAGTTCTTCTCAGTGGCAGACCTTGCCTATGGTTGGGGACTGCTGGATCGCGAGGTGTTCCTCTCGCTTTGGATTGTGCTTGCTGCCCTGCTGGGTGCTTATCTTATCGGTTGGATTCGTTTCCCGCATGACGAAGACGAGTACGATGAGATGGGCAATGTGGTGGTTCGTCCCAAGACTTCCATCCCTCGTTTCTGCATGGCGCTCATTTCCTTTGCCTTCGCCATCTACATGGTGCCAGGCTTGTGGGGTGCCCCTCTGAAAGCGGTCAGTGCCTTTGCTCCTCCGATGAAAACACAGGACTTCAACCTTGCCGCCGAACAGGAAGTGAAGCCGATGTTTACCGACTATGAGGAAGGAATGGCATACGCCAAGGAGCATCACCTTCCTGTGATGATAGACTTTACGGGGTATGGTTGCGTGAACTGCCGCAAGATGGAGGCAGCTGTGTTCGTCGATCCGACGGTGGCCGACATCATGACCAACAAATACGTGCTCATCCAGCTGTATGTGGATGAGAAGACTGCGCTTCCAGAGCCTATCGTGGTGAACGACAGCGGTACTGACCGTAAGCTCCGCACCGTGGGCGACAAGTGGAGCTATCTGCAATCGCGCAAGTTCGGTGCTACAGCACAACCTTTCTACGTGCTGCTCGACAACGAGGGTAACGTGCTCGAAAAGAGCTACTCCTACGACGAGAATATCCCCAAGTTCCTCTTATGGCTGAACAGCGGACTTTCTCGCTATTCCTTGAAGAACTAAATTTACTAAATCCACTAATACCTATACAAAAATATGTACATTAACGGTGAACTCTATATCGCGCATTGTGCCGATGGCCCCATCAACATGGTGGGCAAAATGTGTAATCGTCATGGTCTCATCGCTGGTGCCACGGGTACGGGTAAGACCGTCTCGTTGCAAGTGTTGGCAGAGACCTTCAGCCAAGCTGGTGTGCCCTGCTTCATGGCCGACATGAAGGGCGACCTTTCGGGTATCTCGCAGGCAGGAAAGACCTCCTCGTTCATCGAAAAGCGGAAGGAAGAGTTTGGCATTCCAGACCCACAGTTTAAGGCTTGTCCTGTGCGCTTCTACGACGTGTTTGGCGAACAGGGCTTCCCCATGCGCACGACGGTGTCAGCCATGGGACCTCAGTTGCTGAGCCGACTGATGGGATTGAGCGACGTGCAGAGCGGTGTGCTTAACATCGTCTTCCGCATCGCTGATGACAAAGAACTGCTGCTTATCGATTTGAAAGACCTTCGCCTGATGCTCGACTTCGTGGGACAGAACACGGGGCTTTTTACCACCATCTATGGTAACATCTCGCCAGCCAGCATCGGTGCCATCCAGCGAGCCGTGCTGGAGATAGAGAGTGAGGGAGGCGACAAGTTCTTTGGCGAACCTTCATTCAACGTGGAAGACCTGATTGACATGGAGGACGGAATGGGTGTGATGAGTGTCCTTGCCGCCGACAAGCTGATGCTCAATCCGAAACTCTATTCCACCTTCCTCCTGTGGCTGATGACGGAACTGTATGCCACCCTCCCCGAAGTGGGCGACCAGGAGCTGCCTAAGCTGGTGTTCTTCTTCGATGAGGCTCACATGCTCTTCGATGGTACTTCGAAGGCGATGGTGGACAAATTGGAGCAGGTCATCCGACTCATCCGTTCGAAAGGCGTGGGCATCTACTTCATCTCACAGTCACCTTCCGACATCCCCGACACCATACTGGGGCAGTTGGGTAACCGCATCCAGCACGCCCTTCGTGCCTATACGCCGAAAGACCAGAAGGCGGTGCGTGTGGCGGCTCAGTCTTTCCGTGCCAACCCCGAATTCAGTACGGAACAAGCCATAATGGAACTGGGTACAGGTGAGGCACTGGTGTCAGTGCTCGACGAGAAAGGTGCCCCGACGATTGTGCAACGTGCCCGTATGCTCTTCCCGCTCAGTCAGATAGGTGCCATTACCGATGGACAGCGGTTGGACATCCAGAATGCAGCTCCCGAACACATCAAGGAGTATGCCGAATACTTCGACCGTGAGAGTGCCTACGAGGTGTTGATTGCCCAGAAGGAACAGGAAGACGCTGAAGCGGCTGCGATGCTGCGTCGTCAAGAAGAGGAAAAGCAACAGAAAGAGGCTGAGAAGGAAGCTGAACGTCTTCGCAAGGAACAGGAGAAGTTGCAAAAGGAATTGGAAAAGCAGCAGAAGGAAGAAGAGAAAGAGGCTGAACGTCAGCGCAAAGCAGAGGAAATAGAAGCCTTGCGCCGTCAGCGTGAACTGGAAAAGCAGCAACGTGAGGCAGAACGTGAGGCAGAGCGTTTGCGCCGTGAAGCCGAGAAGGAAGCGGAGCGTCAGCGTAAAGAGGCGGAAAAGGCTGCCAAGGAAAAGGCGAAAGAACGAAGTGGTTGGACACGTACCATCTTTGGCACCCTGATTGGTGCTGTCATCGGTTCGGTGGGTCGTCAGGTGGGCACTTCGGTCGGCAAGAGCATCACAGGAGGCTCCAGCCGCAAGACCTCCAGCACATCCAAGAAGACCAGTAGCACCAAGAAATCCTCTTCTACGAAGAAAAGTTCTGGCTCCATCCTTGGCAATGCCGCCAAGACAGCCGCCACAACAGCTACAAGGAAGGTGACGACGGAGATTCTGAAGAACATCTTCAAGTAAGAAGGGAAAAAGTAAAAGTGAAAAGTGAAAAATTTGCTACCGCACTTGCCCGTCCATGGTTGGCGAACTTGTTGCGGTAGCAAATTTTTCACTTTTCACTTTTACTTTTCCCTTTTTAGTACGTCAGTACCACGGGCAGTTCCTTTGCCTGTGCAATCATGCGCTCCAGTTCAGAAACGCTGGGGACGCGGTTGCAAAGGTTCTTCTGGTCGTTCACCTCTACCAACTTGGGTTGCAGGTTGGCAGCTACACGGTGACGGAACTCCTTTACGGTGTCAACACCGGCAGCCTCCAAAAGTTCTGCGAACTGGCCAGCGATGCCGTTGATGCGGAACAGGTCGGCATGGTTGGCCCAAGTGAGGATGAGTTTAGGACTGATGCCCGTCTCCTCAGCCAAAGCCTTGCGGCCAGCAGGAGATGCGCACTTTTCAAGATATTCTTCTGTGGTTTTGATGCCAGCAGCCTGAAGCTTCTCGGCATACACGGGGCCAATGCCCTCTACGTCGATAATTTTGTAAGCCATAATTGTTTTGATTTTATAGTACTTTCTTGTAAAGTTCCACGATTTCAGCCTCCGTCACGTCGCGTGGGTTGCCTGGAGTGCAGACATCGGCGATGGCTTGTGCTGCCAGTGCTGGAATGTCGGCCTCGGTGATGTTGAGGTCGCTCAGGTGCTGTGGAATGCCCACACGGATGCTCAGAGCACGCACGGCATCGACAGCAGCTTGAGCAGCTTCTTCGGCACTCATGCCTGTGGTATCTACACCCATCGTCTGAGCAATCACGCCAAACTTCTCGATGCACTTCGGCATATTGAATTCCATGATGGTGGGCAGCAGCAGTGCATTGGCTACCCCATGTGGAATGTCGTGGAGCGAGCCCATCGGGTGTGCCATGCCATGAACAAGTCCAAGACCCACGTTGCTGAATGCTTGAGCGGCGATGTACTGTGCCAGTGCCATCCCTTCACGTCCCACGGGATTCGTCGGTTCTTCGACCGCCAGTGGCAGGTTCTCGGCAATCATCTTGATGGCTTGAAGCTCATACATGTCGCTCATCACCCACGCACCCTTCGTGATGTAACCCTCAATGGCGTGAGTCAGCGCATCCATACCCGTTGCGGCAGTCAGTCCCTTCGGCAGGGTGTACATCAGTTCGGGGTCAACAATAGCCACGGCTGGGATGTCGTTGGGATCCACACACACCATCTTGGCCTGTCGCTTCTCGTCGATGATGACATAGTTGATGGTCACCTCCGCCCCCGTGCCAGCCGTGGTGGGCAGGGCGATGATGGGCACAGACTTGTTCTTTGTCGGAGCGCATCCCTCGAGGCTCACCACATCGGCAAATTCTGGGTTGTTCGCCACGATGCCGATACCCTTGGCCGTGTCCATGCTCGATCCGCCGCCAATGGCGATGATGCAGTCGGCACCGCTCGCCTTGAAAGCCTCCACACCCTGCTGCACGTTCGTCACCGTCGGGTTGGGTTTAATCTCGCTGTAAATCTCGTAGGGGAAGCCTGCTTCGTCCAGCACGTCGGTCACCATCTTCGTCGTGCCGACCTTGATGAGTCCCTTGTCGCTGCACACCAGTGCTTTCTTCAAGTTCATTCGTTTCACTACTTCGGGCAGTTCCTTTCGTGCACCGGCTCCGAAATAGGACACCTCGTTCAAAATAAATCTCTGTGCCATAAATAGGTTTGAGTTTTTAGGTTAGTATTCAGTTTTTATCCCTTCATGTCAATACGTTGCAAAGGTAGCCCTTTTCTTTCTTTCCACAAAATATTTCCCGTCTTTTTCTTGCTTTTAACGATAGTCTGTCACGTATTCGTCGCATTGCAAGGGCGTGGTTACGCCTTCCCGTTGCAGGAAACGGTCAATCTCGGCTTTCATCTCTGGCGATACGCGTATCTTGCCCGTCCGATAACGAGACAGTTGTGCACTACTGTGGAAGTAGTTTCGTAGCACGGCGAGGGCTATCTGTGCTTCCTTGAAGGTCAGCAACTCAAAATAGTGTGTGAAGCCCACTCCGTATGCCACCATCGATGTGTCGCGGAAGAACTGGCACTTTCCGTCCTCCATCACGATGGCATCGGGATTCACTATCTTGATGTGTTCCAAACTCTTGTCGCATCCGCGTCGAACAATCTGGCGGATGCACACTTCGGCAGAAGGGCAGTCGCTCTTGATGCACTGCGTCACCTTCCCCTGAATCTTTTCAATGTCGATGTGTACGTTTTCCATAGTTGACTCATGTTTTTCCAGTGCAAAGGTACGCATTTTCTCTCAATCCACCAAACATTCCCCTCATTCCTCTCGCCCCTCGCTACACTCATTGCCTCTCCCGTGTAGCGTTTGCTACATGCCGTATGTAGCAGTTGCTACACGCCCTTTGCACTCATTGCTACACGCCGCGTGTAGCACTTGCTACATCGAGTGTCGCCGTTGTGTAGCGTCCCGTATATTTTGATGGAGATTTTTCCGAGGAAACTTTTGGCTTTTCCAATAGAATGGATGCTCATTCTTTCCCCAGAATGATGTTGACCAACGTTGTTACATCACTGATGTCCACGTTCCCGTCTCTGTTTACATCACCACGTGGGAAGGGGTCATCGCCAGGTTCTGGACGAGGGTCTGGATCGTCGGTTCTTGGCTCACCGTCCCATGTGATGGCAATGGAGTTGAGGTAGAGAGCGTCTTCTTCGGAACAAATGCCAATGTAAGTGTAATTGCCGTTGATGGTGATGGTGGCTGTGGTGTTGAGACCGTCGAAAGTGGCTTTCCCAACACGTGTGCCTCGCTTTTTTGTGTTGAAAAGGTCGGCTGCTGAAGTGTAGGGCGTGTTGGATGCATAAATCAGAACAGTACGTTCCTCTTTGGTCAAATCTTTATTCCATTCGATGACCACTTGCTTCAGGTTTCCACCCGATGCAGTGGAGACGATGCCTTCTTTTTTGTCTCGGGTACGCAATTGAATGGTGTTGATTGAACCTGCACAGCATCCTGCATATACCGCATTGGAGGTGGCTGTTTTGTCGGCAAAATCATTGTAGATGTTACCGCTTATCCCTGTAACACTTTGGTCGAGCACGTCCTCGACGTCAGCTTTTGCCATGATGGTTAGCACGCAAGCCAGAAGAAATAAGAATGTCTTTTTCATGTTGGGTCTGAAGATTGTTTTGTTCATATTGATGGGCAAATTTACGAAGATTGCTATGAACGGCCAAACTTTTTGCCATTTCTTTTTTCGAATCTCCCCAATTCTCCGTCAAGAGCACGAAAAGTGGAATTTATGCTTTGTAATACGGAGAAAAGTCGTAAATTTGTCCCCGAATTGCAAAAAAAGAAAGAGAAAGAGCATGAAACGTGTGATTTTAATGTTCATGGGATGCTGCTTAGCCTTGAGTGTTGTGGCACAGGAGAAGGCGCAGCAGATGGCGGACACGATTGTGAAGTACCAGTTGAAGTCGGGTGGATGGCCTAAGAACCAGGATTGGTTGAAGGGCGTGGACCCCAAGGAGGCGAAGGCGTGGGCAAAGACGGGTATCGGGGCTACTATCGATAACGGTGCTACGGTGTTTGAGATGAATACGCTGGCGGTGGCTGTGGACAGGGTGTATGAGATTGAGGCAGATGGCTACGGATGGGTGGACACGAAGGTGCTGGAGGCTCAGCGTGAGCAGTATCGAACCTCGTTCCGGCTGGGATTGCTGTATCTGCTGAAGATGCAGTATGACAATGGTGGCTTCCCCCAATATTTCCCACCGAAGAAAGGTGAGGACTATTCGTCGCAGATTACTTTCAACGACAATGCTATGGTGAATGTACTGAAGCTGTTGAGGGATGTGGCGAACGATGCAGAGACATATCGACGCATGGGTGTGGACAAGTCGCTGAAGAAGAAGTGTCTGGCAGCTTACGAGAAGGGCTTGCAATGTGTGCTTGATTGCCAGATTCGTGTGGATGATGCTGGAAAGGTGCTGGCATACGGTACGGAAGAATGGAAGACGGGCAAGAAGACAGTGTGGTGTCAGCAGCACGACAAGAAGACGCTGGTTCCTGTGAAGGCCCGTGCCTACGAACTTCCTTCCTATACGGGGCAAGGTGAAACGGTGGCTATTCTGGACTTGCTGATGGATGTGCAGAATCCATCGGAAGCGGTGAAGGAAGCTGTGAAGGGTGGGGTGGAATGGTTGGAGGCTCATGCGATGAAGGATGTGGAGGTGGAGCATTTTTGGACAGACGGTGGCGATGATGACATTCGGCTTGTGGAGAGGGTAGGGGCACCCTTGCTTTGGGCACGTTTCTACGACTTGGAGAAGGCGGAACCGATGTATTGTGGTCGGGATGGTGTGCCGAAGAAGAATCTTTCGGATATTGATTATGAGCGTCGAAACGGCTACCAGTGGGTGGGCAATGCTCCCCAACGTGTGATAGACAGATACCATCAACTGATGTATTAGTTTAACGATAAAATATAGAAAATTATGGCAGAAAACAACGGCCCACAGCTTCAGATAGAGCTGAAGCCAGAGGTGGCAGAGGGTACTTATTCTAACCTCGCCATCATTACCCATTCAAGTAGTGAAGTGATTACGGATTTTGTCCAGATGATGCCTGGCATGCAGAAGGCACAAGTGAAGAGCCGCATCATCATGGCTCCTGAGCACGCTAAGCGTCTTCTCTACGCATTGCAGGACAACATCCAGAAGTATGAGAAGCAGTTTGGCCCGATTAAGATGCCGCAGCCTCAGCAGTCGAATGAGGGGCGGACGATTGCACCGTTCACCATCAAGAAGGGTGAAGCATAAGGCTTGCTTCGGTAAAACTTCTCGCGCGTACATATATTTATATAAGGACGTAACGACGTATCTACGTAAGGATATTACCGCGAGTGAAACTCCTGTGGCGGAGGACGAATCATAGTGTTTCGTCCTCCGTTCTTTATGCGCTTTTGGGCTGCTTTGCAACCTCTTTTGCTATGTCCGTATGGCAAAATTGAAGGTTTAATCTGTTAAATAATTCTAAAATAGAGGTTTCTGAGGGCGTGGCGGGGAAAAAGTGGCTTTTATAAATATGTTATATGACAGGATTTTCGTAACTTTGCACCACTTTTTGGAGTAGTGCGTACCTTAGTAAGGTGCATGGAGTATCGTGTGGAGTGGAAAAAAGTACAGCAGGGATAGGTGTTTGAGGGGTAGAAGAAGAACACGATACGCCAATTTGGCACGAAGCAAAGCGAGTAGCTGACCATAAAGCAAGGGCTTCTCTTCTGGTGGAAGGGATATGGTAGGCACTCAAACGTAACGGACAATAATTCATAATAACAATAAAAAATTAAACAAAATGCCTACTATTCAACAATTGGTAAGAAAAGGCCGTAAAGTGTTAGTGGACAAGAGCAAGTCTCCTGCATTGGATTCTTGCCCTCAGCGTCGCGGTGTTTGCGTGCGCGTGTACACAACCACTCCTAAGAAGCCTAATTCAGCGATGAGAAAGGTCGCACGTGTTCGTTTGACAAACAAGAAGGAAGTGAACTCTTACATTCCAGGAGAGGGACACAACCTTCAGGAGCACTCCATCGTACTGGTGCGCGGTGGTCGTGTGAAGGACCTCCCAGGTGTACGTTATCACATCATTCGCGGTGCGCTCGATACCGCAGGTGTGGCAAGCCGCACACAGCGTCGCTCGAAGTACGGAGCTAAGCGTCCAAAGGCTAAGAAGTAATCCTTTTTCTTACAAAGACAAAGAAACAACAGTTTTTTCACAACGTTTGGTTTGACGGAAATGCTTGAAGGGTTGAGTAAATGCCCTTGAGTGGGCGTTGAAGACACACACAATATGCAGCCTCAGACTAAAGAAAGATTAAATCAAACAAAAAAATGAGAAAAGCTAAACCAAAGAAGCGTGTGGTGCTTCCAGATCCAGTTTACGGAGATGTGAAGGTGACAAAGTTCGTTAACAACCTCATGTACGATGGAAAGAAGAGCGTGGCTTACACCATCTTCTACACAGCTCTGAAGAATGTAGAGAACAAGATGAAGAACGAGGAGAAGTCTCCACTCGAAATCTGGAAGACTGCCCTCGACAACATCACTCCACAGGTGGAGGTGAAGAGCCGCCGTATCGGTGGTGCCACTTTCCAGGTGCCAACAGAGATTCGTGCTGACCGCAAGGAGGCCATCTCTATGAAGAACATGATTTCTTTCGCCCGCAAGCGTTCGGGTAAGAGCATGGCTGACAAGCTCTCTGCAGAGATTATGGATGCCTTCAACCAGCAGGGTGGTGCATTCAAGCGTAAGGAGGATATGCACCGTATGGCCGAGGCTAACCGTGCATTCGCACACTTCCGCTTCTAAACAACAACTCATTAGTTTTAACAAAAAGGTAAAAAGGAAATAAGAGAATATGGCAAAGCAAGATTTGCATCTTACACGTAACTTTGGTATCATGGCCCACATCGATGCTGGTAAGACTACCACATCTGAGCGTATTTTGTTCTACACTGGTAAGACACACAAGCTGGGTGAGGTTCATGATGGTGCCGCAACTATGGACTGGATGGCACAGGAGCAAGAGCGTGGTATCACTATCACTTCTGCTGCTACAACAGCCTATTGGACATGGAATGGCAACAAGTATAAATTCAACCTGATTGACACTCCGGGACACGTGGACTTCACTGCCGAAGTGGAGCGTTCACTCCGTGTGCTTGACGGTGCCGTTGCCACTTACTGTGCAGTAGGTGGCGTGGAGCCTCAGTCGGAGACTGTTTGGCGTCAGGCTGACAAGTACAATGTTCCACGTATCGGTTACGTGAACAAGATGGACCGTTCGGGTGCTGACTTCTTCGAGGTGGTTCGCCAGATGAAGGAAGTGCTCGGTGCAAAGCCTGTTCCCGTGGTGATTCCAATCGGTGCAGAGGAGAATTTCAAGGGTGTGGTTGACCTCATCAAGATGAAGGCTATCCTGTGGCACGACGAGTCGCTGGGTGCTGACTACGATGTGGAGGACATCCCTGCCAATCTTCAGGCTGAGGCCGAGGAGTGGCGTGGCAAGATGTTGGAAGCTGTGGCTGAGTTTGACGATGCGTTGATGGAGAAGTTCTTCGATGACCCATCGACCATCACTGAGGAAGAGTGCATCCGTGCTCTCCGCAAGGCTACTTGTGCGCTTGAGTGTACACCAATGCTTTGTGGCTCTTCGTTCAAGAACAAGGGTGTGCAGACGTTGCTCGACTATGTTTGTGCTTTCTTGCCTTCTCCACTCGATACTCCTAACATCGTGGGTTCTAATCCAACGACGAAGGAAGAGGAAGACCGCAAGCCTTCTGAGGACGAGAAAACTTCGGCTCTTGCGTTCAAGATTGCTACAGACCCATACGTAGGCCGTCTCACTTTCATCCGTGTGTATTCTGGTAAGGTGGAAGCTGGTTCTTACATCTATAACTCTCGTTCTGGCAAGAAGGAGCGTGTGTCTCGTTTGTTCCAGATGCACTCCAACCACCAGAATCCTGTAGAGGAAATTTCTGCTGGCGATATTGGTGCAGTGGTAGGTCTGAAGGATATTCACACGGGTGATACGCTCTGTGACGAGGATGCACCCATCGTGCTTGAGTCTATGGACTTCCCAGATCCTGTGATTGGTATCGCTGTTGAGCCTAAGACTCAGAAGGATCTTGACAAACTTTCCATTGGTCTGCAGAAGTTGGCCGAGGAAGACCCAACCTTCACTGTGAAGACGGATGAACAGTCTGGTCAGACAGTGATTTCTGGTATGGGTGAGCTTCACCTCGACATCATCATCGACCGTCTGAAGCGCGAGTTCAAGGTGGAGTGTAATCAGGGTAAGCCTCAGGTGAACTACAAGGAGGCTATTACGAAGACTGTTGACCTCCGTGAGGTGTACAAGAAGCAGTCGGGTGGTCGTGGTAAATTCGCTGACATCATCGTGAAGGTTGGTCCTGTGGATGATGACTTCGAGGGTACAGGCCTTCAGTTCGTTGACGAGGTGAAGGGCGGTAACGTGCCTAAGGAGTTTATTCCTGCCGTCCAGAAGGGCTTCGCTGAGTCCATGAAGAATGGTGTGCTCGGTGGCTTCCCAATGGACAGCCTCAAGGTTACTCTTGTGGATGGTAGCTTCCACCCAGTGGACTCTGACCAGTTGTCTTTCGAAATCGCTGCACGTCAGGCCTACAAGAACGCTTGTGCTCAGGCTAAGCCTGTGCTGATGGAGCCTATCATGAAGCTCGAGGTGGTTACTCCAGAGGAGAACATGGGTGACGTGATTGGTGACTTGAATAAGCGCCGTGGTCAGGTGGAAGGTATGGACAATGCTCGTTCGGGTGCTCGCATCGTGAAAGCAATGGTTCCGCTGGGCGAGATGTTCGGTTATGTGACCGCTCTTCGTACCATCACTTCTGGTCGTGCCACTTCGTCGATGCAATATGACCACCACTCTCCTGTGTCAAGCACGATTGCCAAGGCTGTGCTTCAGGAGTGTAACGGTCGCGTAGATCTCGTATAATCAAGAAAAAGTGTGGGGGTGCAGACAAGCAAACGACTCTTTGTCTGCATACCCTCTTGCTTATATACATTATTAATTATTAAATAATAAAAAACATGAGTCAACAAAAAATTCGTATTAAACTGAAGTCTTACGACCACAACCTCGTTGACAAGTCAGCAGAGAAGATCGTGAAGGCAGTGAAGGCTACTGATGCTATCGTGAGCGGTCCTATTCCACTCCCGACGCACAAGCGCATTTTCACCGTGAACCGTTCTACTTTCGTGAACAAGAAGTCTCGTGAACAGTTTGAACTGAGCACTTACAAAAGACTGATTGACATCTACAGCTCTACAACCAAGACTGTGGACGCACTCATGAAGCTTGAATTGCCAAGCGGCGTTGAAGTCGAGATTAAGGTTTGATATTTTGAGAACTATTTAAAGTATTAATGAAATGCCAGGATTAATTGGAAAAAAAATCGGAATGACATCCGTTTTCAGTGCTGATGGAAAGAATCTTCCATGCACTGTTATCGAAGTAGGTCCTTGTGTTGTCACTCAGGTCAAGACTGTAGAAAAGGATGGCTATGCAGCTGTGCAGGTAGGTTTCCAGGATAAGACAGAGAAGCATACTACCAAGCAGATGATGGGTCACTTCAAGAAGGCCGGTACAACACCAAAGAGACACTTGGCCGAGTTCACTTACGACGAGGAACATAACCTCGGTGATGTAATCACAGTAGAATTGTTCAATGACACTGCTTACGTTGATGTGACAGGTACATCTAAGGGTAAGGGTTTCCAGGGTGTTGTTAAGCGCCATGGTTTCGGTGGTGTAGGTCAGGCTACACACGGTCAGGATGACCGTCTTCGCAAACCGGGTTCTATCGGTGCTTGTGCCACTCCTTCTCGTGTGTTCAAGAACGTGCCAATGGGTGGCCAGATGGGCAACGAGCAGGTGACTACACACAACCTTCAGGTAATTAAGGTGGTTCCGGAACACAATCTCCTTCTTTTGAAGGGTAGCGTTCCAGGCTGCAAAGGTTCAATTGTTATAATCAAGAAGTAAGCAATGGAAGTTTCTGTATTAAATATCAAGGGCGAGGACACTGGTAAGAAGGTGGTTCTGAACGATGCAATCTTCGGAATTGAACCTAATGACCACTGTATCTACCTCGCAGTAAAGCAGTATCTCGCCGCTCAGCGTCAGGGTACTCACAAGTCTAAGGAAAGAAGCGAAATTACAGGCTCTACTCGTAAGCTCATCCGTCAGAAGGGTGGTGGCGGCGCACGTCGTGGTGACATCAAGTCTCCATTGCTTCGTGGTGGCGGTCGTGTATTTGGTCCTCGTCCTCGTGACTATTGGTTCAAGCTGAACAAGAAAGTGAAGTCTCTCGCTCGCAATAGTGCCCTTTCATACAAGGCTCAACAGAATGCCATCGTTGTCGTTGAGGACTTCGATTTTGAGGCTCCAAAGACAAAAGAAGGCGTAGCCCTGTTAAATAATCTTAAAGTTGAGGGTAAGAAGACGCTGATTGTTTTGCCAGAAGTAAAAAAGAACGTACATTTGTCAGTCCGTAACATTCAGCGTGTTGAAGTTATGACAGCCAGTGCACTCAATACATACAAAGTAATGAATGCAAATGTGCTTGTCGTGACTGAGAATGCGCTTAAGTTGGTTGACGAAACTTTTAATAAGTAAAGGAGGTACAAGAATATGGCATATATCGTAAAACCATTGGTTACAGAGAAGATGACGGCTATAACGGAGAAGCGGGGCAATGTGTTCGGCTTCATTGTGCTTCCTACGGCCAATAAGATTGAAATTAAGAAAGAGGTTGAAGCTAAGTATAACGTGAATGTGGTTTCGGTGAACACCATGAACTACGCTGGTAAGCGTAAAAGCCGTTACACAAAGGCTGGTGTTATTAAGGGTAAGACCAATGCTTTCAAGAAAGCTATCGTCACTCTGAAAGAAGGCGAAACTATTGATTTCTATAGTAACATTTAATTAAACACATGGGTATTCGTAAATTTAGGCCAGTAACTCCTGGCCAGAGGCACAAAGCTATTGGTACTTTCGATGATGTTACTACATCAGTACCAGAGAAAACTCTTGTTTTCGGAAAGCGTAGCACGGGTGGCCGTGACAATTCCGGTCGCATCGCAGTCCGCTACAGAGGTGGTGGTCACAAGCGCTTGATTCGTATTGTCGATTTCAAGAGAGAGAAGGACGGTATCCCCGCAGTAGTAAAGACGATTGAGTATGACCCGAATCGTTCGGCACGTATCGCTCTCGTCTTTTATGCTGACGGTGAGAAACGTTACATCGTTGCTCCTAACGGCTTGCAGGTAGGCGCAACCATCATGTCTGGTCCAGACGCTGCTCCAGACCTTGGCAACACACTCCCATTGGAGAACATCCCTGTCGGTACTGTAATTCACAATATCGAGCTGCGTCCAGGACAGGGTGCCAAGATGGTTCGTTCTGCAGGCAACTTTGCTCAGTTAACTTCACGTGAAGGTCGCTACTGTGTCATCAAGCTTCCTTCTGGCGAAATTCGTAAGGTGCTCTCAGTTTGTCGCGCAACTATCGGTAGCGTAAGCAACTCGGATCACGCTCTTGAATCTTCTGGTAAGGCAGGTCGTAGCCGTTGGCTCGGTCGTCGTCCACACAATCGTGGTGTTGTCATGAACCCAATTGATCACCCAATGGGTGGTGGTGAAGGACGTCACACTGGTGGACACCCACGTTCACGTAACGGCCTCTATGCTAAGGGTCTTAAGACACGCGCACCAAAGAAGCTGTCGAACAAGTACATTATTGAAAGACGTAATAAGTAAAAAGTTAACTGAATATGAGTCGTTCATTAAAAAAAGGTCCATACATCAATGTGAAGCTCGAAAAGAAGGTTCTCGCCATGAACGAGAGCGGCAAGAAGAGCGTTATCAAGTCGTGGGCTCGCGCTTCAATGATATCTCCAGATTTCGTGGGACATACCATTGCTGTGCATAATGGTAATAAATTTATCCCTGTTTACATTACTGAAAATATGGTAGGACACAAGCTTGGTGAGTTTGCTCTTACACGTACTTTCCGCGGTCACGCAGGCAATAAGAAGAAGTAATGTAGAACAAGGCTTCAACCAAGTAAAAAAGACTTTTATATAATGGGAGCAAGAAAAAGATTAATGGCCGAAAAGATTAAAGAGGCCAAGAAGACTGCTTACTTCGCCAGTCTGCGCAATATTCCTTCTTCGCCACGAAAGATGCGCTATGTCGCTGACTTGGTGCGTGGCATGGAGGTAGGCAAGGCTCTTGCAACTCTTAAGTTCAACAGCAAAACTGCTGCCAAGGATGTTGAGAAGTTGCTGCGCTCTGCTATCGCTAACTGGGAACAGAAGAATGACCGCAAGGCTGAAAACGGTGAACTCTATATCTCGAAGATTTTTGTTGACGAGGGTGCAACGCTCAAGCGTATGAGACCAGCACCTCAGGGACGTGGCTACAGAATTCGTAAGCGTTCTAACCATGTTACCATTTTCGTGGACGCTAAAGCTAAAGAAGAAAAGTAATTATGGGACAAAAATGTAATCCAATAAGTAACCGCCTCGGTATTGTAAGAGGTTGGGATTCTAACTGGTTCGGCGGAAATGATTTTGGTGACAACCTCCTTGAGGACAGCAAAATCCGCAAGTATTTGAATGCTCGTCTTGCCAAGGCAAGTGTTTCAAAGATTGTTATTGAGCGCACTTTGAAGCTTGTCACTATCACGATTTGTACAGCTCGTCCAGGCTTCATCATCGGTAAGGGTGGTGAACAAGTGGAGGCTCTGAAGAAGGAACTCAAGAAAGTGACGGACAAGGAAGTGCAGATTAACATCTACGAAATTAAGCGTCCAGAACTTGATGCCGTAATTGTTGCTAACAACATCGCACGTCAGATTGAGGGTAAGATTGCTTATCGTCGTGCCATCAAAACTGCTATCGCTAATACGATGCGTTCGGGTGCAGAAGGTATCAAAGTCCAAATTTCTGGTCGTCTCAATGGCGCAGAAATGAGCCGTTCAGAGATGTACAAGGAGGGACGTACTCCACTCCACACGCTTCGTGCAGACATCGACTATTGTCTGGCAGAAGCTCTTACTAAGGTGGGTCTCCTTGGTATCAAGGTTTGGATTTGCCGTGGTGAGAAATTTGGCAAACAGGATCTTACTCCTAATTTCTCACAGCAGAAGGAGTCAGGTCGTGGTGGCAACAATGCTGGTGGACGTCGTTTCAGAAACAGAAAGTCTAATAACCGCAATTAATTAATCGGGTTGTGGACTGAAGCGTGGAAATGCCCATGCTGAGGCGCAACATATAGAAGATATTAACTATGTTACAGCCAAAAAGACAAAAATATAGAAGACCGCAAAAAGGTCGCGGTCGTTGGAAGGGTGTCTCTCACAGAGGTACTGAACTTGCTTTCGGTAGCTTTGGTATCAAGGCACTTGAGACTAAATGGATTTCTGCTCGTCAAATTGAGGCTGCCCGTGTTGCTATCACACGTTACATGCAGCGTCAAGGACAGGTTTGGATTCGTATCTTCCCTGATAAGCCAATCACTAAGAAACCTGCTGACGTCCGAATGGGTAAAGGTAAGGGTGATCCATACATGTATGTGTTCCCCGCTAAGCCAGGTCGCATTCTTTTCGAGATTGAAGGTGTTTCATACGACATCGCTAAGGAGGCACTCCGACTCGGTGCTCAGAAACTTCCTACTACTACAAAGTTTGTTGTACGTCGTGATTACGATAAAAACGCTTAATTATGAAAATTTCAGAAATTAGAGAACTTACTACAGAAGAGCTCGCTGAGCGCATCGAAGTGGAGGTCGCTAACTTGAACAACATGAAGTTCAACCACAGCATTTCTCCGCTTGCCGACAATTCTCAGATTAAGAAGTTGCGTCACGACATCGCACGCATGAAGGGCGAGCTTACCCAGCGTAATAAATAAAGTTATTGAGAATGGAAGCAAGAAATTTAAGAAAGCAAAGACAGGGTGTCGTTACGAGCGACAAGATGGACAAGACAATTGTCGTGTCTGCCAAGTTCAAGGAGAAGCACCCTATATATGGTAAGTTTGTCCAAAAGACAAAGAAATACCATGCTCATGACGAGAAGAATGATGCTCACATCGGTGACACCGTTCTTATCATGGAGACACGCCCACTGAGCAAAACTAAGAGATGGAGATTAGTACAAATTGTTGAAAGAGCTAAGTAATTATGATACAGGTAGAATCAAGATTGCAGGTCGCTGACAACAGCGGTGCTCGCGAGGTTCTTTGCATCCGTGTTTTGGGTGGAACAAGACGTCGCTATGCTACTGTAGGAGACGTTATCGTCGTAGCAGTTAAGAGCGCTATTCCTACGAGTGAAGTAAAGAAGGGTTCTGTCTCAAAGGCTCTGATTGTACGTACTAAGAAAGAGGTACGTCGCCCAGACGGCTCTTACATTCGTTTCGACGACAATGCATGTGTTCTTCTGAACAATGCAGGTGAAATGCGAGGTAGCCGTATCTTTGGCCCTGTAGCCCGTGAGCTCCGTGCTGCAAACATGAAGGTGGTTTCTTTGGCTACCGAGGTACTTTAATAATTAAATGTAAAATACAGCAATGAGTAAATTACATATTAAGAAAGGCGACATGGTTTACGTGAACGCTGGCGATGACAAGGGTAAGACTGGTAAAGTTACCAAGGTGCTCGTCGAGAAGAAGCGTGCCATTGTTGAGGGTGTAAACATGGTCAAAAAGAGCACCAAGCCAAGCGCAGCGCACCCACAGGGAGGTATTATCGAGCAGGAGGCTCCAATCCATATCTCAAATCTCAATGTTGTTGACCCAAAGACTGGCAAGCCCACTCGTATTGGCCGCAGGATTGGTGAGAATGGAAAGTTAGTTCGTTACGCTAAAAAGTCAGGGGAGGAAATTTAATGAGTACTACTGCACAACTGAAGAATGTTTATGCTGAGCAGATTGCTCCAGCATTGATGAAGCAGTTCAACTATTCTTCGCCAATGCAGATTCCTGTATTGAAGAAGATTGTGGTGAACCAAGGTCTTGGTATGGCAACAGCAGACAAGAAGATTATCGAAGTTGCCATGAATGAGATTGCTCAGATTACTGGCCAAAAGCCTGTTGCAACGAAGTCAAAAAAGGACATTTCAAACTTCCGTCTTCGTAAGGAGATGCCAATTGGTGTAATGGTTACTCTTCGTCGTGAGCGCATGTATGAGTTCCTTGAGAAGCTGATTCGTGTGTCTCTCCCTCGTATCCGTGACTTTAAAGGTATTGAGTCAAAGTTTGATGGCCGTGGTAATTACACGCTTGGTATTACAGAGCAGATTATCTTCCCAGAAATTAATATCGATCAGGTTGATAAGATTATGGGTATGAACATCACTTTTGTAACATCCGCTAAGACGGATGAAGAAGGTTATGCACTTCTCAAAGCGTTTGGCCTTCCATTTAAGGACGCTAAAAAGTAAAAAGAGACAATGGCAAAAGAATCAATGAAGGCACGCGAAGTGAAGCGTGCGAAGCTTGCTGCGAAATACGCCAATAAGCGAGCAGCTTTGAAGAAGATTATTGCTACAGCAGAAGATCCTGTGGATGCATACGAGGCAGCTCGTGCACTTCAGGCGATTCCTGCTAATGCTAATCCTATTCGTCTTCACAATCGCTGCAAGATTACAGGACGTCCACGTGGTTATATGAGACAGTTTGGTCTTTCTCGTATTCAATTCCGCGAGATGGCTTCAGCTGGTCTTATTCCAGGTGTTAAGAAGGCTAGTTGGTAAATATAGGCCTTGTGTAAGCAAACAAAAATCTGATGGTTACCAGTTCGGGGGTAACCAAAAGACACTTTGTTTCTAAAAAACGGTGGAAGAAAACAGCTTATGGCTAAGTTCTTTCGCTGGTAAAGCTAAGTAAAGAAAGTTTTAATTCATTGTTAAATATTGTCGGGATTCCCCTAAACGTTTCTCGATTAATTTAATTCTATTATGACAGATCCAATAGCTGATTATCTCACGAGACTGAGGAACGCAATCATGGCTAAGCATAAGATTGTTGAAGTTCCGGCCTCAAACCTGAAAAAAGAGATTACTAAGATTCTCTTTGACAAAGGTTACATTTTGAACTACAAGTTCATTGAGGATGGCCCCCAAGGTACTATTAAGGTGGCTCTAAAGTATGATCCTCAAACCAAAGTAAGCGCTATTCAGTGCTTAAAACGTGTGTCTCGCCCAGGTCTTCGTAAGTACACTGGGTATAAAGACATGCCGCGTGTTATTAATGGATTAGGTATTGCAATAGTATCTACATCCAAAGGTGTTATGACAGACAAGGAGGCTTCTGAACTCAAAGTGGGTGGTGAAGTTCTTTGTTATGTATATTAATTAAGGAGGATATATAATGTCTAGAATTGGTAAATTACCTATTATTATTCCTGCAGGAGTTTCCATTACTCATAAGGATGACATTGTAACTGTAAAAGGTCCGAAAGGCGAACTCAGCCAGTATGTAAACCCTGCTATCAAGGTTTCTATTGAGGACGGAAAGTTGACAATGGAGGAGAATGAAGAACTGATGCAGGATAATACGAAGCAGCGTCATGCATTCCATGGATTGTATCGCGCACTTGTTAATAATATGGTGATCGGTGTCTCTGAGGGTTACAAGAAGACCCTTCAGCTTGTTGGTGTCGGTTATCGTGTTTCTAATCAAGGCAATGTTCTTGAATTCGCACTTGGATATTCTCATGCTATTGTCTTTGAAGTTCCAAAGGAAATTAAGGTGGAGACAAAGTCAGAGAGAAATCAGGATCCTCTCATCATGCTCGAGTCAGCAGACAAGCAGTTGCTTGGTCTTGTATGTGCGAAGATTCGCTCATTCCGTAAGCCGGAGCCTTATAAGGGTAAGGGTATTCGTTTCCAGGGCGAAGTTATTAGAAGAAAGTCTGGTAAGTCTGCAAGTGCTAAATAATTAAATAGACAAGAGTATGATTACAAAGATTGAAAGACGTCTCAAGATAAAATATAGAGTACGCAATAAAATATCTGGTACTGCTGAACGCCCACGTATGAGCGTATTCCGTAGCAATAAGCAGATTTACGTTCAGGTAATTGATGACGATGCACAGAAAACACTTGTTTCTGCATCATCGCTTGGCCTTGAGAAGATGAACAAATCAGAACAGGCTGAGAAGGTTGGCGAAATGGTTGCTAAGAAAGCTCTTGAAGCAGGAATTACAGCTGTTGTCTTTGACCGTAATGGTTACTTGTATCACGGTAGAGTTAAGAAGGTGGCGGATGCTGCCCGTAATGCAGGACTTAATTTTTAAAATACGATTATGGTAAATAGAGTTAAAGTACAAAACGACGCCGAGCTTAAAGACCGCTTGGTTGCTATTAATCGTGTTACTAAGGTTACTAAAGGTGGTCGTACATTCACATTCGCAGCCATCGTTGTTGTAGGTGATGGTAACGGTGTTATTGGCTATGGTCTTGGTAAGGCTGGTGAAGTTACAGCTGCTATTGCAAAGGGCGTAGAGGCTGCTAAGAAAAATTTAGTAAAGGTTCCTGTGCTGAAGGGTACTGTTCCTCACGAAGCTTATGCGAAATTTGGTGGTGCTCGTGTGCTCATCATGCCAGCTTCTGAAGGTACAGGAGTGGTTGCAGGTGGTGCTATGCGCGCAGTATTTGAAAGTGTGGGCATTACCGATGTTCTTGCAAAATCAAAAGGTTCGTCAAATCCACACAATCTAGTGAAAGCAACGATTAGTGCTTTGGCAAACATGCGTGATGCAAAGACTATTGCTCAGAATCGCGGAGTTAACTTGACAAAAGTATTCAAAGGATAAGGAGATTTTAACATGGCAACAATCAAGATTAAACAAGTAAAAGGCCAAGCAGGCCGTCCCATAGACCAAAAGAGTACTCTTGAGTCTCTTGGTCTTGGCAAGATTAATAAGGTCGTTGAGCGTGAGGATTCTCCGTCTTTACGTGGTATGATTCGCAAGGTAGCACACCTTGTAGAGGTTATTGATTAATGTATAAATATACTAAAAATCGGATTTTATATGGAATTATATAATATGCAACCCGCTGCAGGTGCTACCCATAATAGTAAGCGTGTAGGTCGTGGATATGGTTCTGGTAAGGGTCGTACCTCTACTCGTGGTCACAAGGGTGCCAAAGCTCGTTCTGGTTATAAGAAGAAAATTGGTTTTGAAGGTGGTCAGATGCCTCTTCAACGCCGTGTGCCCAAGTTCGGTTTCAAGAATATCAATCATGTAGAATATAAGGCTATAAACCTTGATTTTATTCAGAAACTTGCCGAAGAGAAGAATCTATCAAAGATTGGTCTTGCTGAACTTATAGCTGCAGGTTGGGTAAAAAAGAATCAGCTTGTAAAGGTTCTCGCTAAAGGTGAGCTTACAGCCAAAGTTGATGTTGAAGCTCACGCATTCTCAGCAGCAGCAGAGGCTGCCATCAAAGAAAAGGGCGGTAACGCCGTAAAACTCTAAACTAATGGGAAAAGCAATTGATAAACTTAAAGATATCAAGCTTGTTAAGACATTAACAAACATCTGGAGTATTGAGGATTTACGCTCGCGTATCCTCATTACCTTGCTGTTTGTTGCCATCTATCGTTTCGGATCTTATGTGGTGCTTCCTGGTATAGATACAGAGGCTTTACAAGGACTACGTAACCAAACGGAGGGTGGTTTGATGTCACTTCTTGATATGTTCTCTGGCGGTGCTTTCTCCAAGGCCTCAATCTTTGCACTTGGAATTATGCCTTACATCTCGGCATCCATTGTGATGCAGTTGCTAGGCATTGCGGTTCCATATTTCCAGAAGATGCAGCGTGAAGGAGAAAGTGGACGTCGTAAGATGAATCAGTACACTCGTTATTTGACAGTGGCGATTCTTCTTTTCCAAGGTCCTATGTATCTTCTCAACCTCAAGATGCAAACTGGTGGAACGGCTCTTTACTCATCTTTGGATTGGAACATGTTTATCCTCGTATCTGCTATCATTTTGGCTGCAGGTAGTATGTTTGTTCTTTGGTTAGGAGAAAGAATCACCGATAGAGGTATTGGAAATGGTGTATCTATCATCATCATGATTGGTATTATTGCACGTTTCCCAACAGCTGTTATTCAGGAATTCAGTTCACGTTTAACAGCTGGTCAGGGTGGTCTTGTGATGTTCTTGGTGGAGATTGTATTGTTCCTTGCTGTTATTGCAGCAGCAATCCTTCTTGTTCAGGGAGTTCGACGAGTTCCTGTTAACTATGCGAAGAAAATTGCCGGTGCTCGCCAAATAGGTGGTGCCCGTCAGTACATTCCTCTTAAACCCTACGCTGCTAATGTGATGCCAATTATTTTCGCTCAGGCCATTATGTTTATTCCAATAACATTGGCTCAGTTCTCTGGTAGTAAGCTCAATCCAGTTGTCAGCCAGTTGATAGATAATAATAGCTTTGTATATAATTTGATTTTTGCTATTTTGATTATCTTGTTTACATATCTGTATACAGCAATCACTATCAATCCTGTCCAAATGGCAGAGGACATGAAGCGTAATAACGGTTTTATTCCAGGCGTGAAGCCAGGAAAAGATACTGCAGACTATATCGATAAGATTATGTCTCTTATCACATTCCCTGGTTCATTGTTCTTGGCTCTCATAGCCATTCTTCCTGCTTTTGCTGGACTGTTTGGCATGCAGAGGGAATTTGCAGCATTTTTCGGTGGTACATCGCTTCTGATTCTCGTAGGTGTAGTTCTTGACACACTTATGCAGATAGAATCACATCTGATGATGCGTCATTATGATGGACTCCTCGATACAGGTCGAGTACGTGGCGAACACTAAGCTTTGCTTTTGACAAGATGGTATATCTTAAGACTGACGAAGAAGTTGAACTTTTAAGAGAAGCGAATCTTCTTGTAGGGAAAACGTTAGCGGAATTGGCGAAGGCGATAGAGCCAGGTGTGACGACAAAGACGCTTAATACAATAGCTGACACTTTTATTCGTGACCATGGCGCTATCCCTACCTTTTTCCGATTCCCGAATCCAAATGGGGAGCCGTTCCCTGCCAGTATCTGTACTTCTGTCAATCATCAAGTAGTTCATGGCATACCTAATGACATACCTTTGAAAGAAGGTGATATCGTGTCTATAGACTGTGGCACTCAGCTTAATGGTTATTGTGGAGATTCTTGTTATACTTTCGAGGTGGGCGAGATATCTGATGAAACCAGAAAGCTACTGGCAACAACCAAAGAGGCTCTTTATAAAGGAATCGAACAAGCTGTTGTTGGCCATAGATTGGGTGACATCTCATACGCAATTCAAACCTGTTGCGAATCTCAGGGTTATGGTGTTGTAAGAGAGTTCGTGGGACATGGAATAGGCAAGAAGATGCACGAAGACCCTCAAGTGCCAAATTATGGTAAGCGTGGCAATGGCATGTTGCTCAAGAACGGTTTGTGTATTGCAATAGAGCCCATGATTACGATGGGAGCCAAAGAAATCTATATGCAGGAAGATCGTTGGGGCATTGTGACAAGAGACAAAAAGCCAGCTGCACATTTTGAACATACAGTATGTGTGCGCAAAGGGAAGGCTGATATACTGTCGTCGTTTGAAGAAATAGAAAAAGTATTAAGAGAAAAATCTTTATAAAGTATGGCTAAACAGTCTGCTATTGAACAAGACGGAACAATCGTCGAAGCATTGTCTAACGCAATGTTTCGTGTAGAGTTGGAAAATGGTCATGAGATTATCGCTCATATTTCCGGTAAGATGAGGATGCACTACATCAAGATTTTGCCAGGAGATAAAATTCGAGTAGAGATGTCTCCATACGACCTTTCCAAAGGCCGAATAGTATTTAGATATAAATAAGACACAATATGAAAACAAGAGCATCATTGAAGAAACGTACACCTGATTGCGTAATCGTAAGACGTAAAGGTCGTCTGTTTGTAATTAACAAGAAGAACCCTAAGTACAAGATGCGTCAGGGATAATTCTTTCGTAGAAAAATTAAAGTAAGATATGGCAATAAGAATTGTAGGTGTAGACCTCCCACAGAACAAGAGAGGTGAAATTGCGCTCACATACATCTTTGGTATTGGACGCAGTAGCGCTGGTAAAATCCTTGAGAAAGCTGGCGTAGACAAGGACATTAAGGTAAAGGACTGGAACGACGAACAAGCTGGTAAGATTCGTGCTGTCATTGCAGCTGAATACAAAGTTGAGGGTGACCTCCGTTCGGAGATTCAGCTGAACATTAAGCGTTTGATGGATATTGGCTGCTATCGTGGTATTCGTCATCGTCTTGGACTTCCTGTGCGTGGCCAGAGCACAAAGAATAACGCTCGTACTCGCAAGGGTAAGAAGAAAACAGTTGCAAATAAGAAAAAGGCTACTAAATAATAAGTAAGTTATGGCAAAGAAAACAACTTCTGCTAAGAAGAGAAATGTTAAGGTTACTGCAGAGGGTCAGCTTCATGTTCACTCTTCATTTAACAACATCATCGTTACTGTAGCTAACAGTGAAGGTAATGTCATCTCTTGGTCTGCAGCCGGCAAGATGGGTTTCCGTGGCTCAAAGAAGAACACTCCATACGCAGCCCAAATGGCAGCTCAGGATTGTGCCAAAGTTGCCTTTGACCTTGGTCTTCGCAAGGTAAAGGCTTATGTCAAAGGTCCAGGAAATGGACGTGAGGCTGCAGTTCGTGGATGCCATTCTGTTGGTATCGAAGTGACAGAGATTATCGATGTTACTCCACTTCCACATAATGGTTGCCGTCCTCCCAAGAGAAGAAGAGTATAATAATCAACGATGCCACAATGTGCATGAATTTAAATTTGTCGCATCTTTCCTTTCTGCGGCTGCTGCTGAAAGTTTGTGTACATAATGGCATAAAACAATTTAGAATATATGGCTAGATATATTGGACCTAAATCAAGAATTGCTCGTCGTTTTGGCGAGGCAATCTTTGGACCAGACAAGGTTTTGTCGAAGAAAAACTATGCTCCAGGTCAGCATGGCAACAACCGTCGTAAGAAGACTTCTGAGTACGGTCTCATGCTTGCCGAGAAGCAGAAGGCAAAGTATACATACGGTGTTCTTGAGCGTCAGTTCCGTAATCTATTTGAGAAGGCAGCTACAAAGTCTGGCGTAACGGGTGAGATACTCCTTCAAATGCTCGAATCCCGCCTTGATAATGTGGTATTCCGTCTTGGCATTGCTCCTACCCGTGCGGCTGCTCGTCAGCTTGTTAGCCACAAGCATATTGTGGTTGATGGTCAGGTGGTGAACATTCCGTCATATACAGTCAAGCCAGGTCAGATAGTCGCTGTTCGAGAGAAAGCTAAGAGCCTTGAAGTAATTGAGGCATCTCTTGCAGGTTTCAATCACAGCAAATATCCTTGGATTGAGTGGGACGAGAGCCAGAAGGGTGGAAAGTTCCTCCACGTGCCTGAGCGTGCCGATATTCCAGAGAATATCAAGGAGCAGATGATTGTCGAGTTGTACTCTAAATAAAATTAATCAAATGGCAATATTAGCATTTCAAAAACCAGAAAAAGTAGTAATGTTGGAAGCCGACGACAAGTACGGAAAATTCGAATTCCGTCCTTTGGAGCCAGGTTACGGTATTACCATCGGTAACCCTCTTCGTCGCGTTCTTCTTTCTTCTCTCGAAGGCTATGCAATCAATACGATTCGTATAGCAGGTGTTGAGCATGAGTTCTCAACCATTCCGGGTGTGAAGGAAGATGTCACCAACATTATCTTGAATCTGAAGCAAGTTCGATTCAAGCAAGTCGCTGATGGATTTGAGTCTGAAAGGGTTTCAATTTCCGTCGAAAATTCAACCGAGTTTAAGGCTGGAGATATTAACAAGTGCCTGAGTGGATTTGGAGTGTTAAACCCTGATTTGGTAATTTGTCATTTGGATCCTCAGGCAACATTGGAGATAGAGTTGAGCATCAACAAGGGGCGTGGTTATGTTCCTGCTGATGAGAATCGTGAGTTCTGTAAGGAAATCAATGAGATTGCCATAGACTCTATCTATACTCCAATTCGCAACGTCAAGTTCGCAGTAGAAAACTATCGTGTGGCTCAGAAGACTGACTATGAGAAGTTGGTTCTTGAGATTACCACCGATGGTTCTATCCACCCCAAGGAGGCTTTGAAAGAAGCTTCCAAGATTCTTATTTACCATTTGATGTTGTTCTCTGATGAGAAAATCACTCTTGAGAACACTGACTTCGATGGCAATGAAGAGTTCGATGAGGAGATATTGCGTATGCGTCAGTTGCTTAAGACAAAACTTGTCGATATGAATCTCTCTGTTCGTGCCCTCAATTGTTTGAAGGCTGCAGATGTAGAGACGTTAGGCGACCTTGTACAATTCAACAAAACAGACTTGCTCAAGTTCCGTAACTTTGGTAAGAAGTCACTCACAGAGCTTGACGACTTGCTTGAGAGCTTGAACCTTTCGTTCGGAACAGATATTTCTAAGTATAAATTAGATAAAGACTGATTAAACAATGAGACACAATAAGAAATTTAACCACCTTGGTCGTAAGCATTCTCATCGCAAAGCCATGCTTGCCAACATGGCCATTTCGCTGATTATGCACAAGAGAATCACTACGACACTTCCCAAGGCAAGGGCTCTCCGTGTATATGTCGAGCCACTGATTACAAAGTCAAAGGAGGACACGACTCACTCTCGCCGTGTTGTTTTCAGCTACCTCCAAAACAAATATGCCATTACTGAGCTTTTCAGCACAGTCGCAACCAAGGTTGCAGACCGTCCAGGTGGCTACACTCGTATCATCAAGCTTGGCCGTCGTGCCAACGACGATGCTGAAATGGCATTCATCGAGTTGGTTGACTTTGATGAGAACATGGCCAAGACAGAGGCAAAGAAGACTCGCACTCGCCGTTCTCGTAAGTCTGCTTCCAAGGCAGAGAAACCTGCTGCTGAGGCAGCTTCAGCAGAGACTCCTGTTGCTGAAACAGAGGCACCTGAAGCAACAGTCGAGGCACCAGCAGAAACTCCTGCAGAGTAACTTATTGCCAAATTCATATCATTCAGACCGCATACCACAAGTGTGCGGTCTTTTTTTGTGCCTTTATGTTCACTTCCCTTACTTTTCCGATTATTTTACCACTTTTTTGTTCTCTATTGACGATTAAATTTTCTCATGTCAAATTAAATTCGTAAGTTTGCCCGCTGAAATGTAAATCTATCTATATGAAAAGGCTATTACTAACTATCTTAACCTCAGTTGGGCTATGTACGACAAACTATGCCCAGACTTCAATGACAGAATTGACCACCAATGACTTGACCTCACTTTACAAGTCTCAGTCTCGTGGTTCCAAGAGTGTTCACGACCCCTCCGTAGTGTGGAATGCTGCAACCCAGACCTTCTACATTTATGGCTCTCACTACTATGGCGTAAAAACCAAAGACTTCAAGAATTATACTGACCTTACGCGCTATTACAAAGGAAGCTACGACTCTGCTAATGCTTATAAGGCATTTCAGTCCAATCCCATCCATACCGTAAAACGTTGTCTGCCAGGTAAAACAGAGGTGGAAGAAGTGACTCTCGGCAGTTACGATGCCTCCGCATTTGCCTCAACATACGCCACGATAAAAGTGAATGACCGTGAACCGACCACCGAGGCACAATGGGTGTCCGGATGTCAGTGGGCTCCCGACATCGTGTATAACCCCCACATGGGCAAATGGTGCTATTACCTCAGTATCAATGGTGACTACTGGGCATCCGTTGTCGTTCTCATGACCAGTGACAGCCCAGAAGGACCTTTCACCTACCAAGCCCCCATTGTCTTCGGAGGCTTTGATGGACAAACACGTTCGGGCAAGAGCGTCAACTACAAAGACACCGACCTCGAAATCGTGTTGGGTTCCCTTTCCTCACTCCCATCTCGCTATAAGACAAACAGATGGGGCTCCTATTATCCTAACCCCATTGACCCTTGTGCTTTCTTCGATGAGGAAGGAGAGTTGTGGTTAGCCTACGGTTCTTGGTCAGGCGGTATTTTTATGCTGAAGCTGGACAAGACGACAGGTTTGCGCGACTACACCTATACTTACAGCGGCACAGCCTCCAGTCCCAGTGAGTCGGCCACCAGTGATGCCTATTTCGGAAAGAAAATTGCAGGAGGTGCATACGTGAGTGGAGAAGGCCCTTACATTCAGCACATTGGTGATTACTACTACCTCTTTATGAGCTATGGCGGTTTTGCGCCCGATGGTGGCTATGAGATGCGAGTGTTCCGTTCTGAGAAGCCCGATGGCCCTTACAAAGATGCTGGTGGCAATAGTGCTTTATATACATCCTATCAGCTGAATTTTGGCCCCAAGGCCGCTACCAACAAGGGCATGAAACTCATTGGTGCCATGAACAACTGGGGTTTGATGACAGTAGGGGAGTGCGCACAGGGGCATAACTCCGCTTGCCAAGATGACAAAGGCCGTTCCTTCCTCGTGTGCCATACCAAGTTTAACAATGGAACCCTTGGCCATCAAATCCGTGCTTATCAGCTGTATCTCAACAAACAAGGATGGCTTTGTACTGCACCGTTCCAGTTCGATGGCGAGGAGGTCAACGACGACTCCATCGCTACCATGCAGCCTTGGTCAGCTACCGACATCGAAGGCGACTATCACATCATCATCCATCCTTACAAACTCGACCATGCCAACATGCAGGAAGTCACTCCATCCACCGTCCACTTGGCGGCAGATGGAAAGGTGACGGGTGACTATACGGGCACTTGGGCTTATACCGACGAGGGAAAATCCTATTTCCAACTCAAGATTAAACCTGCTGGAACCACTACCACCTACACCTACAACGGCGTGGTGGTAGAGCAGACCCTCGAACGTACCAATGCCAAGGTGCTCTGCTTCACCACGGTTTGTAGTGCCAACGGTGCCCAGCAAGGTGTGCCATGTTGGGGCTATAAACTTCAACCTCCATACGCTCTTTCCTACAATTACCAGAAATATGGTGTCAACTATTTTAAGCAGACCCTGCTGTCGAGCATCTCGAAGAATGTTGAAATCATGTTCGACCCAGAGGAAGGTGTTGATGTGTCGTGGGAGTCTTCCGCACCCGATGTGTTCTCTAATACAGGTAAATACAATGCGCCGGACGATGTGACCGAATTTACCATGACAGCTCGCATGGAGTGCGGTAACTACTATTGGGAAAAGGTATTCAACGCTAAGGCACGTGCTGCCACACCTATCGAGGGCGACCAAACCACGGGACTTGTTGCCTGCTATACTTTCGACAGCACCCCTACGTACAATCTTTATGACGAAACCAACCGAATCACCTATGGCCGTTCCAGCACTTCCACGGGCACCACGCCGACATTGGGTAATGACTGGGCACGTTTCGGGAATGTCGTGCATCAATACTTCGGCGCACAAGGCTCCAACAGCTATTCTCGCATGGACAATCCGTTGCTTGGACAGGAGAATCTGGAAGGCTTCTCCGTCAGCCTTTGGGTGAAGCGCACAGATGCCAATTATTGGGATGCCCTTTGGAGTTTCTTCGGTGGTAACACCGCCGCAGCCACAGGACCACGCCTTTTCTTGACGGGCAATAGTTACATTGGTTTCAATGATAACAACGGAAATTGGTTCGACATCAACCATCCCGACACCAAGAAAGTCGAAAAGATGAAGGTGGACGAGTGGCATCTGGTCACGTTCACCTATTCGAAGGAAAATGGCTATATGCTCTATTTGGATGGCACCAAGTACCTCAATTCCCAGCTTGCCTATACAGGCAGTGCGGAGGCAGGCTCCTTCGATCGTAGCCTTGTCCTCGAGTTTGTCACATCGGCCAAATACTTCTACCTCGGTTTTGGCTCATTTTGGGGCTCAGCCGATGCCTATTTCGACGACCTCATGATTTACAATCGTGAACTCTCTGCAGACGATGTGAAAGGACTCAACACCCTGCTCAACCGTGTGAACGTCTTCGACGCTGGCACGGCGGTGGGCATCGACGAGATCGTGGCTGACCGTCCAGGGGCACTTCGTCAGCAGGGCATCTACGACTTGATGGGTCGTAGAATCACAGTCCCAGGCAAAGGCATCTACATCGTCAACGGAAAGAAAGTCTTGTTCGATTGACATTTACGGTTCCTCATCCTGTAGCGATGTGAAAGCACACACTTTCACATCGCTTTTTTTGTATCCCCATCAATGCGAACGGCATCACCTCATTTTTGTCACGAGAATGGGGTTCATACCCTATGCTCGTCACCACCAAAGCGTACCCGTCGGGTTCGATGCATCGCACCCGTCGGGTACGACGTGCCGCACCCGACGGGTGCGATTCAGTGGTGACGAGCGCATCGGTCAGGAGGTGTTTTCGTCGTGGCTATCTCTCTTTGCCCTTTATGTCAGAAGTGGGTATGTGGGTGCATTTGTTCCCCTTTCCCCGTCAGGTGATAAGGTGTATTTCAGATGGCCCACAAGGGGATGGCTGTCCGATACTTTTTTAGCTATTTCTTGACCTCTGTATTGTTGATTTTTTGTCGTGCTAATTGACGTTCGTTTGCAAAAATGAGTCATTTGATTGTTAAAATTAACCATTCTTGATATTCTTTTAATTTTTTTTTTGTTTATGTGAAAGAAAAGTTGTTCCTTTGCATAGTTATTGTAACGCTATTGTGTGGCGATTTGGCCAAATGTTGTCACCGTTGGGTTTCAGTAGCATTTTTTAGCGAGAATTATTACTAACTTAGAAAAGAGAAACAATTCTATTCTAATATTATGTTGTATAACTTTCAGAGGAAAAAACTCTACAGACACCTCTTGGTAGGAGGTGCGCTGTGTGCAGGTTTGGGAATGTATTCCTGCTCTGACACGTATGACCTCGACACTGATCAGCCTTCCAATCTGAACAGTCTCTATGGTTACATGGAAGAGATGGGAAACTTTAACAATTGCTTGCAACTGATTCGAGATCTTGGACAAGACGAGATTCTTTCCAAGACCGGTAGTAAAACAATGTTTATTGCCGACGATGAAGCCTTTGCCAAGTTCTTTGCCTCCAATTCTTGGGGCGTAAGGAGTTACGGCGAGCTAACCTTGGCGCAGAAGAAACTTCTGCTCAACTCGGCAATGATAGACAACCCCTATTCCACCTCCATGCTTTCTACGGCTGAAGGCCCTATCAAGGGTGAGGTCTGTCGTCGTTCTTCATCACTTACGCTCTACGACTCGGTGTTCTCTGCAACGGCAACGTCTGCTAAGGCCACGGAATTTTTGCCCAACACACCCCGATTCAATGAGATTCGTGCCAACCACGACACCATCGTGCTTTACACCGATGCTTCCAACGCGGCTCCTATGCTGCACTTCACTTACAAGTTCATTGTTTCCAACAAGCTGAGCAGTTCAGACATTGACTTCTTGTACAACCAGCCAGCTGGTACACGTGGCAACGACGATGTGTATGTGAACAATGCGAAGGTAATCAAACCGAACATTTTCTGTAAGAACGGATTCATCCATCAGGTTGACCAGGTGATTGTGCCGCTTGACAACATGGCTGAGGTGATTCGTAAAGACCCGGAAACATCTATTTATAGTAGCATCATAGAGCGTTTTGCAGCTCCTGACTACAGCCGTTCGTTGACTGATGCCTACAATGTGAATAAGGGTACCTCCATCGACTCTGTCTTTAACAAGCGTTACTTCTCTAAGCGTTCCGCAGGTTCTTCCAGAACGACTGACGAGCCATTTACGACAGATAAGAATGGTAACACCTTTGATGCATCTCTGAAGTACGACCCAGGATGGAATGGCTATATGCCTCTCTCTGGTGAGCCACGTGACGCTATGATGGAAGACCTCGCTGTGATGCTTGTCCCAACAGACTCTGCTATCAATGAATGGTGGAACAATGGTGGTGGTAAAGTGGTGAAGGACTACTACGGCACCATCGAGGCTACACCTAACAAAACACTTGAGAAACTCATTAATGTAAACCAGCTTATCTCTTTGGTTAATTCCGTGCCTTCTCGTTTCGAGGATGTGCTGGACGATGCCAACGAGCCTTTGCGTATTAAAATAGAAGATGTGAAGCATGTGGAGCTCGCTTGCAACGGTGTGGTGTATAAGACCAACAAAGTGTTTTCTCCCGCTTCCTATTCTTCAGTCCTTTTCCCTGCCGTTGTTGACACGACGAACTTCAAGATTATCGAACATGCTATTAGCCAGTTGGACTACGATAAGTATTTGAACTCAATGGTATCTCGTTACATCTTCCTCGTTCCTACCAATGATGGTCTTCTCTCTTATGTTGACCCGGTTTCATACGGCCAGACCGTTTCTCAATTGTGGGAGTTCCATTTCGATCCTACCAAGAAAGAGTCTCAGCGCATCTATGCTGATGTCTATAAGTGTAACCTCAACGAGACAACGGGCAAGTGGGAGAAGGATGGCGAAAAGGTGTTCACTGTCCAGAATCAGGATGTTACTTCTACCGCAAGCACAGTGCTGAAGAACCGTCTCGAAGACTTGCTTGACAACATTATTGTCACAGTAGGTTATCAGGCTGGTCAGCGTTATTACAGAACGAAGGGTAACACGTTTGTTCGCATTGAAGGCATCACAGAAGGCAGCCATGTGTATGGCGCATTCCAGGCAGAGCGCGAGTATCCTCTCACCGTTCAGAAGGTTTACAACATGGAGAACGGTCATGCGCTTGTCGTTGACGGTCCTGTGATGGGTTCGCGCCGTTCTGTAGCTATGTGTTTGGCTGAGCATCCAGAATTATCAGAGTTCTTGGCTATTATACAGAATTGTGGTGCCTTGGCCAATACCAACGGTAAAGATAAGTGGACAGCTGTCGCTTCTGCCGACGGTTTCGGTAACTTGTTCAACCTCAAGACTTACGGTGATGTGGGTGCCGAGGATAAGCCTAAAACAGGTTCTGCTACACAGAAGGCCACTTATCTGTTGAATAACTACCATTATACCGTTTATGCTCCTACAAATGAGGCGATGGAAAAGGCATACGCAATGGGTCTGCCAAACCTCGACGATTTGGCTGAGGCTGAAGAGTATGACCGCATTCAGGAGGAAGAAAATGGTGTGCTGCATTCCGATTCAGCAGCTCGCGTTCGTGAAGCGATGCTTGACTTCGTGAAGTATCACATTCACGATAATTCGGTTTATGTTGACGACAATACTTCTGCATCAGGTTCATACGAATCAGCCAAAACGGAATTGATTCCTTCTACGACGATGGGCGAGAATATTGCCGAAGACAAATTGGGCGATTATAATATAAAGGAAGGTACATTGTCGAAGAATGCTGACGGTACGTACAATTTTATATATTATACAGGTAAGTACTCTCCTGGTCGTCCATATAAGATTAAAGTAAACCCGTCTGCCAGTGGTATGACTGTGACTGACAACATTGGTCAGACTCACAATGTCGTGATGACTGAAGGACTCTACAACATCATGGCCGATGAATATTGGATTACTGGCGACATGAAGGCCACCGACAATCCTTATCAGAAACAAATCAATAACTCTTCTTCTGTTGCAGTGCATGCGATAGATGGCCCATTGGTATATGCTGATGGTCAGCACAAGAACGCAGAGGGTGACATCGTTCCTTCTCAGTTCACATATCAGTATAGGCCACTATCTTCAGAAGCTAAACGTCGTTAAAAATCATTATCATGAAGAAAATAGTATCAATCCTAATGCTTTTGGCGTGCTTCTGTATCAATGCAAGTGCGCAAGTGAAAGCGGGCGACGTAATCAGTGGTCAAATCTGGGATGATTTCGACCCTCTGATGATGTGTAACGTAGTCGAAATCGACCACAACAATCGTATCGTAGCCCACGGCGTTACCGATATCAATGGTAACTTCTCGTTCAAGATTGTTAGCCCTAAAGACAAAATCCGAATTTCTTACATCGGTTATGAAACGTTGACATTACCTATCAACAAGAAAGCGTTCGGTAAAATTGTCATGAAGAGCAACACCACGCTGAAGGAAGTGACGGTCAAGGCTGTTCGTAAGACACAGTCATCTGGTCTTCAGATTCCTGTAACTGAAATCTCTGTCGCCAGCCAGTCCATTGACATGAAAGAGTTTGAGGGTATTGGTATGACGACTGTGGATGAAGCCCTCCAAGGTCGTATCGCCGGTCTCGACATCGTGGCCAACTCAGGTAACCTTGGTGCAGGTACCACCATGCGTCTGCGTGGTGTATCGACCATCAATGGTAATGCAGATCCACTTATCGTTGTGAACGGTAACGTTTGGGCAAACGATGCCAATGCTGACTTCGACTATACCAATGCTAACGAAGAGAAGTTCGCAGAACTCCTTAACGTGAACCCTGAAGATATCGAGACTATCACTGTCCTCAAGGATGCTGCCGCAACTGCTATTTGGGGTTCGCAAGGTGCTAACGGTGTTATCGAAATCAAGACGAAGCGTGGTGCAAGAGGAAAGACAAAGGTGCAGTATTCTTATCGCTTCACGGGTAACTGGCAACCAGAAGGTTACAAGATGCTCAACGGTGACGACTACACTATGTTCTTGAAGGAAGCTTACTTCAATCCTAAGCAAACTGACGGTTATTCCAACAATAACTCTTCTAACTATGTTCCAGAGATTGGTTACAACCAGAACTTCTCTGAATATAATATGTTTAATGACAACACCGACTGGCGCGATGCTATCAAGTCGTTCGGTCAGTATCATCAGCACTATGTAGCATTGACGGGTGGTGGCGAAAAGGCAAACTTCCGTATTTCTGGTGGTTATGACAATCAGACGGGTACCGTTATCAAACAGCGTCTCGACCGTTTCACTACTCGTGTAGCTCTCGACTACTTCGTCAGCGACCGTATCAAGGTGCGTACGAACTTCGACCTTACTTACACGAAGAACCAGAAGAACTATCGTTATGATGGTCGTGACCTGCTCTCCATTGCCTACAACAAGATGCCTAACCTCTCTATCTACGAGGAGGACGCTAATGGAAATGACACCGGTCGTTTCTACACGATGAACCCATACATCACCGCAGCAACAGGTGGTTATGCTGCTTCGGCAGAACTGCTGAAAGACCAGTATGGCTTGCCAAACCCTGTGGCTATTGCGCATCATGCAAAGAACGACGAGACTACTGTCAAACTGTCTCCTGAGTTCATCTTTGAATATCAGCTTCTTGGTACACAGCCTGATCAGCACCAATTGAGGTATGAAGGTCAGATTATCTTTGACATCTACACCAACAATGGTGAGAGCTTCTTCCCTGGTACCCTGATTGCCAATAACTGGTCTGCTGACACTTACAACGCAGCTTCTACTTCGTCGTACAAGAGCCATTCACTCTCTACACGTCACACTTTGACCTTCTCTCCGCATTTCAAGAATACGAGTCATTCTGTGCTCTTCATGGCTCGCTACCAATATAACAATGGTAGCTCTTCAAGCCAGAATCTGGGTGAGAAGTGGTTGCCGACAGCAAATGGCATTACTTCGCCATTGGCTGGTGGTGTGAACACAGGCTTTGGCACAAGTGCCGGTGAGTGGAAATCACAATTCTTCCTTTTCCAGCTCCACTATGCTTATAAGGGCAAATACATCTTTGATGCTACACTCCGTCGAGATGGTTCTACTCAGTTCGGTCCATCCAAGCGTTGGGGTAACTTCCCTGGTATCTCTGCTCGTTGGAACATCAGCGACGAACCTTTCATGGAGCGCGTGAAGTGGCTGTCGATGCTCTCTATCCGTCCAGGTTGGGGTATCGTAGGTCGTACTCCTGGTTCGGAAGGTCTCTACTATTCTAAGTATGCAACGGGTGCCCAGTATTTGGGGCAAACTTCTGTATATCCGACCAACATTCGTTTGGTTGCTCTTCAGTGGGAAGAGAAAGAAACTTGGAACCTTGGTTTCGACTTCGGACTCTTTGATGGCTTGATTGATGGTGATGTTTCTCTCTATACACAGAAGACAACAGACCTTCTCATGGGTGGTTTTGCTATTCCTTCTTCTTCTGGCTATTCAAGTCTGGCTACTCGAAATGCCGGTTCGATGCGTAACAACGGTTGGGAATTCAACATCAATGGTCACGAAGTGGTAAAAGCTGGTAAGTTCAAGATGGACTTCAATATTACTTTTGCCAACAACCGTAACGAAATCCTCACAATGGATGAGACCATCCTTGAGACATTGAATGGTTCCGGTAGTACACCAGACAATGGTTCCTACCTTTCGATGGTACGCCTCCACAACCCACTGGGTTCTATCTATGGTTATAGGTATCTGGGTGTTTACCGCTATTCAGAATACAGCGATGCAGAAGCTGCCTATAAGGCTGGCGATATTACGCTCGAAGAACTGAACTCTGTAGGTATTGCTCCTGTTGCACGTAATGAAGCAGGTGACATTATCTACGACTCTAAGGGCGCAGCCAAGATGATGTACTACGACTATGACAACGTGAAGTATCCATTTGTAGGTGGTGATGCTATCTATGAGGATGTTAACCATGATGGTCAAATCAATGCGCTTGATATCGTTTACCTTGCTTCTTCTCTGCCTAAGTTGACGGGTGGTTTCGGCGCAAGATTTACTTACGACAAGTTTAGCTTGAACCTTCAGTTCAACTATCGTTATGGCAACAAGGTGATTAACTATGCTCGTATGGGTGTAGAGAACATGGCAAGCAACTCAAATATGTCTCGGGCTGTTAACTGGCGTTGGCACAATGAAGGCGATGTTGCTCGAATCCCACGTGCTGCTTCTACTTCATCTGTCATTACAGGTGGTACTACACAGGCAACGACACACAACTATTTGGGTAGTGACCGCTTTGTGGAAGATGCTTCGTTCCTTCGTCTGAACTATGCTCAGCTTTCTTACACATTTACGCCAAGTCAGCTCAAGCAGTGGGGTATCTCATCTCTTCGATTTAACTTGACACTTAACAACTTGTTCTGTATCACGAAGTACTCTGGTGCTGATCCTGAAATCGTTCAGGCAGGCTGGCATCCAGCAGGCGACAATTCACGTACTCCACGTGCAAAGTCCTTCACACTCGGTGCTTCTATCTCATTCTAAAAAGGCTAAACAGTTATGAAGAATATAATTAGTAAAATAAAATTCATTGCAGCGGCAGCCCTGGTAGGAACATCTGTGTCAAGCTGTTCTCTCGATTTGCTACCGCTCAACGAAGTTGTGCTTGAGAACTATTGGACCAATAAGTCTGATGTCGAAAGCGTCGTTGCGTCATGCTATCTTGGCATGACAGAGAATGGATATGTCTCAAGCATGATTGTTTGGGGTGAAAACCGTTCTGACAACATTACAGCGGGACCTGATGTGCCTGCAACACTCAACAATTTGATGAAGGGTAGTTTGAAGACCACTAACTCTTATTGTAGCTGGAGCTCGATGTACAATGTCATCAACCGTTGTAATACCGTGCTTTACTATGCACCGCAAGTAGCAGAGAAGGACCCGAACTATACGACATCTGATCTGAAGATTAACATTGCAGAGTGTAAGGCATTGCGTGCCATCTCTTATTTGACTCTCATCAAGACTTTTAAGGATGTGCCCTTCACTTTGACTCCATCCATCGATGATGATATGGACTATCGATTGGGGCAAACTAAGTTTGAGGTGGTGCTTGACTCTTTGATTAAGGACATCGAGAGTTGCAAGAACGATGCTCCACGCCGTTATTCGACATCCATCTACAACACGGGTAAAATCACTCGTGCGGCAATGTACTCGATTTTGGCAGAGCTGTATCTTTGGAGAGCTTCTGACTATCAACTCACACCTGAGCAGCAGAATGCTTATTATCGGAAATGTATCGAGGCATGTGACTGGGTGCTCAACTTCAAGATTGACCAGTACAATGCCAATGACTACATGGATCGCTATGGTGACGTGGTTGACTTGACAAAGGTAATTGATACGGAAGTGTGGACCAACTATGGTTATCCATTGCTTGCTGAAAAAAGTTCTTCAGGTTCTTCTTCTCGTAGTGCGGCTGCTTTCAACGAAATTTTTGGTGAAGGTAACTCCTACGAATCTATTTTCGAGTTGACATACAATGGAACTACTACTCAAATAATTAATGAAGATGTGGGTTTCATGTATGGTGGGCATGATAAACAAGGAAATACAAAGCGTTATGTACGTGCCAGTGACGACATCATGACGCAAGCACCGACAGGGGAAAGCTTCAGTAATCAGGCTCTCTTCTCTGTGGCGACGGACTATCGTTCGCTTGTTCCTTTCCGCTACACGGAAAATGGTGCATTCGATATTCAGAAGTATGCGGTGGAAGATGTAGATGTAACTTACGCTGGAACAGGAAAGATAGATTATTCAAAACTGGAGGAACAAAGAACTCGTTCTTATACGTCAATGTATCCCAATTGGATATTCTACCGCATGACGGAAATCATGTTGTTCCGTGCAGAGGCTGAAATAGAACTTGCTGGTAATCTCTCTCGTGCTGCAGCTCCAACTGACGATGAAACGTCCGGAGATGACGATACGCAGGGTAATGGAGATGAAGGTGATGGAGATGATAATGGTGGAGCAAGACCACGTAGGGCAGGATCTATCGCTGTGGATGGTGCAGGTCTTGTGACTGCAGAAGAACTTTATGATGATGCTTTCAATCTGATTTCAGCTGTATATGTTCGTTCCAATCCTGCAACGAAGACTTCATCGGGTGCTAAGCCTGCTCGTGCAGATTTCAAGGAGCTGTCCGACTTTGAAACATTGCTGATGTTTGAACGCCAGCGTGAATTGCTGTTTGAAGGAAAACGTTACTTTGACCTTGTGCGCCAGGCACGTCGTGAAGGTAATACCAACAAGTTTATCCTTGCTTTGGCTTCAAAGTTTGGCGATGGTGGTGCTGCTGTGGGTATCAAGATGAGACAAATGGACTTCATGTATATGCCTATACTCAAGAGTCAGATGCAGGTGAACCCCAATTTGGTCCAGAATTCAGCATATCTGGATGAGGAAGAAATTGTTAAAAACTAATGCCTTATGAATATAAAGAACGGTAAATTAATGCTGGCTGCTGTGGCACTCATCACAGCTTTGCAGTTCAGCTTTGTCAGTTGCTCTGACGATCCAGGGCTTGACAATTATTATACCACCACAAAGGAGTATGCGTCGGATTATCTGATAAATCGTAGTCAGTATTCCCAGTTCGTGCAGATTCTCCAGCGTGCAACTGGTGAACGTGATGACCTCCGTTTGGTGGATATGCTTGGAACTTATGGTTCTTACACGGTATTTGCTCCGACGAATGATGCTATCGACAAGTATCTGGCTGGAAGGGGATTCTCTTCTGTAGATGAACTTTCGAAGGAGGATTGTGACACAATCGCTCTTAACTCTATCATCGAGCAGGCTTATTTTACAACAGACTATAGTAACACTCAGTATCCGAAGGCAAACATGCTGGAGCACATCATGTCAATCTCTTGTGATTCGCTGGTGAAGGATGGCGAAGTGTACTTGAAGCTGATGATTAACAAGACTTCTCAGCTGGTTCATGCGGATGACTCTGTCTGCAACGGCGTGGTACACACGGTGGACTTGGTGGTTAATACTTCCAACGACTTGTTGCCGACCGTGATGAGGGCTGACTCTGCTATCTCTATCTACAATGAAGCTTTGAGTGTCACAAAGATATCGGATTCGTTGGAGGTTTACATGGACGAGAGTTATGGTTTCGCTACTAATAAGGATCGTATTGACTCTTGTACATGGACAAACGATAAACTCTGTATCTTTACGGCACAAGAGTATGATAATGTAGCTTACCCGGAGAAACGTTATTACAATTTTACGGCGTTTATGGTGCCTGACTCCATCTTGGCAGAGAAGTATGGTATCACAAATCTTGATGGTTTGCGTGCCAAGGCAAAAGAATTGTATGAGCCGATGTATCCGGAAGATGCTGGCGTGACAGACGAGACGGACCGTCGAAACTATCTGAACCGTTTCATCTCATATCATATTCTGAACCGTCTGGGTACTTATTATACATTGACTTCGATTGATGGCGGTAAATTGGTGAACCAATTCAACCGTCGTAAGTGGGATAACTGTGACTGGTATGAGACATTGATGCCTTATTCGACAATGAAGGTGTCCTTCCCATCTGGTTCTCAAGCAGGTCTCTACATTAACCGTCGTGGCGTACAGTCTCGTGCTGATGAACGTGGCGTCTTTGTTCGTGGTTCAAAAATTGCTCCTGTGTCGGATGGACCTCTGCAGCCTAACGCAGTGAACGGTGTTTACCATTACATTGACGACATTGTTGCTTATGATGCTGTAACACAAAATGTTGTCTTCAATGATCGTCTTCGTCTTGACTGTTCGACTCTGTCTCCAGACTTTATGACCAAATTGACTGATGGTGAAACGGCTCGTGGTCACTCCTCTTTGAATCCTTCTAATAATGGAATGTACGGTCGTGGTGGTCAAGGTGCTATCGCTGCTTCCAATACAGACCATTGCGTCGGTTTCAAGGCTGGTTACTGCCGTAACTTCGAATATACAGACAATACTCACCTCCATGTACGCGTTAGGGTGTTGGGCTATTGGTCTTATCAGGGTGATGAAGTGACTATCAAGGGCCCATTCGACGTGAAGATTAAGCTTCCGCCCGTACCAGAAGGTACCTATGAGGTGCGTATGATGACTTGTACAGGTTTCGCTTCTCGAGGCATTGTACAGTCCTACATTGATGGTATTCCTCAGGGCATTCCATTTGATATGCGTCCTGGCGGAGTCGAACTCTTTGGATATCAGACTGATGATGCGCTTGGCGATGATGATGCCATTACTGCATTCGACAAGGCTATCCACAACCTCGGATGGATGAAAGGACCGAACTGTTACTCTCCTGGTGAGAAAGATTCGTTTGGTGGTACGACCATGCGTGGTTTGAATAACACAATCCGAAGAGTGCTTGGCCACTTCTATACTGATGGCAAGAGCGATCACATTCTCCGCTTGCAACAGAAGATGGAGTCTGGTGGTGAGATGAACTTCGACTTCATTGAAATTTGTCCAAGCTCTGTTTACAACAACGAATATTATGCTGAGGACAAATGGTAAACCTAATAAATTAAGATGATTATGAACAATAACATAAAAAACACTCTCCGCATGGGAATCATTGCTGCCGCTGGTGCAGCAGCAATGATCTCCTGCTCAGATACGTGGGATGACCACTACGATGCAGCATCAGTGAGAAGTTTTGATGGCACTACCATGCAGGCCATTGAAACGAATGCTCCTGCTTTTGCTGAGGTGATAAAGGCTGTAGGCTATAACCGTGAACTTTCTTCCGACAATGTCTACACAATCTGGGCTCCAGTCAGTTTCAATAAGGATAGTTTGTTAACTCTTGCCAGAACCGACTCTGCCGCCGTGGTGGATAAGTTTATCAAGAATCATATCGCTCGCTATACTGTTTCACAGAACGGAACGAATCAAGAAGTGGCACTGATGAGCTCAAAAAATACCATGATGACAAGCGATGGTATGTTTGGCTCTGCCAAGATAAAGACTCCCAATCTTTCTTGTTCCAATGGCGTGCTTCATGTGATTGATGCTAACATCAACTATCAGAATAACATCTTCGAACAGATTGAGGCTCTTTACAATCCTGCATCAGACTCAATTTCTCTTTATTCTTTCCTGAAGATTTGGAATGCCGACTCTTTGGATGAGAGTAGGTCTGTGAGCCGTGGTAAGGACGATAATGGTTATGACATTTGGGTGGACTCTGTAACGATTCGTAACAACACCGTTTTGAAGAACGTGGATGCGTTGGTTTATGAAGAAGACTCAAGCTATATCGCCATCATACCTTCCGCTAAGGCTTACGATGAGCGTTATAATATAGCAAAGAAACTATTGGTGTTCAACCCTCATGAGGATGCTATTTCAACAGGTGCATGTGATTCGCTCCAGAAATATTACGCCAACATGTTCGCAATGACAGACTTGTTCTTTAACAAGAATGCCAATGAGCACTGGGAGGATTCACTCAAATCCACTAACTACGAAATGTCTTTCGATTGGCCCAATCACATTTATTATAGCAAGGTGCCTCGCAATGGTCTTCATCCAGACAAACAGGTGAATGACATCTTGGCTAAATGTGGTACACCTATCTATTGTTCCAATGGCGATGCGTATGCGGTAGATGAGTATCCTATGTCTGCCATTGAGCAGTTCTTCAAGAAAAGAACAATTACGGCAACTTCTCGTTCTATAGATAACTCAACCAGTTCGAAGGATAATACGCCGCTTTACACGAAGAATGTGGGTTCCACTACGATGATGAGTGGTACTATTTATGACTATGCAACGGATACGATTTGGAACGAGGATCAGACAGAAATTGTGAAGGTTGACTCCACCTATATAGGAACGCGTAATTTCCGTTTCTTGGATGTCGTCCCAACATCTTCTTCAACAAATCCATCTATCGCATTCCAGATTCCAAACACATTGTCTGGTACTTACGACCTTTATCTTGTCACTTGTCCTATTTGGGCGAAGACAGGTTTCAACAATGGAGAAAAGCCGGAAAATGACCCACGTGGATATCGATTCTACACTTACATTTGGGAACGCGGAGAGAATGGTGAATATCCTTCTTCAGGCGTTCGTTTGGTTCCCCCAGAAGAGGGTGCGGAATTGAGTGAGGGTAACTACTACCAGACTGGTTACACGAACAAGATTGATACGCTCTATCTTGGTGAGTACACATTTAGCAATGCCTACTATGGCCGCAATGAAGAGGGTGTTCTCATTCAGTTCCAGACTCAGGTTTCCTCCAAGCTGGCATCCACTTATTCGCGCGAAATGCTGATTACGAGCATCATTCTCAGACCCAAGTTGGAAGCTACAGACGAGACTGCTGCAACAGAAGCTAAAAGAAAATAAACGTTGATACTAATGGAAATTATGCAATCATATAATAGCTCAAATATTCTGCGTATCTGCAAGTATGGATTCGCAGCAATGATATGCTTCATGGGCACACTCCCTATGGCTGCACAAGATGAGGTGGAATCGGAAGAGACTACCGAAGTTGTTGCTCCTAAGAGAACGGTAAAACCAGTGAAGAAATATCCTACAATTGAGGTGAAAGGTAAGGTTGTTGATGCCGCCACTGGCGAAGCGCTTGCTGGTGCACAGATTCAAGCTTACAATAATAAGAACTATACAGCCATGACCGACGAAAACGGTGAGTACACTATCAACGTACCGGAGTTCGTTACTTCTCTTGCCGTGAAGTTGGAAGGCTATAACCTTGTGCAGGCATCTTTGAACGGAAGGACGCAGGGAGTGAATGTGAAACTTTTCTCCGATGCTTACTTGACCGACTACAAGGACAAGACCGCAGCTACTAAATCTGTTAGCACGGATGACTTTGAGAAGTCTACAGCTATCACCATTGACCAAGAAATCCAGAATCGTTTAGGGGCTGATGTACGCGGCATCCAGCGTTCGGCTAATCCAGGTCAAGGCATAGCAATGTTCATCAATGGTCTTAACTCCCTCAACTCTAATGCGATGCCACTCGTCATTCTTGATGGTGTGGTGTACGACCAAATGTATACTGAGGGTAAGATGATGCATACTGGCTACTTCAACAACCTGCTTCAGTCCATCAACCTTGAAGACATCGAATCTGTCGAAGTTTTGAAGAATGGTACAGCCATCTATGGTGCGAAGGCAGCCAATGGCGTCATCTCCATCAAGACGAAGCGCTGTCATTCAATGGCAACAAGGATTGATGTTAACGTTTCAGCAGGTGTGGAGTTGATTCCCAAATCTTTGGACATGATGGATGCTGGTGAGTATCGTTCATACGCAGCCCAGATGCTTGGTACGACTGACACAAAGTTGAACGATTTCAAGTTCCTCAATACTGATCCGACCTACTATTATTATAATATGTATCATAATAATACTGATTGGAGGGATGAGGTTTATCGCGAAGCTTTCACGCAGAATTATGGTATCGCTATCCAAGGTGGTGATGACATTGCACAATACAACCTCTCTGTAGGCTATATGGATGCGAAGTCAACACTGAAGAGAAACGATATGCAGCGTTTCAACATCCGTTTTAACACTGATATTATTCTCAACAGATGGTTTACCACTCAGTTTGATGCAAGCTATACGAATGTTACCCGTGACCTTCGTAGTGATGGCGTGGAGTCCACATTCAATCATCAGTCGTTGGCTGCTCCTGGCTTCTTGGCATACGCTAAGGCACCATTCCTGAGTCCATACGATTTTGCTACTGATGGTTCAAAGACTTCCTTCATTGCCGACGCCGATGATTACCTTTATGAAGTGTTGGGTAGTAGGGGTTCTATAGCCAATCCGAAGGCCATTCTTGAAAATGGTGAGGCAAAGAATAAGAACCACACCGATTGTACGATGATTAACATTGCTGTGGCTCCGACTTGGGAACCTACACGCAACTTCAAGCTGACAGAGCGTTTTGCTTATACGATGCAGTCGTTTGATGAAGGTTACTTCACTCCAATTATTGGTATGCCAACTTATTTGGAGGAGGGTAATATTACTCAGACGGAGAATTCAAAGTGGTCACTTTATACCAAGCACAATGCCATTTTCTCTGACACTCGTGCCGACTGGGCTATTCCACTGGGTGCCCATCGTTTGGATGTGTTTGGTGGTGTTCGTTTCATGAATGATACTTTCACATCGTCTTATCTTATTGGTGATAATACAGGTAACGACAAGACGCCAAATACGTCGAAGGATTCCAAGAAGCGTCCTGGTTCTGATACAAACTGGAGAACACTCTCTTACTATGCAAACGTGGATTACAACTACAAGGAGAAGTACTACCTGACAGGTCAGTTCTCCATGGAGACATCTTCTCGCTTTGGTAAGGATGTGGATGCAGGACTTAAGATGTTCGGCGTGGCATGGGGTCTCTTCCCATCCATTCAGGGTGCTTGGGTCATCAGCAATGAAGATTGGTTCCGTCCTAATCGCGGCATCAATATGTTGAAACTCAATGTAGGCTTTGAGTCGATAGGTAATGACGCTATCGACAACTCTGCAACCTTGACCTATCTCTCCCCAGCTCCATTGCTGAACGATAATATTACTTCTATTGGTCTCGCCAATATTGGTAACACCTCACTTCGTTGGGAAACAACCAATCGTTTCAATTTTGGTGTTGAAGGAAACTTCCTCAACAACCGCTTGAATGTACGTGCGAACTATTTCCTCTCGAATACGAGCAACCTTATTACCTTGGGTACACTCGCATACGTGGCTGGTCTGACAGACTATTACACGAATGATGGTTCGCTCAAGAATGAAGGCTTCGATGCCGCATTCACTGCAAAACTTATCAATGAAAAGAGTTTCAAGTTTGAATTTGGTGCTTCAGTCGGCCATTACAAGAATAAACTGAAGAAGTTGCCACAAGGACAGAAGTCTTTCGAAACAGACATGTATGGCGCAACCATCCTTTCCGAGGTGGGACGTCCAGCTGGTGTGTTCTATGGCTATAAGACCAATGGTGTTTATTCCAAGACATCTGATGCCAAGGCCGATGGACTCTACGTTCAGGACGCTGCTGGCAACAAGCAGTATTTCGGTGCAGGCGACATGAAGTTTGTGGATTTGAACAATGATGGTGAGATTAACGCTCAAGACCGCACCGTCATTGGCGACCCCAATCCTGACATTTACGGTAACGTTAACATGAATTTCCACATGGGTGAAAACTGGTCGTTGGGAGTTAACTTCAACTACTCTTTGGGTGGCGACATCTACAACTACCAGCGCGCTCTGCTCGAATCAGGTAAGATGTTCATGAATCAGACCACAGCACTCAATCGTCGTTGGACAGCAGAAGGTCAGGTGACCGACATTCCACAGATAACCTACGGTGACCCGATGGGCAATAGCCGTTTCTCTGACCGTTGGATTGAAGATGGTTCCTACCTGAAGCTGAAGAACGTTACGCTGTCTTATAAGCTCCCAATCCGAAACGAGTACATTCAGGGTATTTCGCTTTGGGCTGCAGCAAACAATTTGTTGACATTCACTAAGTATCTCGGTTCTGACCCAGAGGTTTCTTGTGGCAATAGTGTTCTCATGCAGGGCATCGACGCTGGTTACCTCTCCTCTGGTCGCAGTTTCCACATCGGTGTTAAGATTAATCTCTAATTCGCAACTACTATCATGAAATTAAGATCAATTATAATGTATGGCATGCTCCTGCTTGGAGTGGGAGCTGCCACTACCTCCTGCGAAGACATGTTCACAGCAGAAAACAAACTTGTGACCACGGATCTCGCGCCGCAGGATACTGTCTATCAGGTGATGGGCATCGTGAAGCGTATGCAGAAGTTGGCTGACCGAACTGTTCTTCTCGGAGAAATTCGTGCTGACCTTGTCGATGTTGACCCCTCGGTTGCTTCTACTGACATCCAGCAGCTTTGGTACAACAACGTCGGTCTTGACAATGTCTATAATAAGCCTGTTGACTACTATTCAGTCATCAACAGCTGTAACATTTATTTGGCAAATGTCGATTCGCTGCTCAAGTCTCATGGCGAAGTTTATTACGAGAAGGAAATATGCGCTGTCAAGTGCTTCCGTGCATGGTGCTACTTGGAGCTTGCCAAGATTTATGGCTCCGTTCCTTTCGTGACAGAACCCGTTATCACTGCCGATGCCGCTGAGAGCATTGTTGCTTCTTCTGGCACAAAGGCTGACATGGGTGCCATTCTCGACTTCTGTATCAACGACCTCCAGAAATATCCTTACATGGACGAGAACAATGCGCTTCGTCCGAAGTATGGAAATCAGACATGGAATGGTATCTCTTACGACAAGATGTTCATCCCAGTTCGCGCTCTGTTAGCAGAGCTTTATCTCTGGAGAGGCACCTACACGGGTAGTCAGTCCGACTACATCAATGCCATCCGTATGTATCACGACTACTTCAATTTCCCCTCAGAGGAACATGGTGTAGGATCTCGTGATGTACGTTGGCATAATCGTGATTTCCAAGGTACGATAGATTCTTACTCCGGTAATCGTTTCTATTTGAGCAATTCAAGCAGTGCTGAACAGGCAGGGGTGCTTCCTTGTGACACTGTGGCATATTACGGCAACACTTCCGACATTCGTATTGTGTTCAATTCTCAATATGCCAACAACTACTATCCTTGGGTGACTCCTGCCAGACGTCTCTATGACATTTCTGCTGATCAGATTTATTGCTACTATGACTATACATCTGCAACAGTCATTGACACGCTATATGGCTCAAGAAATCCGAATGACTATACAAGGTCTATCCTTTTGGGCGACTTGCGTTTTTATTCCGTGTATACTACGACTTCCAATCTGGCGGAATCAAAATACAATGCCAATGTGAACAACATGAAGTCTTACATTGCAAAATGGACAGATGGCTCAATGGTATTGGGTACCGACAGAAAGAACCCATACATCCCATATTATCGTAACACCATCCTCTATCTCCACATGGCAGAAGCACTCAACCGTGCAGGTTTCCCGGAGACGGCTTACGCTGTGCTGAAGTATGGTCTTACTTACAATGTGATGAGCAATCGTAGCATCATCTCGCAGGATGAGTTCGACCGTTTGTGCAACATTAAGTCTTACGGATTCTCGCTGGTAGAGCCTAAGTATGCTACCGACAGCATTATGTCTGGAAAGACCAATAGTTCATTCGTCATCTGGCGTTCTGATGTGTTCGACAATCCAGATAAGAATCAATCTTCAGGAGACCATGGTTCTCTGAATCCATCTTCAGAAGCAGATATCGTGCAGATTGGTATCCACTCCATTGGTTCTGGTGATACGGAGTACAACAAATTCTATTACATGGACGATGATGCTACATTGGCAAACCTCGTAGCTCATGTGGCTGTTCCCGACACCGTGGCTCTTCCCAAAAGAGCAACAGAAGAAGATTCCATCGCATGGAAAGAGTCTGTCGAAGCACGTGATATAGCTCTTGCCCAGAATCTCGAAATCGATGAGACTAATGCCAAATACCTCGCAACGTCAGAAGTGCGCACAAAGCGTCAGGCACGTATCGCCGAGTTGATTCTGGAAGAAGAGGCACTCGAAGGCTCCTTCGAAGGTCTCCGTTTCTACGACATCATGCGTTACCAGATGCAAGAGAAGGGTGGTACAGGTATCGGTGCAACCATCACACTTCCTGCATACATCGAAGATAAGTATGGCACAACTAGCCGTATGACAGGCAGGCCGTGGTATCTCACGCTACCATCACGTTAGTCTATACATATTTATATATATAAGAGGGGATGTTTCTCAAAAGAGGCATCCCCTCTTTTTTTATCTCCCATAGCCAACACAGCCCAAGGCTTTGTATCACGCGAGAATGCCTCCAATACCATCACCTCGCAACCACTTCATCGCACCCGACGGGTGCGGCATGCCGTACCCGACGTGTACGGTGCATCGTACCCGTCGGGTGCGATTTTGTGGTGCTGAGATAGTCGAGAAGGAACAACTTTTATATGGTGTAATACATAGAGCCTTATGGGGGGTACGTGCTTCCTGTTTTACCTCCGTCCTTCCTCTGCTGTTCTCCCGTTCTTTTTATCCTCTTTTGAACGTTTGTGTTGAACGAATTTGGACTTTTCTTTTCCTTTTTCCGCTTTTTTCGTCTTTTTTCCAAAAAAGTTGCTTAAAAGTTTTGTCAATTCAGAAAGTCGTCGTACCTTTGCACTCGCTTTCGGAAAGCGTCCGGGGTTCCAGCTCCGGAGAGGCTTTTGTGCCCGCTTTCCTTAAGTGAAGAAGAAGCTCTTTGACAGACTGCGAACAAGCAACAGAGACACAGCATCCGCCCCTCCCCAGAGGGTTGAGGGGCGAAAGTAAGAAGCTGAAGTCATTC
>CADCDP010000012.1 GCA_902800305.1 uncultured Bacteroidales bacterium
GGGAGAGTAGGTCGCCGCCCCCTTTTTGAGGAGAGGGACGCCTTGAGGAGAAGATCCTGGGGCGTCCCTCCCCCTGTTTTTGTGTGTTTGTGTGTGCGTGTGTGTGTGCTTTCCCGTGGTCCTGCTTCTCCCTTCAGGACTGAGCTTCAGTTCCGGGTTCTGCGGAAGGGGCGTGGAGGGTTGCGGCGGAGCCGCAACAGACAGAACGAGGTAAGGTGTTCTTGTACGTGGTGGTGTAGTGGTATGGTGGCGTGCGAGGAGGGTGGAAAGGAAAGGGGGCGGCAACGCAGTTGCCGCATAGAGGACCCCTTGGGGCAAAACGGTTGTAGTTCTTTAATGGTTCTTGTAGGGAAGGCTGTAATTGGTGGTATAGTAGTTGGGGCGAATGTCGGGGAAATGACGTAGCTCGTAGTCTTCTTCCGTTCGATAGATAATGGCGATACTGTCTATTTGATAGTCCATGTTGAAAAGATGGCGGCGGTAGCGGTATTCGTGGATGGCCTTGGTTATGTGTCTCATTTTCTTTTTGTCAATAGCCAATTGAGGCTCGCCGTGCTTGTCGGATGAGCGTGTCTTCACTTCTATGAAATGCAGCTTGTTGTCTTTCATAGCAATGATGTCCAGTTCGCATCCTTTGTGGAGGTTCCAGTTTCGGTCAAGGATGTGAAAGCCTGCTCGAATGAGGTAAAGTCCGGCGAGTTCTTCTCCTGTCTGTCCGATTTTGATGGCTTTATCCTTATTATATTTTCTTTTCAAATTGTTTTCATTGATTCGGTGTTCCAATTCTTCTTGAGAGATTTTTCCTCCGTTTAGATAGATGTGGAGCACGTGGCATGTGTCTTTCAAGAAATGTCCTATTAACGTGAAACGTGTGCTTTTGCTGGTGTTCTGTTTGTCATCAATGATACAAATGGCGAACCCTTTTTTGATGCCATTGCGGATTCGTTCTATGCCTTTTAAAAAAGAATCTGTTTTTATCGCTTTTTCATAGACGATGTTACCCCTCTTGTCGGTTACGACTTGTGGGAAGTGACCGAAATGGTCGTGAAAATTGAGATAGAAAATGTTGTGGCATTTCAGTATTTTTTGCAAATCCATGGATGATGCGTTGGTGCCCATAGGTGTGTTTGTTGCAGGTCGGCAGTCTACCACACAATTGATGCCGTATGGCACAAGCAGACGGATGAGTTCGTCCGTTCTCATCCACTCATTTCCGTAGGTGTAGATTGTGCTCTTCTGTTCCATTTTCCGTCATCAATTCGTTTCTCTTTCTCCTTTTTGTTGGCAAAATTACCGAAAAAACGGAATATTTCGGACCTTTTACTCATTATTCTTTTGATTAGTGACGAAGATTTCTTGATTTTTTGTTGTTTTTCAACGTTTTTCTGTGAAAAGAATGATTGGTGTCCGCTAAAGTAAAAGTGTAGCAGACACCAATAGTTTGTTATCTTCTTTGGACTTTCCCCTTCTTCCGCAACCCCTAAAACGACCACGTCGTAGTCGGCACATCGACCACGACGTGGTCGGTCTGGTGACCACGACGTGGTCGATTTAGGGGTGAAGAAAGGACTTCTTTGGACATGTCGTCATACGGGAGACAGTGGGAGAATGTTGGTGTGTGTTGGGGAGAAAACGCATAATGTCGGGCGTAGAATACAATATTGGGGTAGGGGTGTTCGTTATTGGTGATATGCAGATGTTTGATAGGATACGTAATATTAAATATGTGTTGGTGCTGTTGGCGATTGTGATAGCCATCGGCTCGCTGCTGACTTCGAATTATCTGATTTCGGACCTCGAACAGGAGGAACGGAATAAGATGGAGGTGTGGGCAGAGGCGATGCGGTCGTTGAACACGGCGGACGAAAACACGGACTTGAATCTGGTGTTGAAGGTGATAAATGGAAATCACACGATTCCTGTGATTGTGGTGGATGAGGAGGGTCAGGTGCTTTCGTCGCGCAACATCGGGAAGTCGTTTTCGGAAGGGGAGGACTCGTTGCGGTATTTGTCGATTTTGGCGAAAGACTATCGGGCGAAGGGACGGTTTATTCGGATTGACTTACCGCAGGAGTTTGATTCCGACGAGGGCATCAGCATTTGTTATGACGAGTCGTTGATGCTGAAGCGGTTGGCCATGTATCCTTATCTTCAATTGGGAGTGGTGGTGCTGTTTGTGCTCATTGCCATCTTTGCGCTGTTTTCGGCCATGCGTGCTGAACAGAACAAGGTGTGGGTGGGGTTGTCGAAGGAGACGGCTCATCAGCTGGGCACTCCGATTTCGAGCCTGATTGCTTGGCATGAGGTGCTGAAAGAATCGTACCCCGACGATATGCTTCTGCCCGAAATGGAGAAGGACATCAAACGGTTGGAGCGCATTGCGGAGCGTTTTTCGAAGATTGGCTCTATCCCAGAACCGCAACCAGAGGATGTGATAGAAGTGCTGCAAAGGGTGGTCGCTTATATGGACAAACGGACATCGAGCAAGGTGGTCATTCGGACACATTTCCCCGATGAGCCTGTGATTGTGAGTCTGATTTCGAGCCTGTTCGAGTGGGTGGCAGAGAATTTGTGCAAGAATGCTGTTGATGCGATGGGGGGAGCTGGCACGATAGACCTCTACATCGAAGAGGATGCCAAGTTTGTTTATGTGGAGGTGAAGGATTCCGGCAAGGGCATTCCGAATTCTAAGTTTAACTCCGTGTTTAAGCCTGGATTCACGACGAAGGAGCGTGGTTGGGGGCTTGGCCTTTCGTTGGCGAAGAGGATTGTAGAAGAGTATCATGGTGGTAAGATATATGTGAAAGATTCGGTGGTGGGGGTTGGTACGACTTTTAGAATCGAATTGCCAAAAGACTCGTCCATCGTGTAAAAAAATCTCTGTAAAGCGGTGATTTTATGCTTCTGACAGAAAAAGTTGTGAGATTTTATTAGGAGTTAGAAAAAAAATGTGTAACTTTGCATTCTGAATGGGTATGATGGATACTTATAAGATTGATTTGTTGAGTCCACGGCTTGAAGGGCGTACCTTTGAGTATGAGATTGGCGATAGTTTTTTCGCTGCGATTGGTGGACTGATTCAGCGAGGCGACATCCACACGAGTGTGGAGTGTGTGAGTGCTGGGACAATCTTTAAGTTCTTGATACACAGCGTCGGTACGGTCACCGTTCCTTGCGACCGCTGTCTGGCAGACCTCAAATTGCGGATTGAGACGACGGACGAACTGAGCGTGAAGCTGGGCGATGAGTTTTCCGACGAAGGTGATTGTGTGATTGTTCCTGAGGCAGAAGGTTATCTTGACCTTGCACAATTCATCTACGAGTTTATTGTGCTCGCCATGCCTGTCACGTGTTGTCACGAACCTGGAGAATGTGATGACACGATGATGCACGAACTCAGCCGGCATCTATCCACCCGAAGTGGAGACGAGGATGGGGAGCAAGCGGACTCAAGCGATGGTGAAGACACGGCGATGGGTGAAGATTCTGACGAGTCAGAGCCTGTGGATAGCCGTTGGGCTGCACTGAAAGAATTGAAAAAACAACTAAAATAATAGAAAAAAATGGCACATCCGAAAAGAAGACAGTCAAAGACTCGTACAAGAAAAAGAAGAACTCACGACGTAGCAGTAGCTCCAACATTGGCCGTATGTCCAAACTGCGGTGAGTATTATGTGTACCATACAGTATGCCCTGCTTGTGGCTACTATCGTGGTAAGGTCGCTATCGAAAAGCAAGCTGCAATCTAAAAATAGCACTCTCTCATGGGAAAGATAAACGCTGTTATCACTGGCATAGGCGGATGGGTTCCAACCTACATCCTTGACAACGAGGAGATGTCCACCATCGTTGACACAAGCGATGAGTGGATTATGGAACGCATCGGCGTGAAGACACGTCACATTCTGAAGCCAGAAGAAGGTGTAGGCACATCGTTCATGATGACCAAGGCTGTCCAGCAACTGCTTGACAAGACTGGTGCCGACCCCGATTCGATTGAGGCTGTGATTGTGGCCACCACCACTCCCGACTACCATTTCCCTTCGACCGCTTCGCTCATCATTGGCAATCTTGATTTGAAAAATGCTTTTGGCTTCGACATGGAGGCTGCTTGTGCAGGTTTCCTCTATGCAATGGAGACAGGAGCGAACTTCGTCCGTAGTGGACGCTACAAGAGAATCATCGTTTGTGGCGGCGACCACATGTCATCGATGACAAACTATCAAGACCGTAACACTTGCCCTATTTTTGGCGATGGTGCGGCGTGTGTGATGATGGAGGCAACCGAAGAAGAGTATGGTTTGATGGACAGTTATCTTCGTGTGGATGGCAAGGGCTATGACAACCTCCACATGGCAGCAGGTGGTTCGGCTAACATGCCCAGCCATGAGACTGTAGACCAACGACTTCACTTCGTCTATCAGGAAGGTCGTGCGGTGTTCAAGCACGCTGTGACCGATATGTCAGACGCTGTGGAGTTGGTAGCAAAGCGTAACAACCTTACGAAGAATGATATTGCGTGGATTGTTCCCCATCAGGCAAACGTGCGCATCGAAAGCGCTGTGGCACGTCGCATCGGTGTGGAGGAAGACCACGTGATGATTAACATTGACCACATGGCCAACACTTCTGGCGGTACCCTTCCATTGTGTCTGTGGGAGTATGAACCACAGCTGAAGAAGGGCGATAAGCTCATCTTCACAGCATTTGGTGCAGGCTTCACATGGGGCGCAAGCTACATGATTTGGGGTTACGATGGCAGCAAGTTTGCCGACACTCCAGCCGAGTTCTACAAGGAAGGAACTATCAGCCGAGAGGAGTGGTACGCCAAGAGAGGCAAGAAGTAATATCTGAAGTAAAAAGTGAAGAGTGAAAAGTGAAAAATCCAAGTTACTCCTGTCCGAGTGGCTGGTAAGAGGGATTTTTCACTTTTTACTCTTCACTTTTCGTTTTTTATTTAGAATAGAGTATGCATAAATCAGGTTTTGTAAACATCGTAGGTAATCCGAATGTGGGCAAGTCCACATTGATGAATCAGTTGGTTGGCGAGAAAATCTCCATAGCCACCTTTAAGGCGCAGACGACACGGCATCGTATTATGGGCATCATCAACGATGAGGATGCGCAGATTGTGTTTTCTGACACTCCAGGTGTACTCAAACCGAACTATAAACTGCAAGAGTCCATGCTCGCTTTTTCAGAAAGCGCGTTGGTGGATGCCGATGTGTTGCTGTACGTGACAGACCCCCTGGAGAAGATAGACAAGAACGCTGATTTTTTGGGAAAGGTTGCCAAGATGGAAGTACCTGTTTTGGTGCTCATCAACAAAATAGACCTGACGAACGAAAAAGACCTTGTAGGCTTGGTGGAGCAGTGGCATGAGGTGCTGCCTAAAGCTGAGATACTGCCTATTTCAGCATTGCATCGGTTTAATGTTCAGCCTGTTTTGAATCGCATCAAAGAGTTGCTCCCTGAATGCCCTCCCTATTTTGATAAGGATCAGTTGACCGACAAACCCGCCAAATTCTTCGTTACCGAGATAATCCGTGAGAAGATACTTCTCTATTACGACAAGGAAATACCTTACTCCGTCGAAGTCGGTGTGGAGAGTTTTAAGGAAGACAAGACCCACATCCACATCAATGCCGTCATTTACGTGGAGCGCGATTCGCAGAAGGGCATCATTATCGGACATCAGGGCAAGGCTCTAAAAAAAGTGGCGACCGAAGCTCGCAAGAGTCTCGAAAAGTTCTTTGGCAAGAATATCTATTTGGAGACTTTCGTGAAAGTGGATAAGGACTGGCGCAACTCAACCAAGGAACTGAATTTGTTTGGGTATAATCCCGAGTGATGAAGTAGAGATGAAGTGGAGCATTTCTCTCTACTTCTTCATTTCTTTAGCAATCCACAACACCCATTCGTCGATATTATCGGTCAGTCGTTCGGGATAGGCTAATGGTATATGAACATCTGGCTCTATACCAATCTTCCCGAAGGATGAGTCTTTCAGAAATTCGAAGATCTTGATGCAGGTAGGATAGACCAAATAGATGTCTGCATGAGGGAGTTTCGTGTAAAAGACGTTGCCCGTGAGTTCAGCCCCATAAGTACGTTCTTTTCCATAGAATTTTGTACGATTGCTGTTACCTTTGGCGTAAATCTGGATCAGACCTTCGGCGGCACTGGCAGATTGGTTATCGGCGATGATGGCTACACATTTGGGTGGCAAGGTGGGGTTGATGTCGCTTGCGTCCCATACGCTCCAACGCTCAAATTCGTTCTTGCCCAAGCTCTGCTTGCATTGTTCCAAGAATTGCAGCGAACGAACAGAATCGCCCATTTGCTGCTCTAACAAAAATTCCCAGTACTTCTGATTATGCGGCGTGTTGCGAAAGAAGTTTTCAAGCGGTCTTTCGCGTTGATGGTCAATAATCAATTGGAGAAACGGCCACCAAATGCCATCGTTGCCTCCTCCATTTCCGCGCACGTCGATTATCAGGTTTTCACATCCCGATTCTTCATATTGTTTGGCTGCCTGTTGTACCCACTCCGCTGTAGGGTTCTCTCCTGTACACGATGGAACACGCACCAGCCATGTCTGTTCATCGACCTTGCATGAAACGGGCTGAGGATTGTATTCCATAACCTTTGTATAGTCCGTGTGGATAGATTGCACGTAGCTGTCCCACAACGTCGTGTTTTCGATAGAATAATGTGTGTCGAAATTCCGATGAAACCAGATGGCATAATCACATACGGCTTGTTCGATGTCCTTCTTCCCCTTAACGACTTGCTTTCTAAGTCGCTTCTTCAATGTCTCATATTTTTTCTTGTAACCCATCTCCATGATAGCTGGGAAGGCTGCGTAGTTTTCCTCCGTGAAGCTGGTTAGGAAATCGTAGTCCTCCAGATTCCTTGTGATACTGTCTGGAACGGTGGCAAAGGAACAATGTGGAGCGAGGATGAACAGGATGGCAATGATGACGGATGCGTATGGATTGAGAGGTTGCTTAGATGTTGTCATGTGGTTGTTTGTTTGGGGTGATGAATGATGCTTTACCTTTTGTGTAGAAATATGTTGCAAAGGTATATATAAATATTGAATTGTAAGCTTACCTTGATAAAAAACTTCCAATTATTTTGGGAGGTTTACCGATGATAGACACAAATTTTTTATGGTTTTGTCAAGGCTTTCGGCTACTTTTGTTAGATATTTCTTGTTTTACACCTCGTATGTCGCTCTTTTTGTGTACCTTTGCACCCGATTTGGAGCCGTCATAGCCTTATCCGAAGGATAGGGAAAGCCATCTGTGACGGTGAGTAAGAACCCGAAAAAGGTGATAATGGCTATCAGTTCGAAAGAAATACTGAAAAGATTATGGCAAATTTAGTAGCAATCGTAGGTCGCCCGAACGTGGGTAAATCTACGCTTTTCAACAGATTGACCAAGACCCGTCACGCCATTGTGAGCGACGAGGCTGGTACGACGCGCGACCGTCAGTATGGTAAGTGCGAGTGGGGTAACAAAGAGTTTTCGGTGGTCGATACTGGAGGATGGGTGGTCAACTCGGACGACGTGTTCGAGGAAGAGATTCGTCGTCAAGTGCTCATCGCCATCGAGGAATGCGATGTCATTCTCTTTATGGTGGATGTGCGCACAGGCGTGACAGACCTTGATATGGAGGTGGCCGATATACTTCGTCGCAGCAAACTCCCCGTTTTCGTTGTGGCGAACAAGGTGGATAGTAACGAACATCGGTATGATGCTGCCGAATTCTATAGTTTAGGATTGGGCGACCCCATTTGTGTCAGTTCCTTGACGGGTAGTGGTACGGGCGATTTGCTCGACACCGTAGTGGGCAGTTTTACGAAGGAGATGAAGGAGGTGATAGAAGAAGATATCCCTCGCATCGCTGTCGTTGGCCGTCCAAATGCAGGTAAATCCTCGCTCATCAACGCTTTCTTGGATGACAATCGCAACGTGGTGACCGACATTGCTGGCACGACGCGCGACTCCATCTACACAAAATACGAGAAGTTCGGCTTCAATTTCTATTTGGTGGATACGGCTGGCATCCGCAAGAAGAACAAGGTGACGGAAGACCTTGAATACTATTCGGTCATGCGCAGCATCCGTGCCATCGAGAACTCCGACGTGTGTGTGCTCATGGTGGATGCCACACGAGGCATCGAAGGGCAAGACATCAACATCTTCCAGTTGGTGCAGAAGAACCAGAAAGGACTGGTGGTGGTGGTCAACAAGTGGGACTTGGTGGAGGACAAAAGCAATGAAGCGATTCGCCATTTCGAAAGAGCCATCCGTGACCGTTTTGCTCCGTTTGTCGATTTCACCATCATTTTTGTGTCGGCAGTCACTAAACAGCGCATTTTCCGTGTGCTCGAGGAAGCAAAGAAAGTCTATCAGGCTCGCACCAACAAGGTGCCTACCGCAAAACTGAACGAGGTAATGCTACCCATTATCGAGGCTACACCCCCTCCATCGCTGAAGGGCAAGTACATCAAAATCAAGTATGTGATGCAGATTCCCGACACACGGGTTCCGTCTTTTGTGTTCTATGCCAATTTGCCCCAGTACGTCAAGGAACCTTACAAACGTTTCCTTGAGAATCAGATTCGTGAACATTGGAACTTTAAGGGAACTCCTATCAATGTGTATATCAGACAGAAATAGGCAGGACACGAACAGGCTTCACGCCGTGGCTTGTGTCTTGTTGCTGATGTTTCTTGCGGCGTGTCATGGAGCCATACATGGTCCCGAAGATGCGCCCAAAGAAGCATTGCAAGAAGCGTTGGACGCATTGCACGAGGAGAATTATGATGCGTATTTGCAGCATGTAGATTGGGGTATGGAGATGGACTCTGTGCAGCAATCCTATATGAAGATGCTTTTGCGGCAACATCAAGATTGGAAACGGGCAGAGCGAACTGCCATCGTTTCCATCGATGTGATAGACGGAAAGATGAACGCAGATAGCATCTGTACGGTTTATTATCAATATACTTTTGCCGACAGCACCCACGAAGTGGTGTCGCAAAAGATGGTGCGTCGCGGTAAGGATTGGAAAATCCGACTGAGAAATTGAATCATAGCACAAACAAACGAGAACGATAAGGTTCTGATTCCTATAAGAACGATGAGCACGACGAAGAATAAAAACATGTTTGCATCGAAAGTGGGTGCCATTCTCGCAGCGGCTGGCAGTGCCGTTGGATTGGGTAATGTGTGGCGTTTCCCCACAGAAACAGGCACCAACGGTGGTGCGGCTTTCATCCTCATTTATGTGTTTTTCATGCTTCTGCTCGCTATGCCCATCATGGTGGCAGAATTTGCCATTGGCCGTCATGGTGGCAGTACCGTCTTCCAAGCTTTTGAGAAAATGAGTGGTGGTCGCCGAGGATGGCGATGGATGGGTTTGCTGCCCGTCATTAGTGGTTTTCTTGTGCTCAGCTACTACGCTGTGGTGGCAGGATGGACGCTCTACTACGCTTTCGAGGCGTTGATGGATGGCTTTGCTGGCAAAACTGCTGAAGACTTTACGGCAGATTTTGGTGCTTTTTCCTCCGACTCCCTGCTGCCCGTCTTCTGGACAGCCGTCATTTTGGCGATGACGTGTGGCATTGTCGCGCTTGGTGTGCGGCGTGGCATCGAACGAGGTTCCAAACTGATGATGCCCCTGCTTTTCGTCTTCATCTTGGTGCTCGTTGTCTGTTCGCTCACATTGCCCAATGCCAGTTTGGGTTTGAAGTTCCTTTTCTACCCCGACTTCTCTTGCGTGACGGGTTCCGTCATCCTCAGTGCGATGGGACAAGCCTTCTTTTCCCTCAGCGTAGGTTTGGGATGCCTTTGCACCTACGCTTGCTATTTCCGCAAAGACGTTGACCTGATGAAGGACGGCATCAGTGTCGCCACCATCGACACGTTGGTAGCCTTGCTCAGTGGCCTCATCATCTTCCCTGCTGTCTATTCCATTCCAGGCCTTCAACCCGATGCTGGCCCTTCGTTGGTGTTCGTCACCTTGCCTAATGTATTCCAACAGGTATTTGGTTCAATACCCCTGCTGGCCTACTTCTTCTCCTTGATTTTCTATCTGTTGCTTGTCATGGCGGCACTTACCAGCAGTATCTCCATGCTCGAAATGGTAACAGCTTATTTCCATGCCAATTTCCGTCTGCCTCGTCCTCTCGCAGCCATCCTCGTCACCGTCGTGTGCATGGTGCTCGCCAACTTCTGTTCGTGGTCGTTTGGTGATTGGGCAGACGTGAAGCTCTTCGATATGACGATTTTCGACTTTTTCGATTTCCTTGTCGCCAAATTCTTCATGCCCATCGGTGGCTTCCTCATGTGCATCTTCCTCGGATGGGTGGTCGATGAGCGTGTGCTTCGTGCCGAAATGACCAACAACGGCACTCTCCGTTCCCCCCTCTATCCCACCTATCGCTTCATCATCCGCTACCTCGCCCCCCTTGGCATCCTCCTTATCTTTGCCAACGAATTGGGCTGGTTCCGCTTCTTGAAGTGACATACCTCACTCAATAAATACAAGTTTCGGAAGTTGCTGAATTCTTTTCAACACAGAGTTTTCACAAGAGCACAAAGGAACACAGAGGAACACTTTTTGCATAATGAGGTGGAGATGGTCAGAGGAGCCTAAAGGCTCTTACGCAGAGAGGCTGCGCGACCTTCTTCGCCGAATGGCTCTGTGAAAAACCTTTAGGTTTCTCTCTGTTTTCTTTGTGGTGAAAAGATACAAGCGAAAGTTGAATCAATATATATCACAGGAAAGGCCACGTAGTCCTAATATGGCATTTTACAAAGCCATTTGCCATATTTGATTCTATCTACCACCCACGCTGGGGGAAACACACTACCATATTCACTAATTGACGAATAATCGCCTAATTTTTTTCCGATGTAATGTGAATCCACATCTCCTAAATGCCATATATACCAGCCGACTGGTGTATCATCAGGAAACCATTCTTGATATGACCTAAAAATGATGGAATCCAAACACCCCACGTCGCTGCTTTTACCCACTTTCTGCCACAAACCATCCTGAATGCCGAACTTCAGCACGGTATGTGAGTAAAATTCGACTTCATCGGACACGATTTCGTCCATGCTGGGTTTGCTGTCCAGCGGATAACTTGACTTAAACACTCTGATGGTGGAGCTGTTCAGTTGGTGCCAGTCGTTCGCGATATACTGAAAGTATCGTTTATGCTCACCGTCTATTTCCACGCAGAAAATGTCTCCAATCTTTGTAACGATTCTTTTTGCCATAGTGTTGCAAAGTTACGAAAAATGCTTGTAAAAAGAAAGCGATTTTGGAAGATTAACGCAATTTGGCCTGAAATAAAGGCAAGACGGGGAAGAACGAGGAAGGTCAATTGGGGGCTACCCACTTGGCTATCAACCCATCTCTGGATAACTTTTCCACAATGGCTCATTTTCCCAATTTTTTAACTTACTTCGCCCAAAGTTTTCCTTGCCTTGCCCTCGTCAGCAATAATTAGACCAAGCGACCTGAGTTTGGCAATCTGGTCATCAATGCTCAGTGGCTGTTTGGTATAGATATTCATAACATAATAAATAAAAGACCCGCCCTGGTTCGCTGTTCTACGGGAAGCGTGGCGGATTCTGTCGGTACAAAGATAGGCATATTTTCTGAAAGCTCCAAGAAAAACGCTAAGATTTTATTATTTTTTCTCAAACAGAACCTTTTTCTTACCCATGATTTGATGATTGTTAATGTTTGAAAGCTGCAAAGATAACCAAAAGGGGCTGAATCTCATGCAAGACTCGGTCCCCTTGACATCCTTCTTATCTTTGCCAACGAATTGGGCTGGTTCCGTTTCTAAAAAAGAACAATGTCTTTCCCCCTTTGCCGCAAGTGTATTCTTCTTGTTCTGTGGCTTAAATACCTCCCATTGTGCGGAATATCCGCGAAGAACATACATGGGTATCTACGAAGAACATATAGGGGTATCCGCTTTAAACATATCGGAATCACCACCTCATCCTCTCTCCTTTCTTTACTTACAAACACAGGCTGAGTTTGTACAGACTTAGACTGCGTTTGTATAGACACAGCCTGTGTCTGTACAAACTTGGCCTGTGTCTGTAGGTGGATACGGGCAGATGTACACACTCGATGTGGGCAAAGGTATCAAGTGGATATGAGCCACAAGCGGAATTATTTATTCCGTTGTGTAAGCGTTATACATGAGCCACTAACGGCGGCCAAACGTATCGAAACCTTGTGTCTTTTTTTACAAAAGGTGAGACCTTTTTGCCAACATTTTCCCTATAGGCAACGTCGTTGTCCCGCGTGACTCTTCGTCGTTGAGTCTCGTGACTCTACGTCGTTGCCCCTTGAGACTCTTCGACGAAGACTCATCGGAAGTTTTGCAACTCGCGGACTCAGGTTGTCACTTTTCCTGCTGAGATTTGTTTCAAGTTGACAGGCTTTCCTTCTCTAAACTTTCTCCGATTGAGCTAATCGGTCTATATCAAGCAACCCTTTTATGCCAGCTCACACATTTTTCTTTCTAAAAGTTTGGCTGTTTCTTCGTCTTTTTTGACTTTGCCGACGAATTGGGCTGGTTTCGTTTCTTGAAGTGACATACCTCACTCAACGGAACCGCCGAAACATCTTGCGGATGTTTCGGCGGATATTTTTTTCTGTGCGGGAATGCGAGTCTGGAACTACTGTTCCTGAATGAGTCTCGTCGCAAGGAACTCGTCGAGCGTGACGAGGTTCAGCTGCGGGAAAGGCGTATCGTGGAGCACTTGGAAGTGGCTGTCCTCCGACACCAGATAGTCGGCACCGGCAGCAAAGGCGCAATCCACGAATTTGTTGTCGTCGGGGTCAGCAGTGATGATGCCCATGCGGAAGTGCGGGTCAACGAGCTGCACGTTCTCTTGGTTCAGTATCAGCATCACAACGTTCTCTGCCACCGTCTGCGAAATCTGCTGCTCCAGAATCTCTTAGTACTCGTCCAGAATCTCGTTCGATGCACAGAGCGTGTAGCGCCCGGCAAGAAAAGCGTCCCATATCGGGCGATAGGGACTCTTGCGCGAGATAATCTGCAGTAGGCAGTTCGTGTCAATCACTACGGGGTTCATCCTTTACTTATTATAAGGTGTGCGGAAATGCGAGCCTCGCAACTCCTTCATGCGCTTCTCGTCGAACTGGCCGTTCTCCCAAAGCGCGTCCATCTCGTCGTCAATCTGCTTGGCGTAGAACGCTGCCAACTGCTTACGCAGCTGTTCCAGTCCTGCGGCGGTCTTGATGTGAGAAACCAAGTTGAACACCTGTACTTGTGCTGGTGTGAAAGTGATTGCTTCCATAATCGTACCATTTTACGTTTTCTGCGTACAAAGGTACAACAAATTTCCGAGATTCCTTTCTTATTTCACACGAATTATCATTAATTGCCCACGAATTGTTCATATAATATTTATTTATGGTATTTCTTGGATAATTCGCGATTACAGTTGCTATTTCGGTAATCCTAGCTACTGCCGAAAACAGAAGTTTCCTTTCTCCTATTGAGCTAATCGGTCAATATCAAGCACCCCTTTTGTGCCTGCTCACACATTTTTCCTCCCAAAAGTTTGGCTGTTTCTTTGTTTTTTATTTACTTTGTCCCCGAAAGGGCATCTTGTATGCCTTTGTGCGGTGCTTCGGTGTTGTGCTTTATTAGTTAAAAAGAAGCGGTATGGAAGTAGAAGAGCCAACATTTGTATATCATTCCCAGCTAACGATTGCTCGGCTAAGGGGACAAATCATTAAAAGTGTGGAACATGAAGAAGACATTCATGCTCTACGTTATTTGTGGCTTACGATTGAGCAAATGAAAAAGGCGGAAGAGCCATCCAAATCTCCCAAAAGCCTGGCAACACTTCGTGGCATCTTGAAGACTGGTAAGACTTCCAAAACATACAAAGAGATGCGTAACGAACACATGTTAAGGAAATACGGACTATGAGGATATTTCTTGATACAAACGTCGTTTTGGATTATCTCACTTCTCGTGGCGACGAAAAAGCAACGGGAAAGTTTTTTTGAAAGAAAGGTGCCTCAAAAATTATGCAAAATATTACAGTTTAATGCTGATGTCTATATCTTGCCAGAAATTGCTTGCTCGGCTCAAGTGCGACTACCAGAAGAGACAAGTGATTATGTGGCACAAGCAATAACAATATAATTCGGACATAAGAATATGGAAACAATACATGTACAACAACACGGCGATGTTTATTCCTGTGACATAGATATCAGCAAGGAAGAGTGGTTGGAAGTATTGAAGGACGATAAAACGCCCCAAACATATAAGGAAACTGTATTGCAATTCTACTATTACCCTGCTCACAGAGGCTCTTGCACGGCTGTGAGCAATACGATGGGAGGAAATGCTCAAAAGATAAATGCCAATATTAGGGAATTAGGCAAGTATGTGCAAAAACGGTTAGGCCGATTTCAGGTCGCCCGACCCGATGGTACTCCTTGTTTTTGGATTATCCCTATGTGTGAGGGTAAAGTTTTACCCACGGGAAGTGAAGGCTCGTTTGAATGGGAACTTCGTCCAGAATTGGTCGAAGCCGTCAAGATTTATCTGTATTGGTATCTGGTAGAGACGTATAAAGAGGTTAGGAAAGAATTCCCCATTGATGGCAAGGAATGGACAGAGATTTACAAATGGGAACTGATAACGGCAAGTAAGGGTAAAACTCCTTTCGAAATAGTTCGTGACCATGTAGCAAATCCTAGAAAGTCGGAGTTGGGCGGTTTCGATAATCTTATTGACGCGGCTCGTGACAACAAGACACTGAAACATCTTGTGGAGAATAATCCAGAAGGACTGAGTGCCGCTCTTGAAAAACTGACCAATGAGGATGTCACTCTGAGAGACCGACTGGCAAATTATAAAGCAGCAATGGCCAGTCTGCTTCCTGCATCAAGATTCAACAGCAAGGCAAACGACGAACGAATGGCTTCGGTTATTCTCACATGCATCAATCCTCAGAAGTACACCATCTACAAATATGATGTCTATACGCTCTTCTGCAAATATCTGGGAGTAGATCTAAAAGAAACAGGATGCTGTTATGAGCACTTCTTAGACTTACTGAAGCCGCTATGTGAATTGGCTCAGGATGAAACTCTCCAGCAGATGATTTCTTCATCGTTGCAGGGACAGGAGAGAAGCGGCTTGCTTCTTGCACAAGATATTCTCTGGATGTTGTTTGCTGAATTTCAAGAAAAGTTAGGTTACATTCGTTCTATTATGCATCCTAACAAACAGCGTGTGTGGCTGTGGAGTATCAACTTTTTCAAGAGTGAACAAGATTACTTGGAATGTGGCTCATCGGCCAAAACCATCAAGGACTTTAGGCCGTACAAATCGCGAAACGCTTTGCGAAAGGCCTATCAGCAGGATGTGGGTAATAGTGATTTGAAGATACCTGATGCCTATTGGTCTTTCCTTAATGAAGTCTCTGTCGGAGACATCGTTGTAGTTTTCGACCCAAAGAAAGGAAATGGCAAGCAATACCACCTATTGCACGGATGGGGAATCATCACTTCTGATTGTATCATTGACGAGATAAATGAGAATCCAATGAGACGTGAAGTGCAATGGTATTATTTCTTCGAAATCCCCAAACAAAATGAAGAAATGGGAAACAGCCTGTTCTTCCAAGGCACAACGGACAAACAGGCATTGCATATCAGAGAACTATTGAATATAAACACAGATATGATTATGGAATCGAAATATCAGAAGTACATCGACCTGTTGGATACTAACAAGAACTTGATTCTGACGGGGGCACCAGGAACAGGAAAGACCTTTATAGCGAAAGCAATTGCTGAAGAGATGGGAGCAGAAGTGGGCTTTGTTCAGTTCCACCCGTCGTATGACTATACCGACTTTGTGGAGGGATTGCGACCTATTGAGTCACAAGGAAACGTTGGGTTTGAAAGAAAAGACGGGGTCTTCAAGGCTTTTTGTAGAAAAGCGATGATTAATGGACGGGAAAGCACTAATGTCGTGGAAATATCAAATACTTGTAGTTCTATTGAAAAAGCTTATGGGCAATTTGTTAATGACTTAAAAAATAGCGGAGAGACTATTTCGTTTCAAACCCCAACGGGGATGCCTTTTGGTGTAAAGGTAGATAGCGATTCGAGGCTTGTCATAGCAGATGGCAAATATGCAGGTGCCCATCTTTCACAAAAACTGGTAGTAGGTTATTATAATGGCACTCAATCGGGGGCATATTACAAGAGCCATTGTAATGAGATAATTAAGTATTTACAGAAGAAATATATCATGTCTAATGAAAGGGAAGATTGTATTTCAGATATAGGTTCAGAAACGTCAGCTGATAAACCTTATGTATTCATCATCGATGAAATAAACCGTGGTGAAATATCCAAGATATTCGGGGAACTCTTCTTCTCTATTGATCCTGGCTATAGAGGAGAAAAGGGTAAGGTGAATACGCAGTACCAAAATATGATAGAGGAAGGTGACGTGTTCAAGGATGGCTTCTATGTTCCAGAAAACGTCTATATTATCGGCACGATGAACGATATTGACCGTAGTGTGGAGAGTATGGACTTTGCTATGCGTCGCCGCTTTGCATGGCAGGAAGTGACGGCAGAAGAAAGCTATGCCAACATGATTGAGAATGACGCTGAATTTGCAGGAGTCAAGGATGAAATCAAAGCCAGAATGTTCAACCTCAATGATGCTATTGCCAATACAGAGGGATTGAACGAAGCATATCAAATAGGTGCTGCCTATTTTAGGAAGTATTTGGACTATCAAGATAAAGAAAAACCGTTTGAATGTCTTTGGAACAATCATCTGAAGGGGCTGCTATTTGAATATCTGCGCGGCAACCGCAAGGCAAAGGAACTATTGGAGAAATTACACAAGGCATATAACAAGACGAGCATTGATGAGCAACCAGTCCATACAAACGAAGGACAACTCTGAATGGTGTTTGCAGGAGAGTGAACTCTGTCATTTTGAAACGCTGAAAAAGCTGGCAGAGCCAACCATTGCAAAGCTGAGCCTTGAAGACCATCCTAATCTGCTGATATTCCCACAAGACCTTGATGTCTATGGGGATAAGATAGGTGATGACCACATCTTTGAGGTGAAGGGCAACAAGGTCGTAACGGGCAATATCATGGGCTTTATCGGTTGTGGCAATACCAAGGTGAGTATCAGTTCCCGCTTTGCCCACGATAATAACGACTATTTTCTTCATTACATGTTGCGGAAGGTGTTTGCCATCAATCTGTTTGACTTGCAGTTCAACTCTGATGAAGAAAGCATCTTCGACTTCCTCATCTACATGTTCCCAGCATTTCTGAAACGTGCCATGCAGCAGGGCATCTATAAGGAATACCAGACAAGGAAATACAATGATGCTAACGTGAAAGGTCGTATAGACGTTTCGTGGCATATCCGACAGAACATTCCGTTTGCTGGCAATATTGCCTATACGACCCGTGAGTATGCCTTGGACAATCACCTTACCCAACTGATTCGGCACACCATAGAGTATATAGCCCAGCACAAATTTGCAGGGAATATCCTTAGTAACGATGAAAATACTACGGAAGCCGTTAATGTGATATGTTCCGCAACGCCTACATATCAGCGCAATGAGCGACAGCGCGTGATGAATCAGAATCTGCGTCCCGTCAGTCATCCTTATTACGGGGAGTATCGCCCATTGCAGCAACTATGCCTACAGATACTGCGTCAGGAAGAAATGATATACGGGCATGATGATGACGACATCTACGGAATACTTTTTGATGGTGCCTGGCTGTGGGAAGAGTATCTGAATACATTCCTTTCGGACATTGGCTTCGAACACCCAAGAAACAAAGAGGGCAAAGGGCGCAAATGTTTGTTTGCTGACCATACAGGATGGTGTTATCCTGATTTCCTTAGTCAGCAAATGGTACTCGATGCAAAATATAAATGGTATGACGACTGGACTAAAGTACAGACAAAAGACTTGTATCAAGTCATTTCATACATGCATGTGCTTAATAGAGATAAAGGTGGATATATAGTTCCTGTGGACTGGTTTTCAAACGTTATGCCTTCTAAAATACTTAATGGCAAAGGTGGCTCCATGTCAATATACGGCATGAACGTTAATTTCAAAGTGAATTCTTTTGACGATTATATGAAGCAGATGGCTTCCGCCGAAAAGAAAATAACAAGTGTAATTATTGTGGACACATGAAACCGGCAAAGATTTTCCAACAATATAATTGGATTGTGAACACCCTGTAACAATACAAGAAGTTACTTGGGGAACAAATTCGAAATGACATATTCTCAATAGGTTGGGGCCATCATAAAGTGCTAATAGACAAATATTCCAAGCAACCAGAAAAGGCTTTGTTCTTTGTCAATCAGATGGTGGACTCAGAGACCATACAAAAGGGTCTTGAGACCATACAAGAGGATGCAAAGATCATACAAAAGAGCATACAAAAGGATTCAGAGACCATACAAAAGGTCATACAAAAGGCTCTTTCAAAAGTCGCGAAAAAAACAGAAAGCACGCAGAAAGATATAGTTTTTGAGCTAAGAGAACAAGATTTTTGGTGTTTTGTTGTTCTAAAATTGCTCAATCCAAAATAAAGTGCTACCTTTGCAGCCGATTTTGTAGAAAACTCATTATTAAAGAAGTAATATGAATATTTCAGTAGAGAACATTGACAAGGTGAACGCGGTGATGACAGCCGTGATGGAACCTGCCGACTATACGGAGAAGTATGAGAAGGCTATCAAGGACGCTAAGAAGAAAATGAATATGCCGGGTTTCCGTCCGGGTATGGTGCCTACGGGGCTGATTAAGAAGCAGTTTGGCGTGAGCATCTTGGCCGACGAGGTGAACAAACTTTTGCAGGACGGACTGTTTGGCTATATCCGTGAGAATAAAATCAATATGCTGGGTGAGCCTCTGCCTACGGAGGATAATAATAAGGTGGAACTGAAGGAAGGCGAGTCTTTCACGTTCAAGTTTGACTTGGCCATCGCACCTGAGTTTGATGTGAATCTGTCGAAGGACGATAAGATTGTTTACTACAATGTGGACGTGACTGACCAGATGGTGGAGAATCAGGTGGACATGTATCGTCAGCGTGGTGGCAACTATGAGAAGGTCGATTCTTACGAGGATAACGATATGGTGAAGGGTGTCATCACGGAGCTGGATGTGGAGAATCCTGTTACGGCTGAAGGTGTGGTGATGCTGCCTAAGTACTTCAAGAATGACGACCAAAAGAAACTCTTTGACGGTGTGAAGGCAAACGACATCGTGACGTTCAATCCATCGGTGGCATACGACAACAACGAGGCTGAACTGACTTCTCTGCTGAAGGTGGAGAAGGAGGATGCGCTGAACCACAAGGGCGAGTTTAACTTCCAGATTACAGAGATTACTCGTTTCGTGCCAGGCCCCTTCAATCAGGAGTTGTTCGACACGGTGTTCCCTGGTGGTGAAGTGAAGACAGAAGAAGAATTCCGTGCTAAGGTGAAGGCTCTCATCGCGTCTCAGTTTAAGAAGGATAGCGATTATAAGTTCATCCTCGATGTGCGCAAGTACGTGACTGAGAAGGTGGGTAAGCTGGAGTTCCCCGAGGAGAAATTGAAGAAGATTCTGTTGGCCAACAACAATGGTGACGAGGAGAAGGTGGATGCTCAGTTTGACAAGAGCCTCGAAGAGTTGACTTGGCACCTTATCAAGGAGAAGCTTGTGGAACAGAATGCCATCAAGGTGGAAGATGAGGATGTGAGGAACATGGCTAAGGAAGTGACTCGTATGCAGTTTGCTCAGTATGGCATGTTGAACATCCCTGATGAGTATCTGGAAAGCTCTGTGAAGGAAATGTTGAAGAAGCGCGAGACAGTGGATAATCTGATTGACCGTTGTATCGAAGTGAAGTTGGGTGCTGCCTTGAAAGAAAAGGTGACGCTGGACGAGAAGACTGTCAGCACAGAGGAGTTCAACAAGATGTTTCAGTAAAAAAACATAAAAAAGTAAAAAAAGGTGGTAAGAATTTTTTGTTCTTACCACTTTTTTTATACCTTTGTGGCTCGAAATGTATAAACAGTGACTAATTTGACTCAATTTATGATGAATGATTTTCAGAAGTATGCTACTAAGCATTTGGGAATGAACAGTATGGTGCTTGACGATGTTATGAGAGCACAGGCAGGTTATTTGAACCCCTATATATTGGAGGAAAGGCAACTGAATGTCACCCAACTTGACGTTTTCTCTCGTTTGATGATGGATAGAATCATCTTCTTGGGTACGGAGGTGAATGACTATACGGCGAATGTGCTGCAAGCGCAGATGCTCTATCTGGATAGTGTGGACAGCGCGAAGGACATTAGCATCTATATCAACTCTCCTGGTGGCAGTGTGTATGCAGGTCTGGGTATCTACGACACGATGCAGTTCATCAACAGCGATGTGCAGACCATCTGCACGGGTATGGCTGCCTCGATGGCCGCTGTGTTGCTTGTGGCTGGCAAGGAGGGCAAGCGTAGTGCGTTGCCTCATAGTCGCATTATGATTCACCAACCGATGGGTGGTGCGCAGGGTCAGGCCAGCGACATTGAGATTACGGCACGAGAGATTCAGAAGTTGAAGAAAGAATTATATACCATCATCAGCGAGCACAGCCATCAGCCTTTCGACAAGGTGTGGGCAGACAGCGACCGCGATTACTGGATGACTGCCGAAGAGGCTAAGGAGTATGGCATGGTCGATGAGGTGCTGGTAAGAAAGAAAGGTGAGTGATAGGGCTTGGGGCTTGTAGGATTTATTGTACCTATAGAATCTATAGGATATATACACATTATATATAATATAAGGAATAGAAAGTGGCAAAAATGAATAAATGCTCGTTCTGTGGTCGTCGGGAAAATGAGGTCAAGATGCTTGTTTATGGCATCGAAGGCTATATTTGTGATGACTGTATAGAACAGGCCAATGAGATACTGAAAGAGCATCGGTTGGGTGCAGGCAAGGTGCCAAAACTGGAGAACCTGCCGAAGCCTAAAGAGATAAAGGAATATCTGGACAGGTATGTGATTGGGCAGGATGCGGCGAAAATGACGCTTTCGGTGGCTGTCTATAACCACTATAAGCGGCTTAATCACCCTGGCGAGACGGACGATGTGGAACTGGAAAAGTCGAACATCATCATGGTGGGAAGCACGGGCACAGGAAAGACGTTGTTGGCGAGAACGATTGCCAAGATGCTGGTGGTGCCGTTTGCTATGGTTGATGCTACAGTGCTGACGGAAGCTGGCTATGTGGGTGAAGATGTGGAAAGTCTTTTGGCTCGTTTGCTTCAAGCTGCCGACGGCGATGTAAAGCAGGCAGAACGAGGCATCGTCTTTATCGACGAGATAGACAAAATCGCTCGTAAGGGCGACAATCCCAGCATCACACGTGATGTGAGCGGAGAAGGTGTGCAACAGGGACTGCTCAAGTTGTTGGAAGGGAGTATCGTGAATGTGCCGCCGCAGGGTGGACGCAAACACCCTGAACAGCAGTTCATTCAGGTAGATACGAGAAACATTCTCTTCATCTGTGGTGGTGCTTTCGATGGCATCGAGAAGCGCATCGCACAGCGTCTGAACACGCATGTGGTGGGCTTTGATGCAGCTCGCAATGTGGCCAAGATTGATAAGTCGAACATGATGCAGTATATTGCTCCGATGGACTTGAAGTCTTTCGGATTGATTCCCGAGATTATCGGTCGTCTGCCCATCTTGACACACCTCGAACCGCTTGACCGAAAGGCACTGCGCTCCATTTTGACCGAACCGAAGAACTCCATCGTGAGGCAATACATCAAAATGTTCGAGATAGATGGTGTGAAGTTGGTCTTCGAGGAAGAAGTGCTGGACTATGTGGTGGACAAGGCTATCGAATTCAAATTGGGTGCGCGTGGCTTACGATCGCTCATCGAAACCATCATGATGGAACCGATGTTTGAGGTGCCTTCCACCAAAGTCAAGAAATATGTTGTCACTCTCGATTTTGCAAAACAAAAAGTGGAGAATGCTAACATGACGGTGCTAAAAGAAAGCATTGAGGATAAATAAAGGAATATTTTTGTGATTTAGTTATACTTTTTTCTTTTTTTCTTTGTAATTTAAAAACAGATTTATAACTTTGTTGATGAAAAGCATTTGATGTCTTCCGATAACACACACTCTCTATAGTACATGAAAAAACCTGCAACATTACAACAATCGCTGAAATACTATTTCGGTTTCGACACATTCAAGGGCGACCAAGAGGCAATCATCCAGAATTTGCTTGCTGGCAACGACACGTTTGTGTTGATGCCAACAGGTGGTGGCAAGTCGTTATGCTACCAGTTGCCGGCTTTGCTTATGGAGGGTACGGCTATTGTTATCTCTCCGCTGATTGCTTTGATGAAGAACCAAGTGGATGCCATTAAGTATATCAGTGAGGAAGACTGTGTGGCGCATTTTATTAACTCGTCGCTCAGCAAGGCTAATATCGAACAGGTGAAAGCCGACATCATGGCGGGGAAGACCAAGATGCTTTATGTGGCTCCCGAATCCTTGATGAAGGAAGACAATGTGGAATTTCTGCGGCAAGTCAAGATTTCTTTTTTTGCGATAGATGAGGCTCACTGCATCTCCGAATGGGGACATGACTTCCGCCCCGAATATCGGAAAATCCGTCCTGTCATCAACTGGATTGCCATGGCTCCGATTATCGAATTGTTCCTGCCTCGCGACAAGGTGGCTGTCTTTAGGGCATTGACAGATGCTTATAGGGAGCATAAGGTTCGCCTTGAAGCCATCAACAAGGATCTAAAGCAGTTTCCAGACCGGACGAAGAAGAAGGCTTTCGATGTGCTTTCGAAGCAAGTGCAAGGTTTGGCAGACATCATTGGTTTTATCTCGGAGATGCGGGAACAGATTAAGGATAAGTCGGACAAGTGTTATCGATTGGATTCCAAATTCAGTGATGCGCTCATTGGCATGATGCCATCCTTCCGCAAGAATTATATGGCACTAAAGGAAAAAGTGGCGGGGATTCCAGCGGTAGATGCCTTGCCCGAATTGCCATCCGACGAGGACATCCAGAAGGCGTCTTTGAAAATATATAATGCTCCTGTCATTGCCTTGACGGCTACAGCGACGGACAAGGTGCGTACTGACATTAAGAGAAATTTGGGAATTATAGAGGCGAAAGACTATAAGTCATCCTTCAATCGCCCGAACCTCTATTATGAAGTTCGACAGAAAACAGCCAATGTCCATAAAGATATTATCAAGTTTATTAAGCAGAATGAAGGTAAGAGTGGCATCATTTACTGTTTGAGTCGAAAGAAAGTGGAGGATTTGGCAGAAGTGCTGAAAGCCAACGACATCAAGGCTGCTGCCTATCACGCTGGCATGGATTCCAAAGACCGCAGCGACACACAAGACGACTTCATCATGGAGCGCGTTGATGTGATTGTGGCTACGATTGCTTTCGGCATGGGCATCGATAAGCCAGATGTACGTTTCGTTATCCATTATGACATCCCCAAGAGCTTGGAGGGCTACTATCAGGAAACGGGTCGTGCTGGTCGTGATGGCGGTGAAGGCCAGTGCATCACTTTCTATTGCCATAAAGACCTTGAGAAGTTGGAGCGGTTTATGAAGGACAAAACTCCAGCCGAAAAGGACATTGGTAGTCACCTGTTGGGTGAAACTGCTGCATATTGCGAGTCTTCTGTTTGTCGAAGAAAAATGCTTCTCCACTATTTTGGTGAAGAATATCAACAAGAAAATTGTGGAAATTGTGATAATTGTTTACATCCGAAAATGAAGATAGAAGCAATGGAAAATTTACTGCTTGCTTTGCAGACCATTCAAGCAGTAAAGGAAAATTTCAGACAAGAATATATCATCAATATACTTCGTGGCGAAGAGAATGAGACGATTCTCAGTCATCACCACGACCAGTTGGAACAGTTTGGTGCGGGAGCCGATGTGGAGGAGTCCATGTGGGATGCCATTATCAATCAAGCTTGTTTGGATGGGTATATGACTAAGGAAGTGGAGTCGTATGGTGTGCTCAAACTGACCAAGGAAGGAAAGAAGTTTATGAAGAAACCTGTTTCGTTCCAGATTGTTGAGAACAACGATTTCGATGATGATTTCGATGATAGTAACGAACAAGGCGGTACTGGAGTGGCTGATGAGGCGCTTTATAAGATGCTGATTGATTTACGAAAGAAAATCGCTAAACGTTACGATGTCCCTCCATACGTGGTCTTCCAAGATGCGTCGCTTGAATCCATGTCAACGTTGTACCCCATCAACGAGGAGGAACTCCAGAATATTCCAGGAGTTGGAGCCGGCAAGGCAAAACGCTATGGTGAAGAGTTCTGCAAACTCATCAAGCGGCATTGCGAGGACAACGACATCGTTCGCCCAACAGACATGCGTGTACGAACGGTTGCCAATAAGTCGAAAGTCAAGGTGAAGATTATTCAAGCCATTGACCGAAAGGTGGACCTTGAAGACATCGCTAAAGGCAATGGACTTGATTTCGATGAACTTCTCGATGAGATGGAGGCTATCGTCTATAGTGGTACCAAATTGAATATCGATTATTATTTCAAAGACATCGATATGGACGAAGACGTTATAGAGGATATCTATGACTATTTCCGCCGGAGCGAAACCGACGACCTTGATACTGCCCTTGACAATCTCGATGGCGACATCTATGAGGAAGATGTTCGTTTGGTACGTATCAAGTTTATTAGCGAAATGGCTAATTAAGGTAAAAAAGAAAAAATGAAAAGTGAAAAATTTGCTACCGCAGCAGTTCGCCAATCGTTGACGTGCAAGTGCGGTAGCAAATTTTTCACTTTTCATTTTTACCTTTTACCTTTTTTTACTTTTTCTTTTGCCATGTCGTAAAAAGTCCTTACCTTTGCACGCAATAAATACAAAACACTATGTCATCATTTATTGCAGATAAAGTTGTGATGGAAGGACTGACATTCGACGATGTGCTGCTCATCCCAGCATATTCTCAGGTTCTTCCGCGCGAAGTTTCGCTTAGTACAAAATTTTCTCGCAACATCGAGTTGAAGGTTCCCTTTGTGACGGCAGCCATGGACACCGTTACTGAGGCTCCAATGGCTATTGCCATCGCTCGTGAAGGAGGAATCGGTGTCATCCACAAGAACATGTCTATTGAAGATCAGGCACGTCAAGTGGCCATCGTGAAACGTGCTGAGAACGGCATGATTTACGACCCTGTCACCATTAAGCGTGGCTCTACGGTGAAGGATGCACTTGCCATCATGCAGGAGTATCACATCGGCGGTATTCCCGTGGTGGACGATGTTAATACTTTGGTTGGTATCGTGACCAACAGAGACCTCCGATTCCAGACAGACCTTACGCGTAAGATAGATGAAGTGATGACCAAGGATAACTTGGTGGTCACTCATCAGCAGGCCGACCTCGAAAGTGCGTCGCGCATTTTGTTGGAGCACAAGATCGAGAAACTTCCTGTGGTAGATAACGATAACAAACTCATTGGATTGATCACTTATAAGGATATCACCAAAGCCAAGGACAAGCCTATGGCCTGCAAGGACTCCAAAGGACGTCTGCGTGTGGCAGCAGGTGTGGGTGTGACAGCTGATACGTTTGATCGTATGGATGCATTGGTCAAAGCTGGTGTGGATGCCATCGTCATCGACACCGCTCACGGTCACTCTAAAGGTGTGATTGAGAAGGTGCGTGAAGCGAAAAAGGCCTTCCCCGAAGTGGATATTGTGGTGGGTAACATTGCTACAGGCGAGGCTGCACGTGCCTTGGTGGAGGCTGGTGCTGATGCCGTGAAAGTGGGCATAGGTCCTGGCTCTATCTGTACCACACGTGTGGTGGCCGGTGTAGGTGTGCCTCAGCTTAGTGCTGTTTATGACGTGGCCAAGGCTCTTGAAGGGACAGGCGTTCCTCTCATTGCAGATGGTGGCTTACGCTATTCGGGCGACGTAGTGAAGGCGATTGCTGCTGGTGGTAACTGCGTTATGATTGGTTCGTTGGTGGCTGGTACAGAGGAGGCCCCAGGTGAGACTATCCTCTTTAATGGACGTAAGTTTAAGAGTTACCGAGGCATGGGTTCACTCGAAGCCATGGAGAATGGTTCCAAAGACCGTTACTTCCAGGGTGGTGTGACTGAGACCAAGAAATTGGTTCCAGAAGGCATCGCTGGTCGAGTTCCTTACAAAGGTACTGTGCAGGAGGTTATCTATCAGTTGGTAGGTGGACTTCGTTCGGGTATGGGTTATTGTGGAGCTGCCAACATCTTGGAACTTCACAATGCGAAGTTCACGCGCATCACCAATGCTGGTGTGCAGGAGAGCCATCCGCATGAGGTCATCATCACCAGTGAGGCTCCTAACTATAGCCGTCCGCAGTAAACGGCGTAGGCTTTATGTCCAGGCGATAGGACGCCATAAGGCGCATCGGGCTTGCATGATAACTCATGTGCCCGTTGGTAATTTTGACATAAGCCCGTTATTGAAGTACTTGTGTCGAGAACGTCTAAATTGTACTTGGAATTGTTAAAAAACTATTATAGGAGCGATTACCACTAACGTGGTAGTCGCTTTTTTCGTTTGTTTTTCGTACCTTTGCACTCAAATATGTAAAAAAGAGAACAAAAGATGAAAAAGATAGCATTAGCGGTGGCGACATTCGCAATGGGGCTGACGGCTGTGGCGCAGACGGCAGACCCCGTCATCATGAAAATCAATGGTAAGAATATCACGAGAAGTGAGTTTGAGTATTCGTTCAACAAGAATAACTCCGACGGTGTGCTTGACAAGAAGTCTGTAGAGGAGTATGTGCCTTTGTTTGTCGATTTCAAGCTGAAGGTGGCGGAGGCAGAATATCAGAAAATCGACACGATTGCAAGCATTCGCAAAGAACTGGACGGTTATAAGGAGCAGATGGTGATACCTACGATAGTGGATTCTGCTTTCATTGAGCGTGAGGCCAGAAAGACTTACGACAATACGGCGGCTCGTTTCGATGGACAAGACCTTTTGACTGCCAGCCACATTCTGGTGCTCTTGCGTCAGGATGCTACGGAAGAACAGCAACAGGCAGGAAAAGCTCGCATTGACTCCATCTACGATGTGCTGAAGGCCGTGCCGAAAGACCAACTGGCTGCGAAGTTTGCTGAAGTGGCGCAGGCAACCAGTGACGACAAGGGGAGTGCCCAGCGTGGTGGTGCCCTTGGCCAGTTTGGAAAGGGCATGATGATTCCTGATTTCGAGAATGCAGCCTACGCGTTGAAAGTAGGTGAAATGTCTGCTCCAGTCAAGTCAACGGTAGGTTATCACATCATCTATATGACAGAACGCCATCCGTTTGAGCCATACGAGTTCCATCACGATAACATTATTAAGTTCCTGGAACAGCGAGGCATTCGTGAAGCTTCAGCCAATGCTTACATCGACTCTATTGCCCAGCAAAGGGGTGTCGCTCGTGCAGAAGTGATAGAGGAACTGCACCAGAAGTTGATGGAAGAGGATGCCGAACAGAAATACCTTTCTCAAGAATACTACGATGGCACCTTGATGTATGAGGTGACAAAGAAGGATGTTTGGGATAAAGCACAGAATGACACGGACGGTCAGGCTGCCTATTTCAAGGCACATAAAAAGGATTATGCTTGGGACTCTCCACGTTTCTGTGGCATCATTATTCATGCCAAGGATGCTGCTACTGTAGCCAAGGCAAAGACACTGCTGAAAGGTGTGGCAGAGGAGGACTATGCGAAGACGGTCACTTCGGGTTTGAACAACGACTCTGTGAAGGTGGTTCGTGTTGAACGAGGCATTTTTAAGCAAGGTGACAATGCTAACGTGGACAGTCTGGTGTTTAAGCAGAAGACGACCCTGAAACCGATGAAGGATTATCCCGAAACAGATGTGTACGGAAAAATAGCCAAGGCACCTCGTAGCTACAAGGATGTGAAGGGACAGGTGACGACTGACTATCAAAACATGATGGAGAAGCAGTGGGTGGATGAACTTCGGAAGAAATTTTCGGTAGAAGTGTATGATGAAGTTGTCAAGACGGTAAACAAACATTGACATGAAGATGCGTAAGATTCTATGGGGCTTGTTCTCTGTGCTTTCTCTTGGCGTTTTGGCTCAGAGCCAAGACAATGTGATAGATGAAGTTGTCTGGGTGGTGGGCGATGAAGCTATCCTCAAGTCGGATGTGGAGAATGCCCGTATTGAAGCGTTGCAGGAAGGTCAACGTTGGGAAGGTGACCCTTATTGTGTGATTCCTGAACAGCTGGCTATCCAGAAGCTGTTTCTTCATCAGGCCGCCATCGACTCGGTGGAGGTGTCGGATGCCGATGTCTTTCAACGTGTGGATCAAGACATTAATTTTGCTATCTTGAATGTTGGTTCGAAAGAGAAACTGGAAGAGTATGTGGGAATGTCGCTCTCGCAATACCGTGAACGTCGTTTTGACATGACACGTGACCGCGAGAAAGTAAGTACAGTACAACGCAATTTGGTGAAGGACATTAAAGTGACCCCAGCCCAAGTGCGTCGCTATTTCAAGGAAGTGCCAGAAGACAGTGTGCCGTTTGTCCCCACAAGAGTTGAATGTCAAATTATTACGAGAGATCCCCAAATTCCTTTGGAAGAGATTGACCGCGTGAAAGATGAGCTTCGTAGCTATACGGAACGTGTGAACAATGGCAGCACGCAATTCTCTACGCTCGCATTGCTCTATTCGGAAGACAAGGAGTCTGCAAAGATGGGAGGTGAGATGGGTTTCCAGCCACGCTCGGCGTTTGTTCCGGAATTTGCTAATGCGGCATTTAACCTGACTGACCCTAATGCTATTTCGAAAGTGGTGGAAACGGAATTTGGATTCCATATCATCCAGTTGATAGAGAAACGTGGTGACATGGTGAACTGCCGCCACATTCTCCGAAAACCACGGGTTACGATGGAGGCTTTGCAGCAGTGTATTAACGATTTGGATTCCATCACGGCAGAGATTAACAAAGAACTTTACACCTTTGATGAATGTGTGTCGGTAGTTTCATACGACAAAGACACTCGTAATAACTATGGTTTGTTGTTCGATAAAAACAGCGGAACGTCGAAGTTTGAGATGAAAGATTTGCCTCCAGAAGTGGCTCGTGCTGTGGCAGGCTTGAATGTCGGAGATATTTCTAAACCTTTCATCATGGTGAATAATAAAGGTAAGGAGGTCGTGGCTATTGTGAAGTTGAAGAGCCGCGTGAATGGGCATCGGGCTACGATGGCCGATGACTATCAGGAATTGCAAGATGTTTTGGTGGAAAAATTGAGTCAGGAGAAAATCGAGAAGTGGATTCGAGAGAAGCAGCAAACTACCTACATTCACATCAACGACGAATGGAAAAACTGTGAGTTCCAGTATCCAGGATGGATTAAGTGAAATTCTGTCAGGGAATACAAATGGGTGTTTAATCCATGCGAAAGAGTAAGAATAACATACGAGGAAGACTGTTGATAGGCACGATGTGTCTATCTGTCTTTTGTATGCTATGCGCTTCAACGCCAGATGACAAACAGCGTCGCCAGTCAAGCGAAGAAGTAAAACTCATCCATAGTGATGTGCTGTATAAAACTCCGATGGATGTACGAGCCGATGTGTTGGTGGGGCATGTGAAGCTTTACCATGATGGTATGTATCTGGATTGTGACAGTGCCAGATTCTATAAGGCTGAAAACACCTTTAACGCTTACGGGCACGTGAAGATGGTGCAGGGTGATACACTGACCCTGACGAGCGACACATTGTTATATAATGGCCCCATGATGCAGGCTCACGCGATGGGAAATGCTGTGCTCATCCATCGAAAGACCAAACTGACCACTTCGTTAATAGACTATGACCGTTTGGAGGGAGTGGGGTTCTATCCTCGACATGGTATCTTGTATGACGAGGACAATGTGCTGAACTCTGATTATGGGCAATATACTCCAGCTTTGAACGAAGCTATTTTTAAGGACAATGTGGTGCTTGAGAATCCGAAGTTCAATCTGAAAACCAATGAACTGTACTATTATTCGAACACGAAGGTCGCTAAGATTGTGTCGGAAACTAACATCGTTTCAACAGATAGTACATTTGTTTATGCTATCCGTGGTGACTACAACACCCAGACTGGACAGGCAAGCTTAATGGAACGCTCGCATGTGTATAAGGATATGCGAGACATCGTGGGTGATAGCTTGTATTGCGATGATGAGGCAGGGGTGAGCGAGGCGTTTGGCAACGTGATTCTGACGGACGTGGAGAATAAGTGTATGTTGACGGGAAACTATTGTCGCTATGAGGATTTGACAGGGGTGGCTGTGGCTACTGATAGCGCTGTGTGCTACGAGTTTTCTGGCCCTGATACGTTATATGTGCATGGTGATACACTGAGAATGGTGACGTATAACCAAAAGACGGATTCGGTGTATAGGGACTTGTTTGCCTATCACAAAGTGAGAATGTTCAGAAACGATTTCCAAGGTGTGTGCGACTCTCTGGTGTCGCATGAGCTGGATTCTTGTACCTATATGTATGGTCAGCCCATTTTGTGGAACGAGGGTCAACAGGTATTCGGAGAGGAAATCCGTGTGTACAACAATGATAGCACGGTGGACTGGATACACATTATCAACCAAGCCATGACCATCGAACGGTTGGATTCGTTGTCGTATAATCAGGTGTCGGCCAAGGAGATGTTTTGCTATTTTGTCAATGGAGAAATGGAACATAACAATGCGAAAGGCAATGTGTATGTGTGCTACTTCATGGACGAGAGTGATGGCAACCGCATCGGCATGAACTATACGGAAACACCGGAAATGAACCTCTATCTGCAGAATAAGAAGGTGTATAAAATATGGATGTCCACACCTTCTGGGACGATGTTCCCTCCTTTTGCTATCCCTGAAGACAAACGTTATTTGGCAGGGTTTGCATGGTTTGACTATATCCGTCCGAAAAGCAAAGATGACATTTTTGATTGGAGGTCGAAAAAGAAGGAACAGGAGTTGAAGAAGACGGAGCAAAAGGTGGTTCCGAAGCAACGGCTGGACGAGATAGGAGGAATGGAAAGATAAAGGCTCAAAGAAGAGTGTATAAATAAATGTATAGGAGATAAAGCGTATGGCATTGTTTTCAGCGAGGAAGCCACGGGGCTTCAAGCATAATTATATTTATTACGACCCTCGTAAGGAAAGGCTGAAGGAGATAGACGAACGTGCAAAGCGTGAACTGGGGCTTCTTCCCCCCAAGGAGTTCTCTCCAGAGGACATTCGTGGAAAGTTTGTTCAGGCAACCACGCATCTGAAGCGTCGTAAGGAAAGTGGTAAAAAGCCTGTTTCATACGGTGTGCTCATTATCACCATCGTGCTGTTATTGCTTTTGATGCGTTATCTCTATACGGGACAATTGTTTTTTTGAATTAAAAGAGATTATACTTTGGACGACATTATTCATCTTCTTCCCGATTCTGTGGCCAACCAAATTGCGGCTGGCGAAGTAGTTCAGCGTCCTTCTTCCATTATCAAGGAGATGGTAGAAAACTCTATCGATGCTGAGGCGGAAAACATACAGGTGTTAGTGACGGATGGCGGTAAAACGAATGTGCAGGTGATTGACGACGGAAAGGGAATGTCGGAAACGGATGCACGACTTTCGTTTGAACGTCATGCCACGTCTAAAATTCTAAAGGCTTCCGACCTTTTCAATTTGACGACGATGGGGTTTCGTGGGGAAGCTTTGGCAAGTATCGCTGCTGTGGCTCAAGTGGAGTTGAAAACCCGCAGAAAAGAGGATGAACTGGGTACACTCATTCAGATTTCAGGCTCAAAAATAGAACGCCAAGAGCCTGTGGTGTGTCCCGTGGGAAGTAATTTCTCGGTGAATAATCTGTTTTTCAATGTTCCAGCCCGAAGGAAATTCTTAAAGTCGAATCAGACAGAACTGACAAATGTCGTGGCGGACTTTCAACGTATTGTGTTGGTTCATCCTGAAATCTCGTTCACATTATACAATAATGGGGTAGAAATGTACCGTTTGCCCAAAGCTTCTGTGCGTCAGAGAATACTAGATGTTTTTGGAAAGAAAATCAATGCAGACCTTTTACCCGTAGAGGTGGAGACTTCTCTTGTCAACATCTCGGGATATGTCGGAAAACCAGAATCCTCAAAGAAAAAGGGAGTGCATCAATATTTCTTTGTGAATGGTCGCTATATGCGCCATCCCTATTTCCATAGCGCGGTGATGAAGGCATACGAAAATCTCATACCCGTGGGAGAACATGTCTCGTACTTTATTTATCTGTCTGTAGATGCGTCATCTATCGACGTGAATGTGCATCCTACCAAGACAGAAATAAAGTTCGATAATGAACAGCCAATATGGCAAGTGCTTTCTGCTGTTGTGAAAGAGACCCTCGGACAATTTTGTAATGTTCCGATGATTGATTTTGATGTAGAGGGTCGGCCAGACATCCCTGTGATGGGAACGACGACATCCATACCTCATCAGCCGAAACCTCTTGTCTCTACCTATAACCCTTTTAAGGAAGGAAAAGAGCAGGGCTACTCTCGGTCGGCAGGATGGGAAAAACTGTTTGAGAAGTCGTTGATTCCTAAAGGAGAAATGCTCTTGTCTGATGTTGAAAAGGGTTCTTCTTCATGGCATGGTGGATTGACTCCCCAAGATATTCAAATAGGGGCAGAAGTGCCAGAAGAACAGCATTTGCAAAAGTCGTTATGGAATGATTGTTTAGACATTTCAGCTCCCCTGTTTGATGTGTCAGTCCCGAAGTTCCAATATAAAGGAAAGTATATTGTCCTTCCTTGCGCTAATGGAATTATGGTTGTCAATCAACATCGAGCACATGTACGAGTCCTTTTTGACCAGTACATGTCATACATTAGCTCTCATAATCGTCCTTCGCAGAAGGAAATATTTCCCAATATCATCCAGTTTGACAAGGAAGATGAATTGATATTGGAAGATATGATGGAAGATATTTGTAGTTTGGGCTTTGAATTGTCGAATCTTGGTGGTGGCGCATATTCTATCAATGGTGTGCCAGCTGGCATTGAAGGCGTGAACGTTGATAGTCTTCTTCGTGAGATGGTTGTCTCTGCAAAAGAGAGAACCAGTAATATAAAAAAAGACGCACAAGAGGCTTTGGCATTGACTATGGCGGAGAACGCGGCGATAGTTTATGGCCAAGTATTATCTACGATGGAGATGGAGCGATTGTTGCAAGATTTGTTTGTTTCGGCGGCACCGGCTCGAACCCCTGACGGAAAAATGGTTTATACAATACTGGAAGATAAGGTTCTGGCTGATTTGTGTTGATGCATATTTGTGTTTTTAATGACATGTTGAGTGTACGAAAATGCAGTAATGGCAATTATTTTGTTGTTTTTTTTATGTTTTTTTGTTTTATATGATGAAGTCTTAATTTTATTTGCTACCTTTGTACTCGAAATGTGGCATGAGGTTTAGGTTAGTTATGCCTTCTATTTTGAAAAGTAACAAATTAAATATAAATATGATGAAAAAGTTTTTGGCTGTATTGTTGGTGATGGTTTTCCATCTCATTGATGCAAATGCACAGTGTGATGAATTTCCGATTCCTGAGACGAATAAGTATAGCGTCGCTACAAAGTCTTTTTGGTCAAATTGGTATGTACAAGCAGGCGTAAATGTTGCTATCCAAAATCCGTATGGTACGGATTTCTTTACAGAAAATTGGCACGATGGTCGTACGTATGGACTTGAGTTAGCTGTTGGAAAGTGGTTTACTCCTGGTTTTGGAGTTGCAGTAAAAGGTCTATGGAACAATGGCCTCTTATATCATGCTTTTCGTAACACGGACCATTTAGCTGATTATACGCCTAATTGTGAGATGGGCGGTTTCTATAGTTTTGTCTTGGAGCCTCGTTTCAACATCGTTAACATGATTGGTGGTTATAGCGAGACACGTACATGGAATCTCATTCTGATAACACGTGCTGGTTGGCTTCATCGTTATGATAATACGGCTGATGGTCCATTGATTGGTGCTGGTTTTGGATCCACATGGAAGCTTTCTCCTCGTTGTAATGTGTATGTAGAAGCTTTATATAATTGTGCGGCTAAAAATTATTGGGGATTTACCTCGGCTGATAGTGATGATCGTTGGGATGTGTGGAACGGATTTGTTAATGCAAGTGTTGGCCTTCAGTTCGATTTAGGGAAAAAAGAGAATCTTGGATGGGCAAAGGCAGTGAAATTGGAAGATTATGAGGCTCTTGCAGATGAGGCTTGTGACAAACTTGCTAAGCTTCGTAAACAATTGAAGGATGAACAAGATGAAAATGCGCGTCTGCGTGATTTGTTGGCAAAACAGCCCAAGAAGCCAGCAGCAGCAGGTTCTGTCATGGCTTCTATCGCTGTATCGGTATTCTTTGACTTGAACTCTTCTGAAATTCGTTCACAAAAAGACCATATTAATATAGAAGCGATTGCTGAAGCCGCTAAGAAGTCTGGGTGTAAGATTCTTATATCAGGTTCGGCGGATAGTGACACGGGTTCTTCTGTTTGGAACCAGAAATTGTCAGAGTCACGTTGTAACTCTGTAGCAGACGAACTTGTGAAGCTTGGAGTGGAGCGCTCAAATATAGAGATTAGAGCAAAAGGCGGTGTCCATGAAATTGATCCGTATGTTCTAAATCGTCGAGTTGTGCTTGAACTGAAATGAATAATGTGGAAAAATGAAAAACATAAGAAGGGAAAGGCTATCGTTGCTAAATGATAGCCTTTCCTTTTTTATTATGGAGTTAGTCTTTTCGTGTAAAATATTGACTTGGGGAGTCTCTTTTTACACAAAAAGCATAAAAAAAGAGGCTAAAACTCGAAATCTGTGCTTTTTTTGACATTTTTTTAGTTTTTTATTGTGTGTGAATGAAGTAAAATTATTAACTTTGTACCGAGTTTAGTGAGAAAAGTGCTTTGAGCGTGTATGTCTTGTTGTGGCATGACCTCTGTAAAAGTGATTTGAGCTATCTCTATAATACATATTTGTATTTAGTTAAGAAGAAAATTTTAATTATTGTTTTATTAAAAATTGTATTTATGAAAAAGTTAATGATGGCGTTGGCCTTTGTAGGTCTTGGCACTGTTGCTGCTAATGCACAGTGCGACGAATTCGCAACACCTGCGACTTCAAAGTACAGTGTAGCAACCAACTCTTTCTGGTCTAACTGGTACATTCAGGTAGGTGTAGATGCAACTGTTCAGAACCCTTATGGGGCAAACTTCCTTGGCGACATGTGGCATGATGGCCGTACTTACGGTTTAGATCTGGCTATTGGTAAGTGGTTTACTCCAGGTATCGGTGTTCGTCTGAAGGGCAATTGGGAGAATGGTGCATTCCCACATGCATTCCGTAATCAGGATCATTTGAAGGGTCGCTCTAATAAGGGTGCTTTGTTTGTTCCTGATTGTGAAAAGGGTGGTGCTATTTCTCTGTATTTTGACACTCAGTTCAATTTGAGCAACCTTTTCTGTGGTTACAATGAAAATCGTGTTTGGAACTTGATTATGTTCCCACGTATGGGTATTGTACACCGTTATGATGGTCAGCGTCCTTATGCTCCAATTGTTGGTGCCGGTATTCACTCTACTTGGAAAATTTCTAAGTTGATGAGTGTATATTTGGAAGGTGCTTACAACTTTACTGTTCCTTCTTATTGTTCATATGTGACAGGTCACAAGGACAATGGTTCAAGCAATGGTATCGTAACTGCTGACCTCGGTTTGACTTTCAACCTCGGTAAAGGTGGATGGTCTAAGGCCGTTTCTCTTGAGGACTATGAGGCTCTTTCTGCAGAGGCATGTGCTAAACTCGCTGCTCTTCGTGCACAGCTTAAGGCAGAGCAGGATGAGAATGCTCGTCTCCGCGACCTCCTTGCTAAGCAACCAAAGCCAGGTCCAGCTGCTGAGAAGGTTGTGACAGCTAACGCTGCTTCTGTATTCTTCGATCTTAACTCTGCAAAGATCAACTCTAAGAAGGATCTTATCAACATTGAAGCCGTTGCAACTGCTGTTAAGAACACTGGTGCAAAAGTTCTTGTAACAGGTTCTGCTGATAGCAAGACAGGTTCTTCTGCTTACAACCAGAAGCTTTCTGAGGCTCGTGCTCAGGCTGTTGCTGACGAGCTTGTAAACCTTGGTGTTGACCGTTCGAAGATTGAAGTTAAGGGTATTGGTGGTGTTAATGATATTACTCCATACACTCTCAACCGTCGTGCAGTTCTTGAACTCAAGTAATAAGAACATTTATCAATAGTAAAATGTAAGGTCATCTCTATGAGGTGACCTTTTTTTGTCCCTTTTTATCTCAAAGGATAAAAAAGATTCCATTTTATTTTGTCAGTTCGGAAAAAAGCAGTAACTTTGCACTGCTTTTAGGAAGAGAAGGTTTCAAGAACTTGTTTTTCAAAAGTATCGGGATGTAGTACAGTTGGTAGTATACTTGGTTTGGGACCAAGGGGTCGCACGTTCGAGTCGTGTCATCCCGACTAACAAAGGGCGCTTAGCTCAGCTGGTTCAGAGCGTCTGCCTTACAAGCAGAGGGTCGGCGGTTCGAATCCGTCAGCGCCCACAATAAAGGAACTACAATATGTTTCTGTTCATTAACAAGATACAAAAGGAAGATTTACGAATCTTCCTTTTCTTATTTTGGGAAGAATGTAAATTTTAGGATAAAGCGGTTAAGGCGATCTTTCCATAGGGGTGCATCTTCGTTAAAGCTATATAGTGGTTCTGCTTAGAATAAGGCAAGGATATACTACAAAAAATGTGAAATCTTTGAATGTTCCACGCTGTTTGTTGTGCTCGTTCCACATAAAATGTGTATCTTTGCATCAAGAATTGAATGAATAATACAAAAGGATTTAAAATATGGGAAAAATTATTGCATTAGCTAATCAAAAAGGGGGAGTTGGTAAAACCACGACAGCAATAAATCTTGCGGCTACTCTTGCTGCTCTCGAAAAGAAAGTGCTTGTTGTTGATGCAGATCCACAGGCAAATGCGTCTTCGGGCTTGGGCGTTGATATTCAACAAGTAGATACCTCAATCTATGATTGTATTATCAATTCGACCGACCCGCATGAAGCTGTGTATTCAACGGATATTGATGGACTTGACATCATTCCCAGCCATATTGATCTGGTGGGTGCTGAAATAGAAATGTTGAACGTCAGTCAGCGTGAGACTGTTCTGAAACGCATGCTTGATCCGTTGCGACCAGAGTACGATTATATTCTTATTGACTGCTCTCCTTCTTTGGGTATTATAACTGTCAATTCTCTTACTGCAGCGGATTCGGTTATCATTCCTGTTCAATGTGAGTACTTTGCGCTGGAAGGAATCAGTAAATTACTGAATACCATTAAGATTATTAAGTCCAAGTTGAACACGCGTCTTGAAATAGAAGGATTCTTGTTGACCATGTACGATTCTCGTCTTCGTTTAGCCAATCAAATATACGAAGAGGTGAAACGTCATTTCCAGGAACTGGTCTTCAAGACGGTTATACAGCGTAATGTGAAGCTTTCCGAAGCTCCCAGTCATGGTATTCCGTGCATTCTGTATGATGCGACATCCAATGGGGCGAAAAATTATATCGCTTTAGCCAAAGAGATTGTAGCTCGTGAGGTCTCAAAAACTATTAAGTAAGAGGTAGGTAATTTAAATCTTTTAATCGATTTCCACACATTATATAATATATATGGCAGTACGAAAAAAGTTTGGACCGGCTCTCGGAAGAGGATTGGATGCCTTGATTTCAACAGAAGACGTCCGTCCGGAAGGTTCTTCTACCATCAATGAGATTGATGTCAATCTTATTGAACGTAACCCCAATCAGCCTCGCCGTGAGTTTGAAGAAGAAGCTCTGCAAGAATTGGCGGATTCGATTTCTGAAATCGGGATTATACAGCCAATTACACTTCGTGAATTGGACAATGGACGTTATCAGATTATCGCGGGTGAACGTCGGTGGCGTGCATCTCAGATAGCGGGACTTTCGACGATACCTGCCTACATCCGTACAGCGAGTGACGAGAATGTGATGGAGATGGCACTCGTCGAGAATATTCAGCGTCAAGACCTTAACTCCATCGAAATAGCATTAGCTTATCAGCATCTGATTGATGCATACGGACTTACCCAAGAGAAGTTGAGTGAACGTGTGGGCAAAAAACGTGCCACCGTCGCTAATTATCTGCGACTGCTGAAATTACCGGCTCCTGTGCAGGTGGCCATTCAGAATCATCAGATAGATACTGGTCATGCCCGTGCTTTGCTTGCTATTGAAGACCCTAAAGAGCAAGTTCGTCTCTTTAAGGATATACAAAGCAAAGGCTATTCAGTGCGTCAGGTGGAGGAAATCATCAAAAATATGAATGAGGGTGCCAACGTAGTGGAGGCAAAGGCTAAGGCCGAGTCTCCAAAGACGTTGACAATGGAGTTTGAGGATTTGCGTCATCAGTTCTCTCAGTTGATAGGTGCAGATGTGAAAATTTCATGCTCTGCTAAAGGAAGTGGGAAGCTTTCTTTCTCTTTCAAAGACACCGACGACCTTCGCCGTATTATCTCTCTTATACAAAAGAACTAAATCTTGGGTTCTCATCCTCAAACATATCGTTTTTGGGGCATCTTTATTGGATTGATGCTTGTTGTCCTTTCTGTAGAGGCTCAAGAAAGGATGACGGAGAAGTCTGTGCCTCATGCTTTTCTTCGTAGAGAGGGGAATGTGCGGACATTGTCCGATTCATTGTCCGTGGATAGCGTGATGCCTACGAAAACTTTAGAAACAGGAGAGATTGATTCCATTCAACCCAAACAGGAAATCTTCATTCTCTCTGATGTTGATACCGTCACCCAGAAGATTTTCTATACTACTGACTCTTTAATCAATTTAGGAAGCGGAAAGCCTCAAGAGCGTTTCGTTCCAAATCCCAAGAAAGCTTTGTGGTTGTCTATCGTTTTCCCTGGTGGGGGACAGATTTATAACCGTAAATATTGGAAACTTCCTCTTGTCTATGGAGGATTCTTAGGTTGTGTATATGCCATGACCTGGAATAATACAATGTATCGTGATTATTCTCAGGCTTATATAGACATTATGGACAGTGATGACACAACCAAAAGTTATGAGAATTTCCTTCCTCCCAACTACGATGCCAATGCCAATAAGACTCGTCTTCAGGAAGTATTCAAACGTAAAAAGAATTATTACCGTCGGTATCGTGATTTGAGCATGTTTTGCATGATTGGTGTTTATGCCTTGTCTATCATTGATGCATACGTCGATGCCGAACTCTCAAGTTTCGATATTAGTGACGACCTTTCTATGAGGGTTCGTCCAGCTGTCATCAAGGAGCAATATTCGACGATGAAGAACCAAGGTCTGAATACTTGCTCATACGGCTTGCAATGCAGCCTCAATTTTTAGTAACGAAAAAACATTTTATTTATGGATAAGAAAACCATCATAACAAGTCTTTTTATCGTTGCTGCATCCTATAGCGATGCACAGAACGTAATTACAGTCGTCGAAGATAGTGGTAAAACCGAAGTCTTCGATATGCCTGAAGGTATGCTTATTAGCGAAGAAGAGCTGATGCAAGACTACACAAACACAACCAATCTGAGTGAAGGGACTGGTACCAGTCGCACACTATCCTACAGCGACTCCATTCTCGTTAGTCGTTTGTCTCGTATTCCCACCACGATAGAGATGCCTCTTAACGATGTCACTCGCAAGTTTATCGACACTTATAGCACACGCATGAAAGGCTCCGTTTCTGTCATGTTGGGCGCTTCCAATTTTTACAATCCCATTTTCGAGGAGGCTCTTGAGCGCTATGGATTGCCTTTGGAACTGAAATATCTCCCTGTCATCGAGTCCGCTCTTCGTCCTTCTGCTACATCGCGAGCAGGAGCCGCTGGACTTTGGCAGTTTATGATAACGACAGGCAAACGTTATGGGCTTGAAGTCAATACGTTGGTCGATGAACGCCGTGACCCCATCAAATCCAGTGAAGCCGCTGCTCATTATCTGAGTGATCTTTATGACATGTTTGGCGATTGGGGGCTTGCCATAGCTGCATACAATTGTGGAGAAGGTGGCATACAGAAAGCCATTGCTCGTGCTGGAAACCAAGAAGGTGCCGACTTTTGGACCGTCTATAACAAATTGCCACGTGAAACTCGTGGCTATGTTCCTGCATTCATTGCCGCCACCTACATCATGAATTATTATTGTGACCATGGCATCGTTCCACGCGAAGCCTCCCTTCCTTTAGAGTCCGATACGGTGGTAGTGCAGAAGGAAGTGACTTTTGCCCAAATCGCTTCAAAATGTCATGTCACGGTGGAGGAACTCCGTGCCATCAATCCCCAGTATCGTAAGGATATCGTGCCTGCTGACTATGTGCTTCGTTTGCCAGCAGCTTCCGTGGAAGACTTTATCCTTCAAGAAGATAGTATCTACGGACTCAATCCCAACAGCGTTTCCTTATCCAGCATACGACGTGCTGTGACCGATGATGTGGAAACGGCGAAGGCTGAAGAGAATACGGCAAGTCAAAATCGCTATTCACGTTCAAGCAGACGCAACACCCGTTCTACCCGTAATACTCGCAATCGCCGTCAAACTTCTCAGTCTGTAACAGTTAAGAGTGGTGATACACTTTCTTCCATCGCAAAGCGCAATGGAACAACGGTTGCCAAACTTCGCCAGAAGAACAACATCAAAGGCGACATGATTCGTCCTGGCCAGAAGGTGCGCGTGAAGTAGAAGCGTGGTCTTCTTGTCGTATAGAGTGTCTAACCCGTTTAAACAATAGTGACTTATGGATACGGTACTTACCAATGTCGAGCTTGAAGAGCAGATGGTCAACGATGCGTTTCAGCATTTGATAGATTGTTACCTTGCCAGCAAACACCGCAAGAAAGTTGACATCATTACCAAGGCATTCAATTTTGCCAAACACGCTCACAAGGGGGTGCGTCGATTGTCGGGCGAGCCATACATCATGCACCCAATCGCTGTGGCTCAGATTGTCTGTTCCGAGATAGGTCTTGGTTCTACTTCGATATGTTCCGCCCTTCTTCACGATGTGGTGGAAGACACGGATTATACGGTGGAAGACATAGAGAACATGTTTGGCGCGAAGATTGCCCAAATTGTGGACGGATTGACCAAAATCTCGGGTGGAATCTTTGGCGACCACGCATCGGCACAGGCGGAAAACTTCAAGAAGCTCCTGCTCACCATGAGTGACGACATCCGCGTCATCATCATCAAGATTGCCGACCGTCTGCACAATATGCGCACTTTGGGCAGTCAGGCTGTCAACAAGCAGTATAAGATTGCGGGCGAGACCCTCTACATCTATGCGCCCCTTGCCAACCGCTTAGGTTTGAACTCTATCAAGACAGAATTGGAAGATTTGAGTTTCAAGTTCGAGCACCCAGAAGAGTATGCCAATATTTCGAAGAAGTTGGAAGCAACAAAGATAGAACGTGACACTGTGTTCGACGAGTTTGCCGCTCCCATCCGTACACAGCTCGATGACCTTGGCATCAGCTACGAAATCAAGCAGCGCATTAAGTCGCCTTATTCCATTTGGCACAAGATGCAGACGAAACAGATTCCTTTCGAGGAAATCTATGACATTCTGGCTGTCCGCATCATTTTCGACCCCGTCGAGATTGACACCGAATTGAATGACTGTTTCGACATCTACGTCAAGCTTTGCAAGATTTACAAGTCGCATCCCAATCGTACACGCGACTGGGTGAGCCACCCGAAAGCCAATGGCTATCAGGCACTTCACGTCACGCTCATGTCGAAGCAGGGCGAGTGGATAGAGGTGCAGATACGTTCAAGGCGCATGAACGACATCGCCGAGAAGGGCTTTGCTGCACACTGGAAGTACAAGGATGGTGAAAAGACTGAAACTGCCTCCGAACAGGAACTTGACAAGTGGCTTTCCACCATCAAGGAGATACTCGACGACCCACAGCCCGATGCGATGGACTTTCTCGACACCATCAAGTTAAACCTCTTTGCGTCAGAGATTTTTGTCTTCACTCCCAAAGGCGAAATTCGTACCATGCCAGCTGGCAGCACAACGCTCGACTTCGCCTTCAGCATCCACACCTTTGTGGGTAGCCATTGCATCGGCGCGAAAGTCAACCACAAACTTGTTCCCATCAATCATAAGCTGAATAGTGGTGACCAAGTGGAAATCCTGACATCCAAATCTGCCCATCCCACTCGCGAGTGGCTCAGCATCGCCACCACGGCGAAAGCCACTACAAAGATACTCTCCATTCTTCGGAAAGAAGAGCGGGAGTCACGCAAGAAGGGTGAAGAGATGTTGGATGAGTTCTTACGGAAGAACGAGATCGAGAAGAACACGCTCATCATCGAAAAGCTCTGCAATCTCTACGACATCTCGAAGTCAGACGCCCTGTATGTTGCTATTGCAGAAGGCAGCGTGAAGCTCACCCAAGCCGATGCCAACGCCTTGAAAGATAAAGAGGAATTGGCTGGTTGGAAGAAACTCTTCTCCTTCGGACGCAAAGTGATGAAGCAAGACAAGAAGAAAGGTAAAGAAGTGGTGGGGCAGGGCTTCGACCGCAAGAAAGCTCTCGTGTTAACCGAAGACTCCGTACAGAACAAGTACACCCTTTGCGAGTGTTGTAAGCCCATTCCAGGCGATTCCGTCATGGGTTATATCGATGACGATAAACACATAGTCATCCACAAGTTGCAATGCCCCAATGCCGAGAAGTTGAAGGCCAACCACGGCAACAGAGTCCTTGCCGCCCAATGGTCTATGGGGCGCATCCTTCTCTTCCCCGTGTCCATCCGTGTGAAAGGCTTCGACAAGTTAGGTCTTCTTCACGACATGACACAAGTCATCTCTCAGATTCACAGCACCAACATCAACAAGTTGGAGGTAGAGTGCAACAACGGCATCTTCGAATGCAAGATTCAGATGTACGTCCACGATGCCAAAGAGGTACAAGACATTATAGCCAGTCTTCGGGACATTCCCGACGTAAAAGAGGCTTCCCGCATTTAAGGGAAGCCTCTTTTTTTGTACCCATTTTTGTACCTCGCTATTTTCCCCAAGATGATGTTTCAGAGTGTGGTCGCACCGTGGTAAAAAACACCTTGGCTCCAAAGAGGTTAATGTGTGGAATCCATCCCCTTCATGCTCAGCTGCATGCGGCCACGCTGGAGGTCTATTCCGATGACGCGGACGGTGACATGCTGGTGGAGCTGCACTTCTTCGGAGGGGTCTTTCACGAAGTGGTCGGCGAGTTCGCTGATGTGGACGAGACCTTTGGTGTGGACTCCTACATCGACGAAGCAGCCGAACTGGGTAATGTTGGTGATGATGCCTGGAAGCACCATGCCCACCTGCACGTCTTCGAGTTCCTTCACGTCTTTGGAGAACTCGAATACGGTGAGCTGCTGACGGGGGTCACGTCCAGGCTTATCGAGTTCCTGCATGATGTCCTGAAGGGTGGGGAGTCCCACTTTGTCGGTCACATACTTTTGAATGTCAATCTTTTGTCGAAGCTCTTTGTTGGCCATCAGCTCAGCCACGGTGCAGTGCTGGTCTTTGGCCATCCGCTCTACGATGGGATAGCTCTCGGGATGGACGGCGCTGTTGTCGAGGGGTTGCTTGCCACCGCTCACTCGCAAGAATCCAGCGGCTTGCTCGAAGGCTTTAGGCCCCAGTTTGGGCACTTTCAGCAGGTCACGTCGGGAGGCGAAGGCTCCGTGTTCAGCTCGGTAGGTGACGATGTTCTGTGCAATGGCGGGGCCGAGACCAGAGATGTAGGTGAGGAGGTGCTTGCTGGCGGTGTTCACGTTCACGCCCACCTTGTTCACGCACATCTCCACGGTCTGGTCGAGCGAGTGCTTCAGCTCCTTCTGGTCAACATCCTTCTGATACTGCCCCACGCCGATGGAGTTGGGGTCTATCTTCACTAGTTCGGCCAAGGGATCCATCAGTCGGCGTCCGATGCTGACGGCTCCACGTACGGTCACGTCGTAGTCGGGAAATTCGTCTCTGGCCACCTTCGAGGCGGAGTAGATGCTGGCTCCGTCCTCACTAACCACGAAGATTTGAATATCCTTGGGCAGCCCCAAGGAACGCACAAACTCTTCGGTCTCGCGGCTGGCGGTGCCGTTGCCGATGGAGATGGCTTCAATCTTGTATTGCTTGGTCAGTGTCCACAGCTTGTCGGCTGCGGCACGTCGTTCGTTCTTGGGCGGATGGGGGTAGATGGCTTCGTTGTGCAGCAGGTTTCCTTCGGCATCGAGACACACCACCTTGCAGCCTGTGCGGAAACCAGGGTCGAGTGCGAGGACACGCTTCTGACCGAGGGGTGGCGACATGAGCAGCTGCTCCAGGTTCTTCACGAAGATGCGGATGGCCTCCTTGTCGGCTTGTTCCTTCGAGAGGTTGGCGAATTCGGTCTCGATGCTGGGTTTGAGAAGACGCTTGAAGCCGTCCTCGATGGCATCCCACACGAGTTCGGCACTCTTGCTGGAGTTGCGCAGGAACTGGCGGTCGAGGCGGTCGAGGCATCGCTCATCGTCGCCGTTGATGCTCACACGTAAGATGCCCTCTGCCTCGCCACGGCGCATGGCGAGCAAGCGATGGGAGGCGCATCTGGAGAGTTTCTCGGAGAAATCGAAGTAGTCGCGGAACTTCTGTGCCTTCTGCTCCCACTCGTCCGTTTTCTCTTTCGGCTTGATGGCCTTGCTGCTGATGGTGGCATCCTTCTTGAAGTTGAACCTCACGATATTTCGGGCTTCTTCGCTTTCACTCACTTGCTCGGCGATGATGTCTTGTGCGCCTTGGATGGCTTCTTCGGCGGTCTTCACGCCTTTTTCCTCGTTGATGAACTCCTTCACCTTCTTGTCGATGTCAGCGTTCGGATTCTGTAGCATGAGGAAGGTGGCCAAGGGTTCCAGGCCCTTTTGTCGTGCCACCTCCGCACGTGTCTTCCGTTTGGGCTTGTAGGGCAGGTAGATGTCTTCCAGTTCGGTGCTGTCCCACGAACCATCGATGCGCCCTTTCAGCTCGGCAGTCAGCTTGCCTTGCTCTTCGATGGTTTTCAGGATGGTCTCTTTCCGTTTCTCCAGTTCCTTCAGTTTGTCCAGTTGGTCGCTGATGCCCGCCACCTGCACCTCGTCGAGTGTACCTGTCACTTCCTTACGGTATCGGCTGATGAAGGGGATGGTACACCCTTCCTCCAACAGTCCAATGGTGCCTTGCACCTGTCGTTCGCTGATGCCCGTCGCTTTGGCGATGAGCTTTGAAAATATAGGATTCATTCGGTATTGTTTTTTATTGTTTGATTTCTAATTCGTAGATGTCCACGCAGTTTCCACCGCTGTTGCCACGACCTTGCGAAGTGGTGAAGACGTAGCGGCCATCGTGGGAGATGTCAAGCCCCACGGGATAGCTATCGACGGGAATGGAGGTGAGGACAGTCATGGTTTGGGCATCGACCACATAGAGGGCGCTGCTGTTGTTGCAGGCGACGAAGAGGAAACGGCCATCGGGGGTTGTCTCGATGGTGCGTGCGCCGGTGCCGACCTTGCAGGTTTGCCAGTTGGTGATGGTGATGACTTTGTTGGGTGATGCGGAGAGACGTGGGATGGCTTCGAGAAATTGTTCGAGCGGCATTTTCTGTACGTAGCCGTCGCGGTTGATGCTGAGGTAGAGGTGGCCGTCGCGGATGATGAGGTGGCGCAGATTGGGCATCATGCCTGTGATGCGCCCGAGATATTGAGGTTGTGGTGTTTGAAGGTCAACCACAGCGATGCCGCCAGTGCCAGCCATGCAGCCGACGAGCAGGTAGCGGTTGTCGGGGGTGAAGGCGGTGCCACGCAGACAATGGCCGCTGTTGTTATCGCGGTCAATCTGCTGGGTGAGGCTAAAGTTCAGTTTCAGTTGCTGGTCGATGATGGCGAGCGAGGTGTAGTGCCAGTCGAAGGGATTGGGGCTGCTAATGTCGATGATGCCCACGGTGTTGTCGCCCCAGTGGGTGATGGCGATGAGTTTGCCGTCGGGCGAGGTGGCCACCATCTTCGGCAGGGGGCCAGTGTCCATGAGTCGGATGATGGAGTCAGTTTCCGTGTCGATGATGGCAACTGCCGAAGGGTCTTGGGCGTTGATGTCGTAGGAACGGCGATAGTAGGGCACCCATAGGTAGCGGCCTCCGTGGGAGAAGGTGCTTTCGACGGGTTTGCCGTAGAACGCTCCCCAACCTCCGAAGGGGGAGGCTGGATGCTTGTCGTCGGGTGTGTAGTGGGTGAATTTATAGAAAGGCTGGAAGTGGCTGCCCAACAGCATGGTGTCTGCATCGGTGAAGTTGTGGCGAATGACTTTCAGTTTCCGATGGGTGAGAAAGTCATAGACAACGGTAGTGGCTCCTTCGAGAGAGTTGACGTAATATTTAGTGCCGTTGGGGTGCATGTTCACTGACTTAGGCGAATGGATGTCGGTGTCGGCAGTGAGGGTGTCGGCTGGCTCGAAGTATTGCTTTTTGGCAATGAGCGTGAGGCTGAACGAGCTGTCGGCAGCATAGACTTTCGTGCCTATCTCAGGATGCACTGTTTTTGTCACTTGGGCATAGCTCTCCCGTCCCCAAAGGGACAGAATCAGCACCATGATTGCGGTAGCAAATTGTTTACTTTCCATTTTTCCCTTTATTATAAGTGACTTGGTAAATGTTCACGGCATTGCCGCCATTGCCCGACTTGCCTTGGGAGGTGACAAACACATGCTTGCCGTCTTTCGACACATCCAACCCAACGGGATAGCTATCGACGGGGATGGAGGTGAGCACGGTCATGGTTTGGGCATCCACCACATAGAGTGCGCTGCTGTTGTTGCAAGCGGCAAAGATGTATTTGCCCGTTGGCGACAGTTCGATGGTGCGTGCTCCTGCACCCACCTTGCAGTTTTGCCAGCCCGTCACGGTGACGTGTTTGTTCTTCATCTTCGGGATGGCATCGAGAAGGGTGGTGAGTGCAATCTTCTGTACGTAACCGGCCATGTTGATGCTTAGGTAGAGGAATCCGTTCTTCAGGACGAGGTGGCGCACGTTGCCCATCATGCCAGTGATGCGTCCGAGGTACTGGGATTTCTGGAGGTCTATCACGGCAATGCCTCCACCGCCGCCCATGCAACCCACCAGCAGATAGTGGTTGTCGGGGGTGAACACGGTGCCACGCAGAGCATAGCCGCTTCCGTTGTCGCGGTCAACCGATTGAGTGAGGCTGAAATCCAGCTTCAGTTGATAGTCCACCACATGACAAGCCTTGTGCTTCCACTGCTTCGGGTCGGCACTGCTGATGTCGATGATGCCCACGGTGTTGTTGCCCCAATGGGCAATGGCGATGAGCTTACCGTCGGGCGAAGTGGCTATCATCTTGGGCAGAGGCCCCGTCTCCATGAGTCGGATGATGGAGTCGTTGCGTGTGTCGATGATGGCGACAGCCGAAGGGTCTTGGGCGTTGATGTCGTAAGAACGGCGATAGTAGGGCACCCACAGATAGCGTCCGCCATGGGAGAAGGTGCTTTCGACGGGCTTACCGTAGAAGGTGTTCAGAGCAATATCCTTCGCACTATAATGGGTAAACGGGTACAGCTCGGAAGGTTTGCTCCACAGACGTGCATCTTTCTTGTCGAAAAAGCGATGGGTGATGACCTTCAGTTTCTTGTTGGTCAGCACATCGTAAACCACAGTCTTGGAACCTTCGAGGGAGTTGACGTAGTATTTTCGTCCGTTGGGATGGACGTTGATGGACTTGGGCGAGTAGATGTCCGTGTCGCGATAGTCGGCTTCGCAACCAGGGAAGTTTCCCTTCTTGCCCACCAACGTGATGCTGATTCTCCCGTCGGCTGATTGTGCCTTTTCGCCTATCTTGGGATGCACCACTTGTGCCTGGATGGTAGTGGTGGTGGTAAGGGCAAGGATAAGTAAGAAATGTTTGAACATGTTTTTTGTTGTTTATAACGCTTTTGGGGCACAAAATTACAAAAAAGGTTTGTGCTTTGATGCCGAAAGGACAAAATCTTGCTGTTTCAGTGCGTGAAAAAACGTGAAACGCTTGGCTTTGTCACAGAAAATGCGTTACTTTGTAACAAGAAAAGAAGAAAAGATGACGATTATGAAGTATCTTTTGACGGTGATGGCCTTCGTTTGTTGTGTGTTGTGCCATGCGCAGGACATGGTGAAAGCGTATCGGAAGACTGTCCCCGACAGCTATAATTTTTGGTTCTACCGTCCCGAAGAGGATGAGGGTGATGGGGTTCACCGTCCCCTGCTCATTTTCTTGCATGGAGCAAGTCTCTGTGGCAACAATCTCGACAAAGTGAAACGTTATGGCCCGATGGATGCCCTGAAGCGTGGGCGTGCCATCGACTGCTACATCCTCGCTCCGCAGAATCCTGGCGGTTCGTGGAGTCCGCAGAAAATCATGCGTCTCGTGGAGTGGGCGGAGAAGAACTTCAATGTGGATAGCGACCGCATCTACTGCTACGGCATGAGTTTGGGTGGCTACGGAACCCTCGATATGTGTGCCACCTATCCCGACCGCATTGCCGCAGGGATGGCGATGTGTGGAGGTGCAACGGTGAAAGACCTCAGCGGCTTGTCGCGCATTCCGATGTGGATTGTACATGGCACGGCTGACAGGGCTGTGCCCGTGTCGGCCTCCGACCGTGTGGTGGAGGCCATCAAGGCTACGGGTGACGACTCACGGCTCATCTATACGCGGATGCCAGGCATCGACCATGGTCGCCCTGCCCGTGTATTCTATATGTATCAGACCTACGACTGGATGTTCTCTCACTCGTTGAAGGACGAAGGTCGCCCCATCAACAGAGATTTCGAAATAACGCCTGATTTGTTGAAGAACGCTTACCAGGACTTGGGACGCAATGCCAACATGGGCGTGTATGACTGATGGACACAAAAGGCACCCTATAGAGAGGTGAGCCGCATACCTCTAAAGCGCACCCGTCGGGTGCGACGTGCCGTACCCGACGGGTACGATGAACCGTACCCGACGGGTGCGATTTGGAGGTGTAAGGGGTAACGTCTGAACGCTGTGCCTTGGGTAATGATTCCGTACAAAGGTAAAACCAAAAAACTATTATAAAATGAAGAAAATCTTTTTGCTTACTTCACTCATTCTTTCCTTTGCTGCTGCTTCGGCACAGACAGCCAAGGAGGAAATTTACGCTGACATCCTTAAGTCGGCTTCTAACCACATGGCCTACCAAGCTCCCACGAAACCCTTGACCAAGGCTCCTAAGGGCTATGAACCTTTCTACATGTCTCACTACGGTCGTCACGGTTCCCGTTGGTTGCTGGGCGATGGCGACTACATGAACATCATCAGGACGCTTCGACGTGCCAAAGACCAAGGTGTGCTTTCCGCGGTGGGACAGGACGCTTTGGAGAAACTGGAACGTTTCTATCCCTGCACCAAAGGGCGTTTGGGAGACCTCTCAGACATCGGCGAACAGCAGCACCACGGCATCGGCAAACGTATGACCGAGCATTTCCCCGAAATCTTCAGTGGCAAGAATGCTCAGGTGGATGCCCGAAGCACGGTGGTGATTCGCTGTATCCTCAGTATGACCGCGGAGTGTGAAGAGATTACGGCTTTCAACCCGCAGTTGGCTATGCATAACGATGTGAGCGATGCCTTCCAGTGGTATCTCAATGCCGACTGGAGCCGCCGTCTCCGTGATGCCAGCCGTGACCGTGGCCGCATCGTCAGCCATTATAACAAGAAGTACACCCATCCCGAACGCTTCTGTCGTGCCCTCTTCACCGACGATTCTTTCTGGAACGACGAAGACTTCCGTCCGCGTTCCTTCATGCGTTCGGTGTTCTACGTGGTCACCAACATGCAGAGTCACGGATGCGGTGAGGATATGTGGAACCTCTTCACCAAGGAGGAATGTTACGACCTTTGGAAGGCTTGGAACATCGATTGGTATTTGGGCTATGGTCCTGCTCCTCAGACGGGTAGCATCATGCAGTACAGTCAAGCTAACTTGCTGCGCAATATGATAGAGACCACCGACACGGTGCTGACCTCGAAGACTTACAAGAACGGTGCCACGCTCCGTTTCGGCCACGAAGTTTGTGTCATGCCATTGGCTTGTCTCATGGAGTTAGACAGTTGTGGTCGTGCCGTCGAAGACCTCGACCATCTGGAAGACCAGTGGGTGAACTTCCGTATCTATCCGATGGGTTGTAACATCCAGTGGGTGTTCTATCGTCCGAAGAAGGGCACGGGAGATATTCTCGTAAAAGCACTCCTCAACGAGAAGGAGGCTACGCTTCCCATCCAAACCGACCAGTTCCCCTATTACAAATGGGAAGACCTTCGTGCCTACTATCTGAAGAAACTTGATGACTTCGAGAAATCGGAAAAGTGAAAAATAAAGTTTAAAGTTTAGAGTTTAATGTTTAAAAACCATGCGGCTCGTTTGCCAACACCGCGTTAGCCTCTTTAAACATTAAACTGTAACCTTTAAACTTTACAAAACATAAAGAAAACAATATGATACAAGTCATTGACACCGCGATTGAAGGTGTGAAAATTATTGAGCCCAAACTGTTTGGCGATGCGCGAGGCTACTTTTTCGAGTCGTTTTCGCAGCGTGAGTTTGAAGAGAAAGTTTGTAAGACTGTGTTTGTGCAGGACAACGAGAGCCAGTCGGTGGCTGGTGTGGTGCGTGGTTTGCACTTCCAGAAGCCACCGTTCACGCAGTCGAAGTTAGTGCGTGTGGTGAAGGGTGCCGTGCTGGATGTGGCTGTTGACATCCGCAAGGGGAGTCCGACGTTCGGTCAGCATGTTTCTGTGATGCTGACTGCCGACAACCATCGTCAGTTCTTCGTGCCACGTGGTTTCGCCCATGGCTTTGCCGTACTGAGCGATGAGGCTGTGTTCCAGTACAAATGCGACAACTACTATGCTCCCCAGAGTGAGGGTGCCATTGCATGGGACGACCCCGACTTGGGTATCGACTGGCAAGTGCCCACAGAAAACCGCATCCTTTCAGAGAAGGATGCTCATCACCCACGTCTGAAGGATGCGGAATTGGTGTTTGACATCAATGTGCCGCTGTACTAATTAAGTATTTCTTCTTTCCCCTAATATAAATGCCAGGGGATGACATGGAAGTGACGCGCTGACCGCTGAGTGTGTAGGTGGGTGCGTCACTTTCGTTGTCGTCTGTCTGTACACCGTCGATGCTGAGGGCTTCCTTTTGAGTGAGGAAGTTCTGGAGTTTCAAAAGTGCAGGATTGATTTTGTGGCTGTTGTTGTCCCAAAGGCCACGGTTAATCCAGTGTTGCAGCACCACATTGTTGGCATTCCATGTAGCACCTCCGCTACCGTTTTCCTCGGGAAACCAATAGTAGAGTCCTGTCACGTTCGTATGCTTGGCCAGTTCGGTACAGAGGTCTTCGATGAAGGCTTGCTGACCTGCTGGTGTGGCTGCCCATACGGAAGTGGTGTTGTCGTATTGATCGGGATAGTCGGAGGGGAAATACTGGTAATAGTAAGCTGTTTCCACAATCTGAACGGGCTTGTTGGGAAACTTTGTCGCCAGCGTGTTCAGCGTTGTGTTGAGCGAGGGGAGCAGTTTGTGCCAGAAGGGGTAGTAGGACAATCCGATGATGTCGTAATCCACACCATTCGCTTCCATCTTGTTGAAGAAATCCACGCAGCTGTTGGCATCGCCTGTACGCTCAACGTGCAGGATGATTTTGGCATCGGGAGTCACCTCTCTCACAGCCTTTGCCCCAGCACTGAGGAAGTCCGTCAGCCGCTTCCATGTAGCAGCAGTAGCGTTCGAGTAGCAGCGGTCGGAGTAGTTGCGCCACAACATTCCGTAGCTAATCTCGTTACCTATTTGTACGAAGTCGGGAGTGGCATCGTTCTCCTTCAGATATTCCAGACAACGCCTTGTGTAGGTGTACATGGAGTCGGTCAGCACCGCATTCGTCGTGTTTGTCTTCCAAGTGGAAGGAATGTTCTGGTTCGACGGGTCTGCCCACGTGTCGCTGTATTGGAAGTCGAGCATGAAGTCCATCCCCTCAGCCTTGATGCGCTTGCCGAGGTTCTTCACATACTCCAAGTCCTGCACCACACCGTCTTTCGCCTCGTTAGCGTTGGGAGTCACAAACAGACGCACACGCATGGAATTCATCTTGCACGTTTGCTTCATGTAGGTCAGCACGTTTGGAATCTTGCCGCCCACGCTGGTGTAGTAAGGAGTGTTGACGCTTTCATACTGCGGCAGCATCGAGATGTCGCCACCAAGGTTCAACGCATTTTGAGCATAGCCGCTGCTCATGGCCAGTCCCATCGCCATCGTTAGTAAAAGTTTCTTCATATATATAAATAATGTATATTAGTTAGTGGGTGCAAAGGTAGGATTTTTTTCTCACAGTTCCATCAATTTCGTGTCAAATTCTTCTTTGCTGTAGATGGATTTGCTGCGGATGCGTGAACGATAGTTGTAAATAGTGGGCATCGAGTAGTCGAGGAACTGGGCGATTTGTGCCGTGTCGGTCACACCGAGCCGGATGAGGGCAAAGATGCGCAATTCGGTGTTGAGACGTTCGTGCCGTTTGGGGGTGATACGCTCTTCGGGACGAAGCAGGGCGTTGAACTTCTCCACGAAACGGGGATGGAGGTCGAGGAAAGCCTCGTCGAAGTCGTCGTAGAGCTTCTGTTGCTCTTCTTCAATGAGGGTGTCGTCTTTCAGCTTCTTCATCAACTCCGTGCTTTGATTGCTCTTGGCCAGTTTCAAGAGCGATTTTCGATACGCCTCCAGTGCGCTCAGGTATTTTCGGCAACGGTCGAGGAAGAGAGCGATGTAATCTTCTTTCACACGATCCATCTGTTGCAGCATGGTGTTCGACTCTTGCAGCGAGTCGTTCCGTTGTCCCAACAGTCGGTTGGCCTCTTCCAGTTGGTCGTTGGCGACAGACAACTGCTGACGGGTCTGGCTGAGCTTGTGCATTTGGCTTCGCAGGTTGAGCACCGCCAGCACGAGCATGATAGCCAGCACACTCACTCCCAATAGGAGCGCCCGTTCGGTTTGCCTTGCCATGCGTTCCTTTTGCTTGTACGACTTCTCGATGATGGGGAATACCTCACTCACTTCCATCGAACGTAGTTTGGCGTTGCAAAAATTGGCATCTTCCAAGCTGCAAAACAAGTAGTTGTAGGCTCTTTCCACATCGTCTCGCTCCATCAGTTTGGAGGCCAATAGGGGTAAGGCGGCATATTCCGTCACACCCCGTCGCAGGTCTTCGATAGCTGCCAACGTGAGGTAGTGTATTTGTTCCTTCGTGTCGTTTTGTTGACGGTAAATCTCTGAGAGTATAAAATAGACGTATGACTTTTGTTCCCTCTCCGCATGGTCAATGTGCTTGTCAATCAACCGTTTCGCCTCGCTCACCTTCCCATTGGCCAGCAGACGGTCAGCCTTCACGATGTCACGGCTCAGCGGGTCTGTTTCGTTGCTGATGATGGAGTCACGGTAGAGGCGTGTTTTGTCCAACAACTCTTTCGATAGGGTGGGGGTGCTTCTCATGTAGTCAGCCATCCATCCATAGATGGTGCGGCATACGTGGTAGTATCGAGTACGCTCCTTATCCCCCATCTGGTTGGCATTCAAGCCCGTCACGATATCCTCCGCATCGCTGTAGGCACCCATGATGGCCAGTTGTTCCGCCCTGTCCAACTCCACTTGCGTATGCTTTTGGGGGTATTCCTTCGTCTCGGGCAAACGGCTCATGCCGTCCAGATAGAACAGAGCCGAGTCGGTACAGAAATGTGAATAACTCTGATACAGTGCCTCATACACACCATACAATCCCTCCCCTTTCTCCGCCTGGAGTCGCTGTTTCAAACTGTCAATGCGTTGCAACCGTGGTGTCCTGTATCGCTCCTTCTGCTCCACACATTTATCCAGTTCCACCAGCAGCGACCGCAGTTCCTGTGCCCTTATGGATAGACACCCAAAGCAGCTAAATATGAAGATGAAAATGAACGTTCTCATGGTGATGCAGTTAAAGGAGTTTTTTATCAATGTTCTATTGCATTTAGGCTACAAATCTACGTAAAAAATATTGTTTTATAACCATGTTGCAATAAAAACCTTATCTTATTGGAGCTAATTATTAATTTTTTTTATGGCGATAGGCTTCTAAATCAATATTTTTATGTACATTTGTGCCTTGATAACATTCTAAATACCAAAACTCCCGCACCAGCAACAGCTGCAAGGTGCCCTCAAAAACATTTTTAACCATGAAGTGTATAAGAACCATATTGCTGACCATTTTGGGGTTGTCAGCGTTTGCAAACAGCTTTGCACAGAGCACGAACGACGAAGACACGCTCTTTGTCTATACCAAGAAGTACCAAGACCCAGCCTTGTATGAGCTGAATGAACTCAACAAGATTACCTTCAGCACGAAAGGCGTCCAATTCTGGAACACCGATTGGCCGACCGAATACCCTTACGCGAATGTCAGCGTCCTCTCGTTCAAGAAGCGAGCCACCCTTCCGAAGCATCTGCGTGGCGATGTGAACAGCGATGGGACGGTGGATATTTCCGACGTGACGGCACTCGTCAACCTGATTCTAAGTTCTACCAACAGCAACCCGTATGGGGATGTGAACGGCGACGGCGATGTGAACATCAGCGATGTGACCGAACTCGTCAACATCATCCTCGGCAAAACATTCAAGAAAAGCCCCCAAAAGCCCAGAAAGGAACCGTCCGAAGGCAACAGACAGGCCACCGCACACCAGTACCTCAACTTCTACCAAGACAAAGTGGTGCTCAAGCAGATTTCCACCGAAGAGATAGACAGCATGAGCGTGACGGAGACAGAACCGCGCACCATCAACTTGTGGCACAATGGCGAAGTCTTCCTCTCTTACCTTTCCGTTGACATAGACAGCATCACGGTCACCAACCAGGGCGGCTATCCCCTCTCCTACATCGGAATCGTCGGCTTCAACGACCAGCTCTACCCCAAAGGCATCGGCATCCTCTCCACATACACCGCTAGCCAGTACAAATCCTTCGTGAACAACTTGCCCAGCAAATACGGAACGCTGCTCTATTATGCCGTGGATAACGCGCTCGATATGCTTGACAACGCGAACATCCCGACACCGCTGAAGAACGCCACGCTCATCACCTTCACCGACGGATTGGACCAAGGCTCCCTGATGATGACCGACCAGTACGGCTCGTCGGTGGATTACCTCACGGCCATGAGCCGCCGCATCGCCCAAACCAAGGTGCGCGACCTCCCCGTCACCGCCTATACTGTGGGCTTGCGCGGCAAGGATGTCTCCAACGAGTCCTTGTTCCAGCAGAACCTGCAGCGGCTGGCAACTTCCCCCAACAATGTGTATGAGCTGAGCAACATATCGGGCCTTCGCTCCAAGCTGCAAGAAATAGCCAGCCAAATAATCTGTGTGAGCAACCGCCAGACGATGAGTGCCAGGATTCCAGGTATTGACAACGGCACCTTGGTCCGCTTTGTCTTCGACGGGAAGCCCGCCGCTAGCAGCGAACTGTACATTGAAGGCACCTTCAATCTGCAAGACCGCTCCCTCCACGATGTCACCTACCACGGCCTCAAAGCCACCTCCGGCGCCATGGTGCAGGGCACACAGACAGGCATCTTCGTCACCTACACCTTCACGGGTATGCGTCCGTTGTCTGGCAACGGGCTGATTCCCACCTCGTCGGTCAAGCATTATTACCGTATGCCATCCTCCACCTCATGGCAAATCAACTCCGAGTTTTCCCCCGAAGGCAACACCCAGCGCAGCGTTTCCCACTCGGGAGCATCCATCTTCCTGATACTCGACTGCTCCAGTTCTCTCGGCAGCGATTTCAGCAAGATGCAGCAATATGCCAACGAATTTATCGACCTTGTCGCTGGCAATGCAGAACCGTTTAATGTAGTGGCTCCCACAAATGTGTCGGCAGCATTGGCCGAAACCGACTTGGTTATCAATGTCTCTTGGAATGCAGTAAACTATGCACAAAGCTATAACGTCTATCGCAGCAGCAGCTCCAGTGGCACTTACGAACTGGTGGCAGAGAATATCACCTCAACCGATTGGACGGACAACGCCCCACTAAGCGGCTACAACTATTACAAAGTTTGTGCCGTCAATCGGAACACCTTCAGTTCTCGAAGCTCCTACGCATCTGCGAACGTCACGCTTGATGCTCCCACCAATGTTACAGCAGGATTGGATGTCCAGAATAACAATCTGGTCATCAATGTCTCTTGGGATGCTGTGCCATTCGCTCAAAGCTATCAAATCTACCGCAGTAGCAGCTCTAATGGCACTTATTCATTAGTCGCTGAAAATATCACTTCAACCGATTGGACGGACGAAAGCCCACAAAGCGGCAGCAACTATTACAAAGTCTGTGCTGTCAATCGCAATGTCATCAGTTCTCGAAGCTCCTACGCATACTTGTATTACAATCTTAGTGCTCCGGCAAACGTCGTGGCAGGATTGGATGTTCAGAATGACAATTTAGTGGTCAAGGTCTCTTGGGATGCCGTGCAACATGCACAAAGCTACAATGTCTATCGTAGTAGCAGCTCCAGTGGCACTTACGCTCTGGTTGCAGAGAATGTCACTTCAAATAGTTGGACGGACGACAGCTCGTTAAGCGGCAGTTACTATTACAAAGTATGCGCCGTGGGTTATGGCTTCACCAGCTCTCAAAGCTCTTACGCATCCGTGAATGTCAAACTGAGTGTTCCCACGAATGTAACGGTGGCAGTGGCCGAGAATGACCTTGTCATCAATCTCTCTTGGGATGCCATACAACATGCACAAACTTATCAAATCTACCGCAGTAGCAGTTCCAGTGGCACTTACGAGCTGGTCGCTGAGAATGTCACCTCAAACCAATGGACAGACGAAAGCCCCCTTAGCGGCAGCAACTATTACAAAGTCTGTGCCACTGGTTACGGCTTTGCCAGTGCTCAAAGTTCATACACGTCTGTAAATGTCACACTTGATGCCCCTACGAACATCAAGGCAGAGGTAGCTGAGAACGACCTTGTTGTCAATGTTTCTTGGGATGCCGTACAGCGTACACAAAGCTATAATGTCTATCGTGGTAGCAGCTCCAGTGGCACTTATACATTAGTAGCTGAGAATGTCTCCTCAGCTAATTGGACAGACGAAAGCCCCCTTAGTGGCGGCAACTATTACAAAGTGTGCGCTGTTAATCGGAATGTCAAGAGTTCCCAAAGCTCATACATATCTGTCAGTGTCTCGCTCAATACCCCAACGAACCTCAAAGCAGAAGTGGCCGAGAACGACCTTGTCGTTAATGTCTCTTGGGATGCCGTACAGCGTACACAAAGCTATAACGTCTATCGCAGTAGCAGCTCTAATGACACTTATACGTTAATTGCCGAAAATGTCACTTCAACCGATTGGACAGACGAAAGTCCATTAAGTGGCAGTAACTATTACAAAGTGTGCGCTGTTAATCGGAATGTCAAGAGTTCCCAAAGTTCTTACGTATCTGTGAATGTCACACTTGATGCTCCCACAAATGTTGTGGCGGGAGTGGAGTTTAAGAATAACACATTTGTTGTCAATGTGTCATGGGATGCTGTACAGCGTACACAAAGCTACAATATCTACCGTAGCAGTAGCTCCAGTGGCACTTACGAACTGGTAGCTGAGAATGTCCTCTTAGCTAATTGGACGGACGAAAGCCCATTGGGCGGCAACAATTATTACAAAGTGTGTGCTGTCAATCGGAATGTCAAGAGTTCCCAAAGTTCATACGCATCTGTGAATGTCACACTTGATGCTCCCACCAATGTTGTGGCAGAATTGGAATTTAAGAATAACACATTTGTTGTCAATGTGTCATGGGGTGCTGTACAGCGTACACAAAACTACAATATCTACCGTAGTAGTAGCTCCAGTGACACTTACGAACTGGTGGCTGAGAATGTCCCCTTAGCTAATTGGACGGACGAAAACCCTCTAAGCGGCAGCAACTATTACAAGGTGTGTGCCGTCAATCGGAATGTCAAGAGTTCTCAAAGTTCATACACATCGGTGAGTGTCACGCTCAATGCTCCCACAAACGTCGTGGCAGGCCTTGATGTTCAAGATAACAATAGGGTAATCAATGTCTCTTGGAATGCTGTGCAATATGCCCAAAGCTACAAAGTCTATCGTTGTGGTAGCTCCAGTGGCAGTTATACGTTAGTGGCTGAGAATGTCAGTTCTACCAGTTGGACGGACAACAGCCCATTAGGTGGCAATAACTATTATAAAGTGTGTGCCGTCAATCGGAACATTTTCAGCTCTCAAAGTTCATCTTCTAATGTTGTTTTTGTAAGTAGTTGTCCTGATGCCAACCACCCCCATGCGATTGACCTCGGTTTGCCCTCTGGCACGAAGTGGGCCTGCTGTAACGTGGGTGCATCGTCTCCAGAGGATTACGGCGGCTATTACGCTTGGGGCGAGACACAGACGAAGAGTGTGTATAATTGGGACACGTATCAATATGGCAGTAGTTCAAGCAATGTGGTGAACATCGGTTCCAATATTGCCGGCACCAAATATGATGCGGCCACGGCCAACTGGGGTGCTTCTTGGTGTATGCCATCAAAGGAGCAGATTATTGAACTCGTCTACAACTGCTCCTATCAATGGACACAGCAGAACGGCGTAAATGGTGGTCTGTTCACCGGTCCTAACGGCTATAGCGTTTTCCTGCCCGCTGCTGGCGGCTGCTGGACTGGTGAGCTGCACAAAGAGGGTTCCCACGGCTACTACTGGTCGTCTTCGCTTGTGATCTACCCGCAAAACGCTTTCTACTTCTGCTTCTTCTCGGACTACGCGCGCTGGGACTACTACTACCGCGACGACGGTTTCTCCGTGCGTCCAGTCTCAAAATAATTTTATTTAATTCATTTAATTTATTTGTTTAATTTTGGATGCGGCCAATAAAAGCCGCATCCCCTAATACCGGCGTAAGCCGGTCGAAAAATATTTTCAAGCATGGCAGACATCAGACAAATCATCACAAGAGAGCATGAAGAACGAGCGTTCATCCACCTCTACCACGAAGGGGTGTCGCCATATCACGAAAAGCTTCCGCTGACTCTCCGTCGTTGAGTCACGAGGGGCAACGACGGAGAGTCACGTGACTCAACGACGAAGAGTCATGCGAGGCAACGTCGTTGCCTATAGGGAAGACACAGTTGGGTTTCTTCCCAAGTAAACACGAGCCTCTGAGATAAGTGATGACGGGCTACAGTGATAAGTGTTAACGAGCCTGAGAGTGATGATATAACGGGCACGGAACCGCTTTTTCCCCCTTTTTCTTTGTCGATTCACCATGATTTGTTATCTTTGCAACGTAAAACTTAAAAATTGTAGAAGTTATGACAGCAGTACAATTGAATGCGATGAATACCCAGCTTTGGCAGGGAATCGGTGCCATTGCCGACAGCGAGCCGCTGATGAGACGGCTGACGAAGTATGTCTCCAAATTGGTGAAAGAGAAGACTGACCCCACATTGATGACTAAGGAGGAGTTCTATGCGAAGATAGAACGTGGTGAGGAAGCGTATAGACGTGGTGAATGTACCCGTCTGCGGAAAGGCGAATCGGTGACTGAGATGTTAAGGAGAAGTGGGTATGACATTTGATATAGATTTCACACCCGATGCCAAGGCCGATATGGCAAAACTAGCGAGAAGTGAACCTAAGGTTTACAAGAAGGCTTTACGTTTCATTGATGAACTGATGGAACACCCCAAAACGGGCACGGGGCATCCTGAGCCGCTGAAGGGTAAGCCTGAAGATCGTTGGAGCCGTGAACTCACCAAGAAGCACCGCATGGTCTATCGTATTTACGAAACCGAGGTTGTAGTGCTGGTCATCTCTGCATACGGTCATTACAACGACAAATAGAATTTTTTTGTGTCAAAACAGACGGAAATATATGAAATACCCGATTGGAATACAGAATTTCGAGAAGTTGCGCAGGGAGGGCTTTGCGTATGTGGATAAGACGGCTCTGATGTACAAATTGGTGCAGGAGGGAACCTATTACTTTCTTTCCCGTCCCCGTCGTTTTGGCAAGTCGCTCTTTTTGTCCACCCTGGAAGCGTATTTTGATGGTCAGAAGGAACTCTTCGAGGGATTGGCCGTGAGCGAGCTGGAGAAGGAATGGATCAAGTACCCCATCCTGCACATGGATTTGAACTCGCGGAAATACGACACTTTGGATGCGCTGATGAGCGAATTGAACCGCCACTTGGAGATGTGGGAAAAAGAGTATGGCGACGAGTTTAGCAACCGTGTCCCAGAAGAACGTTTCCTTCAGGTTATCAAGAAGGCTTTTGAACAGACGGGGCGTCGTGTTGTCATCCTGATTGACGAATACGACAAGCCCATGCTTCAAGCCATCGGCAACGAGCCATTGCAAGCCGACTACCGCAATACATCTATATTCTGGAACTGAAACTCGACCAGTCGGCTGATGTGGCTCTTGCCCAGATAGACGAGAAGGGTTATGCCAAGCCCTTCACAGGTGACAGCCGTCAGCTTTTTAAGATAGGTGTCAACTTCTCCACTACCAAACGTTTGATAGATGATTGGAAAATAGTGGAGTGAGATGATGTTGTAGGTTTTGGGGGGTGGGCTGAACATAATAGTGTCAGTCTATCCCTCTTTTTGTTGCAATCTTTGTTGTTCTATATTGCCTTTTGTCTATAAATACATTTACTTTTTTTAGGCTATTGTTGTTGCTTTTTCTATTGTTTTACAATGTTTTAATACTTTTCATTATTTATATTTTTTTTATTCTTTTTGGAACGTATTAAGATTTGTTGTAATTTTGCCAGCGAAAACTTAAAAAATGTGACTAACCTATGAAACGTAGAATCGGACTTGTTATGATGCTGTTCAATCTGCTGAGTTTTCTCGGACTGAAAGCTGCTACACCAACGGTGGAACATGTACACCCCCTGAACTGGTGGGCTGGTATGGTGAATCCAGAGTTGCAAATCATGCTGCATGGTGAAGGTATTGGTGCCTTCGATGTGGAACTGAAGGATGCACAAGGCATCGCTGTGAAGAACGTGGTGAAGTTCGACAATAAGAACTACATTATTATATATATAGACACGAAAGGTGCGCCAGCACAGCGGTTCTCCATCCTGCTGAAGTCGGGAAAGAAGACGGTGAAGACACTGCCCTACGAACTGAAGGAGCGGCAGCAGGTGGCTCGCAAGAGTTTTGATGCCAGCGATGTGGTCTATCTGCTGATGCCCGACCGCTTTGCCACGGGTACGACGGACAAGCAGAAGACGCAGATGTATAAGGGCATGAAGGAGCATACGTGGGATAGGGCAGTGGATATGGCTCGCCATGGTGGTGACTTGGCAGGTATGACCCAACACCTTGATTATCTGCAAGAATTGGGTATCACTGCCATTTGGCCTACACCGACGTTGGAGAATAACATGGCGGAAATGTCGTATCATGGTTATGCCATCACCGATTATTACAGGACAGACCCACGTTTTGGTACGAACGAGGAATATTGTACTTTTGTGGACGAAGCGCACAAGCGTGGCATCAAGGTCATCAAGGACATCGTTTTCAACCATTGCGGCGTGTCAAACTTCCTGTTTGCAGACCGTCCAGCCGACGACTGGTTCAACTACAACAGTCAGTTCACGCAGACAGGCTATAAGACCATCGCAACGAGCGATAGTCACGTTTCCCAGTTAGACCGCAAATTGACCATAGATGGTTGGTTCACAGAGCAGATGCCTGATGTGAACGGACAAAACAAACTCTTTGCCGACTATCTTATTCAGGCTTCCATTTGGTGGATAGAGTATGCTGGCATCGACGGTATCCGTCAGGACACCTATCCCTACAACGATTTCGACTTCATGCGTCGTTGGTGCCAAGAAGTGGAGGCACAATACCCAGGTTTCAACATTGTGGGCGAGACGTGGGTAAACAACAATGTGAGTGTAAGCTATTGGCAGAAAGACAGCAAGTTAGCTGCTCCGAAGAACAGCGAACTGAAGACCGTGATGGACTTCCCACTCATGTATATCCTCGACTCCTTCTACGACGAAGAGACCGACGAATGGAATCATGGTTTGGCTCGGGTGTATGAGTATATTTGCCAAGACATGGTGTATGCCGACGTTGACCATCTGCTCACCTTCCTGGCCAACCACGACACTGACCGTTTCCAACCCACAGCGGAGAAAGCCAAGGACGTGTCGCGCTATAAGCAAGCACTGACGTTGCTGCTCACGTTGCGTGGTATTCCGCAGCTCTATGTGGGTGATGAAATCGGCATGTATGCCAACAAGAGCGTGAACGACGGTGCGCTTCGTCAGGACTTCCCTGGTGGTTTCCCCGGCGACAAGAACAATGCTTTCACGGCCGAGGGGCGAACCACGTTGCAAAATGAGTATTTCAACTTTACGAAGAAACTGCTCAACTGGCGCAAGGGTAACGATGTGGTGGCGTTCGGCAAATTGACGCACTATGCCATCCGGAACGGTTGCTATGTCTATGCTCGTCAGAAGAGTGGAAAGACCGTGACCGTGGTGATGAACGGGACGAGTGAGCCACAGACACTTGACCTAAGCATTTATCGTGAAGTGATGCCGACAAACAAGGCTTACGATGTCATTTCGGGACGCGAGGTTGAATTGAAAGACCGTCTGGACGTGCCAAGTCGAGGCATCTACATTTTGAACTTCTGACTGTGAAAATGGGAAAAAGACAACGGATTACACAGATTTTACGGATTTAAGTGTCTCTTTTTATCAAAAAAGTACTCATAAAGTTTGATTCATTCAAAAAAATGGTATAAATTTGCAATAATTAACCTAATTCGATGAAAAAGCATCTTTTGATAGTGTTGTTGTCATTGTTGACGACAGTCGCCAATGCACAAAAACTAACGTCTCCTAACGGGCAGTTGGAGATGAATTTCAGCGTCGATTCTGACGGCCGTCCCACCTACGAACTGTTCTATAAAGGCAAGACCGTGATAGGCCGCAGCCATCTGGGTTTCCAGTTGAAGGAAGAGAATCCCGACAAGGCAACGGACTTCGAGTTTAAGAGCTTTGCCGAAAGGGAGTCCATCCAGCGTAAAGCCGATATGCAGACAGGTTTTGCTGTGACGAATACAAAATCCAGCACTTTCGACGAAACGTGGTCGCCTGTGTGGGGCGAGGAAAGTAGCATCCGCAACTATTACAACGAACTGGAAGTGACGCTTCATCAGCAGAAGAACGACCGAACGATGTTACTCCGTTTCCGCCTCTTCAACGATGGTTTAGGCTTTCGCTACGAGTTCCCCTCACAAAAAAATCTCACCTATTTCATTATTAAGGAAGAAAAGTCGCAGTTCAGGATGGCTGGCGACCACTTGGCATGGTGGGTGGCTGGCGACTACGACACACAGGAATACGAATGGCAGACGACGCGGCTGTCGGAGATTCGTGGACGCATGAAGGATGCCATTTGTGACAACGCTTCGCAGACACCGATTGGTCCCACCTGCGTACAGACTGCCTTGCTGATGAAGACCGACGAGGGGTTGTTCATCAACCTGCATGAGGCGGCTTGTATCAACTATGCGACCATGCACCTCAACTACGACGAGGCTTCCCAGACTTTCACTTCTTGGCTTACCCCCGACGCGATGGGCGACAAGGGGCATTTGCAGACTGATTGTGTGAGTCCGTGGCGCACGGTCATCGTGGGTGAAAAGGGTGCTGACATCTTGGCATCACGCATCACGCTGAATCTCAATGAGCCTTGCAAGATAGAGGACACCAGTTGGATTCGCCCCACCAAGTATGTGGGTGTGTGGTGGGACATGATTAGCAACCGTTCCCATTGGTCCTATACCGACGACCTTTTCAGTGTTCAGTTGGGTAAGACTGACTACACGAAGTGCAAGCCCAGCGGTCGTCATGCTGCCAACACCGAGAACGTGAAACGTTACATCGATTTCGCTGCCAAACATGGCTTCGACGCTGTGCTGGTGGAAGGATGGAATGTGGGTTGGGAAGACTGGTTCGGCCATCAGAAAGACTATGTGTTTGACTTTGTGACCCCATATCCCGACTTCGATGTGAAGGGCATCCACGAATATGCCGCTTCGAAAGGGGTGAAGATGATCATGCACCATGAGACTTCCAGCTCGGTCATCAACTACGAGCGTCACTTAGACGAGGCATATCAGTTTATGGTGGACAATGGCTATCCTGCCGTGAAAAGCGGTTATGTGGGCGACATCGTGCCATACGGCGAGCACCACTACAGCCAGTTCATGAACAACCACTACCTGCGCTGCATCACCAAGGCTGCCGACTACAAAATTATGGTGAACGCCCATGAAGCCACCCGCCCTACAGGCATTTGCCGCACTTATCCCAACTGGATCGGTAATGAGAGTGCGCGTGGCACTGAGTTTGAGAGCTTTGGCGGTAATCCTGTGAACCACACGACCATCCTGCCTTTCACTCGTTTGGTGGGTGGCCCGATGGACTACACTCCAGGAATCTTCGAAATGGATTTGTCGAAGTTTTCTCCCGAAAACACCAGCAAGGTACGTAGCACTCTTGCTCGCCAACTGGCACTTTATGTGACGATGTACTCTCCCCTCCAGATGGCTGCCGACCTCATTGAGAACTATGAGCCATTTCTGGATGCGTTTAAGTTCATCGAGGATGTGCCTGTCGATTGGCAGAAGAGCATCTACCTGGAGGCTGAACCTGGAAACTATGTGACTATCGCCCGAAAGGACAAGCACAGCGAAGACTGGTATGTGGGCAGTTCTGTGGACGAGAATGGTCATGTGACCACCCTTAAACTCGACTTCCTCACTCCAGGCAAGAAATACACCGCAACCATCTATGCCGACGGTAAGGATGCCAGTTGGGACAAGAATCCTCAGAGCTACAGCATCACCTCTAAGACGGTCACTAACAAGAGTGTGCTGAAGCTGAAGAGTGCTTCTGGAGGTGGCTTTGCCATCAGCATCAAGGCAGAAAAGTGAAACATCCGAAACATAAAACAACTAAATAATTATTAACTAATCAAAATCCTAAATCCAAAACATGAAACAGAAACTAAATCTGAGATTCTGCATGACACTCCTCATGGGAATCTTCATGTCCGTTTCAGCGTTCGCCCAAAACATCACAGTGAAGGGTCACGTAAAGGACAATTTGGGTGAAGTAGTGGGAGCCACCATTCTACAAAAAGGTACAGGCAACGGATGTACCACCGACTTGAATGGTGACTTTACGCTCAGTGTTCCTCGCGGAGCAACGCTTGTCATCTCTTTTGTGGGTTATGTGACCCAGGAAGTGACAGCTGCTCCTACGCTCAACATTTTTCTGCAGGAAGACACAAAACTGCTTAACGAGCAGATTGTCGTGGGTTACGCCAAGGTGAAGAAAGGCGACATGACAGGTGCAGTGGCTGCCATCAAGCCTGATGAAATGTCGAAAGGTGTCACGACCAGTGCGCAAGATATGCTTGTGGGCAAAATTGCTGGTGTCAGTGTCATCTCCGACGGTGGTACGCCTGGTGGTGGTTCCTCCATCCGCATCCGTGGCGGCTCTTCTCTTTCCGCTTCCAACGACCCACTCATCGTGATTGACGGTTTGGCCATGGATAACAACGGTGTGCAAGGTCTTGCCAACCCACTTGCGATGGTGAACCCCGAGGACATCGAGTCTTTCTCTGTACTGAAGGATGCTTCCGCTACAGCCATCTACGGTAGCCGTGCATCGAATGGCGTGATTATCATCACCACCAAGAAAGGCAAGAAGGGTAGTGGTGTGAAGGTGACTTATAATGGTAATATTTCTATCAAATCGCCACGTAAGACCTACGACGTGCTTTCGGGGGATGAATTCCGTGCATACGCAAGAACGCTCAACTATGGTGAGGCTGCCTTAGCACAGCTCGGTACCGCCAACACCGATTGGCAGGATGAGATTTATCGCACAGTGGTTTCGACTGACCATCAGCTCTCGGTGACGGGGGCTACGAAGAACCTTCCTTATCGTGTCAGTGCGGGGTATACGAATGATAACGGCATCATCGAGACCTCCAACTATCAGCGTTTCACGAGTAGCGTGAACCTCTCTCCAACCTTTTTAGATGACCATTTGGCATTCAATATGAATGCTAAATACATGTATGCCCGATACCGTTTTGTGAATGGTGGCGTGATAGGTACCTCTATCGACCAAGACCCCACCCAGCCCATCTATGCGGACCAGTATGCTACGGGTGGCTACTGGCAGATTACCACGGGTGACTACTCGAAGGATGGTTGGGTGGCTCCTGTCACCAACACCAACACGCCTCAGAACCCCGTGGCTCTCTATAAGAATGAGTATGGACGCGCATACGTCAACACGCTGCTCGGCAACCTCGATGTGGACTACAAGATTCATGGTTTCGAAGACCTCCGCATCCATGCCAGTGTCGGTGCTGACTATTCTGAGGGTCGTCAGTTGACGGACATTTCTCCATATTCTTACGGAAATAACTATTATGGTTGGACTGGTGTCAGTCAGTCTTACAAGTACAACTTGCAGGGCAACATCTATGCAAACTATACGCACAATTTTGAGGATATCCACAATATTGATGTGATGGTGGGCATGGAAGAGCAGCATTTCAATCGTAAGACTTACAACTATGGCGGTGGAAATTATTTGGGCGATGTGCTTGTGACCGACGAGAGTGCATACCATTCGCCCACCCTCCGCAGCGAGCAGGAGCATGAGTACACCAACACGCTGGTGTCTTATTTCGCCCGTTTCAACTATGGCTTGCTTGACAGGTATCTGTTGACAGCCACTCTCCGCAACGACAATTCTTCGCGTTTTGCCAAAGGAAACCGTGCAGGTTGGTTCCCCTCTGCGGCCGTTGCATGGAAAATCAACCAAGAGGATTTCTTGAAAAACGCATCATCATTGGATGAACTGAAACTCCGTTTGGGTTGGGGTGTTACAGGTCAGCAGAACATTGGCTACGATTTCTACTATCTGCCACGTTACATCGTTTCTGATCAGTATGGACAGTACGCCATAGGCAACAAGAACTACTACACCATCCGTCCTGAAATGTACAACAAAGATCTGAAATGGGAAAAGACTGTCACTTGGAATGCTGGTCTCGACTACAGTTTTTTGAATGGACGGATTGAGGGCTCGTTGGAGTATTATTATCGCAAGACATCGGATTTGATTTCGACGGTTTCCGTTGCCTCTGGTATTGGTTTTGGCAACTATAAGACGATGAACATTGGTGACTTGACGAATCATGGTATTGAGTTCAACATCAATGCACGTCCCGTAGTCACGAAGGATTTCTCTTGGACTGTCAACTACAATGTAGGATGGAACAAAAACAAGATTACAAAGTTGACGGGTACAGGCGGTTCGAACTTCTTCCTGACGGGAAATTCGGTGTCGGCTGGCTTGTCTAACAACGTGATGGCCAATATGGAGGGTTTTGCCTTGAACTCTTTCTATGTGTATCAGCAGGTGTACGATGAATCGGGCCGTCCGATAGAGGGCTTGTTTGTAGACCGCAATGGCGACGGCACCATCAATGCTGACGACAAATACATCTACAAACATGCTGCTGGCGATGTGTTGATGGGCATGACCAACAAGTTCATCTGGAAGAATTGGGATTTTAGTTTCACATTCCGTGCATCGATTGGCAACTATGTGTATAACGACTTCTTGGCCAATAAGTGTAATGGTGCCAACCGTTATGCCAATGGGGCTTGGAACAACACAACCCAAGATGCTATAGCACTTGGTTTCACAGGAAAGTCTGACTACTATATGAGTGACTATTTCGTTGAGAACGCCTCGTTTGTCCGTTGCGACAACATTACGTTGGGCTATTCGTTCAAGGGGCTTGGTGCAGCAGGTAAGTATAGTGGTGTGGGTGGACGTGTTTATGTGTTAGTCCAGAATCCGTTTGTCATCACCAACTACAAAGGTCTTGACCCCGAGCTTTCTGCTAACAATGCAGGAGTAGATAGAACGCTTTACCCACGTCCGATAACTTATATGCTCGGTTTGAATCTGAACTTCTGAAAAGGGCGTTAAGTGGAAAATTATAATTGGAAAATGTAACATAAAAAATGATAAGGAACAATATGAAACTGAATATTTTCAAAAAGATGGCACCCGTGGCACTTGCGGCACTTGTTGGTTTCGGTTCTACCGCTTGTATGAACGATCTCGACCAGAGCATCAAAGACCCTCAGACAAACACAGAACTGGATGTCACAGGGCTTTTGGCCAAGGTCTATGGCTCGTTGGTGCTGACCGGTCAGGCAGGTGGTGCAGGCAATGCCGACATGAGTCAGTTTGATGAGGGTAACTCTTCTTTCTATCGCCGTGTGTTTGAAGGCAATGAACTTTGTTCAGACGAGTGTATTTGGACATGGCAGGGTGATACGGGCATCCCCGAACTCACCAATATCTCATGGAACTCTTCTCATGGGTACAATGAATTGGCCTACTATCGCTTCATGTACAATGTAACGCTGTGCAACTTTTATCTTGAAGAGACGGCGGGCTCTAACGACCCTCAAGTGTTGCAGAACCGTGCTGAAGTCCGTTTCATGCGTGCGCTCTATAATTACTACTTCATGGACTTCTATGGCAAGGCCCCTTATAAGACGGTGGTTGACGAGACCCTCCCTGTTGAGAAATCAAGACGTGAAATGTTTGACATCGTTGTTGCGGAACTGGAGGACATCATCAATGGCACTTCGGGTGAGAAATTGCTTGAGTATGCTGGCGAGGATGTGAACTACGGCCGTGCTGACCAACAGGCTGCCAAGATGCTGTTGGCTCGCCTCTACCTCAATGCTGGAGTTTATACTGGCACTCCACAGTGGCAGAAAGCGTATGACTATGCTACAGAAGTCATCAACTCAGGGTATTATCACCTCAACACAACAGAGTTGAATGGTTATACGGCTTACGAACAGCTCTTTATGGGCGATAATGGTGAGAATCCTAATGCACGTCAAGAAATTATTTTCCCGATTCGTTGCGATGGGGCATCCTCTCGTTCTTACGGCGGTTCTGTTTACACGATCGCTTCCACCACAGGTAATGGTACACCAGACCAAGGCTTACCAAGCTCTATTTGGACATGTAACCGTGCCCGCGAGGCAATTGTGCTTAAGTTCTTCGGTACTTCGGCAGATGCTCCTGTGGGTGCCGACATGCCTACGGTTCGTGCTGCGGCTGGTGACGATCGCGCCATGTTCTTCAGCGGTGGCGACCGTACGTTTGAGACATCAGAGAAAATGACTTTCACAAGTGGTTTCGCTATCTTGAAGTGGAATAACACTCGTGCGCAAGGTGGCACTCCTTCTGACGTGACTTTCTCCGACACCGACATCCCGTTCTTCCGTTTGGCAGAAGCTTATCTCACCCGTGCAGAAGCCAGTTTCCGTTTAGGCAATACCGACGATGCCAAGGCTGACATCAATGTGCTCCGCAGTCGTGCCCATGCCACTCCCCTTGGGAACGTGAATCTTCGGACGATTGTGGACGAGTGGGGGCGTGAGTTCTTCTTTGAAGGTCGTCGTCGCAGCGACCTCATCCGTTTCGGCCTCTTCACTTCTTCAGAATATTGTTGGGACTGGAAGGGCGGTTCTTATGAAGGTATGGGCGTTGACAATAAGTTCAACCTCTACCCAATACCCGCTGCAGAGATTGCTTCAAACGAGAATATGCATCAGAATCCAGGCTATTAATCAAAAACGTGAAAATTTATGAAAAAGATATTTAATTCCATCTTGTTAGCAGGGGTTGTCCTCGCTTTCACGGCAAGCTGTGATTCCGACCGCGACAACAACCCTACCCTCATCAGCAGTCCAGGGGCGATTGTGCTCAACACCCCTGCTTATTCGGCAGAGAATGTTGACCTCTACAATTCTGAGAGTCTCAATCTTACATGGTCACAACCTCAACTTACAACATCCAATGCACCTATGGTGATGTCTTATCAAGTGGCTGTGGCAACTTCTTCTACGTTTTCGGTGGCATACGATGCTGCGGCAGATGACAATTCTGGTGCTGACTACACGCTGCTCCCTACCGTCTATCATAACTGTTTTGCAGCAGTGAGTGCAGAAGACATCAACCGTGCCATTGAAGAATTGAACGGATGGACTTCTGCCGATGTGCCATCGACTACAACGGTCTATTTTAAGGTCTTTGGAGATGTGAAGGACTCCGATGGTGGAGTACACTCCTCTGCTCAGTCCAACGTTGTTGCGGCACAGGTCGTTCCTTATTATATTGAGCTTTCAGCCGCCGACCCGGAAATCTGGTATCTCACGGGTTCATGTGTCGGTGATGGTTCATGGGGGGCAGATGTTCCTACAGGATGTCTCCCGATGCAGACCGACTTGGCTGAAGTCTATGATGCCAAGACTGGACAGGGTAATATCTACTGGGTTGGCTACCTCACATCTGCTGGTTTCAAACTCAGGGGTGCTACCGATGATGGTTGGGCTTCGCAATGGGGACAGGGGGATGCCTTTGGCTCATTTGTGAAGAACGATGGTGGTTCTGCCAACATTTCCGTTCCTGTCGATGGTATCTACAAAGTGACGCTCAACACAGCTACAGACAAATTGACGGTTGAAGAGTATGGTGAGACTCCCAAAGTATTCTCTGGCATGGAAATCTCAGGGTCTATCAACGATTGGGGAGATACCGACATGTCTCCAGTACACACTTATGCTGGTGCGGAGAACCATGAATGGTATTTGGAAATCGCACTCAACGAGGGCGACGAAGTGAAGTTCAAAGAGCCTGGTTCGTGGGATTACAACCGTGGCAGCAGTCCTATCCAATACGCAGGTGGCTTCTATGGCTACGGAGAGCAGGGTGGTGCCAACATCATTGTTCCGGCAAGCGGCACATACATGATCGTGTTCAACGACATCACAGGTTTCTATCGTTTCATCTTAAAATAATTGAATGACTATGTTAAAGAAAATATGCATGGGTCTTTCCGTTCTCCTCCTGGCATCGGCTTGTACTGATGACTATGTGGAATGGGCTACCCCACAATCAAATTCGGAAACTGCAAAAACTGTAGGTTTCATCATCTCACCTGTCGAGGCTATCGACCTCGCCGCAGACTCGCTTGAGTACATTCAGATTTTCGTGCCTCAGATTCAGGCAGAAGAAGGTTCGACTGTCCTGTATGATGTGACCGTGACAAAAGAGGATGGTACAGCCCCCGTACTCATATCAGCTGATAAGAACGGCTATGTTTCAAAAGATGACGTTCAGGAAATCGTTACATCTTACTACGGCAAACGCCCAGTGCCTCGCACGCTCAATCTCGATGTGGCGGCTCTCGTCACGAAAAATGGACAGACAGTCAGAAAGCAGGTCGCACCCATCACACTGCAGGTCACTCCTGTTGCTCCGTTCATTTCTTCGGGGTATTACCTTGTTGGCGACATGGTGGGTTGGGATGGTGAAGGTGCCGTGAAAAATCCATTCATCCATTCATTGGCAGACGTGTACGACGACCCTGTGTTCTCGATTGTCTTTACCACAACAGCCGACAATCAGTATTGGAAAATCATTCCACAAGAAAATGTTGACGCTGGCAACATCTGGCTTGATGGTGTTGTGGGTGTGGAGGTCGATGGCGATGACAGCGCAGAAGGCCGTCTCATCAATGTTGATGCCAAAGCTGGTAAGATTCCGACAGAAGGAACTTATCGCATGACTATCAACATGATGGACTACACTTACACCATCACCGCCGTTCCAAGCATTTACTTCGTGACAGGTTCACCCAACAGCTGGACTTCTGACAACATCAGTGCATTCCTGCCCAACAGCGATGGCACCCAAGAGTTTACGACTTATTGGACGGGTGCATGGGACCTCAAAGCATGGGGTAGCGACGATGTGGGTAATTGGGACAAAGCCATTGGTTCTGCTATCGATGGCGATGGTTCACCATCAGGCTCTCTCGTCACCTCCAATGCACAAGCTTTCCAATCCCCAGAGGCGGGCTTCTACACACTCTCTGTGGATTTCAAGGCTCTCACCTATCAGTGGATTAGGCTCGACAATCAGTCTCCGTCCACCTACAACCAGATTTCTCTTTCTGGCGACCTGAACGGTTGGGGTGACACCGACATGACCCAGGTGGGCACATCTCACAACTGGTATATTCACGATGTGGCAATCACAGGCAGTTCCATCAAGTTCAAAGCCAACCACGATTGGGCGGTGAACTGGGGTGCTGGGCTCAACATTGCAGACCAGGCATTCGGTTCCGGCACTCAAGATGGTCCGAACATCACCATCGAAGAAGGTACGTATGATGTGTATTTCTGTGATATAACAGGTAAGTTCCTGTTCATCAAGAAATAATATTGAATAACAAAACGGGGGGCGCGCAGTCTCTGCTCGCCCCTTTTTCAATCCTCACGTATGAAAAAAATATTGACATCTCTATTTCTCGCCTCGACGCTTCTGACAGGGTCGGCACAAGGTTGGCCAGCCAGTTATGGGGGGGTGATGCTTCAAGGGTTCTATTGGGACAGCTTCATCGACACAAAGTGGTCAAAGCTGGAGAGTCAGGCAGATGAACTGGCGCACTATTTCGACCTGATATGGATACCCAATTCGGGCTACTGTGCCGATTACAACAACATGGGGTACATGCCACTCTACTACTTCAATCAGAATTCCACCTTTGGTACAGAGGCAGAACTGCGCAGCATGATAGCCACTTTCAAGGAAAAAGGGCTGGGCACCGTGGCTGACGTGGTTATCAACCACCACAACACCATCGGCTGGTTCTCCTTCCCCACCGAGACCTACAATGGCGTGACCTATCAGCTGCAAAGCACCGACATCTGCAAAAACGACGATGGGGGAGCTACCCTCGCCCAAGCAAACAAGGAAGGTGTATCGCTTTCAGCCAACAACGACACAGGAGAAGGATGGGACGGATGCCGTGACCTCGACCACCAATCCGACAATGTCAACAAGATCGTCAAGGCCTATCTCCACTTCCTGCTCAACGACCTTGGCTACACAGGCTTCCGCTACGACATGGTGAAGGGCTACAGTGCTTCCTGCACTGCCGACTACAACACCACCTCCAAGCCCACCTTTTCAGTGGGAGAGTGCTGGGACAATTCGACCACCATCAAGAACTGGGTGAACGGCACCAAGGTCAGCGGCGTGCCAACATCCTCCGCCTTCGACTTCCAGTTCCGATACCGTGTGCGCGATGCCATCAACACCTCTGATTGGCGCAAATTGGCCGACAACACCGACGACGCTGCAGGTCGTCCGTTAGCCTACGACAGCAACTATCGTCAGTTTGCCGTCACCTTCGTCGAGAATCACGACACCGAGCGTCGCGCCAATGCCGAGCAAGACCCCCTCAAGAAGGACACACTCGCAGCCAACGCTTACCTCTTGGCCATGCCTGGCACACCATGCGTCTTCTACAAGCACTGGAAAACATGCCGACGCGACATCAAACTGATGATCGAAGCACGCAAACTGGTGGGCATCCACAATCAGAGCACCTTCGAGCAGCAGCAAAGCACCAACCTCTTCCATGCCACGAAAGTCAACGGCACACGAGGCTCACTCATCGTGGCAGTAGGGAAAAACACCTCCATCTACACGCCACCCTCCGGCTACACAGAAGTGCTGTCAGGCCAAGGCTATCGCTATTTTGTATCCACAGCCCTTGCCTCCCAATGGAACGCCATCGAACGTCGTGTCAACGCAGAGGAAGAACAGCACAATCAGTTCACACCTTACACTGCCACCGTCTATCTCAAAGCCGATTTCACCCCCGTCTATTTCTACATCTGGGACAGCAACAACAACACCCAACTCAATGGCAACTGGCCCGGCAAGCAGCCCTCCACAACGACCATCAACGGAGAGACCTGGCACTGCCAGACGGTCAACATCACCTCCCCCGACTACTACTTCAACATCATCTTCAATCAGGGCAGTGGCAAACCACAGACCGACAACATCGAGGGCATCATCACCGACCGCTACTACACCGCCACCCTCTCAGGCGGCAAAGTGCAATACACCGATGTGACCGCCACCGTCGCCATCAGCAGCCCCACAGCCCCCCACGGGCATAACCATTCCGAGCGAGCCGCCATCTACGATTTGATGGGACGAAAGATTGTGGCTCCTCATCAAGGACAAATATACATTCAGAACGGAAAGAAATTTATTCAACAGTAAAGGCCATCCCCCCATCCGAATGGCCTCCCCCTTCGGGGGGTGGGGGGCTTATATGAAACAGATACCAGACCTATCGTTCATGAAGCTGTTCAACATCAGCTTCGGCTTCTTCGGGGTGCAGATAGCCTACGCCCTGCAGTCAGCCAACATCTCGCGCATCTTCTCCACGTTGGGAGCCGACCCCCACAACCTCAGCTACTTCTGGATACTGCCCCCACTCATGGGCATCATCGTGCAGCCCTTCGTCGGGGCATGGAGTGACCGCACGTGGACACGCTTCGGTCGTCGCATCCCCTACCTCTTCGTTGGAGCACTCGTGGCCGTGCTCGTCATGTGTATGCTGCCCAATGCCGGTTCCTTCGGTATGGCAGCTGGCACGGCCATGGCCTTCGGACTCCTCTCACTCATGTTCCTCGACACCTCCATCAACATGGCCATGCAGCCCTTCAAGATGATGGTGGGCGACATGGTGAACGAGAAGCAGAAGGGACTCGCCTACTCCATCCAGTCCTTCCTTTGCAATGCAGGTTCGCTGGCAGGCTACCTCTTCCCCTTCATTTTCGCCGCCATTGGCATCAGCAACGTCGCCCCCGAAGGAGTCATCCCCGATTCGGTGATTTACTCCTTCTACATCGGAGCCGCCATCCTCATCCTCTGCGTCATCTACACCACCGCAAAGGTGAAGGAATACCCGCCAGAGGAATATGAGCAGTATCATCCAACAGACCCCTCTCCCGTCTCCCCAAGGGGAGAAGCAGATACCTTGCCATTAGCAAAAGATACTACCCCTCCCCTTGGGGAGGTGAGGGAGGGGTCTGTGAGTATGCTCCAGCTCCTCGTGAAAGCTCCCCAGACCTTCTGGACAGTCGGCCTCGTGCAGTTCTTCTGCTGGGCAGCCTTCATGTTCATGTGGACCTACACCAACGGCACCGTGGCCGCAGGAGCCTTCGATGCCCCCACCATCCTGAAAGACGGAGCCTGTGTGCTCGACACCACCTCGTCGCAGTATCAAGATGCAGCCGACTGGGTGGGCATCCTCTTCGCCGTCCAAGCCGTCGGTTCTGTGCTTTGGGCTGTGGTCATCCCCCGCTTCAAGTCCTACAAGATGGCCTACGTGGTCAGCCTTGTGCTGGGTGGCATTGGCTTCGTGTCTCTCCAGTTCATCCACGACCCCTACGTGCTTTTCGTCTCCTTCCTGCTTATCGGGTGCGCATGGGCAGCCATGTTGGCCTTACCCTTCACCCTGCTCACCAATGCCCTCAAAGGTGGACACGTCGGCACTTACCTCGGCCTCTTCAACGGCACCATCTGTGTGCCCCAGATAGTTGCCGCCAGTCTCGGAGGACTCATCCTCCATGCCTTCACCACCCCTGGCACCCTTGCCCCCGAATCCAACATGCTCGTTCTCGCTGGCATCCTCCTTTTCCTCGGAGCTATCAGCGTCCGCATCATCAAAGAGAAGTAAGTACCTCAAAGGCGGTGTGAGTCACACCGGCATAGACGGTCTGAGTCACACCGATACCCTCGGTGTGACTCAGACCGTTTTTGGGGTGACGAGCAGCCCACATTTTTGTAAATTCACTTTTTCCTGACAAACCCCTTTGTCCTCCACTTTCCCGACCGCCAGCGACGCAGAAGGATGACACCACGGACGTTCTCGTCGAGGGCAAAGCCGACCCACATGCCGACGAGGCCGTAGCCGAGGGGGATGCCGATGACGTAGCTCAGGCCGACGGCGATGCTCCACTGGAAGATGATGCCGACGACGAAGGGGTAGATGGTGTCGCCTGTGGCTCGGAGTGTGCTACCAGCAAAGATGTTTGACGTGCGGCCTATCTCCAAGAACCAATCGACGACAAGCACCCAGAATCCCATGGTGATGATGTCTTGATTGTCGGTGAAGGCTCGGAGGATGCTGTGTCCCGACAGGACGAGCAGGGCGGATCCTGTGAGCGTGATAATCATCGACCATCGGAAGAAGTAGTTGCCGAGCACGTAGGCTGCTTGGTGACGACGCTGGCCGACGAGGTGTCCCACAAGGATGTCGCCTCCTTGTGTGATGCTGATGCAGAAGAGATAGACGAACATAATCATGTTGTGGCAGTAGGTTCTTGCTGCCAGTGCCTCGTTGCTGATTTGGTTGATGAAGAAGGTGATGACCACTTGCGAGAGGCAGTAGGAGATGTTCTCACTCATGGCAGGGATGCCGATGTACAGCAGGTTGCGCAGTTCCTGCCATGGGATGGGTCGGAAGTAGCTGAGTGGGAAACGTGGAATGTGTACCTTGAAATGAATGACTGCAAGGAGCACCATGGCGATGGCTCGGCTGGCAGCGGTGGCGATGGCGGCTCCTTCTACTCCCATTTGTGGACATCCCCAACGCCCGAAGATGAGGGCGTAGTTGCCCAAGATGTTCAAGACGTTGACAATACCCGTCACGACCATCGGATAGACCACTTTGTCGGCACTGCGTAAAGATGCGGAGAATGTGAGCGACAGGGCTTGGAAGAACGATAGTGCTCCTGTTAGCCGCAGATACACCAATGCGTCGCCCATCAAGTCTGGTCGGAGTCCCATGAGCTGGAGCAACGTCTCTGCATAGAAAAATAGGAGTGCGCTGACAGCAAGCCCAAGAAACAGATTTACTGTCAGCGCCATGCCTACCACCTGCACCAGCCGCTTCTTCAGCCCTGCTCCGATGTACTGCGCACAGAGGATGGCGGCTCCCATCGAGAAGAACTGATAGACGAGGAAGACGAGTGAGATAAGTTGGTTGTCGAGTCCCACTGCTGCCACGCTGTTGTCGCTGTAACGGCTCAGCATCACGGTGTCGATGGCACCGAGCAGCATCACCAGTGCCATCTCGATGAACACTGGGATGGTGAGCACTTTCAGTTGTTGTTTCAGTGTGTGGCTGGGCATGGGAGGGTTAGAAGTTGGGCACGTCCACCGTCAGCTCTTGACTTTGCAGGAAAGGTGACGAGGCACGGATGGCGAATCTTAATTCCTTGGCAAAAGTAAGAAAAAAGGCTGAGAAATTGTTCAAAAACCGTGTTTTGTGTAGAAAGGGGCTGGGATTTTAGTGTTTCTTTGTCTGTTTTTTAGTAATTTTGCAACAAAGATGGCGTTAATGCGCTACGCTAAATGATAAATGATAAATGACAAATGATAAATGTTTTTCGATGTGTGTGGCTGACACTGCTCTTGGGGGTGTCGGCGGTGGTGAAGGCGCAGGTGTATAGCCTTGACAGTTGTGTGGCGATGGCCATGAGGTCGAACAAGGAGATACAGGCGGCGAAACACCAAGTCAACCAATACCAGTATAACAGCAAGGCGCTCTATGCCAATTTCTTCCCGAACATTACGGGCTTGGCTACAGACACCTACAGCAACATGTCCTCTTCGACGACGCTTGACCTCTCTCCGCTCATGGGGCAGTATGTCGCCCTGATGTCGCAACTGGCTGGAGGTCAGTTGCCCAATGTGAGCCTTTCTAATCCGACCATCGACGTGAAGATGAAGAACCTGTTCACAGGGGGACTGCTGGTGGAGCAGCCGCTCTACATGGGTGGAAAGATTACGGCTGGCTATCGGATGGGGAAGCTCGGCGTGCAGATGGCACAATTAGGTGAGCAGCTGTCGCGTGAAGAGATGGTGCTCTCGGTGTATGAGGGCTACCAGCAACTCGTGAAGGCGAAGGAAATGAGGCTTGTGGCTTTGCAGTATGACTCTTTGCTCATGCAGTTGGGCAAGGAAGTGGATGGTGCGGTGAAGCATGGTTTGGCCAGTCGCAACGACCAGTTGAAGGTGCAAGTGAAGAAGAATGATGCCGAACTGAAGATTCGGCAGGCAGAGAACGGCATCCGTCTGGCCAAGATGAACCTTTGCCAGCTGGTGGGACTGCCGCTGGATGCCAATATCGACACGGAGAATGACGAGGACACGGTGCTGGTGGCGATGGTAGATAAGGATGCACGGGTGGATGGTCGCGTGGAGTACCAGCTATTGGACTTGAAGACGCAGTTGGCAGAACAGAAGGTGAAGCTGGAACGTGCCAACTTCCGTCCGCAGTTGGGGCTGATGGCTCATGCTGGCGTGATTGACGGTGCTGAACTGATGGGTAAGAAGTTGTTTGACAAGAAGTTCGACGTTGCGGCAGGGGTGGTGTTGAAGGTGCCCATCTTCCATGCGAACGAAGGACGGAACAAGGTGTTGGCGGCCAAGGAGGAATTGGAGCAGGAACGTCTGAACCAAGGCAATCTGGTGGAGAAGATGAATCTGGAACTGCAGCAACAGGCCAATCTGGTGGATGAGGCCATGCTGGAGCTGACACTTCGCCAGCGCAATCTGGAGCAATGCCAGGAGAACTTGCGTGTCAGCCAAAAGTCATACGCTGTGGGACTGGAAACCCTCAGCGACTTGCTCAACGCACAACTGCTCTGGCAACAGGCGTATGCTGAGTTGGCAGAGTCGAAATATCAAGCTAAAACAAAAATGATGCAGTGGCGCAAGGCGGCAGGACGGCTATCTGTCCAGTTTTGATTGACAGATGGCCAGTGCGATTCTCCATGCTCCCTTGCCTCCGAACATCGAGTAGATGCGCAGGGCACCGCCGATGCACTTCTGCTTGAAGGTGGGTTGGAAGTTCTCGTTTCGGAACACCTTGAGTGACTTCGAAGCCATCTTGAACTTTTTGCATTTTCCCGTCATTTTCTCTTGCTGGAGTTTCCCTAACAGGATACATGTGCGCAGGTAGAGAGGGAAGAGAAGTTGGTCGAGATGGGGGTAAATGCACTTGATGTGCTGGGCGTGATAGTGGGAGAGTGGCTGAAGAATCGTTGAATTGAGGTCGGTCAGCGCGACGGAAAGGGTGCGGATGAGCGGCTTGTAGTTCATGGAGAAGCTCTCTCCCGTAATGCTGTCGGGATGAACCTTGATGCTATGGAAAGCGTGTTCGGTGAACCAGAAGATGCGGGGCTGGTGCAGCATGGCACGGAGTCCCAGTTCCCAATCGTTCCAGATGCGGCATTCCGTGTTCCATGCTCCGATGTCCTTGAGGAAACTGGTGCGGAAAATCATGCCTTGTGTGTTGAGCACACCGCTGAGCACTTGCACCTTCGGGTCGTTGGAGGGGATGAAGGTGCGCACGGTTTCCTTGCCGTTGATGTTCATTCTTGTGGGCACAACAATCATGTCGAAGTCTTCGGCATTCACACGGTTCATCGTTGACATGAAGTTGTAGTCGAAATCGTCGTCGCTGTCAAAGAAATAGACCCACTCTGTTTTGCAAGACCGAAGTCCTTTGTTGCGTGCAGCGGCAGAGCCAGGGAAGGTTTCTCTGAGCAATGTGACATTGGGACGAGACTTGATATATTGTTCGCAGAACTGGTAAGTTCCGTCAGAACTTTCGTTATCTACTATAATAATTTCTTTCGGAGCCATGCCCCCTTTCAAGATGGTGTCGAGGGTCTTTCCTATATACTCTCGTCTGTCCTTTACAGGAACGATTACGGTTATTTCCATATTCAAGAAGTCTTTTGGTGTGCAAAGATAGAGAAAAAAAGTGAAAATGAAAAAAGAAAGGTGAAAAAATACTACCTTTGCAAAAAATATTGAAAGACCCATGCGTATTCTTCTTCTGGGCGACTATTCCAATGTCCATGCGACTTTGTCCGAGGGCTTTCGAGCCTTGGGGCACGAATGTGTGGTGGCCAGCGATGGCGACAAGTGGAAGAACTACCCGCGTGACATCGACCTGAAGCGTGAGTTTGGGCTTCGGGGCAACACGAGTTTCCTGTGGCGACTGATGAAGGCATTGCCCAAGATGCGTGGTTTCGATGTCGTCCAGCTCATCAATCCCATCTTTTTCGAATTGAAGGCCGAACGGCTCGCTCCCTTCTACCGCTATCTGCGTCGGCATAACGGCAAGATGGTGATGGGGGCATTCGGCATGGACTATTATTGGGCATACGTCAACACCTACCAACGTCCCCTCCGATATAGCGACTTCAACTTTGGCGACACCATCCGCACGGACGAGGAGGCCGAGCGTTATCGTCAAGACATGATTGGCACACCCAAGGAGACGCTCAACCGCATGATAGCCAACGATTGCGACGGCATTGTGGCAGGGCTGTATGAGTATTGGGTGACGTATCAGCAGTTCAAGAATAAGATGACTTTCATTCCCTTCCCCATCAAAGTGCCAGAGGTGTCGGCTTCCCGTCCTGAAAACAAAGTGGTCAAAATCTTTGTGGGCATCAGCAAGAAACGGGATGCTTATAAGGGTACCGACATCATGCTTAGGGCTGCTCAGGCGGTGCAGGAGAAATGCCCCGACCGCTTGCAGATACAGATAGCCAATGGGGTGCCTTTCGCCCAGTACCAAGAGATGATGAATAGTTCCGATGCCATTCTCGACCAGCTTTATAGCTACACCCCTGCCATGAACTCCCTCCTTGCCATGTCGAAGGGCATCATCAATATTGGTGGTGGCGAGCCCGAAAACTACGAGATTTTAGGCGAGACGGAATTGCGTCCCATCGTCAATGTGCTGCCCACCTTCGACAGCTGTTACGAAGAAATAGAGAAATTGGTGCTTCACCCCGAACGCATCCCGCTGTTGAAACAGCAAAGCATCGACTATGTAAGGAAGCACCACGACTTCCTCAAAGTGGCTCAGCAATACTTAGATTTCTACCATACCCTTTAGCATGTTCCACAGGATGGGGAAAGGGTTCGCCCCCTTATGTACCAGCCACCAGCCTGCCTCTTTCAGCGTTCTCCAAAGCGCATTGGGCGTTCCATACACATACTTGAACGCCGCTCCTTTCGACATTTGCAGTCGTTTGTTCCCCCGAAAATTCTCCCCCGTTGTCCCCCTCGGAGTCATCACGATGGGCTGTGCTATATATATAATATGGTATCCCTGGGTTCTTGCGTCCTTCATCCACACCTGTTCCTCGCCAGCACAGAGCGTGTTGCTGCCCAATCCGAAACGCTCGTCAAACCGCACCTTCACCCTCCTTCTGAAGGTCATCTCCACCGAACTTACATACGGGGCAGGGTAGGGGTGCAAGGGCTTTCCCTCCATGTCTAACGCTTGAAAATGAATCACGTCCGCTTCGGGATGTTGGTTGTATGCCTCAAAGATGTTGGCGCCCAGTTCCTCCGTATATCGGTTGTCGTCGTCTGCCATCACCAC
>CADCDP010000013.1 GCA_902800305.1 uncultured Bacteroidales bacterium
AAAGCCCTCAAAATTCTCCGCGGTAGAAATGCGTTGCAAAGGTAAGCGGATTTTTGAGAACCACCAAAAAGCAAGTCTGAAGTGTTAAAATCTAAAAGTGATTGATATACAGAGGTTTATATCTATGTGTTTTTCATTGTTTATTGTTGTTTAGAGGCCTCTAAATACAGTCATAAAATGCATCAAAACCGATGTAGGTCACACTATTTGGAATAGAAACCTCCTTTAGACTATGACAATCATCAAAAGCCATGTCTCCAATCCGCGTTACACTATTTGGGATGGTAATATAGGTTAAATCAATACAATAAAAAAATAATGGACGACATGACAGTCATCCATAACTTTTTCTATTCATTGGAAAACGAAGATGTTGTGGCTAAATGGGGACTCAAGAGCGATGCAGAAGGATGTATGAAGCTATTAGCCCTCTGCACGCATCCGACATCGAAGAAGGACGTGTAGCGTAGAATAACCATCAGACACGATTATAAACAGCGAGGAGCTCATAAAATTTGGCAACTATATAGAATTTGACCCCTATATTTATTGAATGCAGTCTTTTTGTTTTAATAAGTCATTGTTATTACCCGACATACACGGACGTAAGTTTTGGAAGGAAGCATGTACAGACATAAGCGGTTATGATAGGGTTATATTTTTGGGTGATTATCTTGACCCTTATGATTTCGAGTACATATCGGTTGATGAAGCCATTGAAAACTTCAAGGAGATTATTTCTTTCAAGAAGAAGAATATGGAGAAAGTAGTATTACTTTTAGGGAATCATGATATGCCATACGCTTTTAGGGATTATTATGAATTTTCATCATGGCATTGCCTTCATTCATCAATGCATCATGACGAGATTTCAAAGTTGTTTGAGGACAACATGAAGTTATTTGGAATTTGTCACGTTGAGGGGAATGTTATATTCACACACGCCGGTATTGATGGTGGTTGGTTGAAAGAGAGTGTGAAATATGATGGTGATGACATGAATGAAATTTCTGTTGCATTGAACAAATTGACAAGTGACAAGTATGGTTTACTGAAGTTGTTCAAGATAACACGTAACAGGGGCGGAAATGACAGGTATGGTTCTTGTATATGGACTGACTTGCACAATATGTTAAGCGGACGCTCTATGAAGGGTATTGAATCATTGAAGCAGGTATTTGGTCACACACTTCAAGTATTTTACAGCGGCAGTGGGGAAATTGTGTATGGTAACGCAATCGAGCAGGGTAATCTCAAGATGATTGACACTGCGAACGCTTATGAGTTAGACACCGAAAAATTTGAAATCAAGTCATTAAGATACAAAGGGGCTGTCTAACCACGCATTGAGATAAAGCACACCCTCCATGTTCTTTTCGGGAAAGAGCATGGAGGGTGTGAAGGTACTTATTAGGCTTATTAGGAGCCATTTACTCCAACGGCAGATACCAGTTCTTCTTGTCGGAAAGGAGGGTGAAGAGGGAGGCATCGTAGTTGGCAGAGCCTTGGCGGCGAGCTACCTTGCCAGCGAGGAAAGTGGGGTCGTTGCGATGGAGGGAGAGACGCATGAGGTCGGGGAAACGGAGTCCCTCGGCAGAGGTCTCTAAAGCCATTTCGTCGCAGATGCGGTCTTCCACATAGAGGATGCTGTCGGAGAGAGAAGCAAGGGTTGGGATGACGTATGTGGTGTCGGCATCGGCATTGCCCGAACCACGGGAGTGGGTACCTTGGGTGTTCTCTCTGAGGAAGGTGTACTGGCTGAACGAAATGAGGTCGGCAGCACCAGTGCGCTCCTCGGCTGAAATGTACTTTTCGATGCTCTGATACCAAAGACCATGCTTCAGCACAGCGAAGGCCGACTGAGGATAACCAGCACGGTTAAGAGCTTCGGCATAGCGCAAATAGACGTGCTGAAGACGCAGGATGTTGACGTTGGTAGTGTTGTGTTTGTAGCAAGTCTGACGCAACGAAGATTGTACGGCAGAGGTGGTGGGCACATCTCGTAAGGAGTAGATGCTCATCAGACGGAGGTCACCACGCATCATCTCGTTCTGGTAGGTCACCGTGTCAGCTGGCGAAACGGTGTCGGGCAACAATGTGACGGGGTCACTATAGACGAGTGTATAGTGCTGAGAACGAGACAATTCATCGTAAGCAGCCGAATGGGTTGCCTGATAGTAGTAGTTATTGTCCTCCGTAGAGTTAAACACATCGGAGAGGTGCGACTCAATACCATCGTACTCACTGGTTTCCATCGGGATATAAGTGAGCATTTCTGACGATGAAGAAGAGGAGAATTGGCCTGCATAGCTATCAAGGATGCTCTCGAAGTCGTAGGATGTCCAAGAAACGCTATTGACACCAGTAGGATGGGTATCGCCCTGCTTCGTCAGATAGTCGTGGTAGTATTTGGCCGCCTCACGATAACGTCCAGCCCAAAGGCAGAGGTCGCCCAAGAGCACACGCACTGGATAGTAGAAACTGCGTGAATTGAGGGCATTGATGGTGCCGTAGTTGGGGTATTCGGTATCAACGTAAGGAGCCAAATCAGTGATGAAGTAGTTGGCGATTTGCTCCACATTGTAGTGTGGATAGAGCGATGGATCGGCCTCCTTCTCGGCCAAGAGTGGTTCGGTGAAGAAAGGCACAGAACCGTAGTTGATGGCGAGTTGCAGATATGTCCACGCACGATAGGTCTTCACCACGGCATACTCTGTCTCGAAGACATGGCGACCACGCTTGGTGAGGGCGGTGTCGGCTGTGGCGAGGAAGTAGTTGCAGTTCTGGATGACGGCATAGTAATCGCGGGCATTGTTGTAGGGGTTGGTGGCATCAGCCGTAAAGTTGGCGATGTCCTGCAGGTCGAGGGTGGCATTCTCGGTGAGAGCGGTGAGGTCGCCACGCAGTTCCCCCAAGAGAATGGTACGGTCGGCGATGACCTGCATCTTGTTGATGATACCCATGAGGGAATAGACCGTGTCGTTAGGGGTGGAGAGGCGATTGTCCTCCACAAAGGCGACGAGGTCGCTGTCGGTCTCGGAGCAGCTCTGGAAGGCTTGCGACAGAGTCGCAAGAAACAAAACCACGAATGTTTTGGTAATATGTTTGAGTTTCATATAGTTGAGTTTTGTTCTTCTATTATTCTTTTTTATTCTTTGCGGAGAAACCGCAAAGCACGGACTCCATTCTTCTTGCCTATTATAGATTAATCTTCAATCCGAGGGAGAAGCTGCGACCTGTGGAGAGAAGGCCACGGTCGATGCCCATGCCGATGACAGCATTGGACTGGGCAAACTCTGGGTCGGAACCAAGATACTTTGTGAAGGTGAAGAGATTGTTGCCTGCAGCCCAAATGGTGATGCCCTGCAAATAGGTACTACGGACAGGAATCCTATAGCTGAGGGTCACGTTCTTGAGTTTCAGGTAGGAACCATTCTCTATCCAACGGTCGGAGAATCGGCTGTTGCCCATGCTGTCGAGGAACGAGGCACGTGGCACGTCGGTCTGCTGTCCGTCGTGAGTCCATCTGGAGAGCATCGTTGTGGTCTGGTTGTAGAAATAGCTACCCGACTCGATGATGCTGCGCTGGTAGTTGTAGAGGTCACCGCCCAAGGAATAGTTGAAGGAAGCGGAGAGCGAGAGGTTCTTCCATGAAAGTTGCGTGGAGAAATTGCCGTAGATGTCAGGATTGGGGTCACCTATCACCTGCCTGTCCTTCTCATTGATGCAGTGGTCACCGTTGACATCCACATACTTCATGTCGCCAGCCTGGAAATACTGCTTAGCACCCGTCTCTGTCTGCTGATAGAGGGCTGCGGCTGTAGCCTCTTCTGTTGTGGAGAACACGCCAGCGGTCTTATAACCATAGAACAACCCTGCGGCTTTCCCCACCTGCGAAAGGATGGTGGCATTATACAACTCCGTGGTCATCATGTCTTTACCATGAGGCAGACGCTTGATTTCGTTCTTATAGTGTCCTACCGAAGCAGCCACCGACCACTTCCAGTCCTTCGTGTTCACCAGCTTCACGTCGGCACTCACGTCGAAGCCCTGATTGTGCATTCGTCCGTCGTTCACCCAGTTGGTCTCCAGTCCTGAGATGTAACTGAGAGTGCCTAAAGAGAGCAGATTGTAGGTATTGGCATTGAAGTAGTTAGCTGACAGGAAGAGGCGATTGTCAAGGAATGCGCCCTGCACACCCAAGGTGAATCTTGCCGTCGTTTCCCACTGCAACTTCGTGTTACCGATGTTCGCCATCGTGATGCCCGTAAGGCTGTTAAACATCTTGCCCGACTTGAAATAGGTACGTGAAGCGATGCTGTTGATATCGTCGTTACCCAGCAGGTCGAAGCCTACGTTCACTTTCAGATAGTTCACACCTCTGTTAGGACGGAACCAAGCCTCGTTGGTCATCACCCATGCTGCCTCCACCGAAGGGAAGAAGCCAAAAGCATAGTTGCCCATCTTCACGCCCTCTTCGGCATCCACACCAAACTTGCTGGAGCCGTCCATGGCAAGAGCTGCGGAAAGATAGTAGCGTTCCAAGTAGTTGTAGTCAGCTGTCACATAATACGTCAAGTCGATGTCCTTATTATCCAGACCGTCCGTCTGCTTGTTCTGCAACGAACCACTCATGTTCGGGGTCTTATCATTCCCCGTGTTGTAGCCCGTCTGCGTATTCAGACGATACGTATCTCTCAGATAGCGGAAACCACCCTTGGCTGCGACATAATGACCATCGAAACGGTGGCGATAGTCCAAACGGAGGTCGTTCATCAGGGTGAGCTGACGACCCGCCAATGCACTGGCACAGTTCTCCACCTCGCCGATGCCCTCCACCTCATAGTTGGGCACACCCGTCGTGGGCAAGTAGTAGTTCTCATCGGTGTTCACTATCTGGAAAGCGAAGTGGTCACTCAGCGTCCAGTCCTTCGTGATGCTCCACTGAGGAGTCACCGCCAACGAAATCATGCGGTTGCCAAAGTAGTTCTTGTTGTCGCCATCACCATTCTGCAAGATAGACAACGGGTTGGCCAGCGAAGTGGTGTAGCCCTTCTGTGCCGTCACCACGTCACTCAGATAGTCGTCGGCCTCAGCCAGATAGCCCGACAGATTTCCATTCGTGTCGTGAGCGTAAGGTGAGAGGAACGGAGCCTTGATGAGCGAGAGGAAACCAGGTGCCGAGATAATGCCATCCGTCACGTTGGCCTTCACACCATCATCCCTCATGTTACGGGTCACGTCTGAATAAGCCGCATCGAAGCGCACGTTCAGCGACCTTGCCAGCGAAATGTCGGAGTTCAGTCGCAAGTTGAAGCGCGAGAACGAGCAGTCCTTCAGCGTGGCATCGCTGCCCGCATAGCCCACCGAGAGGTTATAGTTGGCCACATCATCACCACCCTGCACATTGATACTGTACTGCTGGGTGAACGCCTCCCGTGTCACCTTGTCACTCCAGTCCGTGTGGTTATGATACATATTATAATAGTAATAATGAGGGTCGGTCTGGAGGAACTTGAACGCATTGTTCTTCGTGCCCGTCGTACCTATCAGTTCCGAGGCATACACACGGAACTGCTCCGCATTCATCATGTCGGGATGCTTGGGCACGAACTCGAATCCTCCACCGATGCTCACGTCAATCTTCGTAGCCATCGACTTGTTGCGCTTCGTCTCGATGATGAGCACACCATTCGCACCCTTCGCACCATAGATGGCAGCACCATTCTTCAGCACCGAAATCCGCTCGATGTCCTCCACCATGATGCCCGACAGGATGTTGTTGAAGAAACCATCGTGCAGCGAAGGCGACCCCTGCTGCATATTCTGCATCACACCGTCGATGATGACCAACGGCTGGGCATTGCTGCAGAGCGAGTTGATGCCATTCATCAGCATCTTCACACCCTGAGCCGGTTGTCCGCTTCTCATGGTGGTCAACATATCGCCCCCCAACTTCGTCTGAATCTGCCCGTCGATGCTCAGGTCATTGTGATGGTAGGTGACCAGTGCCGTCTTTCCGCTCGTGGCCAAGGTCTCACGGGTGTAAATCTCGCCAAACTTCGACGAGTACATCTTTACTTCCTGCACCGTCGTAGCCTCCCCAATGGGCTGTTGCACCATCGTGTAGCCGTCGCCCGAAAGCGTCAGGGAAGTGACGTAAGCAGGAAGTTTGATGACATACTCCCCCTTCTCGTCCGTCATGGCAGCATAGCGTGCATCGTGATAAGCCTGCACCTGCACACCCACAGCCGCTTCACCCGTGGCAGCATCCACCACACGCCCCTTCACCTCCTTGGTCAGCACTTGGGCAGACAAGTGAAAAGTGAAAAGGGATAAAATCAAAGTTACAATCGTCAATCCAAACCGTTTCATTTCTGACCCTCCTTTCTTTCACTGTCCAATCCGTCCAAACCGTCATTGACAAAATTCGTCCAATTCGTCTTCATTCGTTGTTGAGAAAATCCGTCTAATCCGTCCAATCCGTTGTCAAGAAAACCGTCTTCTCCGTCCTCCGAGACAGGCTTGAGGTAGATACAATCCAAGAACATCTCACGCGAATAACTCGTCTGACGGTTCGTGATGCTGCACTGCAGTTGCACACTCACCGTAGCGTCGGGCTGCTGATAGTTGCACACAGGGAAGGTGAAACGCCCTATCATCACCGTATCCACCCTGTAGGGGTCATTCGTCCGTTCCTCGTTGAAGCTCACCGACTGCCTCTCCCCCTGCTCATCCACATAATTCAGCGTCGCCTTCAACTTGTTCGGTTTGAAGTCACGCGAATTGGCCAGATAGACCGTCTTGGGCAGAATCACCGCACAAATGTCGTAAGTGCCCGACAGCGTGTTCCTCACCTCAAACGTGGCCGTCCAGTTGCTCGTGCTCGTTCGTGGCACTATATCCACATAGCCATTGCCCGAAATCGAATCGCCAATGGCACTACGCACATTGAGCGTACAATCCTTATAGCCCGTCACATTCGCCTCCCGTTCGCCCTGTGTCACGATGGGATGGAAATAAATGTCCTCTGCCCTGAAAGGCCACTCCTTGATGCGGTAGATGTAGCCATTGCTGCACAGCAACGAATCCTTCCTGTTGGCAGCATCCATCAGCCCACCCGTCTCGAAAGGCTCATAAAATACATGATACGGCCACTCCATCGGCGTGTACGACGTGGAGAAAATCGAGTCCTGCTCCGACCGCTGCACGTTGCGGTTGAAGATGAGGTCACGAGCCAACGCCACGTTCGCCCAGTACTCCCCTATCGAGTCAGCCTTCTCCACCGCGCCATAGTTAAAAAACCTCACAGCCTCCTCATACACAGGCTTCCACGTCGCCTCGTCAGGCACCAGCATGGCAAACGTAGAGTCCTCCGACATGATTTGGTCGAACACCCTGAACAAAGCATTCTCCTTCACCATCACCGAGTCCGAATAGACCTTCCTGCCATCCACGATACCCGCCTGAATCGACGCATTCTCATCCAGTTCCTGTTTCTCGAATCGCGAGAGGAATCTGCCAAAATGGTCAAATTCAGCCATCGAAGTCAACGCCTCATAAATATTATACGTATATTGCGCATCATCCTCCACCACATGCAGCAGACCGTTCGTCGCAGGGAGATTGTAGTCCCCCCGACGTACCGTAGCATGATAGAGCGACTGAGGATAGAGCGGAAGCAGCTTGTCATTCAGCATCTTCACATCCTCATTCGTCTGAGCGTTCATACTGTACAAGTGATGTGCCATGTGATTCATCACAAAATGGCGTCCCACGGTCGAGTCGCCCTGTTCCGTTCCACAGAGCGAACGGAGCGAATCCGCATTGAACGAGCCATTCACAGGAGCCCACACCGTCAGCGTCTGGTCAGAAGCCAACAAATCGGCGTAAGTCACCTCCGTGCGATGATTGTTATTATAGACGTGTGTCGCCCGAAGCAACGAGACGAAATCGCTCAGTTCTTGGCGTTCCTCCACCAACTGCAGGAGCGACTCTGTGCCATTCCTGCCCATCCTGTCGTAATGGTCATCCCATCGGTCTGCACAGGAGGTCAAGCCCCCCAGCCCCAAAAGAGGAAGGGCTAACGCAACGATGGCATTATATATATTCTTTAGTTTCATAAATTTCACATTTTACATTTTACATTTCTAATGCGTGTCCTCAGCCGTCAGTCCTGCATAGACACTCTTTGGACAGAACTCAAAATAGTTGATGGGCAACTCAGCCTCAGCATTCTCGATGACCAGCTTGATGCGCAACCAGTACTCCTTGTTCGGATCGAGCGGCTGTGTCGTGAGAATCTTGCGATACTTACCATTGTTAGCACGTAAGTTATTGCTTCCTCCTTGATTCCATGAGTCCATGTCCTTCATGTAGCCACGGTTGTGCATGGCCTTGTCGATGGCACGGTTCTGTTCGTTATCGTCCGTGTCAGCCACCCAACCAATGCTTGGGTCGCCACCCCAGATGCGGAAATCAATCGGCAAACCCATCGGCTGCATATTGTCCTTCTCTCCAAAGTAAATCTGCACCACACCACGGTCGGTACCAGCACCGTATGCAAAGCGAATCTCGTAGGTGTTGGCCGGCACAGGAGGCAGCTTGAACGACACATCAAACTGTCCAATCAAATCGACAGCATCCGAATAAGTGGCCATCCACACACCTCGTTCACGCAAGGCCAGCGTCGGAACAATCCCGTGGAAATCCCAACCATCCACCTGCTTGAAACCCGTCAAGTGATTACCGTTCGTATTGCCACGTGCCCCAGCATTCAGGAACTCCGTGGACATCGTGATGACATCCCAACGGATGCGGTCGTTGAACACCACGTCACGCGTCTGCTCGTTGTAGGTCAGCACACGGTCAATATAGTGATAGATACCATTCAGCGCTTGCTGGTTCAGCGTGTCAACAGGCAGCCCAGCCTCTTCCAGTTCCTGGTCATGCAGCGTCTTCATTTCGGTGGGTGTATAGACCTTGATACCTCTCACAGAATAGTTGCTCGCCACACCTTTCCGATTGATGAAAAGACCCTCAGAAGGAGAAGACATCTTCATAATCGTGCCAGGCATCAGCGTCGTGTACCAGTCCGTACAGTCAATCAAGTTAGGCATAGCACAAGTCGTCTTGTAGTCGATGCCACTCTCCGAAATAGTGAAGTCGTTGATAGCCCCATAATAAGGCAGCAAGTGGTAAGCGATAAAACGATTCAGCGGATTCTTGCGGTTCGTCCAATCATCATCATACTGGCCAGCATCCTCTGGATACATCGAGTCATAAACCTCCTTTGCATACGCCTTCAAGTCATCCAAATTATTGATGCCAGCTTCGGCAAACACCTTGTTCGTCTCCACCAAAGCAGTGAAACGCTTCATGCGCACCGCAGGGTAATACATCATGTAGTTGGCACCCGTGCGGTGGAAGACAATCCCCTTGTTGACCGAATCGACGCTCACAGAATAAGTGTTGTCAAGATAGTCATAGAGGCTGTCACTCAATCCCGTCAGTGTCAATGCCGACGTAAAGAGCGTGATGTTCTGGTCGTCTAACAGCACCTCTGGCAGATACGAGCTGGAAGGCTGAATGACATGGTCAAGCGTATGTACCACACCATTCTCCACTGAGTCATCGCGCACAATCAGTTTCGACGCCATATTCACGTAATACATCACATTGCCTCCATTCGTCGCATCGCTGTCACACGAGAAGGTGAGGAACCGTTCGTTCATGTTCGCCGTCGGGATGTTTCCATCGCTCAAGTCCGTTGTAAAGTAAGTTTCGGCAATGATGTGGTTCCACGACAACGTGTCACATTCCTCCTTCGTCAGGTCGGCGACACTACTGTAACCATGCTGACGGAGGTATTGTTCCACCGCCTCGTTGGTGGGAGCCAAACAGGTGTAAGTGCCGTAGGTAGCCATCATGCCATACATACCCGAACGATGCAAAATCTCGGTGAACTCACTGTACAGTTCTGGGCGATGGTCAAGATAGTCACTCACCATCTCGCCCGTGAAAGTATAATAGTTGTCGGCATCAGGTTCGTCCGAACATCCCTGCAATCCTTGCGACACAGCGACAAGGAAAAGCGCACCGACAAAGAGTTTTGTTATCTGTTTCAAATTCATGGCTATTTAGAAGTTTTGTTCAGTGTTATCAGTTTCGTAAGCAGGATTCTGTTCAAGATGAGGATTCTGCTCCAGTTCATCACGATTATACGGCCAATACAGCACATCTTGTGTAGATAGTTTGATGCGGATGGCACTCGTATTCTCCTGGAACTTAGGCAGCACCTTACTAATCAGACGTGCATTGTCACCCTCACGACGCGACAAGCGCACAAGGTCATACCAACGCTTGCCTTCAAACATCAATTCGCGCTGACGTTCATTCAGTACAAGATCTTCCATCGCAGAGCGAGAGGTAGCATAATCATCAAACACCAAGGTGTCGGTAGTTGCTACACGCTTGTTGTTCGCACGTTTCCACACGGCACTTACACAAGAAAATGCGTTGCGGTAGTGCTGGGTCTGTTCATCTGAAAGAACGGCTCCTTCCTCCACATTTCCAGCCAGTTCCACTTCTGCCTCGGCACGCATCAGCATGACATCGGTCAAACGGTAAACAATCCAATTGGCGTAAGCTGACGAACGTGTACTTCCGTTCACCGTCGGCGCACCTCCTGTAGTCGTCGTGGTGCGGAAAGAAACAGACTGGTTCACATACTTAGATATATACACCTTGTTGTTCACCTCTGTCATGTTCTCCAAATAGCGACAATCTGTCTTACTGAAGTAGTCGTTCAACCCAGCGTAAGCTTCGCTATACAAGAATGTTGGCACACCTATCTGCCCCGTCCTGCTGGTACTCGACCCATAGAACGAAGAGATAGCAGTATTCGTCACCGATTGTTGGTTGACGAAATTCAATTCAAAAATAGACTCGAAACTATTACCCGTACCGAAAAGCTCCGTGTAGGTATTGCCAGCATAGTTGCTGTTGCTCAACGATTCCGAGATGAGAGGATAAATTCCATAGAGTTCTGTCGTCAGCGTCGTAGGGTTCTTCTCGTAGTCATACTCATACTCGCGGATTTTCTCATTAATCACGAGGTCGCAATACTTGATGCACTGCTGCCAGTCACCTTTCCACAAATAGAGGTCGGCTAATAAGGCATAACAGCCCCAACGGGTGATACGACATGTATTCTCCACGCTTTCTTCGCCATAACTACGCACGGCATCGTCCTTCACACGTTCCACATCGGAAATCAGACTGTCCAGTATCGCATCAAAAGGCGACGCTTTCACTTGGAACACCTGACTATCATCTTTGGAGGGTTTGGTGATATAAGGAACATTACGGAAAGTACGAATCAGATAAAAGTAGCACAAAGCACGGAGAGTAGTGGCCTCAGCAATAGTGGCATGAAGCTCCGATTCCGTGAAGTTCGGGTCTATGGCATTCACACCAGGTGCATAGTGGAGCACCGTATTACAACGGTTAATAGCTTGGTAGAAACACAACCAATTCGTGTATTCGTTGGTTTCAAGGATATTCTCCTTCAGAATCTGCTGCAAGCTGTTGGGGGTACCAACACCAGTAGTCATGTTGTCAGAACGCAACTCGCCCCACACAATCATGCGGCTGATGCATTCGCGGCTCTCCAACTGGGCATAGCATGAGTTGAGCACACTGTTCACGTCAGCCTCCTCTGTCCAGTAGTTCTCCAGCACAATGTCATTCTGCGGTTCGATGGACAGAAAGTCATCACAGGAGGTCAAGCCTACCAGCCCCCAAATGGGGAGGGCTAACGCGACAATGACCTTGTATATATTTTTTAGTTTCATATTATTCTTATTCATCGATTTAGTTGTGTTAGAATTGAACAGTGACACCAAAAGTAACGGAACGAGGGTTAGGCGTGCGAGCACGGTCGGTGGTCACACCATAGCCTCCATAGCCAACTTCTGGGTCGGCACCCGAATAGCCTGTGAAGCAGAAGAGGTTGTTGGCACTCAGATAAAGAGAAAGTTGGGTCAAGCCCCAATCCTTGATGAGTTTGGGGTCGAGCGAGTAGCTGATTTGTGTGTAGTTCAAGCGCATGAACGAGCCTTTTTCCACGAATCGGTCACTACCTAACCAGTTGTAACCCTCCTTGTGGAGTGCACGAGGAACAAGTGCTTGGTCACCTTCCACACGCCAACGCCAGTTGACAGCAGTTGATTGGTTGTTGTTGGTGTACATGTTCTCTGCCAACATACGCGCCTGATTGATGATTTTGTTGCCCACACGGAAGTTAAACTGGTTGTTCCAAGTCCAACGACCATACTGAAGCTTGAAGCCCCAACCACCCGTCACTTTCGGCAGGGATGAGCCGAGATAGACGATATCCAACTCATTGATATTACCATCATGGTTGATGTCCTCGTAGATGGCATCACCACCTTTAAACTCATAAATGTAGTTCTTGTCGTTGCTGTCATAACAGAACACCATTGGAGTGGTGTAGCCATTCTTATCCACCACCACATTTCCATGGGCATCGCGTGCCACTGGGGCATTGGGACCACTCACACCTGGCACTTCGACGGCTGAGTACTTACTATACTGATATACGCCTTTGTAGCGGAAGCCATAGATGGATCCGAAGGCATTGTGAAGCTGTACACGGGTGAGGTAGGAACCGTTGTTCTTGTCGAAATCGCTGTTGAGCGAAGCCAGCACCGTCTCGTCCATCTTGGTGATTTCGTTCTTGTTGTTGGCAAACGACACGTTGAAGCCAGTGCGGAACTTTCCCACCTTGATGATGTCTTGACCGTTGATGTTGAACTCCCATCCGTTGTTGACCATGTCACCCACGTTCTGGTAGTGGAGGGCACCGAAGCCCGAAGAAGCAGGAATTTTACGATTCATCATCAACAAGTCGCTGGTGTGCTGGGTGTAGATGTTGAAGTCGGCCGTCAGTTTATTGTCAAACAATCCGAGGTCGAAACCGATATTCCATGTTTCTTTCTCTTCCCACTTGAGGGAGCTGAGACGGATGTTGCTGGGATAGACGGAAGCGTTGCTATTGTAGGATGAGCCATTGGTGTATTTGGAGAAGTAGAGGTATTCGCCACCAGGCTGATTACCCACCTTACCCCAACCTGGACGGATGGAGAGCATGGAGATGAAGGGGAGACGCTGCATGAAAGGCTCATCGCTCACGTTCCATCGGAAAGAGAGAGCAGGGAAATTTCCCCAACGGCTGTCGTCGCCAAACTTGGTGGAACCGTCTCGACGAATGCTGAAATCTGCGATATATTTACCCTTGTAGGCATAGTGAGCCGAGAAGGTGAGATAGACACTGCGCCACTGTCCCGAACTGGTGCCAAGAGTGCTGACAATGCCGTCGGCTATGGGCGTACTGATGCCGCCTGAAGGTAAGCCCCACACGGTGGAGGTGCTCGACTTGGAGGAACCGTCTGTGAGCTGGAACTGGGCAAAGGCCATGAACGAATGGTCGGCGTTCCTGAAGTGTGGCACGAAAGTGAGTCGATGAGTGGTAGTGATGGCGGTACTCTTGTGGGCATCTGCCGTGGTTCGGTTGTTGTTGGAGTCTTGCCATCCTGCCGTGACGAGGCTGGAGGGGTAGAACAGGTCGTTGTACTTGTTGAAGATGTTGAAGAGGATTTTACCTTCGTACCTGAGCTGCGTCTGGTCGTCGTGTGTGCCGAGAAGGTTGTAAACCAACTGGAACTCTGGCTGAATCTGATAGGTGGATTCTTCGTTTTTGGCTTGCCTGGCCAAGGCCACAGGATTGACATATTTGTATTGGTCTTCCTTCAGCTCTTCGGAACAGGTGTTGAGCACGTGGTAGTAGTCGGGCAGGTTGTGCCCCAGCTGGTCTTGTTCGTAGATGGAAAGATTGGGCATCTTCTGGTAGGCGATGCCGAGCAGGTCGAGATTGTTCACCTGATAGTTCTTGTGGTTGTCGGTGTAAGTCATGTTGAAGTTGGTGACAATCTTGATGCGGTCGCTCACGAAGTAGTCGAGTGCCACACGGGTGGTGAAGCGGTCGAGTCGCTGGCCAATGACGGAACCCGTCTGATGGTCGTAACCGCCAGCGATGCGGAAGTTGGCTTTTTCGCCACCACCGGAGAGGCTGACATAGTGCTTCTGCTGAACGCCTGTCTGACGAATGGCTCTGCGCCAGTCGGTGTTGTTGTTGTAGGCCTCATATTCGTTCCACGAGGGGTCGTAGTTGAACTCGCGGATGTTGGCAGAGGCATCGCTGAGCGTGGGGTTGTAGTAGGCTTCCTTCATCAGCATGGTGTATTGGTCACCATTCAGGAGGCGGATTCCCGAAGGCTGATGGGTGGCCATAATGCGGTAGGAGTACTGCACCTTGGTCTTGCCACGCGCACCACGCTTGGTCTTGATTTCGATGACACCATTGGCTCCCTGCGAACCGTAGATGGCGGTGCCGGCAGCGTCCTTGAGCACGGAGATGGAGGCGATGTCGTCGGGGTTGACGTTGAGCAGTTCGGCAAACTGGTCTTCGGTGGCATTGGCATAGTCGAAATTGCTGTTGTAGTCGCTTTCGAAGATGTTGCCATCCACCACGATGAGGGGTTCGCTGCTGCCATTGATGGAGCTGACACCACGGAGGCGCATGGAGGTGCCCGAACCGAGGTTGCCAGAGTTGCTGACGATGTCGAGTCCTGCGATGCGTCCCTGCAAGGCTTCATCCACACTGGTGAGCGCCAAGCCCTCGAACTCCTTGGCATCAATCATCTGGTGTGCCACGGACAGCTCGCGTTCGGGAATGGCGAGGCCACTGGTCTGCACGATTTTCTTGGCTTTCACCACTACGTCCTGCAACTGGGTGTTGCTCTTCATCACAATCTTGTAAGTGGTGCCTTTGATGGGGATGAGCTGTGTGGCATAGCCGACGTAGGAGATTTTCAGCTTGTGCTTGGGGTCAACAATACGGAATGCGAAGTTTCCGTTGATGTCGGTCACTGCATGGGCTACGATACGGTTGGCATTGTCTATCTCGACGACGTTGCAAGCCATGAGGGGGTCGAGGTCGTCTTGCACCACACCGTGAATCATCGTGCCAGCGGTCTGAGCTGCCACGGCGCATGGCATGAGTGCCATGACGAGAATGGGAATGATTTGTTTAGTCTTCATACTGTGAGTCACGGTTAGGGCTTATTTGTATTGCAGTGCTCCGTCTATCTGGTGGACGACGGCGAAGGAGGAGGTGTAGAGGTGGTTGGCACGGGTGGCATCGCCAGCGTCGTACTGATATTCGCGTGCCATGAGGTTGCAGAGGCCACCGGTGGTGACGACGTGACGGGTGTTGCCTCGTCCGTCGGTGATGGTGATGCCGTCGTTGGACACTTGGGTGTTGAGTTTGTAGTAGGAAAGGTTGCCATCGGTCACCTTGTAGGCCGAGGTCTCAAACTCCCCGCTCGCTGTGCCCTGACCTATGTAGTAGGCGTTGTCCTGTATGTGGTACTTGATGAACTTCTCTATCTCTTGGGAAAGGCTGTCGCGACGATGGTCGTCTTGTTCCAGTTCCACCTCTTCCCATGTGGGAAGCTGACCCGAAATCTGCAACCGTTCGATGGCTTCGTTGGTAGGCACATAGACGGTGTAGCGGTAGGTGTTGAAGAGGGAAATGTTCTGGGTGGGTGCGCCGTGTTCGTCGGTGCCGATGACGTGCTTGGTCTCCAACAGGGAAGAGCTTTGCAGGAGGTCGTGGAAGGCTCGGAACTCGTCGTGCTCGCCCAACACATCGAACACCGACTTGCGGGCGGTGAGGATGGGTTCGTCGGCGAGGATGTAGGTCTTTCCGTTGCCTTCGTAGGATTCGTCGTAGATGCCCACCACGCGGACAGCCTTGCCTTCTTCAATCTGGAGGCCTCCCTGCACGGTCATGCCTCCGATGCCAGCCGAAGCGTTCTGCACCCTGACCATCGAACCGCCCTTGGTCTGGAAGAAGGTGTTGCCGTTCTCCACATTGCCAATGACGATGTGGGTGTTGAGGATGTCTTCGAGGCGGTTGGTGATTTGGCTGTAGGATGCCTCGCCGATGGAGTCGCCCACAAGACCCGTGGCGGTGTCGTAGTTCCAGATGCTTGCCCACACTTTTTCCTCCTCGGTCTGAGCTGAAGCCTTGTAGTGGAAGCGGAAGAGCTGGGTGCTGGTCTTGCCGTAGGAACAGGGGTCGATGTAGTTGAGCAAGGCATCGTTGTTGGGGATGAAAAGACTGTAGTAGGTGTTCTGGGAGTTGAGATAGACATCGAAGCCGAGCTGTTCCACGCCCCAATAGAGGACACTCATGGTCTCGTTGATGAGGGCGGGGAAGGTGACGGAGATGTAAGCCACGGGGTTGAACACTTTGTTGGTCAGATAGACGGCTCCGTTGCAAGCCATATAGACGGAGTCGATGAACTCTTCCTTGAGTCCCAGTTCGTCGTTGGCATCGTTGAGCACGGTGTAGAACTTGCTGGGCACGGAGGAAGTGAAGGAGTTGAGCATGTTGACGTTGAGCATCTTCGACACCACCTTGTCAGGCACATTCTCCCACGAACCATAGTAATCCTTCAGCACTTTGCCCGCTCCCTCGTTCCAATAGCGGTCGAGGGCTTCGTCGGTAGGCACAAGCATCACGCCCATGTTCTCCTGCAAGGCGACATTGATGGCGGTGCTGTTGGTGGTGGCTGAATAGAACTGGTTCCATCCTGGGTCGAACTTCAGCTGTCCATTGACGGGACCTTCGTCGGGGGTGAGGTCGAGGGGCTGACCTCCCTGGCTACGCTCGGAGAAGTAACGCTTCTCGTAGAGTGAATCTATATTAGTATTGTATAGGCGATTATACTCACGGGTGGCTTCGTCGCCAGCATAGTAGGGAGCACAATAGCGGTTGAGCAATCGGGCGTAACCCTGTGTGGTGGGGTGCTGGCTGATGAAGTCGGCCATGTTGGGCAGCGGCGTAAGCACTTCTGCCATCTTATGGACGAACCCGTTGGAGCACTTGATGTTCTGCTCCGTCATCATAATGCCGTTGACATTGGCATCGCCAGCTTGACGCTCCGTCTGATGGTTGAAGAGGAAGTTGCAGTCGTCGTTGGTGATGAGCTTGTTGGTCAGGAAAGCCTCGATGAAGTGTATCATCGGTGGTGCCGTGATGTCGCTCATGCAGACGATGGGGTTGCCGCTCTCCCGATAGGATGCCCAATAGGGATTGTCGGGCATCTGCGAGGGACGGAGCACAGGCACGGAGTCGTACTCGCTCGTCGCCGTAAGCCGCCTCATGCAGTCGCCTTCGGTAGGACCTTCGGAACTGCTCAGGTAGGCCACCTGACAGGAGTTGTTAATCATGCTGCCATAGAGCAGCAGTTTCTTCTGGGCGAGCGACAAGCCGTCGTAGCTATGCACGCCCCACGAGTTGGTCTGATAAAAACGGCTGAATGCAGCATCGTCGGCCACGAAGAGCGTCTTGCTACCCGTCTTTGCCAACACTTCTGAGTAGTTCAGGTCGTCAATCAGCCTGACCATGTTGGTGTAATTGCCGTCATTTTTCAGATAGTCGTAGATACTTGAACCGAGCCAACTTGGGTCATTCTCTGCCAAGTCGTAGCCGTCGCAAGCCGACAATCCTCCAGCGGCAATCAACATGGCCCCTATCCACTTTGATAGGTGCAGATGTCGATGAGGTTTTGTTTTCATATAGGGTGTAATAAAACTAATTTCGGCTGCAAAATTACACCTTCTTTAACAAAAACACCCCATCACCGTGTTACATAGATGTTCAAATAGGTTACATTCTTAAAAATGTATAATGTAAAAGGTAGGATGTAAAATGTTTAGCAATCGTAAAAAAATAACTTGGTACGTTTTATGCCCCTGCGGGGCGTAGAAAGAAAAAATAGAAAAAAATAGGCAAAAATAGATAAAAAATTTTTTTACATAAAAAGAGCTTCGTCTCAGCATAGCCCAAGCAAGCTTGGCTCTGCGTTCGGCTTGCATCTTTTTTCTTTATTTTTCTTTTTAATGCCGCTATTTTTTTCGTACTGGGTCGCAAGTGAGACCGCATCCCAGCTTCTTCAGTATCTTTCTATCTACTTCGCCCAACATCACCGTGCTGTGCATCTGGCAACCACGCAGCTTGGGCAACTGCTCTAAGGCGCGTCGGCAGTTGTCGTCGTGTTGCGACAACACCGAGATGGCCACCAGCACCTCGTCGGTGTGGAGTCGAGGATTATGGCCACCCAGATACTCGACCTTCGTCTTCTGGATAGGCTCAATCATGCTCTGAGGTATCAGCTTGATGTCGTGGTCGATGCCCGCAAGGTGCTTCATCACGTTGAGCAACAGGGAAGCGCAACAGCCGAGCAAGGCTCCTGTCTTGGAGGTGATGATGGTGCCGTCCTCCATCTCCATCGCGGCACAATGCACGCCTGTCTGCAGTCTCCGTTCGTTGGCTGCCACGGTGACACGACGCAATGCCGTGGTGATTTTCGCCTGATTGAAAAGGAGTTGTATCTTGTTCACTTCACCTTCGTTGCAAGCCCCGTCGGCGAGTTTGTTGGTGGCATCGTAGTAACGACGGATGATTTCGTCTTTCGAAGCTTGACTGCAGACGACATCATCGCTGATACAGAATCCCACCATATTCACTCCCATGTCGGTGGGCGATTTGTAGGGGTTTTCGCCATAGATGCCCTCGAACAGAGCGTTCAGCACGGGGAAAATCTCGATGTCACGGTTGTAGTTGATGGCCACTTTCCCGTAGGCATCGAAATGGAAGGGGTCTATCATGTTCACGTCGTTGAGGTCGGCAGTGGCAGCCTCGTAAGCGATGTTCACGGGATGTTTCAGCGGCAAGTTCCACACGGGGAAAGTCTCAAACTTCGCATAGCCAGCACGGATGCCGCGCTGGTTCTCCCCATAGAGCTGACTGAGGCAGACCGCCATCTTGCCGCTGCCAGGCCCAGGGGCAGTGACGATGACGAGAGGACGTTCTGTCTCCACATAATCGTTCTTGCCAAAGCCCTCGTCGGAAGCAATCAGCTCCACGTTGTGGGGATAGCCGTCTATTAAATAATGTATAAAGGACTTGATGCCCATCCGCTTCAAACGGTGACGGTAGTCGTCAGCCGCCCGTTGTCCGTCGTAGTGGGTGATGACCACAGAACCTACGAAGAAGCCCCGTTTCTGAAATTCGTCACGCAGTCGCAGCACATCCTCGTCGTAGGTGATGCCAAGGTCAGCCCTCACCTTGTTCTTCTCGATGTCCTCGGCACTAATCACGATGACAATCTCGATGCTGTCTCTCAACTGGCCGAACATCCTCAGTTTGCTGTCGGGTTTGAATCCTGGCAGCACACGCGAGGCATGGTGGTCGTCAAACAATTTGCCGCCTAATTCCAGATAAAGTTTACCGTCGAACTGAGCGATACGCTCCTTGATGTGTTCCGACTGAATCTTCAAGTACTTCTCGTTGTCGAATCCTATTTTCATTGCTGTAAGTGTTTTTGAGATAGATAAGTGTTGGAAGTCGAGAGGGTTAGCGAAGGACGACTTTCTTTCCTCGATGTATATAGACACCCTTCGTTGTCGGCTTTCCCGAGAAGCTGCGACCTTGGAGGTCGTACCAAATTTCTGACTGAGGAGAATCGGCATCCAACTTTAGCGTGAGGATGCTTGTATTTTCTTCTTTGAAATCGGGAGTAAAGATTCGGACACCACCGCCCGAAACGGGTTCAGCCGCCCTATAGCCGTTCTTCAACTGGAAGATGGCACGTTGGGCACCAATGGTCATAGGAGCATTCGGGTAGTAGTAAGTGTTAGAAGCACCAAGATAGAGCTTCGTGTTGTCACCACCGACGGCGGTAATTTCGACGGGGGCGTATCTACCTTCGAAATTAACATCAGTGTAAGAAAAAGTCATGCGACTCTGAGCAGCGGTACTGTAATCAATGGTCACACCCTTGAACACAGGGTTGACGAGGTTCGTAGCAGCAGGGGTATCCCACTTGACGATGTACGGAACACCTGCCTGTAGTTCAGTCTCTTCAACTTCAAACGTTAAGTGGAGAATATAATAGTCTTGTTTATCACCATTATTATCAAATTTATCAATATAAGCACCTTCCTTCTTAGGACTATCGTTTGTTTCCTTTACCAGTTTCTTTACCGTGGCATCTTTCAGAGGGCTGTTCGCAAGTGTTACATCGAACGGAAGACAAAGCGTGTTCCACGAGCCATCCTTGTAGAGTGTGCGGTCGATAAGGCACACATTCGTAATCGTGTTGTCATTGTCTTCGATGATTCCCGTATTGTCTGATTTGTCGTAAAGCCCCAACATTTTCCCTTTATAAAGTATGACATCATCGTGCTCGCTATATCCATACACCCTAAAATAGCTGTCGTCTATGTTTGTGTTGTAATTGTACTTTAGATAAGCTGGCTTGTAAGCATTCATTATCTTAAGGTTTTTATCTTCCCCCCAAGAAATGAACCATTCAAATCTTCTTTTCGAGTCTGAATTATTACTAAAATTTTCATATTTTTCAAGATAGAGGTAATCTGCTTTGGAAGTACCTACAGTCTCATTATTTACACCCAGATATCTATCGCCATCCATGATGTACCAGTAGCTTCCATCTGCTTTTTTAAGTCTGATAGGCACAACATGGTTTTCCATCACATCGATGTTAATACTACCATTCACCACAACAGCATTACCTTTATGTTCTCCCCCGTCATAGCCGCCGTAGGCCACATAGGTTTCTTCATGTTTCGATACGAGGAAGTAGTATCCTTCCTCCGGTTGACTATTATAAGTTACCCAACCATTAGATTGTCCGTCAGCGAAACATGCCAGAGAAGACACTGCGGTTAGTATCAGTGCCGTCAGAAATGTTTGTGTAGTTTTGTTCATTGCTTTTTTTGTTTCTTCTTAACTTTGAAACGATACCTTGATTCCGAACAGCATGCCCTCGTAGAGTGGGGTGATACATACAAAGCCCGAAAATCGTGCCAAAGGTACGTATATTTTGCGAAATACGTACTATTTTTGCATAAAAATCTTATAATAACGGACTTTGTGCCTCCTGTTATAAATAAAATCTGTATATTTGTACCGATTTTTCACATATAAACGCATGGAACTATGCAGACGTATTTGGATTTGTTTCAAGGACTGGACACCTGGATGCAGGTGTTCTGGGTGTGTGCCGCAGCAGGCACGGTGATTTTCGTCATTCAGATGGTGCTGACACTGATAGGCATGGACAGTAGCGACATGGATGTGGACTTCGATGGCGCGGACACGATGGACTTAGGAGGCGGTATCTCGTTGTTCAGCATCAAGAACTTCGTCAACTTTCTGGTCGGTTTCGGCTGGGCGGGCGTGTGCCTCGGCGGTGCCATCGAGAACAAGTGGCTGTTGTGCTTTGTGGCAGTGCTGGTGGGCGTGGCGTTTGTGCTAATGTTCTTCTTTATCAAGAAGCAGACGAAAAAGCTGGAGCACAACGGAGCTTTTCGCATCGAGGACAGTTTGGGCAAGTCGGTGGACGTGTATCTGCGCATTCCTGCTGGCAAGAGCGGCAAGGGCAAAGTGCAGGTAAGCTTGAACGGATCGGTGCAGGAGATTAGTGCCATGACCGAAGGCGAGAGCATCTCAAGCGGACAGAAGGTGAAGGTGGTCAGCGTTGTAGACCGCTCAACCGTATTAGTAGCCCCCTAACCTGTTATATAAAGTTTAAAGGTTACAGTTTACAGTTTAAAGAGGCTGACGCGATGTTTGTAAACAAGCCGCACGTTCTTCAAACTTTAAACTCTAAACTTTAAACATTACCAATCTTGCCGCATGGTTATTATACATTATACATTATAAATTTTACATTGTTGTATGGATCCCATTTATCTTATTATCGTTGCGGTGGTCGTAGCCATCGTTTTACTGATATCGATTATCAATCGATACAGAAGATGTCCTTCGGACAAGATTTTGGTTGTGTACGGAACAACGGGCAACCGTGGCTCTGCCAAGTGTGTGCATGGCGGTGGTACGTTCGTATGGCCCATCATCCAGGACTATGCCTACCTGAGCCTTACCCCCATCAGTATTGATGCCAACCTGACCAATGCGCTGTCACGTCAGAACATCCGTGTGGATGTGCCTTGCCGCTTCACGGTCGGTATCTCCACCGACCCCGAAAGCATGACGGCTGCCGCTGAGCGTCTGTTGGGGCTTACCCCTGGACAGATTCAGGAACTGGCACGAGACATCCTTTTCGGACAGCTCCGTCTGGTCATCGCCACTATGAGTATCGAAGAGCTGAACTCCGACCGCGACAAGTTCCTTGAAGCCATCTCCAGCAATGTGGAAGTGGAACTGAAGAAGATTGGTTTGCGCCTCATCAACGTGAACGTGACCGACATCAACGACGAGAGCGGTTACATCGAGGCTCTGGGTCAGGAAGCCGCAGCGAAGGCCATTAACGAAGCCAAGGTGCGTGTGGCTGAACAAGAGAAGTTCGGAGAAATCGGTAAGGCTGAGGCCAACCGAGAGACCCGTATCCGTACCGCCGAGGCGAATGCACAGGCTGTGCAGGGTGAGAACGAGGCGAAGGTGCAGATAGCCAACTCCGACGCTGTGCGCCGTGAACGTGAGGCTGAGGCACAACGCAAGGCCATTGCCGCTGAAAAGGTGGCTGCTGCCAAAGCACTCGAAGAGGCTTACTCGGCTGAGCAGAAGGCAGAAGAGGCTCGTGCTGACCGCGAACGTGCCACACAGAGTGCGAACGTGCTGGTGAGCCAAGAGATTGAGAAGAAACGTAAGATTATCGAGGCTGAGGCAGAGGCTGAGAAGATTCGTGTGAACGCCAAGGGTGAGGCCGACGCTGCTTACGCCAAGATGGAAGCCGAGGCACGAGGTCTGTTCGAGATACTGAGCCGCCAAGCACAGGGTTACGACAAGATGGTACAGGCGGCAGGTGGCGATGCCAACAAGGCATACATGCTCCTGCTCTTGGAAAAGCTGCCAGAACTGGTGAAGACTCAGGTGGAAGCAGTCAAGGGCATCAACATCGACCATGTAACCGTTTGGGATTCTGGCAACTCTGCCGACGGAAAGGGCAGTACCGCCAATTTCCTCTCAGGCTTGATGAAGAGCGTCCCCCCACTCCACGAACTCTTCAACCAAGCAGGATTGGCACTTCCCGAATATTTGGCGAAGAAGAAGGAGGATGCTCCAACTACGGCAGACGTTGATTCAAGCGCAACGCTAAATGATAAATAATAAATGATAAATCAGTGAAGAAACTATTCTATTTAGTGCTTACGGCCTGTGCCGTAAGCCTTTCGATGTTTACAACGACAAGCTGCAACGACGGCGAGACCTACGCCGAACAGAAGGAGAAGGAGAAGAAGGCCATCAGGAAGTTCATCGAGAGTAATGACTTCGTGGGAACCATCACCCCCATCACTGAGGAACAGTTCTACGCACAAGACAGCATCACCGACACCACTAAAAACGAGTTTGTATTGTTCAATGATGACGGTATCTACATGCAGATTGTCCGTAAGGGCGAAGGTCAAACGATGGTGGAGATGGCCAAAGAGATGAGCGACTCTACGGTAAGCAAGGTGCTTCTGTGCCGCTTTCTGGAATACGACATCGAGTCGGCCGACACTACCTACACCAACCTCTACACTCCCAGCATTGTGGACAAGATGCTCTGCAAATACAGCCACTACAGCCAAAGCTACACGGCATCGTTCACCGAAGGCCGTATGCTCAACTCCTACAATGCCACCGTGCCCCAAGGATGGCTCAAGCCCCTCAACTTCATCCGCTTAACACGCGACGCAGGGAAAATCGCCAAGGTGCGCCTCATCGTGCCCCACTCGTCAGGCACCACCAACGCCTCTGGCTACGTATTGCCGTTCTACTACGAAATAACGTACCAGTTAGGAAGGTAACGCTACGCTAAATGAAAAATGATAAATGATAATTTAAAAATGAGCTTAATTAAATCTATTTCCGGCATCCGCGGCACCATCGGCGGACGAGCTGGTGAGGGCTTGAACCCTCTTGACATCGTAAAGTTCACTAGTGCCTACGCTACCCTCATCCGTCGCACCACAAAGATAGAGAGCAACAAGATTGTGGTGGGTCGCGATGCACGCATTTCGGGCGAGATGGTGAAGAACGTCGTATGCGGCACCCTCATGGGCATGGGATTCGATGTGGTCAACATCGGACTCGCTTCCACTCCCACTACCGAGATTGCTGTGGCGATGGAAGGTGCCTGTGGTGGCATCATCATCACCGCCAGTCACAATCCCCGTCACTGGAATGCCCTCAAGCTTCTCAACGAAAAGGGCGAGTTCCTCAACGCTGCTGAAGGCAACGAAGTACTGAAAATCGCTGAAGCCGAAGATTTCGACTTTGCTGATGTCGATGGACTTGGCAAGTACATCGAGGACAACTCCTACGACCAGAAGCACATCAACATGGTGCTTGGTCTCGACCTCGTGGATGTGGAAGCCATCAAGAAGCAGAACTTCAAGGTGGCTTTCGACAGCATCAACTCCGTGGGTGGCATCATCCTCCCCAAACTCTTCAAGGCACTCGGCGTGGAACACGTTACCCCACTCTATGCAGAGCCAACGGGCGACTTCCAGCACAACCCCGAACCTCTGGAGAAAAACCTCTCCGACATCATGGGTCTCATGGCCAAAGGCGGCAACGACGTAGGCTTTGTGGTTGACCCCGATGTGGATCGTCTTGCCTTCATCTGCGAAGACGGCAAGATGTACGGTGAGGAATACACCCTCGTCACGGTGGCCGACTACATCCTCAAGCACACTCCGGGCAACACCGTGAGCAACCTTTCTTCCACCCGTGCCCTGCGCGACGTGACTCGCAAATATGGTCAGCAATACAACGCTGCCGCTGTGGGCGAAGTGAACGTGGTGACGAAGATGAAGGAGACCAACACCGTCATCGGCGGCGAGGGCAACGGCGGAGTCATCTATCCCGCTGCCCACTATGGCCGCGATGCCCTCGTAGGTATCGCCCTCTTCCTCAGCCATCTGGCACACGAACGTGAGGCAAAGCCAGGACTTACCGTCAGCCAACTCCGTGCCACCTATCCCGACTATGCCATCGCCAAGAACCGCATCGACCTTGATGCCTCCACCGACGTGGATGCCATCCTCGCCAAGGTCAAGGCTATGTACACAGGACAAGACGGTGTGGAAGTGAACGACATCGACGGCGTGAAGATTGATTTCCCCGATAAGTGGGTACACCTCCGCAAGTCCAACACCGAACCCATCATCCGCGTTTACTCCGAGGCAGCCACGATGGAAGCCGCCGACGAGATTGGCAAGCTGATAATGAATGTGGTCTATTCGATGAAGTAAATCCGACACACATATATATAATAGAAGAAAGCGGACGGCTCACCCCGAGTCGTCCGCTTTTTTTCTTGTCCAAGCAAAAAAGTAAAGATTAGTGTAATATTGAAGGTAAAACGTGTGTATATATAGGTAGAAAGACTTTTCCGATGAGCACCAACGACACACATATCATCCAAGTGGTCAAAGCTGCAGCACGTGGCGAGGCTTGGGCATGTAGCCATATCGTGCAGCAGTTCGGACAATCGGTGTTTTCCCTTCTGCATCGAATGACAGGGAACACACTCGATGCCGAGGAACTGACCCAGGACACATTGATCAGGGCGTTGCAGCAAATTGACAGCTACGACCCCGACCGCGCCACCTTCTCCACATGGCTCAAGCGTATCGCTTACCATCTGGCACTCAACCATCTGCGCCATCCGTCCTTGCCCCTTGTCCCGATGGAAGAAGAAGAAACCACGATTCAGACAGAGGCCAACCAAGAGATGGTACGCCTCTTTCAGCAACCAGACGACACAAGGGTGGAACAGCTCAAAGCTGCCATCCAACAATTGTCGGGCGAGGAACAGACGCTCATCAACCTCTTCTACTACGACGAGTTGCCCATCAGCGACATCGCCTACATGATGCAGTCCACATCGGGTGCCGTGACTGTGCGTCTGCATCGCATCCGTCAGAAACTTCACAACACCATCCAACACCTTCAAGCCCTATGAAACAGCAAGACTTCCACGAACAAGAGCAGTTCCGCCAAACGGACATTAACCTCCACAAGGCCGTACAACAACTGCACGACGAAGAGCCTCAACTGCCAGCCGACTTTGCCGTGCGCTTCAGGCAGCATGTCTTAGCAGAAAAACAAAAACGCCATCGCCATCAGTGGCGTAACATTGCAGCCATCTTCATCGGCATGACCATCCTCAGCGGAGCCATTTACGCTGCTGTCCGTCTGGCTGATTCGTTCCGATTGTTCCATTGGCCGACAGAAAAGGCTGTGTCGAATGTACCGAATGAAACAAATGTGGCGGTCGAAGATAGCCTTGTGCAGTTCCGCAATGTACCGTTGGACAGCATCCTGTATGCTGTGGGGAGCCACTACCACCATACCGTTTGCTTCTTAGACGAAGAGCCACGCCTGTTGCGTTTCTCCATCTTATGGAACAGCGAGAAATCGCTGTCCGACTTCCTGTCCAACGTAAACGAGTTTGAGGGTCTTCACCTCACCGCCGAGCGCGACACCATCTTTGTGAAATGGGTAGAAAAGGAGGGGCAACCATGAAACGCACCACATTCATCCTCGCTTTGCTTCTCTTCGTGATGGCCGCCACAGCACAAACCATTACACGCTCTTTCAGCAACCAATCGTTAGCAGCTGTGCTCGAAGCCCTCGACACCGAGCAGCAGACCTACAAAATCTCTTTCATTCACAACGAGTTGGAACATCTACAGGTGACAGCCGACGTAAAAGACCTCTCTGTGCCTGAAGCCGTGGGACACATCTGCAAAGGGCAACCTGTGAAGGTCAAGGTGAAAAGTACCAATATCTATGTGCAGTACAAGGCTCAAGCCGACAACCGCAAACTGTGGCTTACGGGGAAGGTGTACGACCACCTGACACACCTCGAACTCCCCCACGCCATCGTCCGTCTGTCAACCGCAGACGGTCAGCTTCTCGACTCCTGCGAAGCCATTTCCCATTCCCAGATGGGCAATAACCCCGTCGTTGAGCACAGCGACTTCGCCATTCAAGTTCCAGCACGCCCAGCCAACTACATCTTTCAAGTCAACTATGCAGGTTTCGAAACCGCAAAGATTCCTTATCGGCTCGACAACATCTATCGTCGAGAACAAAAACGCGAACTACCGCCCATCTACGTGAAACGCGAATCCACCCTGCTGCGCGAGGTGACGGTAACAGCCTCGAAAGTGCAGTTCTACTACAAAGGCGACACCCTCGTCTTCAACGCCGATGCCTTTGAACTGGCAGAAGGGTCAATGCTCGACGCGCTGGTACGTCAACTTCCAGGCATCGAACTGAAGGAAGGTGGTCGCATCTACCACAACGGAAAGTACGTCGATGCCCTACTCCTGAACGGGAAGGACTTCTTCCGAGGCGACCACACCATCATGCTCGACAACCTGCCAGCCTACACAGTGAAGGACATCCAAATCTACGACAAGTGGGGCGACCAAAGCGAGTTTCTGGGGCAGCACGTCATGGGCAATAACCGCTACGTGATGGACGTGAAACTGAAAAAAGAGTACAGCATTGGGCTGATGGCGAACGTCGAGGCAGGTGGCGGAACGGAAGAAAGATGGCTCGTCCGACTCTTTGCCCTCCGATTCACCGATCACTCACGCCTTGCCACATACGCCACCGCCAACAACCTAAACGGTGACCGCAAACCAGGCGAAACAGGCAGCTGGAATCCGCAGAAATTGCAGGAAGGTGGACAACTCACTCAACAACAGGCAGGTTTCGACTATAGCGTGGATGACCGCAACCAACGTTGGAAGGCAGACGGCAACGTGCAAGTGAGCCACACTGACCTCGACCGCCAAACCCGCACCAACCGTCAGAACTATCTCGCTACGGGCGACACCTACGAGCGTATCAGCCAAGCCCAACGCGACAAGAATCTGAAGCTGAACACCAGCCACCACTACTACCGCAACTTCGGGATGTGGAACCTTGACGTGCGCCCTTCGCTCAACTATCAGAAGTTTGACAATAACAATAGCCATCTCTCGTCCGCCTTCTATCAGAACGACAGCCTCATCCATCGAAATCTGGAACGAGGCATCACCGAAGGCCACACCCTCGATGGTGGCATTTACCTCAGCAGTACCTTCAAGTTCCGCCACAGCCCCGACTGGGCATCCATCGATGCCTCAGCCAACTTCTGCGACCAAACGGAAGACCACTACCACCGTCAGCATGTCCTGTACGCTACGACACCCTCTCTGCAACCAGAGCAGACACTCAACCGCTACGACCGCAACCACCCCAACCGCTCATGGGATGCTTCTGTGAAAGGTACCTACCAAATCAACTTCACCAGCCTCGTTCGTCTACAGCTTAACGCCAGCTATACCCAGAATGACCGTCACCGCGAGTCATCCATCTTTGACATCGACACTACATACGCCCTCGGTGAGCTTCCCTCTGTCCACGAATACGAACAGAACATCGACCGTCGCAACAGCTATAGAAGCCACTTCACCGAAAACATCTACGAGTTCAGCCCTCGTCTGTTCTACAACTGGTACAAAGGCAAGGAAAAGAAAATCTGGGCACAGCTGGGCTTTCCTGTCACTCTTGTGCATCAGCGGCTGAACTACCAACGCGGAGACATCGACACCCTCGTCACCCGCAACACCATGCCCATCAACATCTGGGATTGCTTTATCGAATACACCACCATCAACCCGAAGTCAGGCAACGCCAACAAGTTCAGTCTCCAATACATCGCCACAACCACAACCCCCGACTTACTCAACCTCATCAATATGCGCGATGACACCGACCCGTTAAACATCCGCATCGGCAACGACCACCTGCACAATGCTGTCAACCACAGCATTACCTTCGGGCAACAATGGGGAAACGCCAACCGAAAAGAGGCCACGCACAAATATTGGTTCGGCTACACCTTTATCCAAAATGCACTCGCCATGGGCTACCAGTATGACCGCTCTACAGGCATCCGCACTTGGCAAGCCGACAACGTGAACGGTAACTGGGATGCCAATGCCGATTACAGTTTCAGCACCGCCATCGGAAAGGTACACCCTCTTCGTCTCTACGTCTCCCCCAGCATCCGCTATCAGCACAGCGTCGATTGGGTTGACCAGCAACACAGCATCGTCAACACCCTTTCGTTCAACAACACCCTAACCCTCTCCTACAAACTGGGCAACCATAATTTCAGCTTCAGGAGCACCATCCTCTGGCAACGCTACACCAGCCGACGCTCCGACTTCAAGACACAGCACCCCCTCACCCTTACGAATAGCATGACCGCCCTGCTGAAACTTCCTTGGAAACTGGAACTCAGCACCGACCTCAACCTATACACCCGAACAGGGTACGCCGACTCGCAACTCAACACCACCGACTTCGTGTGGAACGCCCGACTTTCCCGTTCCCTCCTCAAAGGCCGAATGCTCCTCATGCTCGACGGTTTCGACCTTCTCAACCAACTCGACAACGTCACCCGTACCATCAATGCCCAAGGCCGCACCGAAACCTACACCAACGTCCTGCCCCGTTACGTCCTCCTGCACATGGTGTGGCGCATGAACCATCAACCGAAAAAGAAACACCTTTAAAGAGGCATCCTCGTCACCTCAAAAACGGTCTGAGTCACACCGATACCCCCGGTGTGACTCAGACCGCCTATGCCGGTGTGACTCACACCGACTTTGAGGTGACGAGGGCATCCCTTTTTAGGCTACGAGATTAGATTAGCTAAAAGACGAAAGTAGCTACAAAAATTTGTACTCATTGTGTAACGGATACAGATCATTTTCGACAATAAGATATCCTTGGCATCTCTCAATCGGCTCCACGTGGTCAATTAAAAGGTAACAAAGAATAACGATTCCAACGATACAGAAGAAAGTTGATGGATATATGCTGTACACCTAAAATCGTCCAATAAAAATGCTTTGGGTTGACATAGCTAAAATAAAATATAAAGAACATACACAATAAGTAGATAGGAAGGTAAAACAACCACCATTATAACCACTTTTTGTTTGTATTCATCACTTTTCTTTGATAAACTATTGCAAATAAAAACAAATCGTTGTATCTTTGTAAAGACTTTGGGTTAAGAACCCAAGTTTGTGCGATGGCTGCTTATTCGTACTTATTTAAAAGACGAGAAAACCATGTAAGGGTTCAACCGTATAATTGACAAATAAGAATAATATGAAAGAATGGCATACCACCTTTTACCTTCTACCAATTATTAACAATCAAACTATGACAGAACTAATGAACAAATTCTTTTCTCATCGAAACATCATCGGTTTAACCGCAATGATATGCCTGTTGTTCGCCTTCGTTTCTTGTAGCAACGATGATAAACACACAGAGGAAGAGGCTGGCAATCCCACGATTGATAATCAAGACCCAATAAACACATCATCCCTCGTTATGATCAACCATCAAGAATGGTATGATATTGGCATAGGCAAGAAGATTCGAGTTGACGAAAATAATCACTTTGTCGGAGAAGATGGAGTGGAATTCGCCGCTGTTGGGTACGTTAACGGACTTGCAGATATAAGCACAATTCCAACAAGCGGATGGGCTACAACATTGAGTGTTGCCAAAGGTATAGGTTACTTTATTCGTAGTGATGAACACTACGCACGCCTTTATGTTACAAACATTGATACAGACGGAAAAACAAACGTAAAGTACCAAGCACCACTCATTCAGAAAATCGAGATAGCCAACAGCATGTTGAATTTCACCGCATTTAAAGAAACTCTGGCTATCAAAATGTACCGTCCCACCTCGGTGTCCATTAAACAGAAACCCGAATGGTGTACAATCACGTTTAGCATAGATTCCATCTACATTGAAGTTACTGACAATAATAAGACAGAAGCTCGTTCTGGAGAAATTATTCTGACGAATGCTTTGGGCGATGTCGCTATATATGTGGTACAAGGAAGCATTGCTCCCATTTCGTTTACAGAGAATTCTTACACATTTACGGATAAAGATTCTACCCACACATTCACCTTAGCAACCCCAACAAAAATGGAAGTGGTAAAAGCTCCCACATGGTGCACAACAACCATTGAGACGGATGCCCTTATTGTTACTGTCGCTCCGAATTTTCTACTCAATGAACGAAGGGGGGAAATCCTTCTTACAAACAATGTCAGCAACGCCACTTTGACTATTACACAAACAGGTTCGACGCATCCTGCAGCCGAAGCATTTCTTTTCCTTATCAGTACATCTGGAACAGGAAAGACATGGACTTGGGACACAAGTTTGAATGGCGGCGGTTGGGGTAATTCCGGCTACAAAGGTGACTCTGGCGAGAACTTTGCTAATACAGGTAGCAGCACATGGTGGGCTTGTCCTCCAAAGGACTTAAGTAGCCAAATGGATCACTCTGTCGATAAACTTACAGGTGATTGCTCTTCACTTGCTACAATGGTGTTCCACGAGAACATCACCGTGAAGTGCTACGATGCAGACGGCAAAGAATTCCGTTCTGGCACTTTCTCTATTGAGAATTGGAACAGAGGCGAACGCGATGCCGACAATTGGTCAAAAGGTATTCTCAAAACTTCGGCTGGTGCCACACTTTGGCCTTTCGAGATTAACGCGAAAGACCGTGGTGCTACAAAATATGTGACCGAATACGAAATTATAGAACTTAACCACGATAAACTCGTCCTTGTCCATCCAGACGGAGGTGCTCAGGGCGCATGGGGCGAAGCAACATGGTGGCGTTTCAAAGCTAAGTAATGGAACATACTCCATAATATACTCCATAATAAAGCCCGTTTGCTGTAGGCTATGCAGCAAACGGGCTTTTATTTTCATCCGTCATTCTTACTCTCCCCAACCTAAAGCCGAAGCACCCAAAACGGCGGCATTGGCGTTCATCAAGCCGCTAACGAGGAACTTGGCTTTACCTTTGAAGACGTTCATCACAGCTTTGTTGTAGGACTCTTCGATGGGCTTCATGATGAGGTCGCCTGCCTTGCAGAGGCCACCGAAGAAGATGAAGGCTTCAGGGGATGAGAAGGCAGCGAAGTCGGCACAAGCTTCACCAAGCATCTTGCCTGTAAACTGGAAGATTTCGTTGGCCACTTCATCGCCCTTACCGGCAGCAATCGACACATCAAGCGATTCGAGTTGGTCGGCTGGCTTTTCGCGAAGCAAGGAGGGACGGGTGGTGTTGGCCAAGATTTCACGAGCGGTGCGAGCCACACCCGTAGCGGAGCAGTAAGCTTCGAGACAACCTGTGCGACCACATCCACAAGGACGGCCTTCTGCACCACGCACCATAATGACGTGTCCGAGTTCGCCAGCGAAGCCGTCATGACCATAGAGCAATTGGCCGTTCACTACGATGCCTGAGCCGACGCCTGTGCCAAGGGTGATGACGATGAAGTTCTTCATGCCTCGGGCAGCTCCGTAAGCCATCTCGCCCATAGCGGCTGCGTTAGCATCGTTGGTGAGACGAACGGGGAGTCCTTCGAGCTGTTCAGAGAACATTTTGGCCAAGGGCACAACGGTGGTGTGCGCCCAACTGAGATTGGGGGCATACTCGATGGAACCGCTGTAATAGTTGCCGTTGGGGGCACCAATGCCCATACCGGCGATGTTCCCGATGCCACCCACCTGTGCGATGAGGGGCTTGAGGCACTGAACTCCTGCCTCAACAAATTCTTCAGCCGTTGGATAGGCTTGCGTCTTGATGGAGTCTTCGGCCACAATCTGTCCGCGTGCATCCACGATTCCAAACACGGTGTTCGTACCTCCGAGGTCAACACCAATCACATAAGGTTTTTGTGCATCCATAATCTTATTTACAATTTGACAATTTACGTTGTACTATCTATTTTTCGATTTAGGTATTTACGATTTATCGGCAAAGATAGTTTTTTTTTACTTATTTTCCTTACCTTTGCAAAATAATTCATAAAAAAAGATAGAAAAGATGTACAAGATTGCCTTTTTTATGCTCAGTTTCTTCAGTTTTATGGGCTTGCACGCTCAGCAAACCGCTTTCGACATCGACCTTTGGCCTAACGGTTTACCCAACAGCAACGGCATCGACAAGACGCAGCCGTTCGACGACTCGAAACAGAACTTCAAGCCTTCCATTCGGGTGTTCCTGCCGGATGCAGCCAAGGCAACCGGACGTGCTGTGGTGTGCTGTCCGGGAGGTGGCTATAGCCATTTAGCCACAGGGCATGAGGGTTACGATTGGGCACAATTCTTCAATGAGCGCGGCATTGCCCTCATCGTACTCAAGTATCGTATGCCTCACGCCAATCCCGATGTGCCCATCAGCGATGCGAAGGAAGCACTACGCTTGGTGAGGGAGAATGCCCAGAAGTGGCACATCAACCCCAAGAAGGTGGGCATCATGGGTTCGTCGGCAGGCGGTCATCTGGCCAGCACCATCTCGACCCACAGCGATACGCTCACGGCTCCCGCTTTCCAGATTCTCTTCTACCCCGTGGTAACGTTCGACTACCAATATACGCATAAAGGAAGCCGTCACGGCTTGATTGGCGAGAATGCTCCGCAAGAACTGGTAAATCTCTACAGTAACGAGCTACAAGTGACCACCAAGACTCCCCCTGCCATCATGCTGCTGAGCGACGACGATGGGCTGGTGGTGCCACAAAACAGCGTCAACTACTATTTGGCATTGAAGAAGAACCACGTGAAAGCCACCATGCACATCTATCCGTCGGGCGGTCACGGCTGGGGATGTCGAGAGAACTTCAAGTACCACAAAGAAATGATGGCCGACCTCAGTGCTTGGCTGGAAAGCTTTAAATAAATATGATACTACTACAAACAATACCTCAGATGCCGTCGCTGAACTTCCAAGACTGGATGCAGAACGTCGGCGTGTTCGAGGAAATCATGAAGGGTTTCCTCATTGGGGTACTGGCATCGGCACCCATGGGGCCTGTGGGTATCCTCACTGTCCAGCGCACTTTGAACAAGGGACGTTGGGAAGGTTTCGCTACGGGCATCGGTGCCAGCATCAGCGACATCCTGTATGCCATCATCACAGGTTACTTCATGTATCTGGTGGTGGACATCATCGAAGACCCCATCATCGCCTTGTGGATTAAGGTGATAGGTTCGGTGCTGTTGTTCGCTTTTGGTGTATATACGTTCAAGAGCATACCGCCACACAAGGTGTTAGACCGCGAGTCGCCTGTCGAAACCAAGAACAAGTTGAACGGTTTCATTATCTCAGGCTTCTTCATCACGGTGTCTAATCCGCTGATTATCCTGCTGTTTGTAGCTCTCTTCGGCCAGTTCACCTTTATCTTGGCAGGTAACTGGCTGGCGCAGACGATGGGCTACATCTCCATCGTGGCAGGTGCACTGGCTTGGTGGTTCGGATTGACATGGTTGGTGGACAAGGTAAGGGCACGGTTCAGCCATCAGGTCATCTGGCGCATGAACCGAATTATCGGTATCGTGGTGATGGTGGTGAGTGCCTTGATGATTGTGTATGCGCTGACGGGACACACGTTCCATTACATCCCATTCGGCAACGACCCAGGGTTCCAATTATTTGAATAATCAAGACAGATTATAGCATGTATATATCAGAACAGCTGAAAAAGAAGAACATAGCGGAGTATCTGCTCTATATGTGGCAGGTGGAGGACACGTTGCGTGCATGGGGACTGGATGCTGACAAGATGGCTGAAACATACATTCCACAATTCGGTCTCGATGCCAGCAAAAGCGAAGAGTTGAAGGGGTGGTACGAAAACCTTATACAGATGATGCGTGAGGAGGGGGTGACGGAAAAAGGACATCTGCAAGTCAACAAGAACATCCTCATTCTGCTGACCGACCTACACGCACAACTCTTAAAATCGAGCAAGCACCCGTTCTACTCTGCGGCTTACTACAAGGCACTACCCTTCATTGTAGAGCTAAGGGCAAAAAGCCCACAGAGCCAAGAGAAAAACGAATTAGAGACTTGCTTCGATGCCCTCTATGGGGTGATGTTGCTCAGAATACAGAAGAAGCCCGTTTCATCGGCCACAGCCAATGCCGTTGACCACATCGCCAAGCTTATCGGCCTCTTGAGCGACTACTACAAGAAAGACAAAGAGGGAGAAGTGGAATATTAGACGCTGTGCGGCGCTTCGCTAAATGATAAAGGATAAATGAAAAATGAAAAAGTAAAAAAGAATTAGATATGAACATTTTAGTAACTGGATGTAACGGGCAACTTGGTAACGAGATGCAGTTGCTCGCTAACGAGAATCCTCAACATGAGTATTTTTTCACCGATGTAGTGATTCCGGAGGGGTCAGTGGCTCAAAAACTGGACATCACGAATGAGGAAGAGGTAAAGGATTTCGTGGACAAGAACAAGATAGATTGTATCGTGAACTGTGCAGCTTTCACGGCTGTGGATAAGGCTGAAAGCAGCGAGGAACTGTGCAACCTGCTCAACAACGTGGCTCCAGGCTATCTGGCCAAAGCTGTCGGAGTGAGAGGTGGTTGCATGGTACAAATCAGCACCGACTATGTATTTGACGGTACGAGCTATCGTCCTGTAACAGAAGAGCAACCCACGTGTCCGAACTCTGTGTACGGTCGCACGAAGCTGGCTGGCGAGGAGAGCGTGAAGGCAAATTGCCAGAACTACCTCATCATCCGCACCGCATGGCTCTACTCCACTTTCGGCAACAACTTCGTGAAGACGATGATTCGTCTCGGCAAAGAGAAGCCCGAACTGGGAGTCATCTTCGACCAAGTAGGCACACCCACCTATGCAAGAGACTTGGCTGCAGCCATTTTTGCCGCCATCAACAAGGGCATCGTACCAGGCATCTACCACTTCTCGAACGAGGGCGTTATCTCTTGGTACGACTTTACGAAAGCCATCCACCGTATTGCTGGCATCACCACTTGCCACGTAAAACCGCTCCACACAGCCGAGTACCCCACTCCCGCTGCACGTCCCCACTATTCGGTGTTGGACAAGACAAAAATCAAGCAGACATACGGCATCGAGATTCCCTATTGGGAAGAATCACTCGAAGCTTGTATATACAAACTTCTAAATTAAAAATGATAAATGATAAATGATAAACGCAGGTCATGACGCAAGATAATATACTTGTTGATAAATCTATTGACTTCGCTATTCGTATGTCAAATTGTTACAAATATCTCCTGAAAGAGAAGCGAGAGGATATAATATCTAAGCAAATGTTTCGTAGTGGAACAAGTATTGGTGCCAATATACACGAAGGAATTCAAGCACAAAGCAAAGCGGATTTTGTTAGTAAATTGAGTATCGCCCTCAAAGAGGCAAGTGAAACATCCTATTGGCTTATTGTCCTTTATAAAGCAAATTACTTAGAAGAAAAACTATTTGAGTCATTAAAGAAAGATTTAGACGAAATTATAAGAATATTAATAGCATCAATAAAAACGACAAAAAAGAATATGGTATAACTTTGTCATTTATCATTTATCATTTGTCATTTGTCATTTGTCATTTAGCGTAGCGTATGAAGAACGAGATAGAAAGAAGACGAACATTTGCGATTATCTCGCACCCTGACGCAGGAAAGACGACGCTGACGGAAAAGCTGTTGCTGTTTGGCGGTCAGATTCAGGTGGCTGGTGCGGTGAAGAGCAACAAGATTAAGAAGACTGCCACCAGCGACTGGATGGAGATAGAGAAGCAACGCGGTATCTCGGTAAGCACGTCGGTGATGGAGTTTGACTACCTGCCGCCCCATGTTGACCAGAGTCTGCCACCCTACAAGGTGAACATCCTCGACACACCTGGTCACCAAGACTTTGCGGAGGACACCTTCCGTACACTGACTGCTGTCGATTCCGCCATCATCGTCATCGACGGAGCGAAAGGTGTGGAAGCACAGACACGAAAGCTGATGACCGTGTGCCGCATGAGGAAAACCCCTGTTATCGTGTTTATCAACAAGATGGACCGAGAGGGAAAAGACCCGTTCGACCTGTTGGACGAAGTGGAAAGTGAGCTACAAATCAAGGTGCGCCCCCTCTCTTGGCCCATCAACCAAGGTGCTCGTTTCAAGGGCGTATATAATATATATGAGGAGAACCTGAACCTCTTCACGCCCAACAAGCAGATGGTCACAGAGAAGGTGAACGTGGATATTCACTCGAAAGAACTTGACGAGCGTGTAGGCGAAGATGATGCGGAAAAACTGCGAGAAGACTTGGAGATGATTGACGGTGTATATGATACCTTCGATGTCAACACGTATTTGGAGGCTGAAGTGGCTCCTGTCTTCTTCGGGTCGGCACTGAACAATTTTGGCGTTCAGGAACTGCTCGATTGCTTCGTCGAGATTGCTCCCCAACCACGACCAACGACAGCCGAGGAACGCATGGTGCAGCCAGAAGAACCGAAGTTCACGGGCTTCATCTTCAAGATTACTGCCAACATCGATCCCAATCACCGTTCCTGCACCGCCTTCTGCAAAGTCTGCTCTGGAAAGTTCGTCAGGAACGCCCCCTATCTGCATGTACGGAACGGCAAGACCGTCCGTTTCTCCAGCCCCACACAATTCATGGCACAGCGTAAGAGCACCATCGACGAAGCCTATCCAGGCGACATCGTCGGTCTACCCGACAACGGCATCTTCAAGATTGGCGACACGCTGACCGAGGGCGAACAACTGCACTTCAAGGGATTGCCCAGTTTCTCGCCCGAGATGTTCAAATACATCGAGAACGCCGACCCCATGAAGACGAAGCAGTTGGAGAAGGGCATCAACCAGTTGATGGACGAAGGTGTAGCACAGCTGTTCGTCAACCAGTTCAACAACCGAAAGATTATCGGTACCGTAGGTCAGCTCCAATTCGAAGTCATCCAATATCGCCTTGAAAACGAATACAATGCCAAGTGCAAGTGGGAGCCTGTGAGCCTCTACAAAGCTTGCTGGATAGAGAGCGACGACGATGCAGAGTTGGAAGCCTTCAAGAAACGGAAATATCAGTATATGGCGAAGGATAAGGAAGGCAGAGACGTCTTTCTGGCCGATTCCAATTATGTGCTCCAGATGGCACAGCAAGACTTCAAGCATATTAAATTCCATTTCACCAGTGAGTTTTAGCCATTTGTCGTTTATTATTTGTCATTTGTCATTTATCATTTAGCGTAGCGCCCTATGTTACAAGACGAAGTAAAGAAAGCAATCGAAGTGATGAAGGCGGGTGGAGTCATCCTCTACCCTACCGACACGGTATGGGGCATCGGCTGTGATGCCACCAACCCCGAAGCCGTAAAGAAGGTGTACGAAATCAAGAAGCGGGAAGATAGTAAGGCATTGATCTGTCTGGTGGACAGCGAGGCACGTCTGCAACGCTATGTACGGAACGTGGCCGACGTGACGTGGGACATGATAGAGCTAAGCGAAAAGCCCCTCACCGTCATCTTCGATAAAGTGACTGGCTTGGCACCCAACGTGATTGCAGAAGATGGTAGTGCAGGGCTGCGCATCACTAAGGAAGAATTTAGCAAGGAACTCTGTTTCCGTTTCCAGAAGGCCATCGTCAGCACCAGTGCCAACATCAGCGGCGAACCAACCCCACGGACGTTCGACGAAATCAGTGACGAGATAAAGAATGCCGTGGATTACGTCGTGAAATACAGTCGGCAGAGTCGCGAGAAGCATAAACCCAGCAGCATCGTCAAGATAAACAGCAGCGGACAATTCACCATCATCAGAGAATAAACATGAACGTCACGGGAATTAGGAGGAAAGAAATTCGCCTCATCAACTTCATCACAGAATGGATCAAAGGCGACCATACAGAAAAGCAAATAGTGCTGATGATCAGCCTCATGGTGGGTGTATGCACAGGGCTTACAGCCTTCGTGCTGAAATCGTTGATTGAAGAAATCAAGCACCTGCTCACGTCGGAATTCGCAGCCGAAGACACCAACCTGCTCTATTTGGTTTTCCCTGCCGTCGGCATCCTGCTGTCCCTGCTCTTCGTCAACTACATCGTCAGAGCCGACATCAGCCATGGTGTAACAAAAATTCTCTATGCCATGTCGCGCGGACGAAGCCGCATCAAGTCGCACAATCGTTGGTCAAGCATCATCGCCAGTGCCATCACCATTGGCTTCGGTGGTTCGGTGGGAGCTGAGGCCCCCATCGTACTGACAGGTGCGGCTTGGGGCTCCGACTTTGGCAAACGTTTCCACCTTCCCCCAAAGACCCTCATGCTCCTTGTAGGGTGCGGTGCTGCAGGAGCCGTGTCGGGTGTGTTCAAAGCACCCATCGCAGGACTTGTCTTCGTGCTCGAAGTGCTGATGCTCGACCTCAGCTTCTCTTCTCTGCTGCCCCTCATGGTCACCAGCATCACCTCCGTCTGTGTGTCCTACGCTTTCTATGGCACGGCACCACAATTCGACTTCAACCTCAGCAAAGCCTTCTCCATCGACATCATCCCAGGATGTATCCTGTTGGGTGTGGCCTGTGGACTCGTCAGTCTCTACTTTACCCGCACCATGAACTGGTTGGAAGGCATCTTCGGACGCATCAAGCGGAAACGGCACAAATTCTTGCTAGGAGCCATCGTGCTGGGTGTACTCATCTATTTCTTTCCAGCCATGTATGGTGAAGGCTATGATGTCATCAACCAGCTCATCAACAACGTCCCAGCCAAGGAGATCATGCACAACACTCTCTTCTATGGCAAGGACAGCAACCTGCTTATCTATCTCGGCTTGGTGCTCATCTTCAAGGTGTTCGCCACCACTGCCACCAACGGCGGCGGGGGATGCGGTGGTGTATTCGCTCCCAGCCTCTTCCTCGGCTGCATCGCAGGCTTCCTTTTCGCCCACCTATGGGATTGGGGCTTCCGTCTCGATGTCGGCAGCACTTGCTACGTATCGCCCAAGAACTGCGGTCTCTATGGCATGGCAGGTCTAATGTCAGGTGTGATGCACGCACCCCTCACGGGCATCTTCCTCATCGCCGAGCTGACAGGAGGCTACGACCTCTTCGTTCCCTTGATGATTGTCTCCGTCATCTCCTACCTGACCATCAACCTCTTCGAACCTCACAGCATCTACGCCATGCGCTTGGCACGACGCGGACAGCTCATCACCCACAATAAAGACAGTGCTATCCTCACCCTGCTCAGCCTGGAATCGCTCATCGAGAAGAACTTCAAGACCGTCACCCCCGACATGCCGCTTCGACAGTTCATCGTGACCATCTCCCAATCACACCGCAACCTCTTCCCTGTCGTCGATGCCAATGGCCGACTACTCGGAGTTGTTCCTCTCGATGCAGTTCGTCTCTATATGTTCCGTCCCGAACTCTACCACCAATACAAGGTATCCAACTTCATGGTGGAGCCACCAGCCGTGCTGATGGTCAACGACCCCCTCAGCGTGGTCACCCAAAAGTTTGAAGAAACCAAGACATGGAACCTTCCCGTGGTGGACGAGAACCGTCAATACATCGGATTCATCTCGCGTTCCGGCCTCTTCAACAGCTACCGCGAGACCCTCATCAAATTCAGCGAAGAATAATTAGTCTCCGTGCTTTGCGGTTCTCCCACAAAGAATAATCGAAAAACAATGACCAAAGAAGAACTCAGAATCGTCTATATGGGCACTCCTGACTTTGCCGTGGAGAGCCTCCGAGCCTTAGTGGAAGGCGGCTACAACGTGGTCGCAGTCATCACCATGCCCGACAAACCGATGGGACGGCATGGCAGTGTGCTACAACCCAGCCCCGTCAAGCAGTATGCTGTGGAGCATGGACTGAAAGTGCTCCAACCCGTCAAACTGAAAGACCCCGATTTCGTGGAAGAGCTACGAGCCTTGAAAGCCGACCTTCAGATAGTCGTCGCCTTCCGAATGCTGCCCGAAGTCGTGTGGGCTATGCCACCCCTCGGCACCTTCAACGCCCACGCCAGTCTCCTGCCCAAATACCGCGGTGCCGCACCCATCAACTGGGCAGTCATCAATGGCGAGACTGAAACGGGCATTACCACGTTCTTCCTCAAACACGAGATAGACACGGGCGACATCATCCAGCAAGTGCGCATCCCCATCGCCGACACCGACAACGTGGAGGTGGTACACGACAAGCTGATGCACCTCAGCGGACAGCTCGTCATCGAGACCGTCAATCGCATCATCGATGGCACCGTCACCTCCATCCCACAAGATGCCATCGAAGGCGTGGAGCCGACACCTGCACCCAAAATCTTCCGCGACACCTGCCGCATCGACTGGAACCAACCCACCAAACGCATATACGACTTCATCCGTGGCCTCAGCCCCTACCCTGCCGCATGGACAACCCTCAACGGAAAAGCTGTCAAGATTTACGAGACAGAAAAAGAGCCAGCCCACGAAGCTAAACAACCAGGTTCCATTCTCTCTGACGGCAAAACATTCCTAAAGGTCGCCACTGCCGACGGCTTTCTCAACATCAAGTCTCTACAGCTCGAAGGAAAGAAGAGAATGCCCACAACCGACCTCCTAAGAGGCATAAAGATAGGAGAAAACGCATTTTTTGTTTAAAAAGTTTGCATTTTTCAAATAAAAGCCGTTACTTTGCAACATAAATTAGTAATAACCCTCTAAAACCCATTGCCTATCGGAGAAACATTACGCTAAACAAAACAAGTAAGCATAATGAAAACATTGCGAGCACTCAACGACAAAGAGTTGGTTGAGTTGTACACGAAAGGCAATAATAGTGCATTCGACATTCTACTGAAGCGCTACGAGGATAAAGTATTTTCTTATCTCCTCTATTCAGTTAAAAACCAAGAACTGGCCGAAGACCTTTTCCAAGACATCTTCGTCAAGATTGTGGTACGTCTTAAAAACGGACAATACGCCGAGAACGACAAATTCTCGTCGTGGATGATGCGTATTGTCCACAACCATCTTATCGACTACTACCGCACCTTCCCCACCGAACGCATCATCTCCAACGACGAGTCAGAGGTTGACCTGTTCAATAATCCCCACATCGCTGTCAACGAGAATCGCGAACAGGAAATGATTGACCAACAGACCCTTCAGGAAGTGAAGAGTCTTATCGCTCTGTTGCCCGACCCACAGCGCGAAGTGCTGCTGATGCGAGTTTACGACGAACTCTCCTTCAAGGAAATCGCCCAAAAGACTAATTGCAGCATCAACACCGCCCTCGGTCGTATGCGCTACGCCATCCTCAACCTCCGCCACATGGCCTTCGAGCGCGGCATCAGCATGGCATCATAAGAACAACAAAAAACCTGCGAGACGAAAGTCTTGCAGGTCCAATTCCCTCACGGATACGTCCACCGTCAGGTGGAGCGATCCAGAAAATGGTGTGCCCTCTGATTACTCAGCAATAGTATCAGCAGCAACAGTGTCAGTAGCTACAGTGTCAACAGCTACAGTGTCAACCTCAGCTACAGTGTCAACAGCTACAGTGTCAACGGCAGGAGCCTGAGTGTTGTTGCAAGCTACGAATGATACAGATGCTGTGAGAGCGATAGCAGCAACAGCTGCGAAAACCAACTTCTTCATAATTTTCTTTTACTTTAAATTTGTTAAACAATCAATTTGCTTTCAAAACCGATGCAAAGTTACGGACTTTTAAGATACGATATTCGTTAAAAGCCCTTTTTTTTCATTTTTTCACGAAAAATTCTCTCGTTTTAGGTAAATAGTGACAATTTTAATGTAAAAGAGTACTTCTGTGTACGTACACAGCTACCACTAAACCCTTTAAACAGGCAGTCCCCAAAAACGACAAACAACACCTTCTAAAGACGGATGAAAGAGCCACAGCCAACAAAACGGAACCATTTTTTTCTTTATTCAGCCATATCTATTGGCCGTTTGATGGAAAATGCTTAACTTTGCCCATCGAGAAACAAAGAACAGTTATTAACTATCAACCATCAACCCCTATGAAACTAAAACATTTATCCATCCTTTCAGCACTGCTGCTCCTGTTTTCCGCTTGCAACCAGAAAGCGCAGCAAGGTAACACCACCACTGGTACAGCCGAAGAAGAGACCGAAATTGCCGTCGAAAGCACCAACGAAGGCATCAACGAAGGTGACACCTACACCGACTTCCAGCTGCCAGACCCACAGGGCAAGACCATCAAGGTGAGCGACTACGTGGGCAAGAACAAATATGTGCTCATCGACTTCTGGGCTTCGTGGTGCGGTCCCTGCCGTGCCGAGATGCCCACCGTCGTGGAGGCTTACACTCGATTCCACGCCAAAGGTCTCGAAGTCATTGGCGTATCGCTCGACAACGACAAAGAGGCGTGGGTGAATGCCATCGACGTACTCCAGATGCCTTGGCCACAAATGAGCGACCTCAAAGGTTGGGAGAACGAAGCCGCTGCCACCTACCAAGTACAAGCCATCCCCTCCAACGTCCTTATCGACGAGGAAGGCACCATCATCGCCAAAGACCTACGAGGCGAAGACCTGCTTAACAAGCTGGCCGAACTGCTGCCATAAGCGGTCGGGAAAAATAGCCATCGATTCATCCACAAAGCGAAAGCTCGCCCACATATCCCAATGTGAGCGAGCTTTCGCTGTTTTTACACGTCGTCCATTCCGCCGTTTTCCTTGTATAAGTTGTGGAGGAAAGAAGTTTTCTTCAATCGTCCACGATGGTGATGCGGCCTTGCGGGGCAGCGTATTCGGCGGGGACGATACCGGAGAGAGTCTTCTCAAGGTAGTCGGCAAGAGCGTCACGATCGACAAAGGTGGCGTTGGTGACGAGGCGGCAATTCTTCAACTTGTCGTAAAAGCCGCCGCCGCTGTAGTAGTCGGTGGTGGCCACCTGACGTAGCACGACTGCCGCCATCTCCTTAGACACACTGTCGATAGTGGCGTTCACGAGGTCGCTCTCGTAGGGGATGTCGTCAGCAGCGATGAGCGTGGTGGAGATGTGTCCGTCGGCGGTGATGACGAGTTTACCCACATTGGCAAACTGCGTGCCAGTCTGGGTGACGGGCACCAATACGCCATCGAGGTTCATCACGTCGTCGCGCTCGATGACGCTGTGAGTGTGGCCGTCAAGCACCACGTCGATGCCGCGCGTAGCAGCCACAAGTTCATGCGACGAAATGCCCAGCGCAGGTTTCGCCTCGCCCAAGTGCGACAGCAGCACCACATAGTCGGCTCCCTGGCTGCGCACCTTCATCGACGGCGGTCTGCACAAGGCTGGTCACATCGTCTGTACGCAGGTCGTAGAGCTGGTTGCCGTCATTGTCGTAGAAGGAATAGCTCTCGTTCACCATCGTTTCCGGCATAACCACACCGACGAAGGCGACGCGACGCGAGCCGTAACTGCGGATGATGTACGCGGCATAGTAGGGCCGCGAGGCACCCATGTCGAAGAAGTTGGTGCAGATGACTGGAGCGTTCAGCTTGGCCAGCAAGTCCTTCATGCGCTGCCCGCCGTAGTCGAACTCGTGGTTGCCCAAGGTCACCGCCGCGTAGCCCACGTTGCGCATGATGTCGATGATGTACTCCCCCTGCGAGAGTGCTCCGGCCATGCCCCCTTGCAGGAAGTCGCCGCTACTTACGGCAGCAGACCAAGCGGTGTCGCTCGCGGCGATGGCATCACGCAGTCCAGCTATCTTGGCATATCCGTCAATACTACAATGTACGTCATTGTCATACAGGATGACAATGCTCTTTTGCCGGTTGACAACGGCGTTGTCCTCGCTGCTGCACCCCGTCAGAATGAGGACGCACAGCAGGGCGAGAATCGTCAATGCTTTCTGTTTCTTTATTGTGAAGATTAAATTTGTTTTCTTTTATATTTACTGAATCGCCACTTTCCTGCCGTTATGGATGAACAATCCGCGAACGGTGGGTTTCCCAGCGAGGCGAACACCACTCAGCGTGTACCAGCCGTCAGCCACACCTTCTCTCCCTTCCTCAGACAAAGAGACAATACCCGTCTCCTCAGAGTCGTCGCCGAAGTTCAGCACGAAGGCACGGACATATTGGCCACCAGCACCAGGAGCATCGTCGGGGTCGTCGTCGAGGTTGAGCTGGAAGTAAGCACGACAAGTGTTAATGTTCATCGCGGCATTAGGGTAGTAGAGCGTGTTGCCGCTACCAAGGTAAAGCTTGGTTTTGTCGCCACCAGAGCCGATGGCCACAGGGGCGTAGGTGCCGATGAAGCTGAGTTTGCCGTCTTCGCTCATAGCAGAATTGGTATAGAGGAAGCTGGCAGCCTTCTCAGCGGCGGTGCTACCCTTACTGTCGCTAAAGTCGGCCAGACGGACACCCTCGAAGGTCGGGTTCTGCCCTGCATTGGCATCGGCGGTCACCCACTTCACGATGTAGGGCTTGCCAGCCTCGATGCTGGTGGCATCTTTGAAATAGAGGTAGAGGGTGCCGTTCTTGGAGTCGAAGCCCGTCTGAAGTGTGCCTTGCTCATTGTCAATCGCACCAGCGTCGGTGTACAGGTTCTCCGTGTCGAGTTCCTTGACGATGGCATTTTCGAGGGGAGAACCCTCGAACACGGTCACGTCGAAGGGGAGGCAGAGCGTGTTCCAGTTGGTGTCGTGGAAGAGCTTGCGGTTGGCGAGGGTCACGTCATACACCTTGCCGCTTGCAGCTGCGTTAAGGATGTTTTCGCTGTTGTCGGCGGCATTGAAAAGTTCCAGCGTATTCTTCTCCGTCGTGACGCTGATGGTGACATTCTGGTCAGGCATGGTAAACTTGTAGAAGTTCTCCGTAGCACTGAGGGTACCTGCGCTGGCTGTATAGCCTGTGGCGGTGTAGCCTGATTGCTCATAGTCGAGGTTGAGGCGCACCTCATCTTCGTAGCCAGCATAGAGCACGCCATTATACATAATACCTTCAAGGAAGCCAGTGATGCCGCTAACATCGTATTCGGTGACAGTGCCGCCACCCTCTATAGTAATACCAGTGTCAGCGGTGATGCTTCGGGCTTGCTTGCCCTGAGCCTCGCCGAGGGTCTGGGTGTAGTAGCAGTTGTTAATCCCAAGGTCATCCTCGTCGCCTTGGAAATAGGTAAAGGTTCCACAATCGCTGTAGCTGTTGGTGATGGCTGCCGGAGCGAACAGACAGTCGTTGAACTGCACGCTGCCAAGGGTTGTGCCTATGAAGCCGCCGCAATAGTCGTAAGCCGATTCGCTTTCACTGAAGAACTGCATACTGCCGTCGAAGAGACAGCCCGTCATGATGATTTTACCGTTAGGGCTGTAGGCTATGAATCCGCCATTATGCTGGCTACTGCTACCGGTGATGTTGATGGTGACACTGCTGCGGCAGTTCCTGATGGTCGTAGTGCCCTTGACGTAGGAGATGAGGCCAGCTGCGTAACTTCCCAGGGTGTTGATAGTGCCGCAGACGTGCAGGTTCTCTACGGTGGCACCATCAACAAAGCGGAACGGTGCTATGTAGTAATTTGTCGCCGTGGGGGTGAAGGTCAACTTGTTACCTGCACCGTCGAAGTTGCCCTTGAAGGGGAAGGGTAACCACTCAGTGCTGCCTATCATGCTGCTGACGGTGATGTTGGTGGCCAACTGGAAGTATTTGCCCTCGTATAGCTCTCCCTGCGCCACGTTGGTGGCCAGGCCATTCCAGTCACCAGCGGAGGCGATAATGTAGGGCGACCCCTGCGTACCCTCGCCGTCGAAGCCGTAGATGCCCATGATGGGAACCAGCTCATTGCTCTTGATTTGCCAGCCGTCGCCAAGCTTTTCAAGCAATAGTTCGTTGCTATATTCGGTAGCATTCGTGGCACCTTGAGCATCCTTGATGAGGGTCTTATAGTAGCAGTTGGTAAGGGTGGCCGTGCCGTCGTGGCGAGCAAAAGTCTTGCTGTTGTCATTACTATCGTTGATGTCAAAGTCAGTCGCAGCAGGAGCAAAGAGACAGTTGGTAAGGGTCACGGTATTGCCGCTTGCCACCCAGCCGACGAAGCCGCCCCACTTATAGGCATTCGTTCCTCTCAGCTTTCCGTCGAAGAGGCAGTTGATCATGCTCGTGGTGCCGCCACCGCGCAGTTCGCCGATGAAGCCGCCAGAGGACACGTCTCCTTCCGTATTGAGCAAGATGTCCACGCTGCTGCGGCAGGCGGTGATGGTGTTCGTGCCTACGGCCTTGCCCACCAGGCCTCCAGCGTTCTTGCCGTTAGCCTTGGTGATGGTGCCGCTGACGTTCAGGTTCTTGATGGTGGCTCCGTTGATGAAGCGGAACGGGGCGCAGTATTCGGCACTGGTGTTGTCGGTGTAGTTGACGGTGATGGTGTGGCCGTCGCCGTCGAAGGTGCCTCTGAAGCAACTGTCGTCGCTCCAACCCACCATCTTGATGGCATTGCCCTCGCTGACAGTCTCCGTCACCGTGATGTCGGCCATCAGCTTGAAGAACTCGCCACTGTAAGTGCTGATGCCGTGGTTCACACGCTCGGCCAGCCGGTTCCACTGTCCTTCATTATATATAAGGTAGGGGTTGTACTCAACGCCGCTGCCCGCCCATTCTTCAGGAAGGAGTCCGATGGTGACGTTGTGGTTCGGCATATTGAGCAAGTAGTAGTCGCTCTGCTCGGGCTTGTTGAGCTGCGAGCCGGGGGTGGCGATGAAGAAACCTTCGGTATAGCCCGTAGGAGTGCCGCCAATCTGACTCAGGTTGAGAGAGACATCTTTGTCGCCGATGGAGTACATCACGCCGTTACACGTGATGAACGCGCCGTTCTCGTAGCTATCGATGCCACTGACGCTGTAACGAGTTTCGGCGACCGTGGAGAAGGCCACGCTGACGTGCTCGTCGCCGCTAATGCTGTAGGCTTGCTTGCCCTGTGCACTGCCGAGGGGCTGCGTGTAGTAGCAGGTGGTCAGCGTCACGTCGTCGCCGTTTTCGCGACGGGCGAAGGTGCGGCTGTCCTTCTTGTCCTTGAGGCTAATCTCCGTCGGGGCGAAGACGCAGGTGTTGAGGATGGCTTTCTTGCCCTTGGCCACCCAGCCGATAAAGCCGCCCCACTTCATGGTGCGCGACCTGGCACCGCCAGGACCGCGCATCTTACCGTCGAAGGTGCAGCCCGTCAGCGTGGTCTCTCCACCACGCAAGTCGCCGATGAAGCCGCCGTGCGAGCCGTCGCCGTCGGTGTTGGCCTGAATGTCAACGCTGCTGCGGCAGTTGGTAATGGTGTTCGTGCCGTAAGCCTTGCCAGCGATGCCGCCCACGTGCTTCTTCTTCGTCTTGACGATGGTACCTGTAACGTGCAGGTTCTCGATGGTGGCACCGTTGATGAAGCGGAATGGGCCACAATAGTGCTCGTCGCGCTCGTCGGTGATGTCGAGGGTCAGCGTGTAGCCGTTGCCGTCGAAGGTGCCGCTGAAGGCGTTCGTCTCGCTGGTACCTATCATGCGGACGGGTGTCTCGCCTTTGTTCACGGTCTCGCTGATGCTGATGTTGTCCATCAGCTTGTAGTATTTATTGTTGTATGAGCCACCGCCGTCGTTGATGTAGTGAGCTAAGGTCAGCCAGTTGCCGTCCGAGGCAATCTCGTAAGGAACTTCCGCCGTGCCACTACCCTTCATCCACTGGGCTGTCAAGGTGATGGTGGCTCCCGGATCCACGTCAAGGTCGCTGTACTTCGTGCCACCAGGGTAGAACGTCAGCGTGCCACCGTTCTCGGCCACCCAACCCATGAAGGTGTAGCCCTCACGAGTGAGGTTGTCGGAGAGCGTCTTGTTAGAGTCGAAGCCGCGGTCCACCCCCTCGGTGGTCATGTTGCCAGTGCCGTCTGCGTCGAGCTTGGCAGTGTAGTGGAAGTAGGTGAAGGGGCTGGCTTTGACCCCACCCACATGTCCGCCCACGGGGTTGCCGTTGCTGTCGAGCGTGCAGCCGATGGTCACAGTGCCGCATTGCGACTTACCAGTCCAACTATCTGTTCCTTTGCCGATACTATAGGGGCCATGGTCCCCTGCAATGGCAGTGACCATAGCATCCTTGGTGATGGTGACAGGACCATTGGTGCCCAAATAGCCGCTTCCGATGCCGCCACACGACATGCCGCCTGTAGCATTGACGACACCTCCCTCGATGCGAATGTAGCCGCCGCTCTTCCCATGTCCGCAGCCAATGCCTGGTGCCCAGGCGTTTGCCTTGGCATTGATGATGCCACCCTTGATAACGATGTTGCCACTATTTGCTGACTTGTGGCCACCGATGCCGGCGGCTCCCTCCTTGTCCGAATGGATGTCACTAGTGCTGACGTTGAGCGTCCCGCTGCCCTCGATGGTGAGCGTTTTGTTCTCGGGAATGAAGATGCCGGGAAAGTATTGGTAAAATTTCCCGACGGTGTTCTCCGTACCGTCTGCCAGGACAATGGTGGCATTGCCCAGACAGGTGAGGCCGGCCCAACTATAGGCTTCGTTGTCCTCGCCCTCGATGGTGATACCGCTCAGGGTAACGGTGGCATCGTCGGCGATGGAAATCTGCACCTTGCTGCCGAGCTTGCCAGTGACGATTTCGCCGTTCTGAATCACGTAATCTCCAGTGACGCTGGCCAGGTTCGTGGGGTTCTCCACGTTGAAGGTCAGTGTCTTCGTGCCGCTATAGGGATCCTTGCCGGTGAGCGTCAGTTTGTAGTAGCCCTTATCGGTAACGCTGGTCACAGGCACGGTGTTGTGGGTGATTTCCGCAGTGTAGTCCGTGCCCTTGGTCAGTTCTTTGCCGTCAGCAGCCATTACGGTGTAGGCGATGTCGATGGCCTCGCCAGTATATTGGTAGCGGAACTTCATGCCCGTGACGTAGGCACAGGCGATGTTGGTGCCGCTCATGGCAGGAACAACCTTTTCGTTCTCTATCTTCCAGCCGTCGCCGAGGTCAGAGAGTATGCTGGCGGTGCTAAAGCCTTTGCGGCTCTCGCCCTGGCCAAGGCCAAAAGTATGGTCTGTGTAGTAGCATCTGTCCATCTTCACCAGGTTGACGCCGTTGTAGCGCACAAATGCCTTGCTACCGCTGCCGCTCATGGTGACCTGCGCGGGGTTGAAGAGACAGTTGGTGAGCATGACGCTGGCCCCCGCGTTCGTATTGCACCAGCCCACGAAGCCACCGCACTTGGTGGTCTCGCTGCCCAGCAGCCAATAGTCGAAGAGGCAGTTGTCTATCGCGGTCGTGCCGCCATCGATGATGGCCACCACACCACCATGCGACCCCTCGCCGTTCACCTCACTGTTCATGGCCACGCTGATGCGGCAGTCCGCGATGACGTTGTCACCATTGGCAACCGCCACAAGGCCACCGGCGAACTGCGCCGAAGTCCAGATAATGCCATCGACCGTCAAGTTGGTGATGGTGGCGCCATCGATGTAGCGGAACGGCGCGGCGTATGGCTCTGAGGGGACATAGCTCACCGTCAGCGTCTTGCCGTTTCCGTAGAAGTGGCCCGCGAAGGCCTTGTCCTTACTGCTGCCCACCATCGTCTCGACTCTGTCGATATTGTTGGTCAACTTGAAATACGTGCCGCTGTAGCTCTGGCCATTCTCCACGTTCGTAGCCAGTGCGTTCCAGTCGTCAACTGTACCAATCTGGTACGGGTCGGCCTGTGTACCGCTACCCGTCCACTCTGCCCATGCCGAGTTCGTGCAGAGCAGGGTGAGGAACAGCACCATCGCTGCTCTACCACTGCGGGTCAGCCTCCCTGCTGCCCGCCCAACTAAAGGAATTTCTTTCATTTATTATTATGTTAGTGTATTTGGCTACAAAATTACAACCTTTTTCCCAATTATCGCACAACTATGGCATGAAACCGACGAAAAACAAACAAATATGCACAATTTATATTCGTTTTGTGTACCATACGCTTCATTGACAACTCTTTATGCCTGTATCCACTTTCACCACTCACCCACATCCACTTCCATCACAAGCCCATATCGCCCTACAACACGTGCCCGTATCCACTTCCATTACATCCCCGCATCCACTTCCATCACACGCCCGTATCTACTTTCAGACAAAGTCTGTGTCTGTACAAACACAGCCTAAGATTATACAAACACAGGCTGAGTCTGTACAAACTCAGTCTGTGATTATACGTTTTAAAAGTCAGAGAATTTTAAGAGTTATAAGAAGGCCATGCGGCAAGGGTAAAAGAATTCCGCAAGCGGCGGAGAATTGTAAGAAGCTGGCGCAGTGTTAGGAAACTGGCCGCATGGTCTTAAAATTCTCAGCGCCTAAGGCGAATTCCAAACACCCTGCATAGCTCTTAAAATCCTTGAAATTCTATGACTTAAAAACTTTAAAATAAATCTTTCTTTTTTTACTGTTTTTATTTGTTTTTACCTGTTTTTCTTTCGTCCGCCGAAGGCGTATAACCTCTGAATGTTAAAAGCTCCTTGGAGCGATAGCTATGGCAGCTGCATGAAGTCGGACATGATGTCGTTGGAGACGAAAAGGCCCTGGCGGGTGAGGGTCAGCACATCGCCGTGGCGTTCCATGCGTCCCGACAGCAAATGGGGACGAGCATTCTCCAAACAATACTGGAGATACTGCGAACCAAAAGCTGTTTGCAAAGTGTGGAGGTTGATGCCGTCGGAAGTACGCAAACCTGTGAAGATAAACTCATTGTAACGTTCATCCTCAGTCAGGACTTCCTCGGCGAGCGGCTTTCCCTCCATGTAGTCGGAGAGAGAATCGGGATGGTAAAAGCGGTTCTGCCCGTCGTAGGAATGTGCCCCAGCCCCTACACCGAGATAAGGGATGCCGCGCCAATAACTCGAATTGTGACGCGAACGGAAGCCAGGCAAGGCGAAGTTGCTGATTTCGTAATGCTCGAAACCAGCTGCGGCAAGGGCATCCATCAGGTTCTCGTACATCTGGCGCGACACCTCTTCATCCACCTCCTCCACCCTACCCGCTTCGAGCATTCGGAACAGCGGAGTGCCCTCTTCGTACATGAGGGAATAGGCGGAAAGGTGCTGCACACCCAGCGACAAAGCTTGCTGCACGTCCGCATGCCACTGGCCGAGCGTCTGGGAGGGGAAGCCAAACATGAGGTCGATACTGATATTGTCGAAACCAGCACACTGGGCATCCTGCACGGCTTGGAGCGCTTGACGGGCAGTGTGGCGACGACACAAAAACCGCAGCCTCGTATCATCGAACGTCTGTACGCCCATGCTCAGTCGGTTGATGCCCATCTCCCGAAGGGACTCCAAGTAGGCAGGGGTGAGGTCGTCGGGATTGCCCTCCAGGGTCACCTCCGCCTCTGCGCGTACATGATAGATAGAATGGATGGTTTTCAGAAGGCGACCTATCTCAGAAGCTGCCAACTGCGAGGGTGTGCCACCACCGAAATAGACGGTCTCGACGGTCTCTCCCCGAAGAAATTCCTTCCGCCGTTCCAGCTCTTGCAGCACAGCATCCACATAACCACCACGTTCCCCCAGGGAGGTGGTGGAAAAGAAGCCACAATAGGCACAGCGTGACTTACAGAAGGGGATATGCACGTAAATACCAGCCATTAACGCTGCGCTAAATGATAAATGACAAATGATAAATGATAAAACAAAAACAAAGTTTAAAGGTTAAAGTTTTTTTAAGTCAGAGAATTTAAAGATTTTAAAGAGCTATGCAGGGTGTTCGGAATTCGCCTTCGGCGCTGAGAATTGTAAGAGGCTGACGCGATGTTGGTAAACACTCCGCATGGTCTTCTTGAAATTCTCCGCCGCTTGCGGAATTCTTTTACCCTTGCCGCATGGCCTTCTTCTAATTCTTAAAATTCTCTGACTTTTTAAACGCAGACTTTAAACTTTTTACTGTTTTTACTTGTTTTTACCTGTTTTTTCTTCGTCCGCCGAAGGCGTATAAACCTATGGTTGTTGTCCCTCATACACGATGCCGGTGCCATCGCTGACCACCACGCGCACCTTGATGGGTGTGTCGGTGGAGATCTTGCCGAGGATGGCGTTCACTAACGTGGTCACGTCGGAGATGTCCACGTTGCCGTCGCCGTTCAGGTCGGCGGTGTTCTTGTCCTCCGGTGTGCTCTTGCCGAGGATGATGTTCACGAGGGAAGTCACGTCGGAGATGTCCATGTGGCTGTCGCCGTTCACGTCGTAACCGCCGCCCTTCAGCTTGAAGTAGGCGCGGCAGGAGCCGAGGGTCATGTTGGCAGAGGGGCTGTGGAGCATATTGTCCTCGTCGAGGTAAAGCACGGAGGGGTCGTTTGCGTTGAAAGTCACAGGCGAGGTGCAGCCGATGAAGTCCACGTAGGAGGTCTTGACGGGAGCTGTGGCATCGCTGATGGTGACACCTAAGAATTTGGGATTGGCGATGTTCTCCACCCTGAAGACGGGAATGGAAATTTTCAGAACCAGATAACCATCTTCATCCAAATACCACTGGTTGCCAAGCGCTTCTGAGTATAAAGGAGCCTCGGAGTCTATTATGACACGGTTGATGTTGTCGGTGCAGCCAGTGATGGTGCTGGTGCCACCGTCCGTCAGCATCATGCCTAAACTGAGGCTGTTGCCGTAGGAGCCAGCACCCACACAATGCTCGATAGTGTGTGTGCCACCGGCATTGCCCCAGCCATAGACGATGCCGATATGGGAGGCGGAGAGTGAACCGCCCACTTTGCAGTCGTGGATGGTGGTGGACGACGTGGTGCCGTTGCCTAAGATGCCACCCACATGGGAACCACCCGTCACTGTGGCAGCCATCCAGCAGTTGTGGATGGTGTTGGTGCCTCCCGTGGCAATGCCCACAAGCCCCGATGTATAGTTGTCGCCACTGACGCTGCCGACTATCCATACATTGCGGATGGTGGCACCGTTGATGTAGCGGAACGGGGCGGCACCTTCGCCGCCATTGCTGATATTGAGTTTTAGCTTTTGGGCAGCTCCCTCGAAGATGCCACTGAACGGATGCTCTGCTGTGCCCACCATCGTCGATACGTTGATGTCTGCACCTAACATCACGGTCTTGCCAGCATACGTGTTGCCGTTGTTCACGCTTTCGGCGAAGGCGTTCCAGTCTTCCGTCGAGTTGATGGTGAGGTAGGCGGCTCTCTCCCAATTCACGAGGTAGGGCTTGCCCGCCTCGATGCTGTTGGCATTCTCAAAGTTCAGGGTCAACGTGCCGTTGCTGAACGAGGTGCTGCTCAACGTCTTTACCGTAGCTTCTGCCAACGGAGTGCCCGTAAAGTTGCTGACATCGAACGGCAGACATAGCGTTTGCCACATACCGTCGCGGTGGAGGGTGCGGTCTTGAAGGGTCGCCTGCGCCTCCTTGTCTTTGTTGTCGTTGATGGTCATGCTGTTGTCGGCATGGTCGGCAAGGTCAATCTCCAACATCGAAGTGAAACAGAAGTCGTCCAAATAGAGCATAGCACTTCCTTTAAGATTGCAGATAACAACATATTGTGTTTCAGCAGGGAAGGAAGTTTCATACTGTGTCCACTCTCCGTCATAGGTTATTACTGCACGCTCCCAAGTGATGGAAGCTGTTTTGCTGCTGGCATAGCCCACCTTAAATGCCGCTGGCCAATTGGAATTCGCATTCCTATAATAAAACGACACTTTTATGGGCGTTCCGCCAGCAAAGTGAGGAGAATAGAGATATTCGTCTTTAGAGGTACCGTAGAAAAAGAAGAAACGTTTGCCAGTATGGACGCATCCTCCTTCACTTATTCTATGTATTCCTGTAATCTGCTGGCAGTCTCTCATACGCCAGCCGCCCATGCCGTTTTCAAAGCCATCGGTATAGGGCAGACTCACCACACTGCCATCGGTAAGGAAACTGTCTGAGGTGAAATTGCTGGCAATGCCTCCGCTTCCGAGCGCCTTGACACGGAATAGGTAGGTGGTGTTCTCATCCAGGTTGCTCAAGGTGACGGTCGTGGTCTGTACCGTCGTCTCAGCCGACCATGTGTTATCCGTGGACTTTCGGTATTGGTAGGCATAGCCCGTGACGTTTCCTTCGGGAGCCGTCCACGAGAGCGTGGCTTCAGTGTCAGTCAGGTTGCTGACTGTGAGGTTCGTCGGTTTTTGGAATGCAGAATATTTCTCGAAGGAAAAGTCATCTATGTATGTACCCATTCCATCCTCAAAGTATTTGACGGCAATAAACCTGGTGCCCGTTGGGAAGCTATGTTCGTATCTTGTCCATGGGATGTTACGGAAATTAATCGCTTCGCCCCATTGAAAGGCATCAGGGTCGCTGGTCGTGGTGGAGTAACCCACATAAAAGATTTCCTTAGGACCTTCGTCCGGGTAACGATCCTTGTAGTAGAACGACACGGACAAGGGGGTGGTACCCCCAAAACGAGGGGAAATGAGGTATTTGGGGGAGGGAGTGGTAGGCGAAGAGTGAAAATAATAGCTTTTCTCTCCCTCATATTTGTCTCCCCCACGGATTCCCGTAGGTGCCAATCCATCATCCACCCTGCTCCAGCGGTCCATGCCGTTCTCGAAGCCGTATTCGTAGGGCAATCCCATGGCGGTGGTGAAGCTGAAGGGCTGCACATAGACGCTCTCGTCCTCACCGTAAAGGGCTTTCACACGGAACTGGTAGTTGGTGTTGGCGGTGAGTCCCGTCAGGGTGGCGGAAGTGGCATCCACGGTGGCTTCGGCAGACCAGTCTGCCTCATTCGCTTTCTTGTATTGGTAGGCATAGCCCGTAATGGTTTCGTCCGCTTCGGGTGCCTCCCATGTCAGCGAAGCCGTATATTCAGTAATATCAACAGCATCGAGATGCGTTGGGGATGGAGTATTGCAAACTGTGAAGCTGAAGTCGTCTAAATATAAACCACCCATGTAGTTGGGATGCCATTTGACTGCAATATATTTCGTCCCTACGGGAAAACTCCCCTCGTAGAGAATCCACTGTTCTATACAGCTGGTCGTCTCGTTGTCCCAACTGAAAGCGTCAATGTCAGGGGTCGTGGTAGAATAACCCACTTGGAATGTGGCAGATCCTAATGTATATGGACTTTTTAAGTAGTAGAACTTCACCGTTATGGATGAGTGGCCGTCAAATTCTGGAGATATCAAGTATTGGTGCTGTTGTTTGCCGCCGTTCGTGTAAATAATAAAAGCAGAATTACCACTATGAATATCAGAGTCTGAATATACTCCCGTATAACCCATACAATCTACCATCTTCCAACCATCCTCGTCTAGTGGCGTCTCGAAACCGTATTCGTAAGGTAAGCGTTTCCCGTCAAAATGAGCCTCATAGTAGGTGATGCCGTCGGCAGCCAAAAGAGGTTCGTCCCATACGCCATCGATGAGGGTGGCACTCACTGGGATGCCCTCTGATCTGGGAATGCAGTTGTCCCCCAGTCCTTCAGACGGAGCCACAGTGTGTACGTAGTAAAAATCAATGACGGGAGGCATGGTGACGGTTTTGGAGGCATCTTTGCAGGCAATGGGGTGGTACTTGCCACCGTTGGCGGGGCTGAACGCGCCCTTGAACAGGCTGTTCTTCATGGTGAGCGAAAGGTCATCGCACCAGCCGAGGAGTCCGCCGGCGAATTGGCTGAAGCCACTGATGGTGGCACCGCAGGCGCAGTTCTTGAGGGTGAGGGTGTTTTTGGCATAGCCCACGATGCCGCCGGCTGATTGTGTGGCGTTGATGGTGCCAACAACGGTGAGGTTCTGGATGGTGACACCTTTGGTGTAGGCGAAGGGTGCCACGTGCTCAGTGCCGCTCAGCTGGACGTTGAGGGTCTGCCCGTTGCCGTCGAACGTGCCGGTGAAGGGTCGGGTGCTTTTGCCGAACATCTTGGTGACGGGGGTCGAGTTGTCGAAGCTTTCGTACAGCCTATAGTTGCAACTGCTGAAGTAGTTGCCCACCACCCCGTTGCAGCGGTCGTCCTCCATGGCTGTTGCCACGGCATCCCATTCGTCGGCATCGCAGATGTAGTAAACTTCCTCTTCCGCGTCGTAGGCGAGATCCCTCCTGACGTTCAAGACGTAGGGGGTTTTGTTCAGCAGAATCTCTTCGTCACCATTCCCGAAATTGGCGCAGGCATAGATGTTCACATAGAGGGTCTTCTCTGTTTCTTCCTCGAACAAAATGGGACCGAGTCCCTCCAGTCTCATCTTGAAGCCGTGGATGCCGGAAAGGCCGTATTGGCTGTTGATGTCCTCGCGCACGAGGTACTCGTCTGGTTCATTGAAGAGGCCTTGGAAATTGTCGTCTTGTTCGTCAGGGACGTTGGAGACGACGACCTTGATGGTCATCTCCTTGCCTAACTGCCAGTGCTTCGCTCCTGGGTCGAACGCCCATCCGCTGAGGAAGATGCATCCGACACTGGTTCCGCAGTAGTCTATTCCAGACGTCAGGTTTTGTGCCCTTGTCGTGAGGGTGGTCATCACTGCGAGCAGCACTGTCATGGCTGCCCGTGCCATTTGGTGTTTGAAGGTTGTTGTTTTCATTGTGTTTTGGTTTTAGTTCTTAACTTCGCCGTACACTCTTGTTCATGCCCACGCGTTACGGCGACAAAATTACGAAGTTTTAAGTTTTTCACCAAAAAAATCGCATAAATCTTTCTACAGAGTGCCCTTTCTATGGAGCCAAGGGGTTTAAAAGTCTAAGGAGTTTAGGAGTAAAGGAGTTTTTTGGGCGGCTTGTGCGCCGAGTGTCTTCTACTCCTTAACTCCTAAACTCCTTAGACCCCAAAAAACTCTCTCCTTAGCCTAAAAACCTCTCTCCTTAGAAAATCTTCGGAAGAGTCTTCGACGTTGAGTCTCGAGGGGCAACGACGTAGAGTCACGAGGGGCAACGACGTAGAGTCATGCGGGGCAACGACGAAGCCTATAGGGAAAATGTGGACAAAATGGAGGTGTCTCTCCTCGCGCGTACATTAAATATATATAGAAAGGCAACTTTGGGAAGTTTATGCGCCTTCGGCGGACGAAGGAAAAACAGCCGAAACTTAATTCATCTTACACGAATACCTGCCATAATGTGGCGATTTTAGCCAATAAATACTAAAAATAGAAAATAATGGGTCTTTTTTATGGCTTGTTTGTGGAAAAATTCGTAAATTTATCGCCGATTTTCAGATTTCAGCGTCATCTGTATAAAAGAAACTCTATACTAATCATTATAAACTAACCTAAGAACAATGAAAGTTTACCAGACGAACGAAATCAAGAACATTGCCTTGCTTGGCAATGACGGTGCCGGTAAGACGACTCTTACCGAAGCACTGCTGTATGAGGCTGGCATTATCAGCCGTCGTGGCCGCATCACGGCTAAGAACACTGTGAGCGACTATTTCCCCGTGGAACAAGAGTATGGCTACAGCGTATTCTCCACGGTTTTCCATGTGGAATGGAACGGTAAAAAACTGAACATTATCGACTGTCCTGGTGCCGACGACTTTGTGGGTGCTGCCATGACGGCACTGCACGTGACTGACACGGCTCTGCTGCTCATCAACGGTCAGTATGGTCCCGAAGTGGGCACACAGAACCACTTCCGCTACACCGAGAAGCTGGGCAAGCCCGTCATCTTCTTGGTGAACCAACTCGACTCCGACAAGTGCGACTACCACCAAGTGCTCGACAACCTCATCAGCATCTATGGCCCGAAGGTGACGCCGATTCAGTACCCTCTGAACGAAGGTCCTGAGTTCAATTCGCTCATTGACGTGCTGCTGATGAAGAAGTACTCATGGAAGCCAGAAGGTGGTGCTCCTATCATCGAGGACATCCCAGAGTCAGAGATGGAGAAGGCGATGGAGATGCACCGCGCTCTCGTGGAGGCTGCTGCCGAGAACGACGAGGAACTGATGGAGAAGTTCTTCGAGACAGAGACGCTGACCGAGGACGAACTGCGTTTGGGCATCCGTCGCGGCTTGGCTACCAGGAGTATGTTCCCCGTGTTCTGCGTATGTGCCACCAAGGATATGGGTGTGCGCCGCTTGATGGAGTTCCTCGGCAACGTGGTACCATTCGTGGACGAGATGCCACAGGTACACAACACGCGTGGCGAGGAAGTGAAGCCTGACTCGAACGGGCCTACATCACTCTATTTCTTCAAGACTGCCAACGAGCCTCACATCGGCGGTGTGCAGTACTTCAAGGTGATGTCGGGTAAGGTTCACGAAGGCGACGACCTGACGAACACTGACCGTGGCTCAAAGGAGCGCATGGCTCAGCTCTTTGTCTGTGCAGGTGCCAACCGCATCAAGGTGGAAGAACTGGTGGCTGGCGACATTGGCTGTACGGTGAAGCTGAAGGATGTGCGCACGGGCAACACGCTGGCTGGCAAGGACTGCGACAACCGCTTCAACTTCGTGAAGTATCCTGATCCGAAGTATATCCGCGCCGTGAAGGCCGAGAACGAGGGTGACACGGAAAAGATGGTGGCTGCCATCCAGAAGATGTCGCAGGAAGACCCAACCTGGATTATCGAGCAGTCGAAGGAACTGAAGCAGACGCTCATCAAGGGTCAGGGCGAATTCCACCTCCGTACACTGAAGTGGCGCATGGAGAACAACGAGAAAATCAACATCAAGTTTGAGGAACCGAAGATTCCATACCGCGAGACTATCACGAAGGCAGCACGTGCCGACTATCGTCACAAGAAGCAGTCGGGTGGTGCCGGACAGTTTGGCGAGGTTCACCTCATCGTGGAGCCATATTACGACGGTATGCCAGACCCAACGGTTTACAAGTTTGGCAACCAAGAGTTTAAGATTACGCCCAAGAGCCGTGAAGAAATCGACCTGGAATGGGGCGGCAAGCTCGTGTTCATCAACTCTGTGGTGGGTGGTGCCATCGATACCCGCTTCATGCCCGCTATTCTGAAGGGTGTGATGAGCCGTATGGAGCAAGGCCCATTGACGGGTTCCTACGCTCGCGACGTACTGGTGGTGGTGTACGACGGAAAGATGCACCCAGTAGATTCTAACGAACTTTCGTTCATGCTGGCTGGCCGTCACGCATTCTCCGACGCCTTCAAGGCTGCTGGTCCGAAGTTGCTCGAACCTATCTACGACGTGGAGGTGTTTGTGCCAAGCGACAAGATGGGCGACGTGATGTCTGACTTGCAGGGTCGCCGAGGCATGATTATCGGTAGCGAAAGTGAGAATGGCTACGAGAAGCTGATTGCCAAGGTGCCACTCAAGAGCCTGTCCAGCTACTCCACGACGCTCAGCTCCATCACGGGTGGACGCGCCAGCTTCATCATGAAGTTTGCTTCCTACGAGCTTGTTCCGACCGACCTCCAGCAGAAGCTGATGAAGGAATTCGAGGAGCAGAACAAGGAGGAAGATTAAAAAAGACGCATCGAAATCGACTGTCCGTTCCAAGAACGAACGATTATACGAGAGGGAATCCGTACCACACGGATTCCCTCTTTATTTGTTATTTTGACAAGTAAAGTTTACCAAAACGTTAATAGACTAAAAACTTTTAACCTAAATAAGGAATATTTTCGTTAATCCCTTTTAGTATTTTAAGGAATGCCGTACATTTGTACTATCAAAGAAAAACGTCAGCAACATTTATGAAAAAATCCACCATAATAACATTGGCCATCGTGATGGGAGTCTCTTTCGTCAGCTTGCTTGTGATGCAGATGCGGTATATTGCCGAGATTTCCTCGCTGCGCCAAAAGCATTTCGAGGAATCCGTCAGCCGAAGCCTCTACGAAACGGCGCATCAGCTGGAACTGTCGGAAGCTAAGCGGTATCTTGAACAAGGACAAGATGCGCTCACGGGAATCGCCACGGCGGTAGATTCCATCTACGCCACCACCGATTCGTCCATCATCCAGCATACACGCCAAGTGACCGCTAAAGACGGTAGCGTGTTCACTTCTCGCGAGACAACTGCCAGCACGAATCTCTCCGACAAGTACTTCACCAAGAAGATGTCGGCCAACATCGACCGCCAACGTTCTTTGCAAGAGATTATGGCCATGCGGTATGCGACCGAGAAAAGTTTGGTGGAGGAGGTTATCTACAGTATCTTATATACTGCCAGCGACCGCCCTTTGGTGGAGCGTATCGACTTCAAGGAACTGGATCAGATTCTCAAGAACGAACTGAGCAACAATGGCATCAACATTACTTACCACTTCAGCGTGAGCACGAGCAACGGGCAAATCGTGTACCAATGTTCCGACTACGATGCAACGGGCAGCCATTATGCCTTCACGGAAACACTCTTCAAGAACGACCCCGTGCAACGCAGTGGCATCCTGAAGGTACACTTTCCTGACCTTGGCGACTACATCTGGCGCTCCATGTGGTTTATGATTCCGTCGCTCATCTTCACCATTATCCTGTTGATTACCTTCATTGTCACGTTGGTGCTAGTGTTCCGGCAGAAGAAGCTCTCGGAGTTGAAAAACGACTTCATCAACAACATGACGCATGAGTTTAAGACCCCTATCTCCTCCATCTCGCTTGCAGCACAAATGCTCGGAGACGACTCGGTGAAGAAGACACCTGCACTCATGCAACGGCTTACAACCACCATCATCGACGAGACAAAGAGACTGCGCTTCCAAGTAGAGAAGGTCTTGCAGCTATCGATGTACGCCAACCAGCAAGCCAACCTTCACATGAAGGAAGTCGATATGAACGAGCTAATTGCGGGTGTGACTCACACGTTTGCCCTCAAAGTGGAAAAGAACGGAGGCAAAATCATCACGAACCTCAATGCGGAAGATCCCATCGTCTGTGTGGATGATATGCACTTCACGAATGTCATCTTCAACCTCATGGACAATGCCGTGAAATACAAACGCAAGGACGTGGATTTGGAACTGAATGTAGAGACTTGGAACGAGCCTGGGCTGCTCTGCATCTCCATCCAAGACAACGGCATCGGCATCAAGAAGGAAGATTTGAAACGCATCTTTGAGAAGTTCTACCGTGTGCATACAGGCAACTTGCACGACGTGAAAGGTTTCGGCCTCGGTCTGGCTTACGTACATAAAATTGTGAAAGACCACAAAGGCACTATTGTGGCAGAAAGCGAACCTGCCATTGGCACCAAGTTTATCATCAAACTGAAAATGAACGAATAAACTAAATAACTAAATAACCAAACAACTAAAAAACTAAAAAACTAAAAAACATATAAGAACTATGACTACAGACGAAAGAATCGAAGAAGTTAGCATTCTTCTTTGCGAAGACGACGAAAGCTTGGGTATGCTCCTCCGCGAGTACCTGGAAGCAAAGGGCTACAACACTACGCTCTGCCAAGATGGCGAGGAAGGTTTTGCCACATTCCTGCAAGGCACCTTCGACCTCTGCATCCTTGACGTGATGATGCCACGCATGGACGGATTTACGCTGGCAAGCAAAATCAAGGAACTCAACTACGAGATGCCTTTCATGTTCCTCACCGCCAAAAACCTGAAGGACGATGTGCGTTCCGGATTCGAGCTGGGTGCTGACGACTACATCACGAAACCCTTCTCGATGGAAGAGGTGGTGTACCGCATCGAAGCCATCTTGCGCCGTGTGCGTGGCAAAAAGAGCAAAGACCAAGCAATACGTCCGATTGGCTTGTTCACCTTCGACACTCAGAAGCAGATTCTGAGTATCGGCGAAGAGCAGGAGAAACTCACAACCAAGGAAGCAGAACTGCTCACCCTGCTTAGCAACCGTCAGAACGAACTGCTGCAACGCGACTATGCCTTGAAGACCATCTGGATTGACGACAACTACTTCAACGCACGTTCCATGGATGTCTATATCACCAAACTGCGCAAGCATTTAAGGAAAGACCCGAATGTGGAAATCATCAATGTGCATGGCAAAGGTTACAAATTAGTCATCTCTGATAGCAAAAACACCACCGAGTAGTAATGAACAACAAGCATAAAGGTGGACATCCCTCTAAGGAATGTCCACCTTTATGCTGACATGGAAGACTGAGAATGCCTTCCTCAAAGTCCGCTTAACGAACTATGCGGTCTCCAGTTTCTTGTTCACAACAATATGTGTGATAAGACCCACGATGATGAGGAAGAAATTGCCCCATGTGTACCAATTCTGGTCTGCCAAATCGCCCATGGCAGGAACGAGAGCACAAAGAATGAGAAGCAGTGCGCCCACGATGATAAGGATAATACCGAGATTCTTCATGTTTATTTTAGATGATTATTTTTAGTTGCATTCAAATCAGCTACAAAATAAGCACTTTTTTTCCAAACGGCGAAACTTTTCAGCAAGAAAATTGCATTTAAGGCTGAAAAAACTCATTTAACAACAAAAAATTCCTAAATCCTAATTTATTCGCACCTTTGGCTCCACCGAAGGTACTTTCACTCGACAAGACACAAAAAAAACTTGTTTTATTTTGTCATGTCCTCGTTTATTCGTACCTTTGCACCGCTTTTGCGAAATGCGGAAGCACAAGTAACAAATATTTATTATTAATAACAAACCAAACTTACTTTATTGATTTTATGAATCAATACGAAACCGTTTTCATTTTAACTCCCGTTTTGTCTGATGTTCAGATGAAGGAAGCGGCAGATAAGTTTGTCAACTACCTCAAGGAAAAAGGTGCTGAGATTATCAACACCGAAAGCTGGGGTCTGAAGACATTGGCTTATCCTATCCAGAAAAAGACTTCTGGTTTCTACCAGATGGTCGAGTACAAAGCCGAACCAACAGTGATTGCTAAATTAGAGTTGCAGATGCGCCGCGACGAGCGTGTGCTCCGCTATCTGACAGTTAAGAACGAAAAGTACGCAGCAGCTTACGCTGAGAAGCGTCGTAACAAGAACAAGGAGGCTTAATTATGGCAGCACCATCAGAAATCAGATACTTAACCCCAACCACTGTTGACGTTAAGAAAAAGAAGTATTGCCGTTTCAAGAAGAGCGGAATTAAGTACATCGACTACAAAGACCCAGAGTTCTTGAAGAAGTTCCTCAATGAGCAGGGTAAGATTCTTCCACGCCGCATTACAGGTACTTCTCTGAAATATCAGCGCCGTGTGGCACAGGCCGTGAAGCGTGCCCGCCACCTTGCACTTCTCCCATTCGTAACAGACTTGATGAAATAAAAAATAGGAGGTAAGACAGTATGAAAATCATTCTCAAGAAAGACGTTCTCGGCTTAGGCTACAAGGACGAAATCCTCACAGTAAAGGACGGTTATGGTCGCAACTATCTTCTTCCTCAAGGTTTCGCAGTGCTCGCCACTGAGAAGGCCATCAAGCAGTTGAACGAGGAACTGAAGCAGCGTGCTCACAAAATTGCAAAGATTAAGGCCGACGCTGAGGCACAAGCCAAGAAGTTCGAGGGTGTATCTCTCACCATCAAGGCAAAAGTGTCTGAAGGCCGCAACATCTACGGTTCTGTTGGTCCGAAGGAAATCGCAGCAGCCCTTGCAGAAAAGGGTCTCGAAATCGACAGCAAGCTCATTGTTATCAAGGGCGTGAAAGCTCTTGGCGACTACGAGGCTGTGGCTCACTTCCACCGCGAGGTTTCTGTGACCATCCCATTCGAGGTGGTTAACGAAAAAGGCGAGAAGAACCCTGCCACAAAGGCTCCAGCCAAGGAAGAAGCTCCCGTCGTAGCAGCTCCCGTTGAGGAAGAGGCAGAAGATGAGGTAGAAGAAAGCGCAGAATAATCAGTTTGCAAAAAACTAAATAGCAACGAGGCTGACCCCAGTAGGGTGTCAGCCTCGTTTTTTTGTAGTAATTTTTTGAATTTTTAAGTTAGAAACCATCATCAGTCACTCAGCCACTGAAGGAAGTCCACTTCGACGATGCGGAGTTCGCTGCGCACCTTATCGCCATCCTTGGCCTTGAAGAGGTCGAGTTCGTTGGCGACGGGTTCGGCCAATTCCTTCACGTTACTATATTGTTCATTGTCGGAAGCGGTACCTTGAAGACGGATGGTGATGGTCTTAACCTTCTCTACCTTGGGGACAAAAGGCAGATGCACATAGCCAAGGGAAACAGGCGTTTTGCCTTCCCACACAAGGGTGCTGTCGGCAAAGATTTGGAGGGGATATTCCCGTTTGCGCCAACCCGTGAGCTTGAGGACCACTTCATCGACACGGGCAGGTTCAGCCAGTTCGTAGCGAATCCATGCCGTAGAGGCTCGACCATCGTTCTTCCACTCGGTGTCCTCACTGTCATCGATGGAGTTTTGGGCTGTTTCTTGGTTGCAGCCAGCCACCACATTCTTTACATGAATCGTCTTTTTCAAGTCGCTATAAGAAGGAGTTGACGGAGTTTCCCCACGGGTGAGAAGCCCCAGCTGAGGAGGTTGTTCCGTACCCTTCACATCGAGGGTGAGGGAAGCAACTCCAAGCCCATCGGCTGCAACCTTCACGCTTGCTCTGCCTTCACCCCCTGTAGAACGAACGAGTACGCGGTTCACACCACATTCCAATGGCAACGAAAGCGAACGGATGCAGTTAGTGCCAAGGCTGTCCTTTCCGATGCCACCAATCCATTCGATGGGGCCATCGATGGTAAAGTGCAGTTGCTGATGCGCCAATGGATGCCGACGACCTTGTGCATCGACAGCCTCCACCTGCAGGAGTGCCATGTCTGCACCGTCTCCCACCAGTTGATGGTCTTGGATATTCGTCAACTTCAATGCGACAGGTTCGCCTACCGTTTCCAGCGTGGCAGACGACAACGTACGCCCCTCTGCATCAGCAGACACAGCCATGAGAGAACCTGGTTCATATTTCACCCCTTCGAACACATGGAGAAAGTGGTAGGCATTTTTCTCATCCCCTACTTCTTTACCATTCACAAAAAGTTTCACTCGTGGTGCGTCGGACACTACATAGACCGTCTTTACGGTACCCTCGTCGTAGTTCCAATGCCCCACGATATGTGTCTGCGACGAATCGGGCGTAACCCATCCGTTCCACATCACCTGGTGGGCATAGAAAGCATCCTTGGGCAGACGCATGGCATCCACCACCCCACTGGTGCGGTAGTTGCTCTCGCCACGGTTATGGGTATTGGTGTCGGAGAAGACAATCTTCGTGCCACCATTCGACACCCTTTCGCCCGTGCCAGGACGCTCCTGCCAATAGTCGAACCAACGCCTCACCATCTCTACCGCAAACTGGTCGTTGTTCTGGTTGTAGGCCGATGCATCGTCACCACGATAAAGAGGACCATCACCATGCTTGTGGTAAGGATAAGACCAATCGTCCCAGTAGCGACGCAGTGCCTCATCGCGGCAATACTCCATCGCCCACACAGGTTTGGTGGCACTCTTGTTAATGTATAGCATCTCGCCACCATACTCGGCAGCGGTGTCGTGGTTCAACATCTCGCGGCAACCGATGGCACGCCCTCCATGAGGGTCGAACGCATCGCGGATGGCTTTCATCTCAACCATGTGCTCTTCCGTAATGCCCTTGTTGCCACACTCATAGAAGAGGATGGAGGGATTGTTTCGATTATAGATGATGGCATCGCGCATCAGCTCCACACGCTGCTCCCAATGCCTTCCTGTCACATCCTTTTCGGCATCGCCAGCGGGCATGGCTTGAATGAGTCCCACACGGTCGCACGACTCGATGTCCTGCTTCCACGGGCAGACGTGCATCCAGCGGACGAGATTACCGCCCGACTCCACCATGAGGCCGTTGCTGTAGTCGCTGAGCCAAGCAGGAACACTCATGCCCACTCCAGGCCATTCGTTACTAGTGCGCTGGGCATAGCCATGCATCATCAGAGTGCGGTCGTTGAGGATGGTCTGACCATGCTCGAAGGCGGTCTTGCGGAAGCCTGTGGTGGTGGAGGCCTCGTCAACGGGTAAACCGTTGACCACGAGGCGGGTCTTTACGTCGTAAAGATAGCCATAGCCCCACGACCAAAAGTGGAGACCACCAACATGCTGTTGTGCAGAGAGCGTGGTCGTTTCGCCTTTCGCCACAACGACGGGGTCGGACGAGAATCGAGCAAGCGAGGAGCCATCGCGGTCGATAACTTCCACTTCATAGACAACTTTCTGTGCCTTGCCCGTCTCGTTCCTCACCTCCGACTCCGCATGGATAGTGGCACGATGCCCCTGCACATCATGGTCAGTGGCATAGACATAAACGCCCGTCGTACCCAACGAAGAATAGAGCGGCAACGTCTGGTACAAGCGTCCCACCACGTGCAGCCGCACATGTTTGGGCAAACCGCCGTAGTTGGCGTTGAAGTTCTTGTTGTTCCACTGGAAAGAGGCTGGTTCGAGCGTGTTGTTGGGAAGGCTGTTGCCATCCGTCACACCCTCCCCCTCGGTCGAGGCACCACGCTCCTTATATCCCCAATCATTGTCGGTCAACACCTCCATCCGATTCTCCTTTCCTATATATAAATAAGGAGTCAAGTCGAAGCCAAAAGCCATCACGCCATTTTCGTGCAGTCCGAGTCGATGGCCGTTCAGCCACACCTCAGCCGCCTGACGCGCACCTTCAAACTCGATGAACACTTTCTTCCCCTTCCACTCCTTTGGAGCCACAAACGTCTTCACATAGCGCACCGTATCGTCTGGCAAGGCTGCGATGCGCACCTTGAAGGCATACTCTTCGTTCCATGCACGGGGCAAAGTCACGTTCTTTCCTCCCATCTGCCAGTCAGCATCAAAGTTAAGTGCTCGCTGTGCCACTACGGGGAGGGCACAGACAAGCATACAGATAGTCAAAATCCTTCTCATCGTTCTATATACACTTTTTTACCATTTATAATGTAAAATCCTGATTGCGAGATGTTCCCGAGGCGGCGACCCGTCATGTCGCAAACCACATCACTATCCGTCAGCGTGGAAGCCGAAAGGGTACGAATGCCCGTTGGGTCTGGCACCACTCGGATAGTTCCATCCGTAGCTAACGTGCTGGTATCCCACAGCCAACCCTCTTTCGGTGTAGCTGGTTGCATCGTGATGTCACCCGTGATAGTGATGCTGCCATCGCCTGTAAACACCTTGATTTCAGCATTATCCACATAGTTGTTGGCATCATTCAACTCTTCCATCACAAGCATTGGCGAAGTCAGCTTCACCTTACCAGCCACCTTGAAAGCATCCGCTGTGGTTCTCGTAGCCGTGGAACGAGTGCGCACACGGAGTATGGAACCAGCATTCATCGTCAGATTCCCGTTGACAATGAGTGTTCCTACCGCCGTAGCCGACTTCCCTGCGCCCAACATTCCATCCTTCTGCACCGTCACGTTCTGCACCTGTCCCGTTCCTGCCAAGCGACCGCCGCCACGCACCGTGATGGTACCCATTGTGACAGAAGCAGAAGTGTTCTGTGCCTGAATTTCACCACCATAGATGTTGATGGCACCCTCCGATGCCCCCGTCAGCGTCAACACGCCATCGCCATACTTGTTCAGCGTGGCCGAGGCGTTGAATTTGCCAGCGAATGTCGTGTTCGTGCCTAAATAACCCACATTCCATGTACCCGTACCAAACGAAGCGTCCGCTGCCGTTCCTTGCAAAGCCCCAATCTTGTTTGTGCGACCTTCCTCCGTTCCGCTCTGGCTCTTCACATTCGCCACATACACCCCTGCCTCTGGCTGGAACGTACCCTTCGAGAGGTCAAGTGTATTGGAGATACGGAACTGGCCACTGGTGGGGTTGAGCACACCTTCGAACGCTGAGCAGTTCGCCTCGAAGTCGCCGCGCACGTAGGGGAAACTGATTTTCACGGTTCCCTCGCCCAACAGCTTTCCTTGCACCTTGCAACGCTGTCCCGTGTTGAGCGTCAACACCTTACCTTTCTGTACCGTGATGGCATTATTCAGCGAAGGCACGGCACTCGTCGAGTTGTTGTTGAAGATGGAAATGGCGGCATTGCCCATCACCTCTATCTTCGAACCCGACTTCCCTAATGTGGCATTCCATGCACCCTGCGAAAGTGTTCCTCCATAAAGCATCGTACCCTCATAACCATTCGTTCCACCGTAGGTAAGATTCAGTTGTCCACTCCCCTTCTTCACCAACACACCCTTACCCGTCAAGGCCGACTTCAGCGTCGTAGAACCATTCGGGATGTTCAGTGTGGCTGTGTCCGTCAACGTGATATTGCGGTCGGAAGCCGCATTCGTGCTATTGATGGTCAATGTCCCCTTGCTCAGCTCGATAGCCGAACCAGCGCCGAAACAACTTGCCACGCCCTTGTTCTCCAGATTCGTCACCGTCACCGTTCCCTTGTTGAGGATAGTCTTACCCGTATAGTCACTCCGTGTGACATTCAGCACCACCGTTCCATCGCCATTCATCACGAAGTCGCCCTCACCACTGAAGCCTCCTTCACCTTTGAATGTGTAAGTGCCGCTATTGTGAGCCAAACGCACCCCCTTCGTCACCATCTTGTCAGAGAGCGTCACCGTGCGCTGGATAGCCTCGTCGTTGAACAGCACCTCATCGTTGGCGACAAAAGCCACCGCCTCTCCATTGAGGGTGAAGTTGTTCGTTTGATAATCCCAGATGCCACTTTCGGCACCCGTCCATGTCACACCCATAGCAGGAGCACGCATTCCCTTTACATGAAGCACCACCTGCTTTTCCTTCACCTCCACCTCATAGTTCAGCCCCACCAAACCACGCACTTTCAGTTGGGCGACATCCACTGTCAACACCCCTGTACATTCAGCCAACACATATTCCCCTTCAGCAGGGACTTCCTCCGTCGGAACAATCGTAAAGGTATTCGTATGCAGGAACGTCAAATCGCCATTCACCTTCAGCAGGTCGCACTTCACAACATCTTTCGTTTGCAAATCCATCTCCAAGAAAACATCGCCAGAAAGGGTCAGACTTTTGTTGAAGGTAAGGATGCCGAAGGGAGCCTCCTTTGTCCCTGGAGCCAGTCGGCAACCTTCGTAGTTCAAACCACCTTCAAACGTAGTTTCGCCATTCAGGAAGGCATTACCAGCCAATGTTCCCCTCGCACGAAGCTCCAAGTCACCATCCATCAAGCCGTTCAGCGTCAATGTACCCTCACTCACCATCGTCTTTCCCGTCGTCTTCAAATCGCCGTTGATGGTGACCATTCCCTGTTGAGACTTGAAAATCAAGCCATCACCACCGATAGTGCCGTTCAACACATAATCCTTACCCACGGGATTCATGAAGTAAGTCGCACTGGGCTTTACTTCACCCGTCATGTCCACCGTAGTGCTTGCGCTACTCATATCGAACATGACACTCTTTCCATCTGCGTATGCCACATCGCGAGTCTGGTCGAATGAAGTGAATCCTGCTGCACCATTGCTCCAAACGCCTGATTGATAGCGCATATCGGCTTCAAGCACAGGTGGAAGAGGCGGCATGGGCATATCGCCACCGAGATAGAAACCCGTGTTAGGATGCTGATAGTAGCCACGAGTGGTACAGTCGAGACGATAGTGGGGGTCTTGCTGCAAGCAGTAGATGCTGTAATTGGTAGGGATTGCTGTCGTGTAGCCGACCAGTCCCGTACTACCACTATCGTTTTGTTTGGCCAAGATGACTTCCTCACGCCAGTCACCCATGATGTCGCCCATAAAGGCAGGACGTGTACCTGTAGCACCCATCGCACCCCAGTTGGCTTCGCGAGAGAACTCAATGAGACGAGCCTTATTCAGCACACTGGTTACCATCATGTTAGTGCCCCACCCGCTTCCGCCTGGAGAATTTAGTTCTTCACGCTGCAGGTCGCCATTCCACCACACACCTTCGTAGATGGAACCGCTACGTGTATTGCTGGTTGCCTCACCCTTACAGGTGTAGTAGTAGTCGTCAGCATAGCTGTAGATCTCGAAGCCCTTATGAGCAGGATCGACGTCCATCGCCGTACCACGTCCCACATCATAGACACTGGGCAAGTACCATTCTTTGATGCGTTCTGCCGTGCGAGCATCGTAGAGGCATTGTCCGAGCAAGGCACTCTGCTGGATGGCAAAACCCTCCAAACCAGGACGTTCGGGGTCGATGTCGCTGATGACAAATCGGTCGCCATGTGCCAAGCCCGTGGAGGTGAAACGGTTCTGAGCAGGATTCACCCCGTAGCCACCAGCCCACATCTCGTCGCAACCATCGCCGTCGCTGTCGAGAATGCGGATTTGGTGGAACTCAGCACAGCCAGGACGCTTGGGATTGCGCACCCAAGTGTGACTGTGATGCCAGTTAGACGGCTGTCCGCTGTTCCAGTCGAAGTCCCACGTGAGCACATAGCCATGATGCAACTTCCCTGTGTCGCGGTCTTCGCACTCCATGATGAGCGAAGGATGGATGCCGTCGAGATAGGCAATACCATAGTGTCCCTCCATCGCCCCATAGCCGAAATTCATGTAATTAGAACGGTTGTCACGACCATAGCTGTCGCCGCTTCCACCTTCAGAAAGTTCGCTGTATTTCAGTTCGTTGTAAGCTAATTCTGCTCCTGTTGCACCATCGATGACCGAGATGTAGAAAGGAGGATTACGCTTCGTCTGGGTGCGGTAGTCGATGATGCCGTCACCATCGATGTCGCCCGTGTCGCTACCACCCACGTAAGTGCCCCACGTTTCGCGGGCCTTGTTCCAGAAACGAGTGCCATCCGACGAACGGATGATGACCTCACACCGACCGTCGCAGTTGATGTCGTAAGCCAACACCATGTCGTTCTGACCCGAACAAATGTTCACGTTGGGTCCCATATCGACCGTCCAAAGCAGGGTGCCGTCCAACTTGTACGCCTGAATCTTATGGCTCGTCGTGGCGGTGTTGTCTGTACTATTTTCCGCATCGTCTTCACCCGAAACGGCTCCTGCATAGAGGCGATCCACCACAACGGCATCAAACTCGCCATTGCCATCGAGATCCATCGGCCACACGAACTTCGTGCGGTAGTCGTTACGCTTGATAACTGTATCGTCGAAGTCGAAGTCAAACCACACATTGTCCCACGTGCGCGTTTTATATAAGAATGGAAGGCTTTTCTCCCCTTCCACGCCGTCGATGATGGCAGTCACCGCCCATTCGGTGTTGGTGGTCAAAGCTGATGTGGCAAGCGTATAGTTCGTCTTCGTCAGGGGTTGGGCATTCACCTTCGTATAATCGCCCGAACCAGCAGACCGCTTGTATAGATTATAGGTGGTGCTTTCTGGCTCCTCAGCCAGTTTGCGCCACGACACCAATGCGCCACTGCCACCGTCGCCCGTACGACTGGTGCCATTGCGCTTCACAACCACCACACCACGCCCCAATCGTTGCTGAAGACGTTGGGCGAATGTCAAAGACGATGAGAGTATCAACGCCGACAAGAGAAGAAGTAATTTTTTTGTCATGTTAAGATAGGATATTAGTGTATTTAAGTTCGCAAATGCTTGGGCTTCATTAATCATTGAGCTTTTATCATTGATCATTTAACGAAGCGTCCCGTGTTCCGTCTGTTTTCCGACGAAGAGGTGGCACATTCCCCTCCCTCGTAGCCTCATCACCGTACCCGTCGGGTCCGACGCATCGCACCCGTCGGGTACGGCTCATCGCACCCGACGGGTGCGATTTTGGGGTTACTGGCAAGGTTCTTCCCGAGGAAAGGAGTCGAGGGAAAAGGGGCTTGCTTTTTTCGGTGCAAAGGTATCGGTTTTCTCGCTTCCTCAGAGTAAAAAATTGCTCAAAGACGTATAAAATCGTACCAAAATGCGATTGAATGGTAAAAAATCGTTACTTTTGTAGTCGGAAATGTATTTTTTGCCACTTCACCATGCAACGACACACACATTTTTTAGCCATACTCTTCGTGTTCTGGATGCTGTCGGGAACAGCGCTTGACGGTCAAACCATCACGTATCACGAGCTGCCCACACAGGCACAACTGCCTGTGGCCAACGTGAATGTGGTCATGCAGGACTCGGAAGGCTACCTCTGGTATGGCACCGCAGGAGGTGGCATCTGCCAAGACGATGGCTATCGGGTGGTGGTCTACAACAGCAAAACGGCTGGAACGGGAGTGATGGAGAGCGATGAGGTGACCTGCATGGCTGAAGACCAACAAGGCAAAATTTGGTTTGGCACTCGCGCGGGTACATATTATATTTATAAGCAGGATAGGAGTGTTCATCGGGTGAAGGAAGAAGGGATGGAGAAAGGGAAGGTGAGCAGCATCGCTGTGGGGCACGACGGATGTGTGTGGATAGGCATCAAACGGGAGGTGGCAAGATTTTCTCCCGACGGAATATTGCAGGACATCTTGAAACTTGACTTGGGGAGTCGTGAGGAGGTGAAGGAGTTGACGGTGGACTCGAAAGGCACGGTGTGGGTCACCATCTTGCGTGGTGGCATCTGGAGCATCGACCCAAAGACGGACAAAACCAAGCAGCAGAAGCCTTTTGTGCGGCGTAACCCATGGAACTACCCCTACGCAGCAAGCTATATGCTGGAGGACACGGTGCATCATCGGTTCTGGATAGGGACATGGGGAGGTGGCATTGTGAGCTATCCTCCGGTAGCGGTGGAACGGGCGACGCTGGTCACGTCTGGCAGTCAGAAGTTCGGCAGCGAGGTCAATCATCTCTGGATGGACAAGAAGCAGGGTATCTTGTGGGCTTCGACGATGGATGATGTGTATGCTTACAAGATAGGGACAGACCATCAGACGGATGGAGGAGATGGCTTTCTTCGGCCATTCGACACGAGCAGCTTCATGCCCAAGGGGAAGAAGATAGTAGGTAAGCTGGCGGCTGACAAGAGGGGAAATCTGTGGGTAGCAGGCATTTCGCCCCATACGTTTGTTCTTGCCAAAGGTATCTCTGGCAACGACATCCGCAGGGATGAGGTGAAAGCGATGGCAGAACAGATGGGGTATAAAATCATGGTGGGTCGCATCGTCCGTGAGGGTGATTATTATTGGATTTACCAGAACCGCACCCGCTTGTCACTCTACAACGGCAGGACGGGCGAATTGGCTTTCATGGCTACAGACGCGAGTCCTGAACCGCTGAGCACACAGAGGGTGTTGGCTTCGTGCAAGGAACATCGGGGCGTATGGACTTGCAACGGAAAACGGCTGATTCACGCCTGGCATGACGGCATGACCATCTGTTGGGAGGAGGTGGAAGAGGCACGAACACCCAACTACATCTCGGCTTTGTCGGACGAGGGTAACGGGAAACTGCTCATCGGCACGGAGAAGCAGGTGCTCTTGTATGACTACTACCGGAAGGTGCTCACACCGCTAACGGACTCGGTGGGCATTGTTCAGCAGGTGGGCTATGACACGAAGGGTGTCCTCTCTTACACGACCGACCCGAAAGCACAAAAAAGACTCATTGATGGGCATGGACACGTATGGACGCTGGACGAACTGACCCTGACGGAACAGAATCCGAAAACAGGGGCTTACCGTGTGATTCATGCGTCGGACAAGCACATCGGTATGGACTCGTTTGCGGACATCTTCCTCTATGGCGACAGCATTTGCTTGGGAGGCATGGGCGCTTTCTGTATGGTGGGGCGATGCAAGGAGTTGGACGAAAAGCGTCCTGACGAAAAGGTGGTTTTGACGGGGATGGACTCTTTGCAATATGTGTATGTCTCGACCATGAACCACCTTCATGCACAGGACATCCAGTTCGCCTATCGTTTCAACGGGTCGGGGGATTGGACGGAACTACCGAAGGGCACGAATCAGATTGACATCACGGGGTTGAGGGCTGGCCATTACACGTTGCAGGTGAAAGCCACCGACGAGTTTGGCGTGTGGCACAAAGAGCAGGAAGTGTGCAGTTTTTCAGTTCCATGCCCGTGGTATCTGAGGTGGTACATGGGGTGCATCCTTCTCGCAGGAATAGGAGGGGCAGTGAGCTTCGGATGGAAGTGGAAAAGGGGAAAGGAAGAGGAAAGGGAAAAAGGAAAAGGGAAAAGTGAAAAATTTGCTGACGCAGTGGAGCAGGAAGAAGAGGACGAAAAAGAAGAGAAAGCTAAAGTAGAAAAGGATGCCAGACCGACCAAACACCCCTTCTTGGAACGGGTGGAGACCATCGTCGAGGCACATTTAGACGAGGCTGACTATGGTGTAGAAGACCTCAGTAGAGACCTTGGCATGAGTCGCATGAACATGTACCGAAAGTTTCAGTCCATCTCCGATGTCACCCCTTCGGAGTTTATCCGCAAGTACCGACTCAACAAGGCGGCTCAACTGCTACGGGATTCGAACAAATCAGTCACAGAAGTTGCCTACCAGGTGGGCTTCACTTCTCCTCAGTATTTCGCCAAATGCTTCAAGGACGAGTTTGGAGTGACTCCCAAACAAGCTTGCAAAGGGATGTAAAGTTTAAAGGTTAAGGTTTAAAGTTTAAAGAGGCTAACGCGGTGTTTGCAAACATACCGCATGGTCTTTAAACTTTAACCTTTAAACTCTAAACTTTACACAAAAAAGATATTCCCACGCCTCACGGTGTAGGAATAATCAGGTGAAATGTTAATATTTCTATTGGGGGAATGGACTAGAGCCTCTCGGCTCGTGGTCGCTCTCGCCAAAATCTTTGGGGACAAAAACACGAGAGCCAGTGTCCAAATAGCATAATATAAGTATGAACCATTATTGATATTGCAAATATACGGCTTTTTTCTGACTCACGATGCTTTTTCCCCCACTTTTTTTCAAAAAAAGGGGAAAAAAGTTGTAAAATAGTCAACAAGGACGTGTTTTTGGCAAATGGAACACGTCCTGAACCTCACGGATGGCTGCTTCGGTCATGCCGTCGGGTTCACTGCCCATGTTGCGAGCACACATATATATATTAGCCGCCTTGCAGAGCACGTCGGTCTGGTCGAAGGCATCCATGATGTCTTGTCCGACGGCCACGGTGCCATGCTTTTCCCACAGCACCACATCGTGCGTTTTGATTTGCTCCAACGTGGCCTCAGCCAGTTCTACGGACGAGGGCAGGGCGTAGGGGACGATACCGATGCCGAGGGGAGCGAAAGCGAGTGTTTCGGGTATCATGCTCCAGAGCACACGGGTCATTTCGTCGCCTCGGAGGAACCGTTGGATGTGGCTCATGGCGACCAACTCGATGGGATGGGTGTGGAGCGTGGCCTTGTAGCAAGAGCCTGTTTCCAACAGATAGTTCTGCAAAGCAAGATGGGTGGGCAGTTCGGAGGTGGGCACAACTGGCTCATCAGCGATGATTTCATAGCTGGAGCAGTCGTCGCAAATGCGCACGATGGATCCGTTCTGCATAGGCCAACGAGCCAAGTCGCGCATCCGCTTTCCCGTACCCTTGCAGTAAAAGTACTTGCCTTTCAACTGTGGCAGCACCATTCCAATCTGCTTCACGGGTGCGATGGCTGGCATCGCCTCTATCTCTTCATCCACAAATTCTGTGACGTTCACGGTGATATTACCGCCATTTCTTTCAGCCCAGCCTTTTTGCCAGAGGTAGCCAGTCACTTCGGCTATCTGGTCGATAACGGCCTTGAGGCCTGGACGGTTGTCTAATATACTTTTCATTTTTCCTTTTTCTTATTTTACAATTTTTCTCCGTATCTCTCTTTCGTGATTTGCTCCAGCGACTTACCTCGTGTGTTGGGCAGACCTATCAAACCCACCACCAACGAGATGACCAGAAGAGCTACCATGCAATAAGCGGCCAGGGTGAATCCTTCGCCATTGTCACCATAGATGAAGGTGAAGACGAGTCCCCATGCTGCCGACAAACCACGAACAATGAAAAACATAAGTCCCTGAGCACCAGCACGGAACTTGGCTGGAAACAATTCGCTGCCCCACAAGGCATAGAAGACTTGCACGGAACTACCGTTGTTCACTCCCCACAGGATGGTGAAGAGCCAGATGCCTGTAATGGTCGATACGCCTCCTCCGATGATGAGCACCCATGCAGTCAGTGCGGCAACGAGTCCGAAGACATAGAAGAAGCGGTGTGCCACTTTATCGACAAAAAAGGAGATGATAAAGGTGGTCACAACCACGAACACCCAACTCACACAACTCAACATGTTGGCAGTCTCGTTACTGAGCCCTCCAGCGGTCTCGTAGATGTGAGGCATGAAGAAACCCATCACCGAAGCAACAAGGTTCCAAGTGAGATAGATAGCAGCAAGATAGGCGACGGTCTTCACGGCTATCTTATTGGTGAAGAGAAGCTTGATGTTTTCCACCATCCCCGTCTTGTCCTTCGCCTTATTAGTGGTAAACTCTGTGCTTTCCTGCAACTGACGCTGCAAGTTCCACGCCACGAGTGCCACCACAAAGAGGGTGAAGAACACGACACGCGAACTGAACACCTCCACCGCCACCTGCTCGGCCTCAGCACCGATGATGCTGTGAGCCAACGACTCGACGGGTGCATAGAAGTAGCCGCCTGGGGCAAAGAGCATACCAAACAGCAGGATGCACATGGGGCCGACACCCCACGACATCTGAGAGATGCAGATATTACGTCCACGATTGTTCACCTCCGAACTCTCGGAGATGTATGTCCACGAGGCAGGTACACCGATACCCACCGAGATGCCCGTCACCAAAAATCCTGCCAACAGCATGGGATAATTGACCGTAAACATGATGATGAGCATCCCCAACATATAGACCAGCAGGTTGTAGGTGAAGATGAACTTGCGGCCAAACTTATCAGCCAAGAATCCTCCGATGATAGCTCCGATAGCCGCGCCCAGTGCATTGGCACTCAGCGCATTGAGCCATCCCAAATGCACCTCACTCAGTCCGAGGTAGTTCTGCCAGAGCGTCAGTCCGCTGGCACCAGCCACGATAGCTCCAGCATCCAAATAGTTGTTGAGAGACACCGCCAAGGTGCTCTTCAAACTTCCACTTTTTGCCATAAATTCATTTACAATGTACCATGTACCATGTACAATTATCATTGTGTCATAGTGTCATTTGCCATGCGGCTTGCTTGCGTCAGCCTTTTGTCTCAATGTCTCAATGATAATTGTACATTGTACATGGTAAATGGTACATATTTAGTTTCTCTTGCTGGTCACATCTGCCACATACTGGTCTATCTCCTTGATGAAGTCCGCTCCGACAGGCACATTGTTCCTCACGCAGAACTCGTCATAAACAGCTTGCCACGGCATGGCCTTCTGTTCCTCGATGAGGGCAAGCACCTTGTAACCCTCGCCAGCCAACTCCAACTTCGAGATGGCCTCACGGGGTTCAAGCAAGGCGCGGAGCATACACTTCTGAGCCGAACGCGAACCGATGACGTAAGCACCGATGCGGTTGATGCTGCCATCGAAGAAGTCAAGCCCGTAGTGAACGCGGTCAAGGGCATCGGCACGCACAATCTCGAAGAAGAGGTCTTGTGTGGGGTCGTCCATGATGGTCACGTGGTCGGAGTCCCAACGCACAGGACGGCTCACATGCAGCATCAGCTCCTTCACGAAGGGCAGCACGGCACTCACCTTGTCGCCAGGCATCTCCGTCGGGTGATAGTGTCCCGTGTCGATGGTCAGAATCTTGTCATACTTGGCAGCGTAAGCCGTGTAGAAATCGTGGCTACCCACCGTGAAGCTCTCCAGTCCGATGCCAAACACCTTCCCCTCGATGCAGTCCTTCATCATCGGCTGCTCCTTCTCGAAAATCTCGTCCAACGACTGCTTCAGGAGGTTGCGATACAAGGCATGGTTCACACTCACATCCTTGCAGCCGTCATGCACCCACAAGTTCATAATGCAGGGGTCACCCTGTGCCTCACCCATCGCATTGGCAATGTCACGACAACGCTTCGTGTGCTCAATCCAGAAGCGACGGATGCCCTCGTCAGGATTAGCCAGCGAGAGAGACCCACTCTTCGGATGCGAGAACGACGACGAGTTGAAGTCCAACAACGTTTGGTTCTCCTTCGCCCAATCTATCCACGACTGGAAATACTCCACCGTCACCTCGTCCCTATCGACCACCTTCCCCTTGAAGTCGCCATAAATCTCATGCAAGTTCAGGCGGTGCGAGCCAGGAATAAGACTCTTCGCCTTCAAGATGTCCATCCGAAGTTCGTCAATGTTGCGGGCAGCACCAGGGAAGTCACCCGTGCTCTGGATGCCACCGCTCATGGCACCAGCCCGCACCTCAAATCCATGCACATCGTCGGCTTGCCAACAGTGCAACGACAAGTGGAACTCCTGCAACTGTTTCAGCACAGCCTCTGTGTCCACACCCATTTCTGCGTAGCGGCTCTTCGCCACCTCATACGCCTTCTTTACCAATTCTTCTTTCATGTTAGTTAGTTAATTTAAATTTTTTAACACGTTATTTCGTTATCACGTTATTTCGTCACTTTCAGATACCGCTCGTAAGCCTTATCCCATGCCTCTGTCTCTTGCGGCAGGTACGTCCGCTGTTCGATGGAGTCGGCAATCACCCTCCGCATCTCAAACAAGTCCCTCACCACACCAGCCGCCTTCGCCTGCAACATGATATTCCCGATGGCCGTACCCTCCACGGGACCCGTCACCACAGGCATACCCAAGCTGTTCGCCGCCATCTGCATCAAGAACTCATTCTTCGAACCGCCACCAATCACGTGCAACCGTTCAATCGGCATCGGAGCCAACTCCTTCAGATAGCCCAGCACCTGCCGATACCGCATGGCCAAGCTCTCGAAGATGCACCTCGCCATCGCCCTGTAATCCTGCGGCACAGGCTGACCCGTCCGTTCGCAATAGCCCCGAATGGCCTCCACCATGCTCACAGGATTGGCAAAGTCGGGCGCATCAGGGAAGATGAAACTCCGAAAAGCAGGAGCCTCCATGCTGTTGCGGTTAATCTCGTTCACATCCGCTGGCGCATCTGTCCACTCCTTCCTGCAACGCTCCAAGAGCCACATGCCACAGATGTTCTTCAGGAAACGCGTCGTTCCCTCGATGCCACCCTCATTCGTGAAGTTATACGCATAACTCTTCTCCGAGATAATCGCCTCCCTCGTCTCGATGCCCAAGAGCGACCACGTGCCACAACTCAGATAGGCAAACCGCTCATTCTCCGCAGGGACAGCCGCCACCGCCGAACCCGTGTCGTGACCTGCCACCGCCACCACAGGCACCGCACCCAGCCCCGTCATGCGCTGCACCTCCGCAGTCAGTCCCCCCACCTTCTCACCTGGCTGCACATAACGTCCGAACCGTCCTTCCTCCAAGCCCACCGCCTCCAACAGTTCAGCGTCCATCCGCTTCGTGCGAGGGTCGAGCAGCTGACTCGTCGAGAGGATGGTATATTCACACACCGCCTCTCCCGTCAGCATATACGTCAGCGCATCCGGCACAAACAGAATCCGCTCCGCCGCCTCCAAAGCCGAATCGTGGTTCCGTCTCAGCGTCGAAAGCTGAAACAGCGAGTTGAACGGCATCATCTGGATGCCCGTCTTCTCATACACCCGTTCCCTCGGCATCCCCTCGAAAAACGCCTCCATCGCCCCCTCCGTATGTGGGTCGCGGTAGCAATACGGATTGCGCAGCACACCTCCATCCCGTCCGAAAAAGACAAAATCCACGCCCCACGTGTCGATGCCCACCGATGCAATCTCAATGCCCTCGTCAGCCACCAACCGCAAGCCCCTCACCACCTCGTCATACAACGCCAGAATATCCCAGAAAAAATGTCCACCCGTTTCCACAATGCGGTTCGGGAACCGCGTCAGTTCCCGCTGCATCAGTTTCCCATCCACGAGCGACCCCAGCACCGTGCGACCACTTGTCGCACCCAAGTCAACTGCAAAAAAATGAATGTCAGCCATTAGTCCTTTTACATTATACATGATACATTTTACATTCCTTGTATTTTGCAAAGTTAAGCCATTTCGTCCGAACCAACAAAAAACAGACAAGAAACATCCCTTTTTCAACATTTTTTTACAAAACATTTCCTCCTTTCCACTTTTTTTCGTTTATTTGCACCTCGAAAACCTAACCTCGGACTTTACCGAAACAAGATACACATCTTTTTATTATTAACCTTTTTAATTAACTAAAACCAAACAAACGTATGAAAAAGTTCTTACTTTCTCTCGTGTCGCTGTTTGCGCTGACGCTGTTGGCTGTAGCAGGTGAGCCTACGAAGGTGCTCACATTCCCTGCTGTAGGCGGCGAAAACGTGAACGGTTACACAACGGAGTGGACAGCAACGGTTGGTGAAGACGCATGGGTCATCTATGGCTTCAACACCAACAAGAATGCTGCAACATGGACTTACGTGAGGTGTGGACAGAAGGCTGTTGAACAGACGGCAACCATCACTTCACCTGCTGTCGATGTGGCCATCACTGATGTGGTCATCACGGTTGACAAGACTTCAAAAGTGACTAACGCATCCCTCACCGTCCTCAACGGGACAGAAACCGTGCAGGACATCGACATTACCAGCGACTTCGTGGCTGGTGACGTTGACGTAAAGGTGGAAGGTGCTGCTGGATATTGCTACAAGCTCACCGTAACGAGCGAAGTAGCTGGCAGCAATGGCACCACTCAGATTAGCAAGGTGGCTCTCTACGAGGACGGCCAGTATGCAGAGGTACACATCGCCAACACAGCAGAGACCGCTTACACCGTGGCTCAAGCCATCGAGTTAATCGATGCTGGTCAGGCGCTCACCGACCAAGTGTATGTGAAGGGCATCGTCAACAAGATTGAGGACTACAACGAGGCCAACAAGAACATTACCTACTGGATTTCGGACGATGGCCAGACCGCCGCGTTCGAAGTGTTCAGAGGCAAAGGTTTTGAGGGTGCCGACGTGGAATCTGCCGACGAAATCCAAGTGGGTGCCACTGTCATCGTGACGGGCACACTCACGAAGTACGGAGAAATCTACGAATTTGCACAGGGCAACCAACTTGTGTCTTACGAGGCTCCTGCAATGGTGACCTTCCCTGTCACCATCGCTACGGAGGAAGCCGAAATGGATAATTGGACTATCACCAGTGACGACACGTTCCACCGTAACACATGGTCAACGGAGAATGATGAGTCGGGCATGAAGACACCTTTCATCGAGGCTTGGCGTGGGACTGGCAATATGCTGAACGACGCTACTATCTCTCACACCACCATCGAAGGACTCACACCGGGTTCTTACACCGTGAAGATTTTCGCTCGTGCTTTCAACGAAGGGAACGCGACCGACTATCCTTCTGGTATCACCTTCTTTGCCAACGGCACAGAAGTAGTGATGACAGAAGTCGGTTCTACCTCTCTATTCAATGATAAGAGCACCGTGCTCTATGGTACCCTTGTAGCCGACTGCACCGTGGGCGAAGATGGCAAGCTCGACCTTGGCTTCACCATTACCAATGCCGTGACTGACTGGCTCGCCTTCAAGAATCTTGAAATCATCTATAACGACCCAGTCATTCCGACTGTGACTGCTGTGACGGGCAAGATGGGTGCGGCTGTTGCCGAGGCACAAACTACCGCTATTGCTGCTTTCGAAGCTACCCCAACTCCAGAGACTTACGAGGCAGCCAAGGCTGCCATTGCTGCCGCCCAGAAGTCTGCCGACTTCTATGCTCCTTTTGTCGCAGCTGTTGACGCACTGGACGAAGCTGGTAAGGCAAAATTCGCTGAAGACGAAATCGCCGCAGCTTACGAGGCTGGAACACTCGACGAAACGACAACAGAAGGCATCACCGCTGCCATTGTGACTGCACAAAAAGCACAAACCACGGCTGGTGCCGACCTTTCGTTGGTGGCAACCAGCACGGCTTGGACTTGTCCACAAGGTAATGGTCCTGGTTGGTATGGAGCAGCCCGTGAGACTTACAGCACTTCTGCATACACGGCTGGAAAGGTGATGTACCAAAGGATTGAGGGTCTTGTTCCTGGCACCTACGAAGTGACATTCATCGCCACAGCTAATATGGCATGGATTGGTGTCGCTACAGGTGAGAATATCGCTCAAATCTATGCAAACAATGACACATACGACATCGAGGTGATTGGGCAAACTGCTTGCACTCCTGCAGACTACGAGCGTGTTTACAACGTGGTTGTCGGCGAGGACGGCGTACTTGAGTACGGTCTTCAGAACATCGCTGAAGGTGGTAACTGGTACGTGGCTCAAGCTCTTGGTCTCAAACTTATCGAGGTTGCCCCAGAGCCTGAGATTGAACTTACCTACGTTGACTTGACAGACGATATGTTCCACGAGTGGGACGGCGTTGATGCCAATGCTCAGATTACGGGTAGTGTGCCAAACATCTACTTCGAAAGCCATATTGGCGAAGAAGTTGCTGCTGGTGGTGTAGTTTATGGTACCAGCACCGTAGCTTACAAGAGCTATGCTGCTTTGGCTGAGTACAAGACACTCAAGATTACCCGTACCAACGCAACAGGTGGTCTGCCACGCCTCCTCTTCGGTCGTCTGACGGACGGTGGCAATGAGTACATTGAAATCAGCAATGCCGAAAGCGAGTACATCAAAGCCACAGAGGACGATGGTCTCACATGGATTATCGACCTCGACAAGATTAAGGAAAATAAGGAAGGTTTGGCTAACCTGAACGTCATCAAGGCATCTTGGGGTGGGGCTGTCACAATCGCAAGCATCCAGCTTGGCAAGATTGGCGAAGACGTTCCAGAGATTGCTGACGTAACCGACCTCATCCAGAATCCTGCTTACTTGGAGAATGGCTACGAAGGCTGGACATACACAGAAAATGCTTTCAAGGCTCGCAACTACGAGGCTCCGATGAACCTGATTACCTACAGCGGCAATGCTGCATTTGAGGTGAGCCAGACCATCGAGAACGTACCCGCAGGTCTCTACAAACTGACCGTGAACGCATTCTACCGCGCTGGAAACCTTGAAGACGAACAAGCCAAGGTGGCTGCCGGCACTGAACTGGAGAAGGAACTGACATTCTATGCTGACGTGAAGGACGCTGGCAAGTATTCGAAGAAGGTAATGAACCTCTCCGAGGGTGCTACCGACGCACAAGTGGAAGGCACAGGTGTAGAATTCTCCGAAGGGAAGTACGTGCCCAACAGTGCCAGCGACTCTCGTACATGGTACATCGCTGGTCAGTATCTCAACGAAGTGCTCTTCAACGTGTTTGAGGATGGTGCCGTGACCATCGGTGTTTCCAAGACAGAAGGTCTTCCAGGCGACTACTGTCCAATCGGTGCATGGAAGCTCTACCGTCTCGGCGACGCTGACGAAAGTGCCGCTACTCCAGACGAAGAGCCTGAACCAGAACCAGAGCCAGAGATTGCTACTGTGAAGATGACTTACGTTGACATGGACAAGGCCGATGAGGCCATGGGCGAAGTGACAGAAGCCATGACTGGTTACAACAATATTGTCAACGGCGAAATAACCATGACCAACACAGGCTGGGGTTGCAACTGGATTACTTACATCCAAGTCGATGCATCGGCTTTGGCTGGCGATGTGAAAAACGCACAACTCACGATTGCTGCAACAGTTCCAGACCGCGCTCACAACATTGGTGTGGGCTACAACAGCTCTGTTTGGTCTGCTGACATGACCTACAACACGGCAGATAAGTCCATCATCACATTAGGTGAGACACAGACCATTGCCGCATCCAAAGGCTCTACCGCCAGCGGAGAACTCACGTTCGACATTACAGGTGCATTTGCCGATGGTGCCAAAACTGCCACCATCCTCGTTTACGACCTTGCTGCAGGTGGTACGACCATCACTTCTGCAACAGCTGTGGTTGAAACAGGTGACCCAGAAATCGAAATTGACGGCATCATCTACGCCATCAAGAGTGGCAACCTTATCCCCAACGGCTCGTTCGACGACAACTTCGCTGGATGGACTCAGGCAAATGACTTTGCAACAGAAATCTCTGAAAACGGATTCGAGATTCAGTCTGAAGACGGTCACGAGAACTTCCTCGTAGGAACAAAGAACGAAGGTGCTGGTGGTGCCAACTCGCTCGGTACTGCATGGAGCATCGAAGCTGGCAAGACTTACCTCTATTCGTTCGATGTCAAGTCTATCAACGCAGAGTCTGGCCCTGCAACCTACCTGAAGAGTTCTTTGACCAACACCATCGGTGACGAGACATTCGTCCTCGATGTACCCAACGTTACTCCAGGCGAATGGACTTCTTACCAGAAGGTCTTCACGAACGAGGAATATCAGTATCTACAGGTGAAGTTCCGCTGGCTTGCTGGCAACTTCGGCCTTGACAACTTCGCTCTCTACGAGGTTGAATTAAAGACTTCTGCACTCGAAGCTGCCAAGAAGACTGCCATTGCAGCCATCGACGCCCTCGCTCCTGTAGGCGACGGTATCTTCCAGTATGCTCCCGACGCTATCGCTACTGCCAAGGCCGCTGTTGAAGCTGCCGAGACTGTAGAAGCTGTGGAAGCTGTGCCTATGCCTAAGTTGACAGCTCCTGCTGCCGACCAGCTTTACATCCTCTCGCTCAAGACTTCCGACGAGGCAAGCCCATTCCAGCTGAGCATCACGACTGAGGGTATCAAGATTGAAGAAGAAGGTACTCCGACCTTCATCGTGGCTCAAGAAGACGGCACATTCGCGCTCTCTAATGGCACCGAATATGTGAACTATGCTGGTGGCGACAGATGGACCATGACGGCTTCGGAAGAGGCTTACGGTTGGATGATTGCCGCTGTTGAAGGTGGCTACACCATCACTGGTAAGAACGGTCTCCTCGGTACCAACACCAGCGACGGCAACGCTGCCGGTTCTCCTTGCTACGGCGATAAGAACACTTCCAACGGCAACTACATTTGGACGATTGAGAAGGGTCCTGATTTCATCTGGTCTAAAAACATCATCAAGAATGGTGACATGGAAGGCGACGACATCAGTTGCTTCTTCAAGACAGAGCAGGGTGTAGGCGGTCCTTACAACGCTACGATTACTCCTGGTGCTGGTAAGGATGGTACCGCTGGCATCGAAGTACAATCTGGTAATAATCCAAAGGAGGATTGGGACACTCAGTTCTTCATCCGTATGCCTTACATCCTGCCCGACGGCACAGACTTCCTCGTAGAGTTTGACTACAAGGCTGACAAGAACGCCACCACTGACACGCAGTCACACCATGAGCCAGGTACGTACAACCACTGGGCGTGCGTCGGTTCTCCAGACTTCACCACTGAGTGGCAGCACTACAAGATGGAAGCTACTGTGGCAGGCGACATGAACAAGAATGGTGGTTTCATGACCATCACGTTCAACCTCGCTAAGGAGAAGACAGCCACGAAGTACTCGTTCGACAACATCAAGGTTTATGTACACAGCGACGTGCTCGACACGCTCGAACCTGCTCCTGAACGTTCTATCATAACAGGTATCGACGGCATCGACGCTGCAAGCATGAAGGCCAACGGCAAGTACCTCGACAACAACAAGATTGTCATTCTCCGCAACGGAAAGAAGTACAACGTACATGGCATGGAGCTGAAGTAATGACTCGCTAAGTGCATTGCTGCATAAACAGAAGTCCCCCTGCAAGTTGTTAGCCCAACTTGCAGGGGGATTTTTCACTTTTCACTTTCCCTTTTCCTTTTTCCTTTTTCTGCTTTCGCAAATTTTTCCCTTTTCTCTTTTCTCTTTCACTTTTTTATCGTACCTTTGGCACCAGAAATATTTTATTCACAATCAAACCTATTCTATTGACATGAAAAAGAAATGGAACTTTTTGGGTGCTATGCTGGCTATGGCGGCTGGCATGACGGCACAAACACACTCGCTGGACGTGAACACGTCGAAGGCGGGAGGCGCGATTCCGAAGACGATGTATGGCATCTTCTTCGAGGACATTAACTATGCCGCCGATGGCGGTCTGTATGGCGAACTGGTGAAGAACCGTTCGTTTGAGTTTCCAAATCATCTGGCTGGATGGGACATTTCGGGCAAGGTGTCGCTGAAGGATGATGGCCCCTTCAAGAAAAATCCTCATTACGTGAGGCTTTCTCCGTCGGGACATAACGACAAGCACACGATGATTGAGAATCACGGCTTCTTCGGCATGGGCGTGAAAGGCGGTGAAGAGTATCGCTTTTCGGTGTGGGCACGTGTGCCCGATGGCGGCACGGCGAAGTTGTGGATTGACTTGGTGGATAATGCCACGATGGGCGATGACCAGAAGTTGGGCAACACTGGTGTGGAAGTGAGCGGTAAGGAATGGAAGAAATACACCGCCATCATCAAGCCGAAGACAACGTTTGCCAAGGCACACTTGAGGGTGTGGGGCGACGCGAAGGTGACAACGGATGTGGAGCACGTGAGCCTCTTCCCTGTGAACACGTACAAGGGGCACGAGAACGGGATGCGCAAGGACTTGGCTGAGAGTCTGGAGCAGTTGCACCCAGGGGTGTTCCGTTTCCCTGGCGGCTGCATCGTGGAGGGTACGGACTTGGCCACGCGCTATCAGTGGAAGAACTCGGTGGGACCCGTGGAGAACCGTCCGCTGAACGAGAACCGCTGGCACTACACGTTTACGCACCGTTATTTCCCCGACTATTTCCAGAGCTACGGTCTGGGCTTCTTCGAGTATTTCCAGTTGTCGGAGGAGATTGGGGCTGAACCGCTGCCGGTGGTGAGTGTGGGACTTTCGTGTGAGTTCCAGAACGGGTCGGCTCGTAGCGATGCGCACGTGCCTGTTGACCAGTTGCAGCCTTACATCGACGATGTGCTCGACCTGATTGAGTTTGCCAACGGCGACCCTGCCACGAACCAGTGGGCGAAGTTGCGTGCCGACATGGGGCATCCTGCTCCGTTCAACTTGAAGTATGTGGGCATCGGCAATGAGCAGTGGGGAGCTATCTATCCTGAGAACTTGAAGCCGTTTGTGGAGCAGGTACGGAAGAAGTACCCGAACATCAAGATTGTGGGAACAAGTGGTCCCGACTCGGAAGGCAAGGAGTTTGAGTATCTTTGGCCTGAGATGCGCAAGATGGGGGCTGACTTGGTGGATGAGCACTATTACCGCAATGAGGCGTGGTTCCTCGGCACTCCTGAGGCCAAGCAGCGTTGGGGCAACTGTGGTGCGAACCGTTATGACAGCTATCCACGGAAGGGTCCGAAGGTGTTTGCTGGCGAATATGCGTGTCACGGAGCTGGCAAGAAGTGGAACCACTTCAACGCGGCTCTGATGGAGGCTGCCTTCATGACGGGACTGGAGCGCAATGCCGACGTGGTGGAAATGGCGACGTATGCACCGCTCTTTGCACACGTGGAAGGCTGGCAGTGGCGACCCGATGCCATCTGGTATGACAACCTGCGCAAGTTCAACTCCTGTGCTTACTATGTGCAGCAGCTCTATTCGCTCAACAAGGGTACGAACATGCTGTCGCTGACCATGAACGGCAAGCCTGTGGCTGGCAATCCCGACCAAGACGGACTGTTTGCTTCGGCTGTGCTGGACAAGGGCACGAACGAGGTCATCGTGAAGGTGGTGAACACGGGTGACCAGCCGCAGGAGGTGACGCTGAACCTGAAGGGCATGAAGGGTAGCCATGAGGCGCAGCTGATTTCGTTCCACAGCGACAACCTCACGGCGGAGAACACGCTGGACGAACCTGAGAAGATTGTGCCCAAGACTTCGACGCTCACAGTGAATGCGCCACAGCAGAGCGTAAGTGTTCCCGCGCGTACATTCTATATATATAGGATAAGGAAATAAAAGCAGACAGACCCCTCTCCCCCGTCCTCAGCAAGAGCACTTGCTTCGGTCGCTCCCGACAGAGAGACATTTAGTCTCTCCGTTCTCTCGGTCGCTACCCCAAGGGGAGAAGTATAGAGATTTTTAGCAACGATTAAAAAATAACTTGGTATGATTTGCCGCTTTGCGGCATTAAAAAGAAAAATAAAGAAAAACAAATAAAAACATGAAAAAAAAATTTTTATATTTTTTTCTATTTTTTCTTTCTACGCCCCGCAGGGGCATAAGTCAAATGTCAAATGTAAAATGTCAAATGTAACTCATTAAATAATTAAGTTATTTTTTTACGATTACTTAATGTAAAATGTCAAATGTCTAAGGAAGTCACTCTAAGGTTTTAAGTCTAAGGAGTTAAGGAGTTAAGGAGTTTTTTGGCGGCTTGTGCGCCGAGTCCTTCTTCTTGGGAGTTTTTAAGGCTTTCGCGAAAGCCACTCCTTAACTCCTAAACTCCTTAGACTTTAAAAAAACTCTCCTTAGAAAAAAAAAACCCTCCTTAGAAAAAAAAGCACAACATGAAGAAAAAGCTATTGGCCATCATCGCATTAGCCCTACCCCTTTGGGGCTTGGGAGGCTCCATGCAAGCACAACAGGCGAAGGTGTATTTCACTCAGGAAATTACGCCAGAATCGTTAGTGAGAATCTATGACGCACTCGGTGTAAAGGAGCACGGACGAGTGGGCGTGAAAATCAGCACGGGAGAGAGTGGCGGCAACAACTACCTGAAGCCGACGCTCATCCGCAACCTGGTCGATAAGGTGAATGGCACCATCATCGAGTGTTGCACAGCCTACGGAGGTAGCCGTCTGGACAAGGCGAAGCACTGGGCGACCATCCATGAACACGGCTTCGACAGCATCTTTGCCGTCGATATTATGGATGAGCATGGCGACCTGCGCATCCCTGTCGAGGACAAGACGTGGATTAAATACGACATCGTGGGCGAACATTTAGGCAACTACGACTTCTGCATCAACCTGGCGCACTTCAAAGGGCACATGATGGGTGGCTTCGGAGGTGTGTTGAAGAACCAGAGCATCGGTTTCGCCTCGACAGCTGGCAAAGCTTACATTCACTCTCATGGCGTGACTGCCGACCCTGGTAAGTGTTGGCAGCACACACAGCCACAGGATGCCTTCCTCGAAAGCATGGCTGCCGCCGCACAAGCGGTGGCGAATTGGTTCGGCAAGGGCAACATCGTGTATATCAACGTGCTGAACAACATCTCCATCGACTGCGACTGCGACGCTCACCCTCATGCTCCAGAGATTGAGGACATCGGCATCGTGGCCTCTACTGACCCCATTGCTTGCGACCGTGCCGCCTACGACCTCATCTACAAGGTGCAGAAGGACGACAAGAATAATCCAGACCCTCTGAAACGGCGCATCGAGAAGCAGCACGGCGTACACATCATCGAGCATGGCGAGAAAATCGGCATGGGCACAACGAACTACAAACTCGTTTCGTTAGATAAATAACTCAAATTTCTGAAGTAGTTAAGTAGTCAAAGCTTTTTTAAGTCATAGAATTTTAAGAATTATGAAAGAGCTATGCAGGGTGTTCAGAATTCGCCTTCGGCGCTGAGAATTTCAAGACCGTACGGCCAGTTTCCAACATCGCGTCAGCTTCTTAGAATTCTCAGCCGCTTGCGGAATTCTTATTTCTTGAAATCCTTAAAATTCTTTGACTTAAAAACCTAAAAACTTTAAACCAACATGAAAAAGCTATTGGCCATCATCGCGTTAGCCCTCCCCCTTTGGGGGACGGGGGGCTTTGCGTTGGCTCAGCAACTGGCCTTCCCCGAAGCTCAGGGATGGGGACGTTTTGCTACCGGAGGCCGCTACGGCACCATCTATCACGTGACGAACCTGAACGATAGCGGTGCGGGGTCGCTGCGTGATGCCGTGAGCCAGAAAAACCGCATTGTCGTGTTCGACGTGGCGGGTGTCATCAAGTTGAACAGCCGCATGACGTTTGCCGCCAACATCTATCTGGCAGGGCAGACGGCACCAGGTGAAGGCATCACGGTGTATGGCGATGGGGTGTCCTTCTCGGGAGCCAACAACATGATTTGCCGCTATATGCGTTTCCGCATGGGGGCTGGTGGGGCATCAGGAAAGGACTGCGCAGGTGTGGCGAATGGCACAAACATGATTTTCGACCACTGTTCCTTCGCTTGGGGCAGGGACGAGACTTTCTCCATCAATTCCGACGGCAAGGGCGACCTGCACAGCATCACCCTCCAGCACTGTGTGGTGGGACAGGGGTTGATGTCGCACTCGGCTGGCGGTCTGATGCAAGCCGACAACATCACGTTGTTGGGCAATTTCTACTGCGACAACACCACTCGCAACAACAAGGTGAAAGGGCGCAACCAGTATGTGAACAACATCGTCTATAACTGGAAAGATGGTGCCTACATCATGGGAGGCGAGTCGGAGGGACAAAGCTACTGCAACATCGTGGGTAACCTCTTCGTCAATGGCCCCGGCGGTGGAGGCAACGCTTTCACGGGGGGCAACTCGAACTTCCATTGCTACGTGAAGGACAACCTGCAAGACAAGGACTGCGACGGAAAGCTGAATGCTACGGCTGTGACGAACTTCTCGGAGGCTGACCTCGTGGCAACGCCTTACGACTATCCCGAATTGGGGACTTACAGCGCATCGAGCATCATTTCCAGTCTTGACAACGTGGGTGCATCCTTCCCCTACCGCGACTATGTAGATTACTACATGGTGGACGAAGCCAAGAGTTTTGGTAAGGAGGGTGCTTTCATCTCCAACGAAGCCAGCCTCCCCTACGGCATCCCGACCACATGGAAGGTGTGGCAGGGCACGAAGCCTGTAGATACCGACAAGGACGGCATCCCTGACGAATGGGAAAAGATGTTGGGCACAGACCCTAACAAGAACGATGCCATGACCATCGCCGAGAATGGCTATGCGAACATCGAGAACTACCTGAATCAGCTCCCCTATATGCTCGACGAGTTGACCTACCTCCGTTCCCCCATGCTCGTGGAACAGACGGCGGCGACCACCACGACCCTACAGCTAAAATGGCGTGACTGGACAGTGCGTGAAAAGGGCTTCATCGTGGAGGCAAAGACGGCAGACGGTGACTGGACAGAGGCGGCACGAACGGAGGCGAACACGACCAGTGTGAAGCTGACGGGACTCCAGCCTGGCACGACTTACACCGTCCGCATCCGTGCTTGGGGAAAGGCACACGACACCAGCACCGACATCGTCTATTCCGACTACAGCGAAGAGAAGGTGGTCAAAACCAATCCCATAGAGGAAGGCATCGTAGATATCGACACCTACGAACCGGATGCCGTATGGAAAAGGAACGGAAGCGGCATTTGGGACAAGACCATGACGGAATGGAACACGGCTGACGGACGTTTCCAAGACGGGATGAAGGTGCTCATCGAGCATGATTCGACGTTCCCCAGCACCATCAAAGTGGACGAAGAAGTGGCTCCTGCCTGTGTGGTGGTCGTGGTCAACCAAGAGAGCCTGACGCTGAGTGGTGAACCCATCGGAGGCACAGGGTCGATGAACAAGGCTGGAGAAGGGACACTCACCCTCGAAGGCAGGAACACCTACACAGGCGGTATCGTCGTGCAAGACGGTACACTCGCCTTCACCACCCTGCTCGACGGCGGCCAGCCCAGTGCCTTCGGAGCCAGCGACGACTATGCCAAGAACTGGGTGTTTGCAGGAGGCAAATACCTCTACAAAGGAACCAAGACAACGACCAACCGATGTGCCCGACTGCTGAAGGATGGCGAGTTGAGCACCACAGGCACTGCCGCCGTGCTGACCATGAACGGCACCTTCGAGGGCAGCGGCAACTTCACCTTCTCGGGACGTGGCACCTTGCAGCCCAACACTACCCACTTCTTCGGCTATACGGGTGCGACCATCCTTGCAGGTGGCACACTCCATCTGCCGAATGCCGAGATTGCCAACAAGGGCATCGGCTCTTCCTCCAAACTCGTCTTTGCTGGAGGCACTCTTTCCACCAAAGGCGAAAATGAGGGCTACGAAAACTACACCTTCCCCATCGAAGTGAGGGAAGGCACTACTTCCCAATTCTCTCCCCACCGCAACTGCTACATGAAGAGTACCGTGACAGGTGCTGGCACCCTGCAACTCAACATTCCCTACGTCCGCGAATATATCCAAGGCAACTGGGATGGCTTCACAGGGCGACTCATCGGCTACGGAACCAGCAGCGGTAACCTCTTCCTGCTCAGCGGGAAGAACATACCGAACGGCGTGGTTGTGCTGAAGAATGGAGCACGTGCTTGCGGATGGGACACCACGGGCAACTACACCCTGGGTGGACTTTCGGGCGATACAGGGACTTACCTCAGCGGTTCCAGCAAACAGACCAACAACTTCAAATGCGCTTGGACCATCGGCACAGCCAACACCGACGAGACCTTCCGTGGCATCATCAACAACTGGTCGTGCTCTGGTAGCGGACACGTCGGCACCGTCAGCATCACCAAAGCTGGCACAGGTGTCTGGCGACTCACGGGAGCCAACGAATACAGCGGAACGACCACCGTCGATGGCGGCACCCTCATCATCAACGGCACCCACACTGGCACAGGACTCATCACCGTCAACAAGAATGCCACATTAGGAGGCACTGGCTCGGTGGCAGGAGGCGTGACCGTGAAAGCCGATGCCACTCTCCAAGCAGGCGACACCTTGGTGACGGGACGCAAAACGCTCACCATCAAGGGGAAGCTCACCGTCAGCCGCAACGGTATCGTGAGCATCCCCCTCTCGATGACCGACGCGACGACCGTCAAGAACAACACCTTGGTGCTCAGCGGTGGAGCCTCCTTCACAGGTGCCATCCTCCGCATCGAAGCCCAAGACACCACCTCCGTCCTCGACCTTCCTGCCGACACGGAGCTGAAAATCTATTCCCCCAATGGCACCATCACAGGCTCCTTCACCGAGATTCAGCCAGCCACACCAGGCATCGGCAAGCTATGGGACACCACCGACCTGCTGAAGAAAGGCATCCTGCGAGTGGTCATCGACGAAAGCGTGGGCATCGATGCGCCCAACGCACCCACTTCCCAACAAGACACCTACGACCTCGGTGGACGCAGGGTCAATCCAGCCACGCTACCGCGAGGACTCTATATTAGAGACGGAAAAATCATTCACAAATAAGTATTCATTCACTAAAACGAGAAACCCATGAAGAAGTTCAATTTTTATGCCCTGTCATTCCTGACAGTCGCCATCTTAGCTACCAGTTGCGTCAGCAACAAGCAGTTAGCCCAGTGCAAGGACGAATACAAAGCCCTGCAAGACCAGTTCACGGCTCAGTCACTCGAACTGAAAGAAGCACAGACCAACGTGACCAACCTCAACACCCGACTGAGCGATGTACAGACCGCGCTGACCGACCAGAAGAGTGCCAACAAGGAGTTGCAGAAAGCACTCAGCGAGAGCATCAACCAAGGCGGTGCCAACATCTCGAAGCTGGTGGACGAAATCAATGCCAGCAACAAATACATCAAACAGCTCGTCGAAGCCAAGAGCAAGAGCGACTCCCTCAACTTGGCGCTGACCAACAAACTCACCAAGTCCCTCTCGAAGGAAGAGCTGAAGGACGTCGATGTGCAGGTGTTGAAAGGCGTGGTTTATATCTCGCTGAACGACAATATGCTCTACAAGTCTGGCTCCTACGAGATTAGTCCTGCCGCCGCAGCCACCCTCCAGAAGATTGCCAAGATTATCACCGACTACAAGGACTACGAGGTGCTCATCGAGGGCAACACCGACAATGTGCCCATCTCGAAGACCAACATCCGCAACAACTGGGACCTCTCGGCATTGCGTGCTTCGAGCGTCGTGCAGGAGCTTCAGAACAAGTACGGCGTGAACCCCAGCCGCCTCACAGCAGGTGGACGTGGCGAGTACAACCCTGTGGCCGACAACGACACAGAGGCTGGACGCGCCAAGAACCGCCGTACACAAATCATCATCACACCCCAGCTTGACCAGTTCCTCGACCTGATTGACCAAGCACCCGATGGTGACGACGAATAAAGGATTGTAGATTCCTCCTAAAGAATATCGTACATCGTACATAAAATAGCATGAACAAACTATTTCTTTCGATGGCCATCGCTATGACGGTGGCCATCGGCACAAATGCAAAAGAGAAGGAAGACACGTTGCAGAACGTGGTCGTGACAGGCACAAAGAGTGCCACCGATGTGAGACACTTGCCGCTGACCGTGACGGTGGTGGGCAACGAACGCCTGAACGAGCAGTTCCGTGGGTCGGTGTTGCCGACGGTGATGGAACAGACCCCAGGACTGTTCACCACCAGTCGAGGCGTGATGGGCTACGGCGTGAGCACAGGTGCAGCAGGCTCCATGAAAATCAGAGGTATCGGCAGCGGAGCCGAACTGTTAGTGCTGATTGACGGCCAACCACAATACGCAGGACTCATGGGACACCCCATCCCCGACGCCTACCAGACCATGATGGCAGAGAAAGTGGAAGTGCTCCGAGGCCCTGCTTCGTTGCTCTATGGCAGCAATGCCATGGCGGGTGTGGTCAACATCGTCACACGCCAGATGAACGAAGAAGGTGTGAAGACCGACCTTCAGCTGCAAGGAGGCAGCTACGGCACATGGCAGTTCGACGCAGTCAACCGACTGAAGACAGGGAAGTTCACGAGTGTGGTCGGTGCCCAGTATCAGCGCACCGACGGCCACCGCACCAACTCCGAGTTCGAGCAGATGGGTGGATACGTGAAGTTAGGCTACGACCTCACCACCAACTGGCAAGCCTTGGGCGACCTGAACGTGACCCACTTCAATGCCAGCAACCCAGGTCCCGTGTCGGCTCCACTCTTGGATAACGATTCGAAAATCACACGCGGTCTGGCCAGCGTGAGCCTCAACAACGACTATGGTTGGACAAGCGGTTCCCTACGTGCCTACCTCGACTGGGGACATCACAACATCGACGATGGCTACACGGCAGATGCCACTCCGAGAACCTACCTCTATAAGCACAACGACTACATTGGCGGCTTGGCGTGGTGGCAGAGCGCACAACTCTTCGAAGGCAACCGCACCACGGTAGGCGTGGATTGGCAGCACTTTGGCGGTTCTGCATGGAACGCCGACAAGACCACAGGCGACAAGACCTACCTGACGAAGGACAAGGACGGCAATGTGGTGGAGAAGCAACACGCCGACGAAGTGGCAGGATATATAGATTTCCGCCAAGACATCGCCTCATGGCTCACGGTGGATGCAGGTCTGCGCCTCGACCACCATTCCGTGGTGGGTACGGAGCTGGTGCCACAGGGCGGTGTGTCGTTCCACGTCAGCCGTGATGCCGACGTGAAGGCACTGGTCAGCAAGGGCTTCCGCAACCCCATCATCCGCGAGATGTATATGTTCCCACCAGCCACCACCGACCTGAAACCCGAACGCATGATGAACTACGAGCTGTCCTTCTCGCAACGCATCGCCGACAGGGGACACGTCAGTGCCAACATCTTCTACATCAAGGGCGACAACCTCATTTCGACCACACGCATCGATGGCCGTCCGAGGAATGTGAACACGGGCGAGTTCAAGAACTGGGGTGTGGAACTAGAAGGTGACCTCCGCATCAACTCGCATTGGAGTCTGAACGGCAACTACTCCTACCTCCGCATGGACACACCGATAGAAGGTGCTCCCGAAGGGAAGCTCTACGTGGGAGCCAACTACCACAGCGGTGCATGGTCAGTCGTGGCAGGACTGCAGAACGTGAGTGGACTCTACATCGCCACGGGCGAGAACGAGACAAAGGAAAACTACACCCTGCTCAATGCCACGGTGAGCTATCGACTCGTACCAGCCGCCACCCTCTTCGTGAAGGGTGAGAACCTCTTGGCAGAACGCTACGAAACCTACGCTGGTTTCCCCATGCCCAAAGCCACAGTGATGGGCGGCGTGAAAGTCTGCTTCTGAAACAAACACTTATTTAAACACCAAATATTTTATAAAACAACGAATTAAGACGAATTAGACGAATTTGCTACCAAACATGGATGTTTGGCCACCGTCGCTTGCGACGACTCTTTCGTGTAATTCGTTTTAATTCGTTGTTGAGCTAATCCGTGCAATCCGTTGTTGAGAACAAAAACCGTATGATTTGCCGCTTTGCGGCATTAAAAAGAAAAATAAAGAAAAACAGATAAAAACATGAAAAAAGATGCGAGTCGAATACAGAGCCAAGCCTGCTTGGGCTATGCTGAGACGAAGCTCTTTTTATGTAAAAAAAATTTTTTATCTATTTTTGCCTATTTTTTTCTATTTTTTCTTTCTACGCCCCGCAGGGGCATAAAACGTACCAAGTTATTTTTTTACAATTACTAAAACAACGAATTAAACGAATTTCACGAATTGGTTACCAAACATAGCTGTTTGTCCATCGTCGCTTGCGACGACTCATTCGTGTAATTCGTAAAAAATTCGTGAAATTCGTGTAATCCGTCTTAATTCGTTGTTGAGAAAATCCGTGTAATCCGTTTTAATTCGTTGTTGAGAAAATCCGTGTAATCCGTGCAATCCGTTGTTGAAAAAAGGTTGAGTGAATTACTTGCAAATCTCGAAAAATTGTTGTATATTTGCACCTGAAAAGGATGTTCTTGTGGGCTTCCCACACATTTCCGCCCCCAAAACCCAAGTTCCGATCGTAAGCTTCGATAGTACAATCGTAAGCTTCGATAGTATAATCGCAACCTTCGATAGTACAATCGAAGGTTGCGATTGGTTTTAGTATGCCCGTTGA
>CADCDP010000014.1 GCA_902800305.1 uncultured Bacteroidales bacterium
AATATTATGCAAACTATATTATCAAAAGTTTTATTGAAAATTAGAACGATAGTGCGAATAACCCAAGGTTACTTTTGATAATTTGAGAGTTTGGATAAGCAACATTATCAAAACCTTTTGATAATGTTGCTTGATTTGCCATAATCTTGAAGTTTTTATTTCCCTACTGTAGATTTCTCTACTTTCGGGAGTGATTAGAAATTATGTTGCTTTACAAGGTGTTGTGACCATCAGCACAAGGTTATGGCTCCAAATACAACCCGAATGGTGTGGAGATTTCGAGTCATACCATCGGATTACCTTGGGTAGATGAAGGAGCAACAATTACCTTTGCAACCTAATTTCATCGACTCACGGAAGCAGAAACGGCAGACGTTATAATACTTTTCTTTTCGTCGAAAACTGATTTATCAGTCAAAGGAAAGGTGAACGAGAGGGGAGGGAGCAATGGCGATTGGTTCTTCCTCAGTAAAAAGAGAAATTTAGATCCAGAAAGCTCATGTCGGACAGGTTTAGGTTTACGTTTACCCATGTATATATACATGCATCTCTAAACCTAAAATGTTAAACTCAATCATTATGGTTAGGGTTTGCTTCACCTTTGACACATTTGCTTGAAAAAAAGCGTTAAAATATATAATATTCGTTTGAAAAAGTGCGTTGAGGTAGTGGTTATTCGTTTGAAAAAGTGTATCTTTGCAGTGCAAAATCGTTTTAAAATATGCTGAAAAGGAAAATAGAAGACTCTCTTGCCCTGTGGAAAGACTCAACAGGACACAAGCCTTTGGTGATAATGGGCATTCGTCAGTGTGGTAAGACTTTCATAGCACAGCACTTCGCAAAAACAAACTACAAGACTGTTGTCTATATCAATTTCATAAAGCAGCCTGAGCGTATCACGGCGTTTCTTGGTGCAAAAGATGTGGATACTATTTTATTGAACTTGTCCGCACAGATTCCTGGAGAGACTTTCACTCCCGGAGAGACGTGTTTTATCTTTGATGAAATACAAGAATGCCCTGAAGCACGCACTTCACTGAAGTTCTTCAAGGAGGACGGACGCTTCGATGTGATTGCAACAGGTTCACTGCTTGGAGTGCAAGGGTATGGTGATGAACTAAAGAAACGACACCGCAGGTTGTCAAAAACGAAAGATCCTGGCATCAATTCTGTGCCAGTCGGCTCTGAAGACATCATTGAAATGTATCCGCTGGACTTCGAAGAGTTCCTTTGGGCCAACGGCATGAGCACTGGAGTTATTGACGCTCTCTCAAAATGCTACGCGCAAGAATCTCCTGTTCCTGCCGGCATACATGTTGCCTTGAAGAATATGCTGAACCTTTATGTCGCTGTCGGAGGACTACCTGATGCTGTCAATGCATTCCTCAGAACCAATAACATGAACGAGGTCAGAAAGGTCTATCAGTCCATTTTGAAAGAGTATCGCGACGATATGGTAAAGTATGCTCCCGACAAAGACAAGCCACATATCCGTGAGTGTTTCAACTCCGTACCAAAACAGTTGGCAAAGGAAAACAAAAAATTCCAGTACAGTAAAGTGAAGCCAGGAGGGCGCGGAGAGACGTATGCCGGTTCGCTACAATGGTTGGAAGATGCAGGCATTATCTGCCGCTGCTACAATACAGACATCACTGGGCTTCCGATGGAAGGCAATGCCAAGGACAATGTTTTCAAAGTCTATATGTCCGATATTGGCTTGCTCGTAGAGATGCTTGGAGAGGGAACACGCGCAGACATTCTTCAAGGCAATCTTGGTGGTTTCAAAGGTGCTATATACGAGAATCTGATGGCCGACACACTTCACAAGAAAACGCAGAACCTTTACTATTTCCAAAAGGATTCAGGATTGGAATTAGATTTTCTTGTGCGAATGAACGGAGAGTGTGTTCCACTGGAAGTCAAGGCAAAGTCAAGCAAGGCTAAAAGTGCAAGAACTGTTTTGAACCACCCAGAGAAGTATCATGTCAAACAGATTATAAAGTTCGGTGATTACAATATAGGCAGGGAAGGACATTTGTTAACTCTCCCCAGCTATATGCAGTTCCTGCTGAACTTGCAACCAGAAGAAATCGTGCTTGAACCGATGGACATTGATGAAATTAACCGTATGGCATCAGAGTTCCTGAGACAATAGTTATTCGAGCTTCATCAAGGAAACTCACGGATTTGCAAATAATCTGCAAATAAGTGAGTTTTCTTTTTGATTTGCGGAACATAACTTCAAATAGGGATATAGCTTCAGTCTTGCTCAAAAAGCCCGTCAAATCATCTTCAGTAAAAAGAAGAATGAGTTTATTGGGAAATATAAAGTTGCTTCACTCTGTAAAGTTTAGGTTTACATTTAACCATGTATATAAACATGCAATCATAAAACTTGAAGATTAAACCTTCAATCTTCTGATTTGGGTTTACTATACCTTATTATATATATAAGAACATCTAAACTTAAACTTAAACCCAAAACTGTTTCTTTTTTGACCGAAAAAGTAGATTTAAGATGTCACTTTGGTAATATTTTAGTTAAAACGAACTTGTTCTGCACGAAAAACAGGCAGAATGGGTCTAATCTCGTTTTTTTTTAGTATTTTTGCGAGCAGAAATGCAGAAAGTGTTATGAAGCCATAACTTCTGACTCAAGAAGCAAAAACAGTTAACGATTGCAAGATTAAGGTCGAGCATTTTAGTGTAAAACAAATCGAGCAATTTAGTGTAAAACAAAAATAGAAAATATGACATAGAAACAGATTATCTGCAAAAGACACGTTTTTGTTGCCAAAAGCGTGGCAAAATAGGCAGAATGAGTCTAAAAATAGGAGCCAGTGCTTTACACCAACTCCGTAACTCATTGATAATCAGCGTTTATTAGCCGCCGCCCAGGCAGCGGTTGAGAAATAATAAATTCTCTGATTTTGATATATTTAAAAACGCAAGTGCCTAATAATAAGGTGCTTGCTTTTTTGTGTTTCTAATAAAATGTGTTTGTTAGGAAAACAATCCCAATAAATGTGAATTTGCATTATAAGGTGAAACGATTTCACGTTTAGTATTAGCAAATCTGTAAGACCATCACTTTTCTTAAATGTTTGTGGAAGAAGGCGTAGCAAAAGTGATGGTCTCTCTTATTAACATTTAAGGGGGCGTATCAAAAGTAACATTTTGGTACGCCCTCTTTATTGTGAACTAAGATTCTCTGACTTAAATACTGTTTAGATTATGCCAGTTTGCGTGAGCCGTCGCCAATCACAACGTCGATGACAATTGGTTTCTTGCCGTACTTCTCTTGGAACTTGCTAACAGCTGTCTTTACGAAGTTGTCGTAGAGTTCTTCTGCCACGAGGTTGATGGTGCAGCCGCCGAAGCCGCCACCCATGATGCGTGAACCTGTTACGGAGCATTCCTTGGCGATGTCGTTGAGGAAGTCGAGTTCTTCGCAAGATACTTCATACTCCTTGGAGAGGCCGTAGTGGGTCTCATACATCTTCTGGCCAACGGTCTCGTAGTCGCCCTTTTCGAGTGCGTCGCAGACAGCCAGCACGCGGTCTTTCTCGCCCAGCACGAAAGTGGCACGCTTGATGTCCTCAGCAGATACCTTGCCTTCGATTTCCTCCAGCTCTTCCCAAGTGGCTTCGCGAAGGGTGGTGATTTCCTTCTCTGGGTGGAGTTCCTTGATGGCCTTCACGCAGTTCTCGCAAGAGTTGCGACGGTCGTTGTAGGGAGAACCTACGAGTTCGTGCTTCACGCAAGAGTTGATGAGCACGAGCTTGTAGCCCTTTGGATTCCATGGGAAATATTCGAACTCGCCCGAACGGCAGTCGAGACGCATGAGGTTACCTTTCTTGCCGAATACGGAAGCGAACTGATCCATGATGCCGCAGTTCACACCGATGTACTTGTGCTCGGTTGCCTGACCTACCTTGGCGAGGGTCATCTTGTCAATCTTGTTGTCGCCGAAGAGGTCGTTGATGGCGAAAGCATAGCAGCTTTCGAGAGCGGCAGATGAAGACATGCCGGCACCGTTGGGAACGTCGCCAGCAAAGGCTGTGTCGAAGCCCTGCACAGGTACGCCGAGTGCCATCATCTCGCGAACCACGCCGAAGATGTAGCGGAAGTGACTTGCCTTGGGGCCTTTCTCATTGTCGATGGAGAACTCATCATAGTCCTTTAGGTCGATGGAGTAGGCACGGATGGTGCGTGTGCCGTTGGGACGAATCTCTGCAATCATGCCTTGTTCAACAGCTCCAGGGAATACGAAGCCACCGTTGTAGTCGGTGTGCTCGCCGATGAGATTGATACGGCCAGGTGAAGCGTAAACTGAACCTGGCTCACCACCAAGATGCTTGATAAAACGAGTTCTTACATCATCAATTTTTAATTTCATAATAGCTTGGGTTTTATTAGGTTAGAAAATGTTATTTGATATTAAGTCCAATCTTGGAACCGAAGTTGCAGAACCAGAAGAGGTAAGCATAGTAAACGAACATGAGGCACATGGCGATGATGACACCTGCAGCGTCAACCACAGCACCCATGATAGGCATCAAAGTGGCTGCACCAATCACACCCACGTTGATAACGCCAGAGGCGGCTTTCGTGTGAGGACCTAGTTCCTGCAAACCGAGGTTGAAGACGAGTGGCCACATCACAGAGTGGAAGAGGCCAGCTGCCAGCATGAGGTAGATGCCCGCCATCGAGCTTGCCATCAGCAACGAAGCCACGATGCAGAGTGCGCCCAGACAGATGCAAGCGGTGAGGAGTGTACGAGGCTTGAACTTGGTGAGGATGCCAGCGCCGACGAAACGACCGACCATCATGCCGCCCCAGTAGAACATGAGCAGGTTGGTGATGATGCTGGTGTCGTTCTCTCCAAGGGCTTGGAGGCGATAGGGGAGCATGGAAGGCACACCAATCTCAACACCCATGTACATGAAGATGCCAAGGGCACCCAGCCACACGTGTGGGTATTTGAAGCATGAACTCTTGTATTGCTTCACTTCGCCAGAAGCCTCTTCTGCCTGCTTGCCTTCGTCAATCTTAGGTAGTTTGAGGGCAACGAGAATGGCTGCAATAATCAGGGTGAAGATGCCCAAGCCGAGGAATGGCCCTGGCACAGCTTCTGGTGTAGGAGTTTGACCAGCGATGATGACGGTGGTGATGAAGATAGGCGCAACGGTAGTAGCCACAGAGTTGAGTGCCTGTGAGAGGGTCATGCGGAAAGCACCTTTCTCAGGCGAACCCAGCACCATTACGTATGGGTTGGCCACATTCTGAAGCATCACGATACCTAAAGCGACGATGGTCATGCTACAAAGGAATACGGAATAGATGGTTGCCTGACTCTGGTCGAGCACACCGTTGATTCCCAAAGAGTTGATGATGAAGCCGATGCCCACTACAGCAAGGCCGAGAATCATGGTGTTTTTGTAACCAATTTTGCTCATCAGCAGGGAGAACGGTATGGCAAAAGCGTAGGCTCCATAGAAGGCGGAGTTGACATACTGACCTTGCTGTGCGTTGAGGTTGAATGCTTCAGAACAGAAGGCAATCATGGAATTGTTCATCGTGGTTACGAATCCGATGAGGAAGCATACGATGAACACAACAATAAGCGCGAACGTGTAGTTCGGAGTTTGTTTTTGTGACATAGTGTTTGTTTTATATAATATGTTAGTAGATTATATATAATGTGTGTTAGTTAATTATCTAAGGCAACAATCCCTCGCCCACACGCGGAACGGTGGACGAGGGGAATGTAGTTTTATTGTACGTCAAATTTATAGACAGTCTTCTGTGTATATTTTTCTCTGGGCTTTAGAACGACAGAGGGGAAATAAGGACGGTTGGGTGAATCTGGGAAGTGCTCACTCTCGAAGCAGATGCTCGAACGACGTGGGAAGGTGGCACCAAACTGACCAGAAATGCCAGAGCCGAAGTTGTCGGTATAAACCTGAATGCCAGGTTCTGTCGTGTAGGTCTCAAGCACACGACCGGAAACGGGTTCGTAGAGACGTGCTGCAAGGGTGAGTTCGCCAACTTCCTTCTTGTTGCACACGAAGCAATGGTCGTAGCCGGAACCGTTCTTTATCTGCTCATCGTCGGCATCGATGTCCTGACCGATTGGCTTGGGTGTGCGGAAGTCGAATGGAGTGCCTTCCACCTTGAGGATTTCGCCCGTCGGGATGCTTGTCTCGTCGATTGGAATGAAGAAGTCGCAATTCATTTCCATCACCTGGTTCTCAATCGTTGGCGTCGGGTTAGCGATACCTTGGAGCGAGAAGAACGCATGGTGGGTGAGGTTGATGATGGTCTTCTTGTTGGTGGTGGCCATGTACTCCAGAATCAGTTCGTTGTCATCCGTCCAAGTGAACTCGACGGAGATTTTCACTTCGCCTGTGAAGCCCTCATGCCCGTAGGGGAGGATGCAGTCGAGCGTCAGGTTTTGTTCGCCCGTTTGATAGGCATCCCACACTTGTGCGTGAAGTCCTGTGGGGCCTCCATGCAGGTGGTTGACACCATTGTTGATGGCGAGCTGATACTCCTTGCCGTTCAGTTGGAACTTACCCTTCGCGATGCGGTTGCCAAAGCGACCAATCAGCGTGGAGAGGTAAGGCTCGGGCGAATTGATGACATCGTCGATGTTGTCATGTCCCTGAATGACGTTGGCAACTTTGCCGTCTCTGTCGGGAACCATGATGGCCACGATGGCGCCGCCGTAGTTGGTAATGGATACTTCATAGCCGTCCTTGTTGACGAGCGTGTAAAGGTCTGTCTTCTTGCCCTTCACTTCCTTCTGGAAGTCTTCGGCTTTCAGACCACTCAGTTTGGGTTGAATAGTGCTCATAGAGATTCTATTTTAGGTGATAAACTATGCGGTTTTAGATTTCTCTTGCAAATTAAACGAAAATATTTTAACTAAACGAACAATCTGCCAATTATTTTTCAGTTTTGGGACGAATATTATATTTTTTTGACAGATTCCTTTTCCTTTTGTTGCAAATAGGTCAGTAAATCGGCAACAACGAAGCTACTTCCTCCCACATAGATGCAATCCCTTTCTTGGGCGTCTCGCAAAGCTGCTTCGTAGGCTTCCTGCACGGTGGGATAGCTTTCGCCTCCCAATCCATAAACGGATGCCATCTGAGCGATTTCTTCGTGTGGCATCGCTCTCTTCACACTTGCCTGGCAGAAATAGTAGGTCGCTTCTTGGGGCATGATGGATAGCACACCGCTGATGTCTTTGTCGTTCACCATACCAAACACGATGTGAAGCCTCCCCTGCACATTATTTATTTTTAAGGAGACGCACTCCAGCTGTCGCACAATCCACTCGAACCCTCCGATGTTGTGCCCCGTATCGCACACCACACGTGGATTCTCCTGTAAGGTTTGCCATCTTCCCATCAATCCCGTCATTTCGCAAACATGGGCAAAACCTTGTCTGATATGCTCGTCCGTCAGAACAAAACCTCGCTCTCTTAATCGACTGACAGCACAGAGGATGGTGGCTGTATTCTTGACTTGGCAGAAACCTCCGAGTTCTCCTTGTAATAAGCCATAATTTATTGTTTGATAAGTGATTCCTTCCTCTTCATTCAACCGATACTCCAAAACTTCGTTCTCTTCTTCTGCAAAGAAGATGGGTGCATTCATTTCCTTTGCTTTCTGTTCGAACACAGGGCGAGTTTCGTCCACCACCTCTCCTATCACCACAGGGACACCCTCCTTGATGATGCCCGCTTTCTCGCTGGCAATCTTTGCCAAAGTGTTGCCAAGATATGCCACATGGTCGAAACTGATATTCGTAATGACACACACCTCCGGCATAATAATATTGGTACAATCGAGCCTTCCACCCAATCCCACTTCCACGACTGCCACATCCACTTCTTGGTCGGCAAAATACCGAAAGGCCATCGCGGTTGTCAGTTCAAAAAAAGAGGGATGCAAGGGTTCGAAGAAACGACGATGATGCTCCACGAAGTCTATCACATATTGTTCGTCCACCATCTTGCCGTTCACGCGGATTCTCTCTCTGAAATCCACCAGATGGGGTGAGGTGAATAATCCCACTTTCAATCCCGACGCTTGCAGGATGGCAGCTAACGTGTGCGAACAAGAACCTTTCCCGTTCGTTCCAGCCACGTGAATGGTCTTGTACTTTTGATGCGGATGCCCCAAATGCTCATCCAGCTTATAAGTGTTGTAAAGCCCTTCTTTATAGGCATCTCCCCCCACATTCTGGAAGAGTGGGGCGGAGGTGAACAGGTAGTCGATGGTTTTTTGGTATGTCATGCTTTTTAGAGTTTTGTGCAAATGTACAATTTATTTTTGACAAACTTTCCCTTTCAACAAAGAAAGTGGCCTCTTCTTGACGAAAAAGCCACTCCTGTTTCTATGTTGCGAGATTATAAGGGCAAATGGACTTTCACCCCTCCCATCATCCAGATGCCTGGTTGCTGGATGTTGGCGAAGTCGTAATATTTGTGCCCCGTCAGGTTGGTGGCTTGTAGATAGAGCGTACAAGTCGGCATTTCATATTGCAGTTTCAGGTCGAGAGTGGCGTATGTGCCGTATGTTGTCCGTTCGCCTGTTTTAGCATCTTCGAACTCTCCCTTACGGTTTTTGAGAATGAAATCCCATTGGGCAGAAAGTCTGTTGAAAATGCGATGGTTGAGCGAGGCGACAAACTTGTGGCGCAAGAACGTGAGACGTGAGACATAGTTGGCCGTTTCCTCATGTACACGATATTTGTAGTTGTAGCAATAGCTGAGTGTTAATCGTTTCAATACAGATGTTGAACCGCACAACCGTTGGAAATGGATGTCGCACAAGGCTTCTGCCCCCAAGTTGTCGATGTCGCTGTTGGCAGTTGTGTAAACCGTTGCGCCCTCGTATTTCACCCAATCTATCATGTCTGTGCCTCGACGATAGAAACCCTTCGCCTGTGCTGTGAAGAAGTCACCTTTGTAGTTCATTCCTATGTGCCAATCGCTACTTTTCTCGGGCTTCAAGAGCAAATTGCCTGACAAGCCAGGGCCATTGTAGTAAAGGTCTGTGAAGGTAGGAGTTCGGAGACTTTGATTGAACGAGGCGAACAGTTTCACAGCCTCAACGGGACGCCATGAACAATCGACGCCTGGATAGAGTTTCATGCCTCCTTGAACAGCTGTATTGTGGTTGGCCAACACGCCCAGCGAAATGGTCACATGGTCAAGCAGGACATCGTGCTCCAAGTAGATGCCCACATTGCTGCGTCCATCCTTGTACTTGTAGTAAGCATCATGTCCAGGCACTTTATAATGATGCAGGTCGGCCTCTGCTATTTCCTTTCCGAGGCGTGTGGAGAGAATGTTCTCCCGACGATATTCAATTCCAACAGCCGTTTTTCCTAATGCCCATGTTGTGTAGGCATTCGCATTGGCTCCATAGACATTCGTTTGGTGGAAATTCTGATAGGCTTCTGGATTGGTGCGCCACCAGACATAATGGTCAAGCGAACGGTTCCAATAGATTTGTACAGGCACATTTACCTTTCCTTTATAGGCTCCATGAAGTGCCACCAGATACCTTCTGTCCTCTTCATACTGCGAATCAGACCCTGTGCCGTAGAAGGTATTGGCACCATAATCCATTCGACTCATACCTACTTGGGCAGTCACATCCACCTTTTGACACTCAAACCGCCCGTTCCAATAGGCATTACCTTTGCGAAAATCGTCGTTGCTGCATCCTCCGTCACTACGTATGTAGCCACCACTCATGCGATTGTTGAAAGTTTTGTTTTTCAGAGTAATATGTCCATTCCCGCCAAAGGTTCCGTATGACCCTCCTTGTACATGTACTCCCAAGTTGCTCGTCTGTTCTGTACGGGTGACGATGTTGATGGCTCCTGCAAAAGCTTGACTGCCATACACTCGACTGGCTCCGCCTTCTATCACTTCGATACGTTCGATGTCATCTACGTTCACAGGTAAATCTACCGTCAGATGCCCCGTATGCGGATTGCTGATATTCACGCCATTGAGTAAAACTGTGAGTTGGTCTTCCGTACCACCATTCACCCCAATGTCTGTCTGGATGCCAAAACCGCCCCGTTGTCTCACATCCACGCCTGCCGCGAGTTTCAGCAGGTCGTTCACAGAGTTAGCACTCGATTCTTCAATCTCTTTTCGCCCGATAACCTGCACCAGCCTTACCGCCTTGTCTGCAGGAAGCGGCACGCGTGTAGCCACCACTTCTGCTTCTTGCAAGGTCACGTCGTAATCGGCTTTAGGGTCTTTCGTCTCATCATCTTCGTCAATGGTGGGACGTTGACTCATTGCCACACGTGCCGTAGCAGAATCAGGACAAGCCACAGCCAATGTGGCCACACTCAACACTCCTATGCTAATTTCCCTCTTCAAACTAAGGAAGATAGCATCGCCATGTCGGGTAAACTGATGCCACACGATTGCCTTGGGCTTCTTCTGAAAAAGTTGTTTGTTCATTTTAAGTTTTTGAGTTTTTAAGTTAATTTAAACTTGACTATTGTCGTTTCAAATTTCGTTCAGCATCCATGCGGAGGAAGATGAAAAGCAGCAGGGTAAAGCCCCAAAGAGAAGAACCTCCATAGGAGAAAAAGGGGAGGGGAATACCGATGACGGGGGTGAGACCTAACACCATGCCGACATTGATGAAAAGGTGGAAAAGAAAGATACAGAGCACACAATAGCCGTAAACCCGTCCCATCGTGTCGGTTTGTCGTTCTGCCACATAAATGAGTCGCCAGATGAAAAGAAGATAAGCGATCAGAAGGAGGGCTGAACCCACAAAACCTCCTTCTTCACCGACCGTACAGAAGATGAAATCTGTGTGCTGCTCAGGCACATACTTCAGCTTCGTCTGTGTGCCATTGAGGAACCCTTTCCCCCACAATCCACCCGAACCGATGGCTATCTTTGCCTGGTTGACATTATAGCCAGCACCTTTGGGGTCATCCTTCATGCCAAGAAGCACCTCGATACGGACACGTTGGTGGTTATCTAAATGCTGGAAGAGCGTGTCTGTGATGTAAAAAAAGGAGGTGGAAAGAAGAGCAAAAGAAGCAATCAGCACATAACGATAAAGGTGTGTATATACCGCCAATCCTATGATGTAGCCAATCATGAGTACACAAACGCCTAGCATGATATAGCAGATGTCGAATGGGATAACATAGATGGAGAATAGCAATGCCAGCAGGGTGGAACCCAAGCAAGAGGCCGCCATAATTTTGACAGCCATCCAGTTGTGGCAGTAAACGAGCACCAAACCGATGCTGAAAATCATGGCGAGAAGCAATACGGAAAATTCGCCGATGGACACGGGCATATTGGTGATGTAGTCTTGGCTGAACTTCATGCCCACCACAAAATAAACCACACAGGCAAATCCGCAGAAGAGTAGGGAACCCGTCATGCCCTCACGGTAGAGCATCAGGAAGAAGGCAAAATAAACCAAAGCGGAGCCTGTTTCTTTCTGTGCAATAATGAGCAACATAGGAAAGACGATGAGTCCGATTGCTATGCCTATGTCTTTCATCTTCTTGATACTGAATCCATATTGATCCATCAGTTTGCCCAAAGCCAAAGCTACTGCAAATTTGGCAAACTCGGCAGGTTGAAGTTTTACGGGACCTATCGGCAACCATGAACGAGAGCCTTTCGTGTCGGGAGCGATGACGATGGTGACAGCGAGGAGCAGCATCATCGCACCATAGATGACGTAAGCAGCCGTGTCGTAGAATCGCTTCTCAATCAGAAGCAAAACGGCAGCAAGCACCAACGACGTGATTGCCCATACAATCTGTTTACCAGAATTGGTTTCCCAAGCAAAGAGGTCGGGTTGGTTGAAGTCGTAACAAGCTCCACACACACTCGCCCATCCCCATCCGATGAGGATGACGTAAAGCAGGATGGTAGCCCAATCAATGCTGAGAAATATGCCTTTGTTACCTTTCTCTCGTTCCATAGTTAATGTGCTTATGCTGGAAGGTATTTGCTTTTGCTTCACTGGCAGGAGAAAGTTCCCCTTTGATGTACTGCTCCATCATAAGCGCACCAATAGGTACACCATAATGAGCACCAAAACCGCCATTCTCCACATAAACGGCGATAGCAATCTTGGGATTGTCTTTGGGAGCGAATCCCATGAAGGCAGAGTGGTCTTGACCACGATTCTGTGCAGTACCAGTCTTACCGCATACTTCGTACATGGAGGTATTGGCCGATTTACAGGTTCCACCCTGCACAGCCTTTCGCATGCCTTCCACCACCATTCTGTAATAGCAGGTGTCCACCATTGTCTTGTGTTTCACTTTCAAGCTGTCAGCAAGATGTCCACCCTGTATGTGCTTGACGATGTGAGGGGTGATGTAATATCCACGATTAGCAATCGTCGCACCAAGATTGGCAATTTGGAGCGGCGTGAGTGTTACCTCACCCTGTCCGATAGCGATAGAGATAACGCCAAGCGCATTCCAGTTTCCAAGTCGGCGGTCGTAGTACTCTGCGTTGGGAATCATGCCTCGTGCCTCACCTGGCAAGTCAACACCCAACTTGTATCCGAACCCCATAGACACCATATAGTTCTTCCATGTGGTCATGGCATCTTGGATGGTCTTGTATTTCGTACGATTGTTGAGCATGTGGTAAAGTCCCCAACAGAAATAACCGTTACAAGATGTGGCAATGGCAGGGATGAGGGGAAGGGGTGCACCGTGACCATGACAACCCACCTTCATCCTACCAATTCGGAAACCTCGACTACATGGATAGGCGGTAGTATTTGTAATGATGCCTTCCTGCAAAAAGGTGAGACCCTGCGATGTCTTGAACGTGGAACCAGGAGGATAGGTACCCGAAATGGCACGATTGAGCATAGGCTTCATCGGGTCACGTTGCATTTCCATCATCTGTGCGCCACGTTGCTTACCTTCCATGCGATGAGGGTCGTAGCTGGGGGCACTAACCATACAAAGAATCTCTCCTGTTTTGGGCTCGATGGCGACAATAGCTCCCATCTTACCCTCCATCAGCCGTTCGCCAAGAGCTTGTAGCTTGGCATCGATGGATAAGGTGAGGTTCTTTCCTGGTACGGGCTTACGGTCGAGTGCTCCATTTTTATAGTGTCCTTGGATGCGTCCGCGAGCATCACGCAACAAGACTTCCACTCCTTTCTCACCACGCAGCTCTGGCTCGTAACTTCGCTCTACGCCTTGTTTACCGATGTAGTCACCTGGTGAGTAGTAGTCATCCTTATCCACTTCTTTTTGAGACACTTCAGCTACGTCTCCTAGGACGTGGGCACAATAATCTGTGGCATATCGGCGAATTGTTCGTTCCCTCACATAAAATCCGTGGAAACGAAAGAGTTTCTCTTGGAAAATGCTGAAATCTTCCGTGGAAATCTGTCCCATGAAAAGTTGCTGGGTGTAGGAAGAGTAGCCAGGATTCTTTTTGTCGTCCTTGATGATTCTCATACGTTCATCGAACTGCTCTTTTGTGATGCCCAACGTGTTACAGAAATCAAGGGTGTCGAGATTGGTGACTTCACGCATAATCACCATAATGTCGTAGGCGGGCTGATTGTAAACCAACAGTTCGCCATTACGGTCGTAGATAACCCCTCTTGCTGGGAAAATGACATTATTGAAAAAAGCATTGTCGTCAGCACGGGTCTTATATTCTTCGTCAGAAAGTTGAAGAAAAGCCAATCGCGTGATATAGCTCAAAACAATAATAAGTGCTATACCAGCAAGAACATACTTTCGATATTCATATTTGAAGCTTTTCATCTTTATTCTTTATAAGATGTACTTTTTTACTTATGCGAACGAACCAACAGCTCAATAAAGATGGTGAGAATGGTAGTAAGAACAGTTCCACCTGCAATCGAGATGAGGGTAAGTGGCCAATCGGCAAGCATGAATGCATCCAGCAGGTAGAAAGCCCCATGGAGAATGAACATAAGAATGAGCACGTATAAAGAATAACTCCAGAACCCAATTGTCTGCAGAGAGGGCGTGAAATCTTCAGCAGCATCTCTGGGGAGAAAAAAGTCGAGCAAGATGGGTTGTACCATAGCAACCAAGGTGCATGATGCAGCTCCCATTCCAGCTGTGTTGCTGAACATGTCAAAAAGAATGCCTATGGCAAATCCCCAAAGTAAAAGGCTCACACGAGAGGTTCCTCGATGAAAACAAACGAGCATATAACCAATCACAAGTGGAGTGATGTAGCCTAACAGATGTACTTGGTTAAACACCAGAACCTGAAAAAGCAACAGGATGAAGAATCTAAACAAACGTGTCAAGAAAATGGAACTCATCTTACCGTATCAACATTATTTAGGTGTACATTTTCGTTCGAGCTGGTGGCGATGGCAGCAGCATGTTGCCTTTCCAGTTCTGCCTTCATTCTCTCCTCTTCAGCCTTTTCCTTCTCTTCCTTTTCCCGCTGGGCTTTCTGCTGTTCCTCTTCCAAGGTCTTTTGTCTTTCCTGAGCAGTCAAGACACTATCTTGCTTCGCAGGGTCTTCTGCAAGCGTTTCCAACAGGTGTCGCTCTGGAGAGCCATAATTAGCAATGACTGACACTTCTCGTAGCGTGGTGAAATTCGCAAAGAGTTTAACACGAAGCATGTAAGACATGCCATCCGCAGAATCGCCAATTCGCTGCACACATCCGATGGGAAGTCCTGGAGGAAAGATGTCGGAGAAGCCATTGGTCTCAACAATATCCTTTTCCTTGACTGGAGCATGGCGAGGAATGCTGGTCACGTATGCAATATCGGCATAACCACGTTGCCATACGAGCGAACCAAAGTATTCTGAATGACGCAGACGACAGCTTATCTTGCTGTTCGTATTCAATAATGGCATGACAATACTATAGTGCCTACTGGTCATATAGACAATACCAACCACACCCCGAGAGCACACGACACCCATTTCAGGACGAACGCCATCAGCCTCACCCTTATTGATGGTGATAAGATTGTTGGCCTTATGCAAGGTCATGTTCACCACCTGAGCAGGAATGAGGTCGTATTTGTGGGGGAGGGAAGGCAGACGTTTCGTGCTATCCAGTTGTGTCGCTTTAATCTGCTGACTTAGTTCGTACACCTGCTTGCGCAGACGCTCGTTGGTAGCCTCAAGGGCACGATTTTCTTCTTGCAGATGCAGATAAGAAGTCACAGCACTAATGACGTTGTAGGTCGTGCCCACAACATCATTAGCCGTTGTAAAAAATACACTCTTTTGGTATCCGTTGTAACTAACAAGGAAAAGGAGGCTGATGACCTCAAGCAACAGAAACAAAAGCCAGTGCTTGCATTGTACAAGTAAGTCAATCAGAGCATGCATCGTGTCTCATCATCGCATCAGGAACTGGAAGTTGTTGACGTTCTTCAGCGCAATGCCTGTACCTTTAGCCACCGAGTGGAGAGGGTCGTCGTCCACATGGAACTGAATCTGAATCTTGTCAGTCAGTCGCTTGGAAAGACCGCGCAGAAGAGCACCCCCACCTGTGAGCCAAATGCCGTTCTTCACGATGTCGGCATACAACTCTGGGGGCGTAGCTTCGAGTGCCTGAAGCACAGCTGTCTCTATTTTTGCGATGGTCTTGTCGATGCAATGTGCAATCTCCTGATAACATACAGAAATTTCCAAAGGCAGGGCGGTGATGCGGTTCGGACCATTTACGATGTAGTCTTCAGGTGCTTCGTCGCCAAGGTCTGTCACAGCAGAACCTACATTTATCTTGATGCGCTCAGCCATGCGTTCTCCCACCTTGATGTTATGCTGACGAGCCATGTAGTCTTGAATGTCGGCAGTCAGTTCGTCGCCAGCAACACGGATGGAGTTGTTGCTCACGATACCGCCCAAGGAGATGACTGCGATTTCAGTAGAACCGCCACCAATATCGACAATCATTTGTCCCTCAGGAGCTTCCACGTCTATACCACAACCGATTGCTGCTGCCATAGGCTCAAAAATCAAATAGACATCACGACCGCCAGAATGTTCTGCGCTATCACGTACAGCACGCAATTCCACTTCTGTAGAACCCGATGGAACACCAATGACCATACGGAGTGAAGGCGTGAAGAGGTGGTGTCCAGTCTTCACCTTCTTGATGAGTCCACGCATCATCTGCTCACAGGCATAGAAGTCTGCAATCACACCATTCTGGAGTGGACGGCAGGTACGGATACCCTCATGTTCTTTCCCGTACATCATCTTTGCCTGATTTCCCACAGCAATCATCTTGTTGGTGTTCTTGTCAAGAGCAACCACCGATGGCTCATCCACCACAATCTTCCCGTCACAGGTGATGATGGTGTTGGCTGTGCCAAGGTCCATTGCTATATTTTGTGTCAAAGAAAAAAATCCCATAACCTTATTGTTTATTGATGGCCTTTAAACTTTAAACTCTAAACTTTAAACTTTACTTTTCACTTTACTTTGCGAAATAGCCGTGGATGGCTGTATCGTAGTGGCTTGACGTAGCAAAAGCACGTTCGGCAAATTGCTTACGCTGTGCTTTCGTGGTTTCTGCATCTTGTGCCTTGATGATGTCAAGCAAAGGTTTGTATTCGGCCTTGCTGGGCACAATCACCACATCGTTGAAGTTCTTGGCTGCTGCACGGATGAGCGAGATGCCGCCGATGTCAATCTTCTCGATGATGGCAGATTCGTCATTCGTGTTAGCTACCGTCTCCTCGAAAGGATAGAGATCCACAATGACAAGGTCAATTTCTGGTATCTCGTATTTCGCCATTTCCTGCTGGTCACTTTCCAGTTCGCGACGACCAAGAATGCCGCCAAACACTTTGGGATGGAGCGTTTTTACGCGTCCTCCTAAAATGGATGGATATGTTGTCAAGTCTTCTACTTTCTGACATGGATAGCCCAGACCTTCAATGAATGCTTGTGTCCCCCCGGTTGATAAAAACTTTACACCGTTCTTGTGCAGCTCTGAAAGAAGTTCATCGAGTCCATCCTTATGGAACACCGAAACAAGAGCTGTTTTGATTTTCTTTGTATCAGCCATTTTACCTTACTTTTTTGTCTGTTGTAAACTTCGTTGATAGATTCCTTAAAATGCTTGTGTGCGCACACATCCGTGTGTCATACAATTCATCTTATGAACTGCAAAGTTAGCGATTTCTTCCGACACATTATTAAATAAATTAAAATTTTTCCACCTTTATCGATTATTTTCTTGTTTGAATAAAAACTTTGTGCTAATTTTGAACTTCGAAATATCAAAATATGGCAAAAATAACCAGCGAACAATTCATGAAAATGTCACGTCTTATATTTTTATTGCTGTTTGTCGAATGTTCTATTGCGGCCAACGCACAATTCTTTTTTGGCTTCCCACAACAGCAGATGGAACAAAGGCAAACGGAGAAGTACACGGCTCCATCCTACAAGGGAGGTGAGGCTGCCATCCAAGCGTTTATCACCAAGAACTTTCAGCAGCCCTCAGAGCGTGAAAGGGTAGAGGGGAAAATTGTGGTAGCTGTGATTGTCGGCCCTAAAGGAAAACCGATTGACGCTCAAGTCGTCAGGTCTGTGAATAACACCCTCAATACAGAAGCCGTACGAGTGTGTAAGAAGATGAAGTTTAAGCCTGCTACCGTTGGCAAGAAAAAGGTGAAAGGCCGTATCGACATTACTTTCCCCATCAAGCATGGTCGGGTCTCTTTCGTTGACTTGCCAACCATAGAAGTATAGAATAGTTTGAACTCTTGAGCACACCACCTAATCGCACCCGTCGGGTACGACTTGCCGCACCCGACGGGTACGCCACGTCGAACCCGACGGGTGCGATTCAGAGGTAACCTCGATACCTGTTATGGGGTGCCCTCTTATCTCAAAATCATCTGTGCCTATCGTGTTCTTACAAACAGCGTGTTGCTTGTATTACACCTACCAGCGTATGATGTATTTAGCTCAATCCCTATCGACTGATTGTTACGCGCCTTGTTGCAATGCACTCTTCCCGTATATCGAATTTTTTGTCCTGGCTGCAAAGTGGTGGTGAGGGAAGGGGATATTCTGAAATCTTTTTGATTGCTTACGCTCAGATAGATAACAATATCTTGCAGCACCATGTCTGAAGTGTTGGTGACAAAGCTTTCCACCTCGATGGTTTCTCCTTTGGAGATATAGCCATCTCCATCGGCATCCATATAGCAGAGGTCGGAAATGCTGGTCATGGTAAGCGAGGATTTGCCTCCGTATGCACCACCGCCAATTTGTTCATCGTAGTCATCCCTACTTGTTCTGGTGTTAATCTGACTGCCATCGTATCGTCGTGCCTCCGACCTTTCATTTTGTTCTATCTGATTCGCGATACCAACGCCGAGCATCGCCCCAACTCCCATGCCAATGAGACCTCCCAACGCTGCATTTTCGCCACGAAAACGTCCATGTCCAGATAAGTAACCAACGCTTGATCCAACCCTTCCGCCAATCATGGCACCAGTCAAACCGCTGGATGCTTGATAGGCACTGGTACAACTGCTTGCCAATAAGACTGTTGCCAATGTGAGGCATGTAATTTTAGTCATTTTCATAATCATGCTTTTTAAGTGTTTGAAACATTTTTCACTGTTCATCTTTCACTTTTACTTTTGTAGCAGATGCTTTTTCTGCCACATAATCATCAATTAACCTTCTGGCTATCGACATCTTGTCGGGTATAGGGGGAAGATGATCTCTGTTGAACCATTTGGCATTGCTTAATTCCTCTTCCTGCAAATGCAAGTCGCCACTCACATAATCGGCTGTAAATCCAATCATCACACCACAAGGATAAGGCCACGGCTGGCTTCCGAAATAGCGGATATTCGTGATTTCCAATCCGACTTCTTCATGCACCTCTCTGACGACGCACTCTTCCAGCGTTTCGCCCGTTTCCACAAATCCTGCCACCAATCCGTACATTTCGCTACGACGAAAATTCTTGGCATGTACGAGTAAGATGTCGTCATCTTTCCTGATGCGCACAATAATGGCAGGACTCACCTGAGGCCACACTTCTTTTCCGCAGTTTGTACAACGCTTGCTGATAACAGTATGCCGTTTCATCGGTGCACCACACATACCACAATATCGGGTGTTCTCATCCCAATAGAGTAATTCTGCCGCTTTGCCTGCCGCATTGTAGAACTCGTAAGGCAATACATTCCACGATTCTCTCAGTCCTACCGTCTCCAAACCTTTCATGTCAGCTGGAGGTGTACTCAAACTGTATGCCACACATGGTTTCCCATTGAGCATCGGAAGCTCTTGCCGTGGTGTCCATTCTTTCATCGGTATGGGCGGTACGTCTGTACAAGGTACGGAATAACCCTCCTCATCATGCTGAAGCAAAAGTGAGTTGCTTATAAATACAAACCAATATGTCTGCTCCGTTTTCATTCTGTCACTAAATTCATTTTTCGGGTCAAAATTAGTCATTATTTGTGACATGAAAGCCATTTTTTATATTTAAAATCCTTAAAAAAGTTAAGAGTTTGCCGATAAGTTGTAAATTAGAACGAAAAAGATTACTTTTGTACCAAATTTCATCAAGTAATATGATTAACGTTCATCGCGCGTACATATATATAATAATAACACTGGCAGCATCAATGCTGTGTTTCTCTCCTCTGTGGGCTCAGAAAAAGCAGAAGCCTAAAAAAAAGTCAAAATCGGAATTAGTGGACGACATTCAACCAGACCCAATCGCAAGGAAGTCGCGCCCAGACAGGCATCCCAAACTTTTGGAAATGCCGATATTGCTGGGAAGTGTGACGGGTGACCAACTGCATGGCATTGATGTGAGCCATTATCAAGGCCGAATCAATTGGGACGAAGTGGCCAAAGACCCGAAAGTGAACTATGTATATCTGAAAGCAACGGAAGGTGTTAATACAACAGACGACACTTATCGCTATAACTTCCAAGAATGCAAGAGGGTAGGTCTGAAAGTGGGTAGCTATCTTTTCTTCCGGCCTCATCTTTCAGCCAGGACACAGTTTGAGCTTTTCGTGTCTGTTGTCGATACCAAGAAGCAAGATTTGCTTCCCCTCATTGATGCTGAAGTTATCAAAGGGGTATCGACAAGTGTATTCCAGACAAGACTCTTGGAACTATGCGAATTGTTCGAAAAAGAGTATGGGAAGAAACCGCTTATCTATACAGGAAGAAATTTCTACAACAAGCACATCTATGGTAATTCACGCTTGAAGGCTTACAAATATTTTATTGCCGCTTACGCCTTCGATGAGCCTGAACTATATGGTAGTGATGACTATCTGATGTGGCAATATTCGGCAACGGGACGAGTGCGCGGCATACGAGGAAACGTTGACATGAGTCGGTTTGTCGGTCGGCATAGTTTGAGGGAAATTATCTACTAAAACCACGCTTTTTTGCCAAAATGTGCTTAAAAACATACTTTTTTCGCGGGAAACATGCTAAAAAACATAAAAAGTTTGTCTGGTTAAGAAGAAAGTTGTAACTTTGCAGCAGTTTTCAGAAACTAAAGGTAAGATTGTATGAAGAAATTACTAGTATTAGTCCTGATGACTGTCTCACTTACGGCTGCTGCGAAGCCAGCTCCACAGATAGATCTTCAGAAGAAATGGGGTGCTGTCATTCAAGCCATCGCGATGGTGGAGAGTGAATGTAAACCCAACAAAGTATCTAGGAATGGGCTCTACGTCGGTTATCTGCAGATTTCCGAGATCCTAGTGCGCGAGTGTAACCGCATCGTTGGATACAAAAAGTACACTTACGCTGATCGTTATGACAAACAGAAAAGCATCGAGATGTTCATCGATTATCAGGAACACTACAATCCAGATGGAAACATGGAAAGAGCCATCCGTCTTTGGAACTCCGGTGACCTGAAATGCATGACACGAAAAGCTCGTACAGAGGGTTACTACAAGCGAGTAATGGCGAAGTACACAAGCACAGCTTCTCTGCAATAACAAAGAAAAAGATTTATTTTTTTTCATAGCAAAATGTCCAAGACTACAACTTCTCGTTTGGTCTTGGACGTTTTTTGTGGATAGACACAAAAAAAGAAGGACTATATGAAATCTCATACGTCCTTCTTTCAACATTGTCCGCTTTGCTTATTGAGCAGGTTCCTGTGTGCTCGTTGCTGGGAATGATGGAACATTCTCCGCATCCGTTGACTGAGCAGGAACTGTGATGTTGATGGGTGCCTCCTCTACGGTGTTCTTTGTGACGAAAGCTGCAGAAATGACGCTAAGCACAACCATCGTTGCAGCGAGAATCCATGTGCCCTTCTCAAGGAAATCGGTTGTTTTACGCACACCCATAATTTGGTTTGAAGAGGCAAAGCTGGATGCAAGGCCACCGCCTTTTGATTCTTGAATAAGAACGATTCCGCACATCAGAATGGAGGCGAGAATCACGAGTACAATAATTAATGAGTACATTTTAATTGAGCTATTTTTGTTACTTAAGTTCTGTTTCTTTTTTAGCTGAAACCTCAGCTTTTATCCTTTCTCTCGTTCAGTATAATTTCGAGAAGACTGATTTGTGGTGCAAAGTTAGAACTTTTTTTCGGATTATTCAAACAAATCTTGCGTAATATTTCCAAAGCTTGCTGATATCTGCCTTGTTTAATGTAGATATTCACCATACTTTCGGTATAAATCTCTTCTTCTTCGGTAGAAAACTCGGGTGAAACAAACTCGTCTTCGTCTATTGCAGGGATTTCAACTCTTTGTTTCCCTTCCGTTTCTTTAATGAAATTGTCGATGAGTTCTGCTCCTTTCAACTTGGGCTCTTTGGTCGAACCGGAGTTCTTGGACTTAGAGGCGTTGGCGTTGGTTTCTTGCTGCATCAAGTATGATGCGTAATCTGTAGTCAAATCAGCGTATGAAGGCACATTCCGGGAACGATTATCGCTGTCCGTCTCAATGCTTCCTTTCTTCAAAAATCTGTCAATTAACGAGATGGTTCTGTCGCTATCTCCTTCTGTCTCGATGCTGGAGTCATTGTATTGGGTTGGCAATTGATAGTTATTGCCTTCTGTCATCACAAACAAAGCCGTTCGGTCGGGAACGAAGATGCTTGCCTTCCTCAATTCGGGGCCAAAATCTTTCGAACGGAGCCTATAAAGATTGGCCAAATACAGCAAACGCACAGCTTGGAAGAAAGGGTACTTCTCAACATAAGCCTTCAGTTCGGGCAAAGTCTCCACATTCAGTTTCGACGGGTCTTCAATCAATGCTCTTATATCTATCATGTATAGTCAATATAAAGTTTTTGTAAAGGTTAAAGTTTAAGGTTTAAAGTTTAAAGAGGCTAATTCGCAAACAAGCCGCATGGTCTTTAAACTTTAAACTCTAAACTGTAAACTTTATAAAATTATTTCTACCAGTTAGCGACAGTTGCATTAAAGATTTGGTCAACGATGTCGTTAATCATCTCTTGCACAAGTGCTTCTTGTACATTCACCAGCTGTTGCGATGAGTCATATTCAGTCGTAGCACTAAATTTCTGCTCAAAGTCTTCTTCATGTTTGTTGTTGTTCACATAACGAACGTTCACCGTCATCTTCAGTTGCACCTGTGCCGCATAGCCATCAGAACTTACGCTTTTGTTTGTCTGGCTATACTCTACAATCTCTCCTGATAGTTGCAGGTCACCGTTTCTTTTCAACACCGTCAGTTTGGTCTTCCGAGCAAAAGCGTCCGACAAAGAATTGTAGAACATCGATTCCATGGGACTCCACACATAATTGGCTCGGATGGGGAACTTATCGAGGCTGATGGATTTTGTCTTCGTATAGTCAATGCTTGTTCCTGAAAATTTATAGCTGACAGTACATGCTGCTACAGTCAGCACCACAAACAGCATGACCGATGATAAGATGGTGTTTCTTCTCATATCTCCAATCCGTAATCTTTAATTTTTCGGTACAAAGTGCGTTCCGATATGTCCAGTTCCTTCGCTGTTTTTTTGCGGTTGCCGTTGTTTCGGCGCAAGGAATCTATGATGTTCTTTTTCATCAATTCCTTGTTCGACATAGGAGTTTCTTCTATAGTTTCGATGTCAACATCCTGTATCGCACCATGATTGTAATGCATACGGCTTTTAGGGGAGTACCCCGATTCGTTCACCATATAAGGTTGCGATTGCTGGATGACCTGCGAATGAACGTATGGCATAGGTGTTTCCCTCACAGGAGTGTCTTCGCTGAACACATGGTAATTATCCTGTGTGGCACTCTGCATGTTGTTATGTACCAATTCTTTCAAGTCTTTTACTTCTTTACCGATACTTGAGAGCAACTGGAAGAGCATATCACGCTCTTTCTCATAGCTATGAGCTTCAGCAACATGGGGGTCGCGATTCATACTGTGTAACACCAATCCAGTTTCGCCCAGCGAATCGTCCGTCACGCCATATCCTTTCAGAATGTCTGCCGTGATTTCCCGCTCCTGGCTAATGATGCTGATTTGTTCCACCAGATTACGCAACTGTCGGATGTTGCCTGGCCATTTATACTTCAGCAACAAGATTCGTGCATCTTCAGTCAGTCTCACAGGCTCGATGCGATACTTTTCCGAGATGTCGTAGGCAAACTTACGGAACAGCAGTTCGATGTCTCGCCCACGCTCACGCAAAGGTGGAATGCTGATGGGAATCGTATTGAGTCGGTAGTAGAGGTCTTCGCGAAACTTCCCCTCCCGAATAGCTTTCTGCATGTTCACATTGGTGGCAGCAACAATCCTCACGTCAGTTTTTCGCACCTCGCTTTCGCCCACACGAATGTATTCCCCCGTTTCCAACACACGCAAGAGCCTTGCTTGAGTGGCAAGGGGCAGTTCTCCCACTTCGTCAAGAAAGAGGGTACCGTTGTTGGCCACGCCGAAATAGCCTTCACGGTCGTCGAGCGCACCCGTGAACGAACCTTTTTTATGACCAAAGAGTTCCGAATCGATAGTGCCTTCGGGCAGAGAACCGCAGTTGATGGCAAAATACTTATTGTGTTTTCTCCGCGAGTTATCGTGTATGACACGTGGAAGAACCTCTTTACCCACACCGCTTTCACCAAAGATGAGCACCGACAAGTCTGTCGGAGCCACTTGAATGGCGATGTCTATGCTGCGGTTCAGTCCTTCATAGTTGCCCACGATACCATAGCGTTGCTTGATTTGCTGAATGCTTTTGGAGTCCATGCTGTTCTTATTTTCGTGACAAAATTACTGCTTTTTTTTGAATCCACAATGAAATTCTGTCAGTTTTTAATGAATGTTCTTTGTTTTCTATCCTCGCATTCTCTCGAATGAAACAAAATTCTTGCTGCAACTCGCTTATGTTTCAGATTTTTCACGTATATTTGCAACGTAAAACGTCTGAAGATGCAAAAGATTATAGAAATAAAGGGTGGGGTAGTGCGGCATCCACTTTTCAGGATGGCATCACCTGTCAACTTCGAATTGTTGGCAGGTGAACAATTAGCCATTGTCGGCGATAATGGTAGCGGAAAGAGTCGATTGGTCGATATTCTGACGGGGAAGTGCCCATTGATGCCCATGAACGAAGTGAAGTACGACTTTACGCCGAGTAAAGCCAAGATGGTCAGTGATAACATCAAGTATCTGACTTTCCGTGATTCCTATGGCACCAGCGAAGGTGTTTATTACTACCAACAACGCTGGAACCAAAACGACATAGAAGACACCCCGTTAGTGCGAGACCTTTTGGCTGAATCGTTCCGTTTGGCTGAAGAAGGACTGACGCGCAAAACGGTATTCGACAAGTTTTGGGTGCGTGACGAAACCGGCGAAGAGAAAGCGGCAAGATTGGCACAAGAAGAAGCCGATAAACAGGCTATGCATCAGGATTTGGCCAAGGTGCGTGAACACCTCTACGAGATGTTTCATTTAGACCAACTGCTCGACAAGCACATCATCTTGCTCAGTAGCGGCGAATTGCGTAAGTTCCAGTTAACCAAGACGCTGTTGACCAATCCACGGGTACTCATCATGGACAATCCTTTCATCGGTTTGGACGTGAATGCACGCAAACAATTGGCTGATTTCCTCACATTGCTCACTCAAGAAACCAACGTGACGGTGGTGCTGGTGCTGTCGAAAACCGACGACATGCCCAATTTCATCACGCATGTGGTGCCTGTGGCGAACATGAAGGTTGGGCAAAAGATGACATTGCAGGAATATAAGAACTCTGCACAACCTGTGCCCCCTCGGATGTTATCGGAAGAGAAAGAACGTGCCATCTTGGATTTACCATATTCATCCGATGCCCAAGTAGATGTGAAGCCTGGTACACAACAGGTGATAGACTTCCGTAAAGTGAATATCCGCTATGGAGAACGCACCATATTAAAGGATTTGAGTTTCACGGTGATGAACGGTGAACATTGGGCACTTAGTGGAGAGAATGGGGCAGGGAAGTCCACGTTGCTGAGCATCGTCTGTGCCGACAATCCACAGAGCTATGCCAACGATATTGTGCTTTTTGGCCATCAACGTGGAAAAGGGGAGAGCATTTGGGACATCAAACGACACATTGGCTACATCTCGCCCGAAATGCACCGTGCTTACCTGCGCGATATTCCATCCATCGACATTGTAGCAAGCGGACTCAGCGATGTGTCGGGACTTTACAGGAAACCAAAACCCGAACAGAGAGCCATTTGTGAGTTCTGGATGAACATTTTTGGCATTCGCCAATATGCCGAAACGACTTTCCTTAAACTCAGTTCTGGCGAGCAGCGGTTAGTGCTGTTGGCAAGAGCTTTTGTGAAAGACCCCTCCTTGCTGATTCTTGACGAGCCCCTGCATGGTCTCGACTTGAAGAACCGACGACTGGTGAAAGATGTTATTGAAGTCTTTTGCCGACGGAAGAACAAGACCATGATGATGGTGACCCATTATCAAGAAGAACTGCCCAGAAACATTGACCATTCAATATACCTCAAGAAACAATGAAAATTATCTATTTCCATGGCTTCGGGTCGTCCCATGCAAGTGGAACGGTGCAGACTCTTCGTCGCGAATTGTCTGACGATGAGATTATTGCTCCTGATATTCCCGTTGACCCTGTAGAAGCTTTGCCTTATTTGAAAGAACTTTGTCAAAAAGAACAACCAGACCTCATCGTGGGTACCAGCATGGGCGGCATGTACGCACAGCAGATGCGTGATTTTCACCGTATTCTGGTGAATCCCGCTTTCACCATGTCCACGATGTCAAAAGTTCTGAAGACAGGTGAACACCCTTTCTTCAATGGAAGGTATGACGGAGCAAAGACCTTCAAGATAACCAAAGACATCATTCAACATCACAACCAGATGGAACGCCAACAGTTTAAGAATATCACACCCGAACAGAAGGCGACTTGTTGGTGTCTGGTAGGTCTCCACGACACTTCTGTGACCAATGCCGAAGCACTCTTCAAGAAAAACTACTTGGCCGACCACTTGACCCGTTTCGACGGAGAGCATCAACTCAACGAAAAAGTGATAAAGAAAGTGCTGATTCCGCTGATTGAGCAGTTACGCAAGGATGAAGAGGAATGAGTTTTGATTGGAAATGTCAACCTTAAAAATAAACTTAAAAATATGATAATCATTGGTATTGCTGGCGGAACAGGTAGTGGGAAAACCACCGTTGTCCGCAAAATCGTGGAAAGTCTTCCCGATGGAAGTGTGGCCGTTATTCCGCAAGATTCATACTACAAGGCACAAGACCATCTACCTCTCGAAGTTCGCAAGAAAACCAATTTCGACCATCCCGACGCTTTCGAATGGGATTTACTGGCTCACCAGATTGAGGAACTTCGACAGGGAAGAGCCATTGAGCAACCTACCTATTCTTATATTACGTGTACGCGCCTGAGCGAAACCATACACGTAGAGCCAAAGGAGGTGATTCTCATTGAAGGTATTATGGCACTTTACGACAAGCATTTGCGTGACCTGATGGATTTGAAGATTTTTGTCGATGCGGGTGCCGACGAACGTCTGCTTCGTGTCATCGTGCGTGACATCGCCGAACGTGGACATCCTCTTGATATGCTGGTGGACAAATACCGCAATGTGCTGAAACCCATGCACGACGAATTTATCGAACCCACCAAGCAGTTTGCCGACATCATCATTCCGAACATGGGCAACAATGGCCCAGCCATCGACATGCTTAAAATGTATATTCGGGAAGCCGTTAGGCACAAATGATTTTTAATTGACTGAGACCATGCAACCATTAGCTGAGAGATTGCGTCCACAGACGTTGGATGATTATATCGGGCAGAAACATCTTGTGGGTGAGGGTGCGGTGATTCGCCGGATGATTGAGCAGAAGCGCATCGCCTCGTTCATTTTGTGGGGGCCTCCAGGAGTGGGGAAGACCACACTGGCTGGTATCATTGCCAAGACATTGGAGGTTCCGTTCTTCACATTGAGCGCCGTCACTTCGGGTGTGAAGGACGTGCGCGAAGTGATTGAAAAGGCAAAGGCTTCCTCGTTTTTTGGCAATGTAAGGGGTGGCGTTTCACCTATCCTGTTCATCGACGAAATCCATCGCTTTTCTAAGTCACAGCAAGACAGTCTGTTAGGTGCGGTGGAGCAGGGGACTGTCACGCTGATAGGTGCCACAACAGAGAATCCCTCGTTTGAAGTCATCCGTCCGCTGCTGAGTCGTTGTCAGGTATATGTGTTGAAGAGTCTTGAAAAGGACGACTTGCTGGGATTGCTCGACCATGCACTACACACAGATGTCTTCTTGAAAGAGAAGAAAATCGATGTACAGGAAACGACAGCCATGATGCGTTACAGCGGTGGAGATGCACGAAAGTTCTTGAATATCCTTGAACTTGTAACAGAAACATCCTCAGTGATTAACGACAAGATAGTCACAGAGACACTTCAACAGAATCCATTGGCTTACGATAAAGATGGTGAGATGCACTACGACATCATTTCGGCCTTCATCAAGAGCATCCGAGGAAGCGACCCTGATGCCGCTATCTACTACCTTGCTCGTATGATTGAAGGAGGTGAAGACCCCATCTTCATTGCACGTCGTTTGGTCATCTCTGCCAGCGAAGACATCGGGTTGGCAAATCCGAATGCATTGCTGTTGGCCAATGCTGCTTTCGATACTGTGGCGAAAATCGGAATGCCTGAAGGACGCATTCCTTTGGCTGAAGCCACTGTCTATTTAGCAACTTCACCCAAAAGCAACTCTGCATACGAAGCCATCAATTCGGCTTTGCAATATGTCGGTGAGACAGGAAATCTTGCTGTGCCGTTGCATCTGCGTAATGCACCCACCAAACTGATGGCTCAGCTTGGCTATGCAAAAGATTACAAATATGCCCATGCTTATGAAGGAAACTTCGTTGAGCAACAATTCTTGCCAGACACAGCCACAGAAGCACGATTTTGGCATCCGCAGGAAAATCCTGCTGAAAATAAGCTCCATGAACGCATGAAACAATTGTGGGGTAAACGCTTTGAAAAATAGTTTTCCGCTTTTTAGGTATAACAGCGGTTATGTTAAATAATAATATGGGGGGATGTGATTTCTGCATCTCCCCTTCTTTTATCCAAGACCAAAGTAAATATGCTTGTCTGTCCAAGCCGCTTGGACGGAGTTGGGTGTGCTGGTATGAGATATTGCAGAAGCTGGTCGCATCATATCTCTTCAGCTGTTGATGAAATGTGGTCCGCCCCGCATAGGCCTGGAGACCTTTGTTTCATACGACAAAATCCAAGAAAAAACAATGGATTGTAGCCATGATGGAAAAATTCTTCCCTAATTATTTGGTCAATCAAAAAAAACTCCTTACCTTTGCACTCGCAAATCAGAAATGATTGCTACACGGTGGATGTAGTTCAGTTGGTTAGAGCGTCAGATTGTGGTTCTGAATGTCGTGGGTTCGAGTCCCACCCTCCACCCTCAATGAGAATCCTTGGAAATTTAAAAGTTTCCAAGGATTCTTCTTTTTAATTCAGTTCGTCACTAATAAGCAGACTTTTCGGCACAAAAATAGCCCCACGGATTGAACTGTCCGTTGGGCTGGATGTCGAAATAAAGTAATTCTAACAAAGAGAAATGGAGCCGAGTCTTGCCCCGATGTCGTGCAGAGCATTGTTGAAGGTCACGATTTCCGCTGGTTTCAGCGTGTAAACTTTGCCGCGGACGGGTGTTCCCTTGATACGCTGCGTGAGCCATGCCGCACTCTTCCCGAAGTAGCGTTCTGCAATGTATTTGAAGGGAACAATCTCTTTGTATGGCTCCACTTGCTTATAAAGTACTATCGTGTTACCAATCTCCTGTACCTCGTCCTTCATCCGACTGTAGTTTCCTTTTACAAAGTTTATCATGATTGTACGGAATTCCTCGGAGGTGTATTTCTCCTTCATTTGTGTGAAGTGAGCCATAAACTCCTCTTGTTTATGTTCTGCGTAAAGCGCTTTAAGCTTTTTCATGTCTTTGTCGAAGTTGCTCATATTTGGTATGTGTTTTGTTTTTGTGCCTTCCACGAAGGGAAGGCAAGTTTATTAATCAAGTTCTTTTTGCTTTTTCATTTCTTGTTTGTCCATTTGACAGTTCCATTATTTATAGATAGTGCTTCTTTATTTTGACGATACAAAATTACACTAAAAAACATTATTATACAAGAAACTACATAAAAAATATTTAATATTTCCCTATCTTTATGGTATATTTACTAAAAAATATACGATTATGAAAAAAATAGAAAAGATGAAGGTACTGGAATTCATGCTGGTACAAATTGAAGAATTGCAGTCCGTAAACCGCTTGGGAACAGCAGAAAACTATAGAACTGTACACAACAGTTTTGAACGATATTTGAAACAGACCAAAAGAAAAGACCTTCCTTTCGCGGCTTTGACATCCGAAATCCTCGTGAGCTATGAAACGTGGCTGCACAACAACGGCATCTCACGCAACAGTTCCTCTTGCTATCTGCGATGCCTCCGTGCATGTTACAACAAATATCTCAAGATAGTGATGTATGCCTCTCCTCTTGACAAAATTTGCCATATAACCCGACAGAAAAATTTCACATCACATCCCCTATCAGGCCTTTGTTCCCGTTCACTATTCAACAATGTTTACACAGGTGTAGCTCCAACACCCAAACGTGCCATCACACCCGAAGAAATCGCGTTTTTAGCCAAGTTCAATATACGTATAGCACTGATTCAGAGTGGAAAGAATCCAGACAGGAAAGGATTCAACAAAATAGTAGAACGCCTGTCGCGTTCTCGCGATTTTTTCATCTTCTGTTTCTATAGTCGAGGACTTACCTTTGTCGATTTGGCCTATCTTCGTTTGGCGGATATTCATGGAGACACCATCCGATACTACCGAAAAAAGACTGGTCAACAGATTATCATCAAAATAGAGTCAGAAATGCGCATCATCATGGAAAAACACCGCACTCCCCATCCCGAAACATCCCCCTACCTCTTCCCTATTCTTTCGTCGGTCAATCCAGCCGAGGCACATCAGCAATACCGTCATGCCATCAGCCGATATAACATCGACCTGCATACACTGACCCAATTGCTGAAAATCAGTCACCCTCAAGATGCATGGGATAGTACGCTCACATCATACGTGTCGCGGCACACCTGGGCAACCTGTGCCCACCAATGTAATGTACCCATATCCATCATATCCCAAGCCATGGGGCACACGTCGATACATACCACCGAAATCTATCTGAAATCTTTCGAGCAATCCGTCATAGACGATGCTAACCACCAATTGATTGAGAAAATATTTTCTTGCAACTCTCGCGAAGAGTTGTAAAAAATCTCGCGCGTACATATTTATATATATATATAAATTTCGGGAGTTGATACGCCTTCTCGGACGAAGAAAAACGTTTTAACCTTTTCGCCCTTTCACCCTACAGTCGCTACCCCGATACCTGTATGAGTCGCTTCCCTTATTCCACTGTTCTCGGTACCCCGATAGCAGTGACGCCTCTACCCCTATTTGTCTGTGACAGTGTTGAACAGGGTGTGTCGATGGATTAAAAATAGTTAAATCTTCGCTGTTGTGTTGCAGAAACTTCCGATGACTCTTCGTCGTTGAGTCTCGAGGGGCAACGACGAAGAGTCACGTGACTCAACGACGAAGAGTCATGCGAGGCAACGACGTTGCCTATAGTGGAGTACTTACAAATTTTGCCAGTATTGACCGAGCAAAGACGCTCTTGTTAATGAAAGTTTTGTAGCTTGTTGACGTTTTTTCGTTTTTTTGTTTACAAATTCAAATTAAAGTCGTAACTTTGCAGCCGAAAAGAGAAATGTGTATCTCTACATGGGATTGGCATTTCAATGAAATTTTACAACTCTTCGCGAGAAGTACAAAATTTCGGTCTTCTTGACACGTTCAAGAGAAGACATAAAGATGTCGAATCCAGAGCGCCAATTTTGGAATACGACAGAGAGATAATCTTTCAATAGATTATAAATCAGGTTTTTAATCAAATCTGAGTAACCCGAAGAATATCCTTATGTCAGAAATTGACAAACAGCCATCCGCTTCCACAAACGCATCATCGCTCACCACTCCCCTACCTTGGTACGCCCTCTACGGACGTTATGCCAATGTAGAGGTGGTCAATGAACTGCAACGTGCCAAAGATGCCACGTGCGATTATCATTTACATGACTTCTTTGTGCCCATCGAAACCAAGAACGTTAAAGTAGCGGGTAAGATTGTCAAGAAGAAGCAACTATTCACCGGACATTACATCTTCTTGAAAGGCAAAAAAGAAGACATCGTCAAACTCAAACACGATCCTTCTATCACCACCGACATCCGCTTTCTCCACCCACGCATTGGCAGCACAGCCCTCATCACTGTGCCCGACAACGAGATGCTCAGCTTTCGTAATGCCATTCTTGCGATGAATCAAGAGGTGGAATACTTCACCCCCACACGTGAGGAACTGGAGTCTGGCGACCGCATCCGCATCATCGGAGGTCCCTTCGATGGCGTGGAAGGCATACTGGAACACAAGAAAGGGCACGACTGCCGGCGCATCATCGTCGCTGTCAGCTCCATGCTTGCCATACGCACCCTCGACATCGAACCTGAACACATTCAGTTGCTCGACTTCGCCCGTGAACGTGCTCCCAAAGCCATCACCACTTCTCTCAAAAGTGGAACCTCCCCTACTCAGGCCTACAAAAGTCGCGCCTACAAACAAATCAAAAGCCTCCTCACAGAGAGCCGCCTCATTCTTCAGCAATATCAGAAACAAGGCATCCTCTCTCCCGAAGATTACCTCTCCACTACCCTCCTCCATCGCCGCTATTCCGCATTGAAACTCACAGGCAAACTCAAGGAACAGCATCAAGAGGCCATCAACAACCTCAAAACGGCGTTGGAATTATAAAAATCGTTCATTTCTTGTAAGTTATCAAATTAAAGTGTATCTTTGCAGTTAGATAACCATACATCAACAAGAAAAGAGCAAAGAACATGGATAATTGGATGGAACGCAGATACCCGATAGGCATACAGACATTCTCGGAAATCATTCGAGGAGGATATGTATATGTGGATAAGACTGATTTAGTATGGAAACTTCAAAAGATGTCCAAATACGTATTCCTGAGTCGTCCACGCCGCTTTGGAAAGTCGCTGCTTTCATCCACGCTACATTCGTTCTTTGCTGGTGAACGCGAGTTGTTTGAGGGGTTAAAAGTGATGGAGTTGGAGAAGGAGTGGAAGACATACCCAGTCCTCCACATCGACTTGAGTATGGCCAAGAACACCACATCGACCACAGAACTGAGACAAGCGATTCTCCGTCTTTTGAAACCATACGGAAAAATGTATGGCATAGAAGGCCAGGATATGCCTCCTGGAGGATTTTTGTCGGAACTCATCCATCAAGCATACGAACAGACAGGCCGACAGGTGGTCATCATCATTGACGAATATGATGCCCCGCTGCTGGACGTCATGCACACCAAAGATAGGCTCGACGATTATCGCATCATCATGCAGGAGTTCTATCAACCCCTGAAAGCCAATGAGGCGATCATCCGTTTTTGCTTTCTGACAGGCATCACCAAGATGAGCCAACTGAGCATTTTCTCAACGCTCAACAACATCACGAATGTTTCTTTATTGCCAGAATTTGCAACCATTTGTGGCATCACAGAAACAGAACTGACTCATGTATTGGCCACAGACATTGCTCGCTTAGCCGCTGCAAACAAAATCACAGATGAAGAGATGCGGGCAAAACTGGCCATGAAATACGATGGCTATCACTTTGCCGGCGATGCAGAGGGCGTTTACAATCCGTTCAGCTTGATGAACGCCTTCGCTACCAAAAGGTTGGGCAATTATTGGTTTGAGACAGGAACCCCGACCTTCCTCATCAAACAGTTGCAGTTGTTCCATACCGACATCACCAACATGGATGACATAGAGGCTCCTGCCATTAGTTTCGACCGTCCAACAGAGGCCATGACGAGCGTCTTGCCATTGCTGTATCAAGCAGGATACCTGACCATCAAAGATTATGACCCAGAGTCAGACATCTACACGCTTTCCATTCCCAACGGAGAAGTTCGTGTTGGCTATGTCGATGGGCTGCTGCCCACCTACGCAGGTTTAGAGGGAGGTGACGTGCAGATAGGCTTTGCCTTGAAGTTCTGGCGTGCCTTGAAAAAAGACGACCTCGACCTTGCCCTGCGCGAGATGCAGACCTATTTGGCCAGCATCCCCTACGTGGAAGGTTTCAAGAAAAAACTGGCAGAAGCCGCCACAGCAGAAGGCTTCTACGAATATACACTCTATCTGATATTCTCCATGCTCAATGTTTATGTCCGCACCCAGGTGAAATGCCGTGGTGGGCGCATCGACATGGTTGTCAAGATGCCCAACACCACCTACGTGTTCGAATTGAAGACCAATGGCACCGCCGCCGAAGCATTGGCTCAGATAGACGCCCGAGACTATGCCCTGCCCTACCAGACAGAAGGACAAAAAGTGGTAAAGGCCGGCATCCTCTTCAACCTCCAGACTCGCACCGTCGAGAACTGGGCTATCGCATAACAACAACTCACCCACCCTTTCTTTTTTATTCATGTCACGTTAAAACTCCTCACAGTTTTAACAAGTGCCTTATGCCCTTTTCACAGCAAGAAACAGTTCGGACAAACGGCTCCAAATTCTGACAATATACCATTCGAGATAATCACGTTACAAGGCATAACTAAATTACGTTACGACGTTCAACGTAAATATACTCAGAAATATTTGTCAATTTTGCTGACATTCGCCCCAAAAACAGGATTTTTCGGGGGAAATGTCAAAATTGGCTGTTTACAATTGGGGGCTTTTAATTCTGTACAATAAAGATTATTGTATTAGGGGTGCGGTGGTTGCATCTCTCATCTTCGGTTCAATAGTGTGACCACCAATCCCATTTTTTTCTACAATAAAGATTTTTCCATGTAAGAAAACAAACGCCAACGATACTACATCTTTTTCTTAAGCAACTTTTCTTAGATGCAAGTCGGAGGCTTTTTCTTGTTTATAAAGATTGTTTTTAGAAAATGCAAGATACTTCTTCAAATAATAAACGCATTGCCAAGAACACGCTCGTGTTGTATGTGCGCATGTTCTTGATGATGGCGATATCGCTCTACACCAGTCGAGTCATCCTACAGGTCTTGGGTGTGGAGGATTTTGGTATATATAATGTTGTGGGTGGAATAGTCAGCATGATGGGAGTCATCAATGGAGCCATGTCTGTATCCACTCAGCGTTATTTGACATTTGAATTGGGGCGAGGTGATAAAATTCGGTTAAAGCAGGTCTTTAGTATGTGTCTTCAGATTTACATGATGCTGGGCATCCTACTCATCATATTATCTGAGACGATTGGTGTTTGGTTTCTTAACACTCAGCTTGTAATTCCTCCAGAAAGGTTGACCGCAGCTAATTGGGTGTTTCAGTTTTCCGTTTTTTCTTCAGTATGCTCTTTGTTGACCAATCCTTACAATGCCGTCATCATTTCCCATGAGAAGATGGGGGTATATGCTTACATTTCTATTGCAGACGCAGTATTGAAACTTGCAATATGTTATCTGCTTTTGACAATACCGATAGATAAATTGAGCACCTATGGTTTTTTAATGTTTTTATTACATGCGATTAATTGTGGCTTTTATTGGTTATATTGTCATCTAAAACATAAGGAATCAAAATATTCATTTTATTGGGAAGCAGCATTATTCAAGAACTTACTTTCATATACCGGCTGGAATCTTTTCGGCTCAACATCAGCGCTCGTTAAAGGTCAAGGGTTAAATATCCTTCTCAACATGTTTTTCAATCCGTCGGTCAATGCTGCTCGTGGTATCGCTTATCAAGTGAATACAACAGTTAACCAGTTCTTTACAAATTTCTTTACAGCAGTACGTCCTCAGATTACCAAATATTATGCTCAGAAAGATTTGAACAATATGTTTAAGTTGGTGTTTAGAAGTTCCAAAATGTCTTTTTACCTCATTCTCTTAATATCACTACCACTGATTATAGAGGCTCCTTATGTGATTCAACTTTGGCTTGGACAATTACCAGATTATGTGGTGCCGTTTATGCGCTTGATTATTGCCATCACTGCGATTGATGCTATGGCTAACCCTTTGATGACAACTGCTCATGCTACAGGTAAGATAGCCCTCTATCAATCCTTAGTAGGCACAATGACCATATTTAACATTCCAATCTCATATATATTCTTAAATTTTGGATGGGGGCCCTTAGTGGTTTTTAAGATCTCACTATTGATTTCCATCATCAACCTGTTCCTTCGTTTGTGGATTGTGAAAAGGCTCGTTGACTTCCCTGTTTGGAACTACATTTGGAAAGTATTCGCCAACTGCATTCTGGTCACAGTGTTTGCTTCTGTTTTACCATTGCTAGCTTACCACTTCACAGACGTGGGCATGTCGCAATTTTTAATTATCTGCGTGATTTCTTTAATATCCACGGTAATGACCATCTATAGTGTTGGATTGCAACCTAACGAACGAGCATTTGTAATTAAAACTATAAAGTCAAAATTACACAGATGATACAACTTGCTTCCAGAGAACTTTGTACAGGTTGTGGTGCTTGTGCATTCAAATGCCCTAAGTCAAGCATTACCATGAAGGAGAATGGGCAAGGCGTGGTATATCCACATATAGACGCAACCAACTGCATTGAGTGCCATGCATGCGAAAAGGCTTGTCCCATACTGAATCCTCTGTCTGACCATGAACCGCAAAGAGCTTATGCCGCCTGGTCGAATGATGAAGAGGAACGTCGCACTTCAGCCTCTGGTGGCGTGGCCATAGAAATCTACAAGTATTGCCTCAAAAATGGATATATAGCTGTTGGCGCTTCCCAAAATGAGGATTTCTCAGTAACACATAAGATTGCTCGTACAGAAGAAGAACTCAGACCATTTAAGAACTCAAAATATGTGTTCAGCGATGCTTACGAGGCCTACCCACAAATCAGACAGTTGCTAAAAGATAATGAAAAGGTCGTCTTCATAGGCTTGCCCTGTCAGGTGGCAGCGCTCAGGAAATTATTCAACGATCATGAGAACCTTCTGCTAATTGAAGTCGTATGTCATGGCACGACGCCCCTCTCATACTTGCGTCAGCATATCCATTATCTGGAGTCGTGCGAAGGACTGCAAGCGAAGCGCATGTCCTTCCGCGATCCAGATACTTATACTTTTACTTTTACTTTTACTTTATACAACGAGGCTGGTGAGCGTTTCTACGCTCAGCAAATCAAAGATGGAGATAATTATCAAGTAGGTTATCATAAAGCTATTAATTACCGCGAAAATTGTTACCATTGTTCTTTTGCCAGAGTTAAGCGTATATCGGATATTTGCCTTAGTGACTATAAAGGATTGGGGAAATATGAACCAAGCAATTATGGAAACGAAAAGGTTTCTTGTATATTAGTTTATACCCCCAAAGGGCAAACTATAATTGATAATCTTGTATCTCATGGATTAATCCATGTTGACAAAAAGCCAATTCAAGAGCCTGTTGCAGGTGATCGTCAGTTGCGAGAGCCATCAAAAAAGAAGTATCCTCGATTCGTCTTTGAGAATATGATGGTGAAAACAAATTATGATTACGAGAATTCAATGATGGTTACCAAGAAAAGGATGAAAAGGCATAATATGATTTTACAGATTGTAAATCTACCCCAAAGATTGATTAAAAAAATTATGCGGTTTTGCTATTCTGCGAGATGAAAATAGGAATAATTACAGTTCAGCGTGCTCCTAATTATGGTGCACAATTACAATGCTACGCATTATATAGCTATTTACGGCAACAAGGGCACGATGTTGAGATTATAGATTTATTACGTCCTTTTCATAGTGCGTATATAAAATCCAAGAAATATAAGCCAATTCAGACGCAATCAATAAAACAGATAGTCTATAAATGGCTCAGGCTCAAGATAAAGAGATTAATATCTTCTGACTTTCGAGATAACTTGGAGAAGGAACGTTTGTTTCTTCAGATGCATCAATCAGAGTTTTTAAGCTTCAAAGAAAAATTTGCTTTATTTGAAAGCAAAATGAAGTATTCAAGAACCTATAAGTCCATTGATAATCTTTATGATAACCCTCCGAGTTATGATGTCTATATAACAGGGAGTGACCAGTTATGGAATCCTTCGCAGCCTTATTGCGTAGAACCGTATTTCCTGACGTTCGTAAAGAATGGTGGTATAAAAATGTCATATGCTACTAGTATAGGTTTGTCCCAATTACCAAGGACGACTATTCAACAGTATGTAGGATGGCTTAGATCTTACAAAAAAATTTCGATTCGAGAACAGACTGCGGTTAAGATTCTCTCAAACGAAGGATTGGATAATATAGAAAGAAATATAGATCCAACTTTTCTTGTCAGTTCTCAGGAATGGAAGAAAATGGCAATACCACCTATAATAGATAATTATCTTTTTTATTTCACTTTAAGTCAGAGAGTCGATTTATTACAAGCTGCTCTTGGTATTGCAAAAAGGAATAATCTCAAACTTGTTTATAGAAAGAAAACATATAAGATGGAAATAGATGATTCTGATGCCATTGGCTTAATAGACATTTCTCCAGAAGAGTGGCTTGGCTTAATTCTGCATGCATCCTATGTTGTTACAGATTCTTTTCATGGAACAGCCTTTTCGATTATCTTTAGAAAAGATTTTAGCAGTTTAATTCCTAATGAAAGTAGAAGAGGATGTAGAATCTCTGACATGTTAGATTTGTTTGGATTAAACAAGAGATTGATATCAGAAGAAATGCCAATGAAGACTTTTAGTAAAATTGACTATACGAGTGTTGATGCTATTTTACAAAGAGAAATAGAAAAGACCCAAAAATATCTTTTACTATAAAAAAGAACTGTCAAATATGAACATAGTCCTTTTCTGTCTATTTGTTTCCATTTTATTTTATGATGTTAGAAAGGGTATAATCATCTATGCTCCTTTTAAGCTCTTTTTTATTCCTGGCTATATTTTGATAGGAAAAACAGAATTTGATGTTGCTTTTTCTATAATTGCATTTGTTGCATACTTGGGTGTTTATGGGTTAGATAAGCGAATGAAAGTTCCATGGCTCATAGGATTATTGGTAGGAATGATAGCATACATATGCAATTCTCTTTATCCATTATTTCATCCTCTTATTGCACTTCATGAAACTTTTTCTGTATATCTTTACGCCATAATTTATTTTGCCTCAATACAGACAAAGATACACGTGGAATTGGCAATTAAATCTGTTGTGTTATTGTGTATTTTACTTATAGGGAATGGTATAATAGAATATCTCTCTGGAATGAATATTCTGGGAGATTTCCAGAAGATATATCTTGGCAAGGGTGTTTTCATAAGTAAAAAGGATATAGTGCGATTAGGAATACATACAACAAGATCTTTTATACCACATGCCATAGGCTTTGGAGTTGTATGCGCATGCCTTTTTTTCTTTTTCTTAATATACTCTAAAACAAAAAAAAGAATTGGACTTTTCAATTTTTCCCTTTTGGCAATGACATTAGTAGGGGTAATTATATCTGGATCAAGAACGCCTCTGCTCGGCTTAGGTATTATGATTTTACCAATTTTGATTAACGATTCCTTCTTAACGCTTCGCAATGTTTTCGTTTTTCTGATATTAATTGTATCGATTTACATATTTAGCGGATTGTATGCATATGACATGGTGATGACCTTATTTGATGATTCAAATAACATGGTAGGTGGAAGTAGTTTTGAGATGCGTAAGACTCAATTTGATTATTCTATATATTATTGGTTACAAAAACCAGTTTGGGGATGGGGAGCCTCTGCACAAGTATTAGAATTTGGGGATAAAAGCGAAATCCTCGGTGGTGAGTCTGTTTGGTTTACTCTTATGATGAAACGTGGCATTGTTGGTATGGCTTCCTACATTTTTCTTTATCTGTCAATATTCTGGTCCGTTAGACATTTGAAGATTAGGAAAATAATTTTTGTATTTATGATTGGTTGGCTTGCTATTGCAACAGGTACGAATCTTCCTGGAATCAACTTCTTTTTCCCATTAATGATAACAACTATTTTTTATAAACTACGTAGAGAAATATCTGAAGGATTCAATAAAAGAGCTGAGAAAATAGTGACAAAGTGTTAACGTAAATAATTAATATCTCTTATGAATATTATCTTGTCTGGTGGATGGGGATATGGAAATTTGGGAGATGATGCGATTTTGGTTTCCTCCATTCATTTACTAAAGAACAAATATCCGGGTTGTTTTATAACAATCTTGTCATATAATACGAGAGAAACTTTAAAAATAGTTTCAGGATGGCAAAATGTAGAAGTCAAAGAATCATTGCATGAAAGACTTTTTGGCTTGACTCATAAAGATTTTATTTTTGGTCAAAATTTGTATGGTGAGATAAGTTCTCCTATAATGAGGCGAATAAAAAATACAATAAACCCGATAAAAAAAAATTATCAAATCGGTAGTTTCGTCAAAAATCCTCAATGTTATTATAGTATCCATAAGAGAGTATTGACTGATTATATTAATCTATGTAAAACATCTGATTTATATGTCATGTCTGGTGGCGGATATCTTACTACTTGGGCAGAAATGCTTATTTCAAAATATTGTGAGGTGCATTTTGCTAAGGAAAGTAATATGAAGATTTTTATAATTGGTCAGAGCATCGGCCCTTTCAAGAATAATTCATGGAATTTAGCTCGTATGGTATTACAAGAGTCTGATGGTATGTTTTTCCGAGATTATGAAAGCATTAAAGATGCCCAACACATGGGAATGAATTGTTATGAGAGAGTTGTGCCAGATTTGGTGTTAGCCAATGAATTTGAGCATTCGAAGGGGAATTACATAGTCTTTATACCTTTTCTAACCGATTTGAATCAGAATATGAATAACATTATTGACAATATTTCAAAAATTGTCAATAATGATGGCGTTAGTGTGATAATAACAGTCTCTCAGTTGTGGCCATGGAGCATCCAGATAGCATTATCTTTCTATTTTGCAATAAAAGCAAAAGACATTGACGTTCGGTTGATAGTTCCTAAAGATTATAAAGAATTAACATCTATTTTAGCTTCAGCTCAGATGACTTTTTCTCAGAATCTTCATGGTCTTATCTTATCATATTGTTCTCATACTCCCATCGTATCATTGAATAAAAGAAGGAAATTTATTTCTTTTATGGAGAAAATAGGTCATCCCGATTACATGTTTAATCCATGTGAAATAAAAAGTGATAGCCTTTATAATTGTTATAATCATAAAAACACTTTTGATTTTCGTGTATTGAAGTCATTAAAGAAAGAAATAGAAATGGCATTGACTAAAGTTGTGATATAAAATGAAGAAAATCAAAAAATTTATTAAGCGATTATTTCTAACACTGTTTTATAATGCCATATATAAAAGTTATATATGTTTATTTGGTAGCAGGGATAATAGACAATTGAAATATAGAATTTCGTTATGCTTGATTTTTAAAGATGAAGCACCTTTTTTAAAAGAATGGTTGGATTATCATATTGCAATAGGAATAGATCATTTTTATCTATACAACAATAATTCAACGGACAATTTCCTTGAAATTATTCAAGAATATATAGATCGAAATATTGTTACGTTAATTGACTGGCCTGAAGAACGCTCACAAAATAAATGTTATGAACATTGCTTAAAAACCTTCTGTAATGAAACTAAATGGATAGGTTATATTGATGCCGACGAATTTGTTGTACCTAAATATAAGGAAGATATCAATGACTGGTTCTCTGATTGGGAGAAATTCCCTGCGGTAAAAATAGATTGGTTACAATTTGGTACATCAGGTGTAGTTCATCATGACATTAACATGAATGTTATTGAACAATATTTTTCCTGTTGGGATCATTTCTGGCTGGGAAAAACATTTATTAATACTCGATTTAAAATAGCAAATTGGAATACACTATATTTTCATCACCATTCTTATGTGTATTATCCAATTTTGGGACATGATGTTGTAGTTCCAGCCATTAATCAGTTTGGCTATATCAATCCTATGGGACCCTCATTGGGTGGTGGGAGGAATCAAATACAAAATTCGACGATTCAAATTAATCATTATTATATCAAATCATGGGATATTTATCAGAAAAAAATGAAAAAAACCGATGTGCTATTTGATAAAAATCCTAAAGGTTGGGATAAGTTTTTTACGAGGGAAATGATGTGTATTAGTCGCGACTATACAATATTGAGATTTTTGATGAAGATGAAATTTGTACAAGGGGTAATACAATGAAATATAAATTCTTAGTATCAGTCATCATTCCAAACTACTGTCATGCACGGTATCTGAATCAGCGCATAGATAGTGTGCTGGCACAGACATATCAAAACTTTGAACTCATTATCCTTGATGATTGTTCGCCTGATGATGGGGCATCGCGTAAGGTCATTGAGCAATATAGAGAAAATCCCCATGTGAGCCATATTGTCTATAATGAGGAGAACTCTGGTTCTACCTTCAAACAGTGGGATAAGGGTATCAAATTGGCCAAAGGCGAGTTGATATGGATTGCCGAGAGTGATGACTTCTGTGAGCCAAACCTCTTGGAAGTGCTAGTGAATGAATTTGAGCGCGACGAGCGATTGACGCTGGCCTATACTCTGCTGCGGAAGGCGGATGCCGAGGGCAGACCGATACCTTATCTGCGAAGGACCCCGAGGGGTGTTACTCATCTTGACGGGCATAACTATGTTCGACGATATATGACCACTTGCAACCACTGTGCCAATGCCAGTGCCGCAGTGTTCAAAAAATCCGTCTATCATGACATCGACAAGGGATTCACCACTTACAACGCTGGTGGCGATATGCTTTTTTGGATAGAAATAGCTGAAAAGGGGCATGTGGCCATTGTGAACCAACGCTTGAACTATTTCCGCCAACATCAAGTGAAAGTGACCACGAACAGTTCACGACAAGGGGTGAATAGTAGAGAGTTTAAGAAGACCTATGACTATGTATGCAGTCACTTTGGCTTCAGTCAAAGGCGCAAGGAACTGATGCGCAGTCACGTGCATTACAACATCATGAAGGCTGACTATGCTTCTGAAGAAGTCCGGCGCGAGCTGCTTGCTTTTTGGGAGTTGCCTGATTGCATCAGTAAGGGTGAGTGGCTGAGGCATAAAATGATGGAAGTGTTGCATAATAGATTAAGTATTTTCGTTTAATGTTATATGTAATGTAAATGATGAGTAAGTTTACTAAATTCATCTACCAGCCACGACGGATTATTAATTACGTGATACATCATACAGCCCCGTTGTGGCCAGACAAGATTTATCTGTCGCTAAAATATTATTCAAAGTTTGGGAAGTCTCTTAACTTTAATCATCCACAAGGCTTCAATGCCAAGCTGAATTGGCTCAAACTAAATGATTTTCGTCCAGAATTGGTGAAGATGGTTGATAAGGTAGAAGTAAAGGACTACGTTGCAGGTATCATTGGTGAGGAATACATCATTCCCACTTTGGCTATATATAACTCTGCAGAAGAGATTGACTTCGATGCACTACCTAATCAGTTTGTGCTAAAGTGTACCCACGACAGCGGGGGTATTGTCATCTGTAATGATAAATCTAAATTAAATAAGGAAGAGGTACGGGAAAAGATGCGTAAAGGGCTTCTCCGCAAATATTTTGTATATAGCAGAGAATACCCTTATAAAGCAGTGACTCCTCGAATCATTGCAGAAAGGTATATGGCTGATGAAAGTGGTTGGCAGCTGAAAGACTATAAGATATTCTGCTTTCATGGAGAGCCTCAATTTATTGAAGTTGACTACGACCGCTATGTTGGTCACAAACTGAATGTGTATGATCTTAACTGGAACTTTGTGGATTTTTACATGACTTCACCTAATGATAAAGATGTACATATAGAGCGCCCTGCCAAGTTGGAAGAAATGCTCGACATTGCTCGCAAACTATCAAAGGGATTGAAGTTCGTTAGAGTTGATCTTTATTCTATTAGTGAAAAGATTTATTTCGGTGAGTTGACTCACTATCCTGGATCTGGATTCATTGACTTCCATCCAGCAGAGTATGACTTGAAATTGGGCGAGATGTTAAACATTAATAAGTAAAAATATGAAGCGTATATCAAAAGTTGCAGAGAGTATTGAACCATCGTTGACTAGAAAACTTTTCAATATGGCAAAACAGTACGACGATGTTGTGGATTTTACATTGGGCGATCCAGATGTGCCTACTCCAAATGAAATAAAGGATGCTGGTTGCAAGGCTATCATGGAGGGTAAAACAAGATATTCTCAGAATGCAGGCCTTTTAGCGTTGAGGCAAGTGATTTCACGATACAACGAGTATCATGAAGGGCTAACATATAATCCTGAAAAAGAAATAATCGTTACTGTGGGTGCCATGGAGGGGCTTTATCTGGCCTTGCTGGCTACCATAGATGAGGGCGATGAGGTAATAATTTCAGCTCCATATTATATTAATTATAAACAGATGGTAGCTATGTGTAAGGGAGTTCCTGTCATTGTTGACGATATGGAGAATGCAGGAAATCTTGTTTGTTCATACGAGGCGGTAGCTAAGGCTGTTTCAAATCGTACTAAAGCTATTATTCTTAATACTCCATGTAATCCGACCGGAAGGATATATCCTGATGATTTTATTCAGAAGATTGCCATATTAGCGAAAGAAAAAGACCTTTTAGTCATCACAGACGAGGTGTATAAATGCCTAACCTATAATGGAGGCAAACGTCCTATGAGCATAGCATCTCTGCCAGGGATGAAGGAGCGGACAATATTCGTAAACAGTCTTTCGAAAGAATTCTGTATGACAGGTTGGCGTATTGGTTATGTGATGGCTGATGAGGAAATTGTATCTGCTATGACAAAACTACAGGAGAACATTGCTGCCTGTGCTCCTCTTCCGTCACAATATGCCGCTATCGAAGCTTTGAGAACAGACAGAGACTATTCTGCCGATATGGCTCGCATCTTCAGCCGTCGTAGGGATATTCTGATTGAGGGCTTTGAGAAATCCAAAATGCTCAAATGTAAAAGCCCAGAGGCTACATTCTACGCCATGATTGACATTTCAAAAACAGGGATGAAGTCAGAGGAGTTCGCTTATGCCTTGCTAAAAGCTGAGCATGTGGCTGTGGTTCCTGGCATTACTTATGGCAGGATGTGTGATAATTATATCCGCATGGCGTTTACGTTAGACGAAGAAAAGATTCGGGATGGAGTCAGCAAGATAGTTCATTTCGCTGATACGTTTGCTACAAAATGACTCAAAAGAAAATACTGATATTCTTGCAGGAAGTTTATAATGGTGGTATGCCCTATGAGAGTAAAGTTGCCAGAGAAAAAAAATTAAACAATCATGCTGAATATCTTTAAAAGTATCTACAAGTCACTTTGTGACAAATATTTCTATATAAAGAGGTATAGTTATATACCAACACTTAAGAAGCTGATAGGCAAAGATACATCTATCATCTCCAGTAACTGTTTTGCAGGTCGAGTGATGCAGGACTTAAAAATGCAGTATAACTCGCCTACATTGGGGCTATATATCATGTATCCTGACTATTTGGAATTTCTGAGTCACCTGAAACATTATCTGAAGGAAGCGAAGATAGAGTTTCAGGAGCATTCGAAATATACTCTTGGTGACTATCGGAGGAATAAGGCGAAACACTGGTATCCGATAGGATTGCTGGACGATAAGGTTGAGATACATTTCTTGCATTACCATACTGAGCAGGAAGCTGCTGAGAAATGGTATCGTAGGGCTGCACGAGTGAACTTCAACAAGTTGCTGATTATCGGTATGGAGCAGAACAGATGTGACATTGATGACATCTATGCTTTTGATAAGCTACCCTTCAAGAACAAGATAATGTTCAGTTCAAAAAAAATTTCTCCCCCCAGCAATGTTTATATTCGCCAATATGCCATGATAGAAAAGGTTGGCGATCCGTATAGGGAGGGGAATGTGTTCTATAAATACTTGGTAAAACAGTTGAAAGAACACCCAATTGAAACAAGTGATGGATAGAAAAAAGATAATATTCTTTCTGATGTCGGCTGTTGGCGGAGCAGAACGCATGACAGTGACCTTTGCCAAGCAGATGAATCGAGAGAGATACGATGTGAAATTTTGTATTCTAGAAATAGCTGATAATAAAGGTATAAAGCAATTTATTGATGATTGTTATCCAAAGATTCATATACCATTTACATCATATGGACTCAATCTGAGATTGCTGAAAGCATTCTACAAGGTGCTGAAGGAAGAAAGACCAGACTTTGTATTCTCATCGCTCATTAGCATCAACTTCAGATTATTGCTTTTTGCGAGGATATTTAAGCGAACAAAGTTTATCGTTAGAAACAATATTTATCTTGCCTCTTCTTCCATTTATCAGAAGACTTTAATTAGAATGACCTATCCGCAAGCTGTGCGCGTGATTGCCCAGACAGATGAGATGAAGGGGGAGTTGGACAGACTCTTGAAGTGCAATAAGGAGAAAGTGGTGGTGATACAGAATCCTGTAGATGAAGAGACTATACAGAAGAAGCTTTCCAACTATCAGCCGTTTATGAATACAGGATCTGTGAACTACGTGGCTGTAGGCCGGTTTGCACCTTCTAAGGCTTTCGACGTGCTGGTTAGAGCCTTCTTTAAAGTTTCCAAGAAAGAACCCAATTCGGAACTATATATTGTGGGTAGATATGAAGAACAGAGCAGCTATTTTCAAGAGGTATGGACGTGGGTGAAGAAACACGGAATGGAAGATAAAACACATCTGGTGGGATTCAACGACAACCCCTATCAATATATGAAGAATGCCGACTGCTTTGTATTGTCATCGCGCAATGAGGGTCTTCCCAATGTGCTGATAGAGGCATTGTATATTGGTACTCCGGCAGCAGCATGTAACTGCATACCCGTGATAGAGCGAATTATAGAGAATGGAAAGACAGGCTATCTGGCCAAGTCGGAAGATGCTGTGGGATTGGCTGATGCCATGATGAAAGCCAGTAAACTGGGGAGAATAAAAAGCAGTTATAAGGCTTCTTCGATAGAGAGTCTTTTACAATATTTCAATTAGATGATACGATGAGCAGACTTTTTGAAAAGATAAAAAAGGGGTTGAAGGATCCCTCGATGGTGATGGGTAAACTGTACCACACCATGCTAACAACTTTAGTAAGGGATGACGAAACTTATGTGAAATGGGACTTTTGGTGGGGATTAGGACGTTTTCCCGACTTGGAGCATCCCAAAACATACAATGAGAAGTTGAGCTGGTTGAAACTTCATGCCCGCAGGCCGGAATATACTATGATGGTGGATAAGTATGATGCCAAAGAGTATGTGAAAGGTATCATAGGTGAGGAGTATATCATTCCTTCGTATGGTGTATGGGATCGGTTTGATGATATTGATTTTGACACTCTACCTGACCAATTTGTATTGAAGACAACGCATGACTCTGGATGGGTGATTATATGCAAGGATAAGTCAAAGTTTGACAAGAGAGTTGCACAGAAAAAAGTAGCGGAGAGCATGAAACGAAATCTGTATAGTACGCATCGAGAATATCCTTATAAGAATCTGAAACCCCGTATTATCATAGAGAAGTTGATGGTGGAAGCTGATAGCAACAGTCTAAAGGATTACAAGTTCTTCTGTTTTGATGGTGAGGTGAAGATGCTGTTTATAGCCACAGATAGACCCGTGGATACTCGTTTCGACTTCTTTGACCGTGATTTTAATCATCTGCCTTTTCGACAGGGGCATCCATTAGCATCTAAGCCCATCGAGAAGCCAGAAGGCTTTGAAGAGATGATAGCAATCGCAGAGAAGTTATCGAAGGGCATCCCTCATGTAAGAGTGGATCTTTATAACATTAATGGTAAAATATACTTTGGCGAACTTACTTTCTTCCATTTTGGAGGGACAGTTCCCTTCAAACCAGAAGAATGGGATTACAAGATAGGTGAATGGCTGAAATTACCAGAGATAGGGTGTTAATGAAGGTATTTCTGATAATCCGCTATTTGGACTATAGTGGAGCTCCAAAGATGTTTCTTTGGGTAGCAAGGTCATTGACAGAAAGAGGGTATGATGTGACAATTTGTACCTTAAACACATCATCTGACATTAAGGTGCCGCCTAACCTAAAGTGGATTGATCTTACACAGGATAATCTAGGTTTTTGGGGAAAGATAAGAAAACTCAGAAAAATAATTAGACAAGGAGAGTATGATGTTTCGATTTCATTTTTGCTTGATGGAAACGTGTATAACACCTTGATATGCTATGGGCTGAAAACGAAATCGGTCATTTGTGAAAGAAATGACCCGTTTAAGCCGCACTATTATAAATTGAAGTTCTGGAAGCCTTGGTTCCGACTGGCTGATGGTGCAGTGTTCCAGTTACCTAAGGTAGCTGACTTCTATTCAAATATCAGAGGTCCAATAGCTGTGATTCCAAATCCTATAATGCCTCCGTCAGTGATTGTTGAAACTCCTTTTGTTGAGCGAGAGAATGTGATCATTACAATGGGAAGAATGGATCTTGTTCAAAAACGTCAAGACGTGCTTATAAAAGCGTTTTCAGAGTTTGTTAAGGATTATCCATCATACAAATTGATGATATATGGTGGTTCTGATATAGAAGGCTCAGAAAAGAAAATCAAACGACTAATTGAAGAACTAAAAGTAAATGATTCTGTGACTTTGGCAGGCGTGACACGCAATGCTGCTGAGACGATGAAGAAGGCCAAGATATTTGTGCTTACATCAGATTTTGAGGGTATACCTAACTCTCTGATTGAAGCAATGTCTATCGGTATGCCTTGCTTATCAACCGATTGTAGGCCTGGTGGAGCCAAGCTTCTGATAGATAATGGTAAGAATGGGCTGTTAGTCCCAACAGGGGATATTGGACAGTTGACCGAGAATATGAGATGGATGGTAGAGCATCCATTGGAATGTGATAAGATGGGAAAGGAAGCGAGGAAAGTGGTGGAGTATTTTAGTGAAAAAATAACTACAGCTAAGTGGGAAAACTACCTTTGGAAACTAAAAGTTTCAAATTGAATATTCATAGGTCTCTGTAAGTACATACGATTAGAGCTTGATTAAATAATTGAAAATTAAATTAATATGAAATTTCCTAATAAGTATTTACGGAATCTCAAGCCTTATAAGCTTGCTTCGCACAAGATTTGGTCGGTAGAGCCAGAAGAGAGAAATAACATTTTAAAACTGGACTGGAATGAATCTACCATACCACCATCACCAAAGGTGACAGAGTATTTGGATAAGATTTTGAGAGAACCTTTATTCTTTAACCTTTATCCAACGACTTACAATGAGAAGTTACTTGAATTGCTTTCAAATTATACAGGTCTTCCCCAAGAGAATCTTCAATATTTCGCTAGCTCTGATGCTCTTCATGAGTATATATGCAAGGTGTTTATAAGCGTTGGTGATCCAGTGATGATACTTGGCCCTTCATACGATAATTTCCGTTTGACATGTCAGGCTAATGGTGCTGAAGTATATTTCTCCAATTATAATGATGACTTCTCTTTTGATGCACAGAAATTTGAAAAAGATATTATTGACAAGGAACCTGCTGTTGTCTATATTTGCAACCCTAACAATCCGACAGGAAATCTCCATCCTGTGTCATATATTAGACATTTATTGGACGAGTTCCCTGATACATTATTTTTGTTAGATGAAGCATATATTGAGTTTTCAGATAAGTCTGCCAAGGAATTAGTGCTTGAATATGATAATCTGTTGATATCAAGAACATTCTCTAAGGCTTTTGGTATAGCAAACTTCCGAGTAGGCTATCTGATTGCGTCAAAGGACAATGTTCAATTCATTAATAAAGTTCGCAATCCGAAGAATGTATCAACATTTGCCCAGACTGCTGCTATGGCAGTGCTCTCAGACGTTCAATACATGAAGAACTATGTGGCAGAGGTCAATAAAGCAAAAGCTTTCTTTGTGGATGCCTTGAAGAAATACGAGGAAATCTATGTTCCGGCAGAAAGTGCGGGTAACTTCGTACTCATAAAATTTAAGGATTATGAGTCTAAAATGGCGCTTCTTGAATTCCTCGCTAAAAAGAATATATTTGTTAGAAATAGGACTGAGGCTCCTTCGGTATACAATTGTTTCCGTATTACAATTGGAACTATTGATCAGATGAAGGTTGTACTTAAAGCTTTTGATGATTTTTATGGCAAATGAATAAAATAGCACTTTTTGATTTCTGCGAAACGTTGGCAAACTACCAGACTGCTGATGCATACGTTAGATTCGTGATGCAGAAGAGGAAGGTGGGGAAAGGACTGAACTACTGGGGGCAGCTGCTAATGGAAAGGAGTAAACTTTCTGCAATTTTGTTCCGTTTAGGCATCAATGCAAATAAGTATATGCTTTTAGCAAACTTGAAGGGACTCCCAGAAAATATGCTGAAAGAAGAAGCAAAAAATTATTACGAGGATGTAGTAAAACCCAATCTGGTTGCTGAAACCATTTGTGAACTTCGCCAGAAACAAAAGGAAGGCTATAAGTGCATTATCGTTAGTGGTGGATATGATGTCTATCTGCACCATTTTGCAGAAGAGTATGGTATTGATAAGGTGCTCTGCACAAGACTGAGATTCGAGGATGGGGTGTTTACCGGTGGCCTTTGGGGGAAAGACTGTATGGGACATGAAAAGGTGAGAATGTTGAGTAGGGAATTCGGCTCCGACAACCTGAAAGACATAGACTCCATTAGCTATTCTGACTCACAGAGCGATATGCCCTTTCTGAATTATACAAGAAAGGCTGTAGTAGTAGCAAGAAAAAAAGCTCCTCAGTGGGCTATTCAAAACAAATTTGAAACATTGTTATGGCAAAAATAAAGAGACATAGTTACTGGAAGGAAATGGCAAAATACCATTTCTTTAAGATTGGATTTTCAATACTTGGTGCCAAACTGGTGCAGAAAATAAAATATCGTATAATATTCGGTAGGAATTTAGATTGGGACAATCCTGACACGTTGAATGCTAAGATACATTGGCTGAAACTCAACGTTAGAGAGGATTTCCATACTATTGTGGCAGATAAATATGCTGCCAGGAAATGGTTGGCAGACAGATTTGGAGAGGAGTATCTGATTCCCTTGCTTTATAAGACAGACCGTTGGCAAGATGTAAGACCGGAGAACATACCTCACGAGCCATGCATTATCAAGAGTAATAATGGTTGTGGCGATTATTTTATCATCAAAGACTTCTCTGAATATACCGATGAGGACTGGGATAATATCCGTAATGACTGTAGGATATGGATGTCGAAGAATCTCTTCTACAAAGGTCAGGAATGGCAATATAAGAATATGAAGCCTTGTATTATAGTAGAGAAGCTGCTACAGACTAAGGATGGCAAGGTGCCAAATGATTATAAACTGAATTATTTTAACGGCAAGTTGGAGTTTGTCTATTGTTCAGTTGATCGCGAAGGTGGAAATTGGCGCAACATATATGATGCAGAGTGGAAACCGTTACCTTTCCATTGGGTTCCCAAGAAATCATATAGGAAAGACCTGCGAGGACCGGAGATAGAAGCTCCTGCGACATTTGAAAAAATGAAAGAAATTGGTGCTGAAATTGCTAAACTATTCAAGTATGTGCGTGTGGATTTCTACGATGTGGACGGGAAACTTTATTATGGTGAGGTGACGCTACATCATGGTAGCGGAGCTGATCCTTTCTTCCCAGATAAATATGACTTTATTTATGGAGAGAAATTGAAACTATAATCGGGAATGAAAAAGCATAAGATTTGTTTTGTTTCCAGTTCTGGTGGACATTGGGAACAATTGAAGAAATTGCAGCCACTGATGGATAAGTATGGTGGCTTTATGGTGACAGAAAAGACGATGTTTGAAGCATCGGAGGCGAAGTACTTCATGAGGCAGACAGATCTGAAAGATAAATTGATGAGTCCGAAGATGGTTGTTAATAGCCTCAAAGCTATCTGTATCTGGATTAAGGAACGTCCAGACTATGTGATAACTACTGGTACGATGGTAGCCTATCCATTCTATCTTCTTTCTTGGTTGTTCCGGAAGAAATTTATTTTCATAGAAACTTTTGGCCGTGCTAATATGCCAACAGTAGCAGGAAAGATGATGGAGAAGCATAGCAATTTGTTTATTGTGCAGTGGGAGAGCCAAATGAAGCATTATCATAAAGCGATTTACGGAGGTTGCTTATACTAATTGGTTGAATGGTTGTGATGAACAAGGAGAATGTAAACATATTTGTAACTGTAGGGTCTCGAAACTATCCCTTTGACAGGCTCTTCCGCAAACTGGATGAATTGTGCGAGGACGGAGTGATTAAAGGGAAGATGTTTGCCCAAACAGGTACATCGACTTATCAACCGAAACACTATGAGTACAAGGACTTTATCTCGCAAGACGAGTTTCTGGAGAAGGTGCTGTGGGCTGACATCGTGGTAAGCCACGGAGCTTCAGGGAGCATCATGAAGGCTCTGAATGCAGGGAAAAAGGTAATTGCAGTGACTCGATTGAGAAAGTATGGCGAACACATCAATGACCACCAGATACAGAATAACGAAGCGTTTGCTGAAAATGGTTATGTGGTGGCAGTGTTCGAAATGGACGAGCTTGGTAAAGCTTTTGAAGCATATTATAATGGTACAGATAACACTCGTCCGTGGAAGAATAAAGATCCATTGTCTATCGTCAAGATGATTGACCAGTTCATAGAGGAGAACGATAAGTAGAAGTGAATTGAAGAGAATTGTCAACTATATTATTCTTGTGCATAAGAACCCAAAGCAGGTGAAGAGGTTGGTGGGCCGACTAGCTGTGGAAGGGGTGCATTTTTATCTGCATGTTGACCAAAATTGCAGGATAGAGGATTTTACGTCTATCGTGCCTGAAAGCGACAGCGTTACATACATCAAGAATAGAGTGGAAAGCACGTGGGGAGATATATCTATCGTGGATGCCGTTCTTAATTGCTTTAGGGAGATTGAAACTGACGGACAGACGGGGCACTGTGTGTTGCTCTCCGGACAGGACTATCCGCTGAGAAGTGGTGAAGAAATCCGGGATTTCTTAGCGTCGCATCCTGAAAATAATTTCATCAACATCTATCCCATCCCAGACCCGAAGAAGAAATCGGAAGGAGGTGGTCGGGAACGACTAATATCATACACTTTCGACTGTAGGAATCCAAAGGATAACCGCATGAAGGCAAAGATACAGCCTCGGTCGATGAAGCCTAAGACAGTCTTAGGCTTTTGTCGTCTGATGAGGTACAGACGGGATGTGTTGCCTTTCGCATGTAGAGCATGGTTGCACAGAAGAGAATATCCAGAAGGATTATCAGAGTGCTTTAACGAGATGTGGATGATGCTGAACATGGATGCGGTGAAGTATCTCCTGGAGGCTTGGGATGAACACCCGGAATACAGGGATTACTATCGGTACACGCATGTACCCGACGAAACAGCGTTTGGGGCTATCCTGATGGGGAATGAGAAGATGAGGGAGTCGATACGGCCTATGCTGCACTATGTGTGCTGGGAAGGAGGGGATAATGGCTCCCCTAAAACCTTGGATGTCGAGGATGTGCGGACTATCATAAAGAAAGAGGATGTATTGTTTGCTAGGAAATTTGATGAAGATAGTCCTGCACTGGACTATATAGATGATGAGATCGAAGCTGGTAGAGAAGATTGTTGAGACGGAGAGGACTCTCGCAGAAAGAAAAAATCACACAGATTTCACAGATTTTTGGAAACCTAAAGGTCTGGGGAGGTTTTATTCGTTTCTGAATCCTGTGTCGTATCTGAAAGCACTAAAGCATCAGAAGCTGTTCTGTCAGATGGATGGACTGTTTGTTGACGGCGTAATGTTGGTGGCAGCCATTAGAATGTGCTATGGTAAGAAGGTGACGCGTAGGAGTTGCGACATGACTTCTGTCGGAAAGTCGCTTTTAGAGGTGTCGGTGCGTGAGGGAAAGTCGCTATACATTGTGGCTTCGAAGCAGGAGAGTGTAGAGAGGGCTATGACGATGTTTCGTGAGCGGTTTGAGGGAGTCAACATCGTTGGGTATCGTAATGGCTATTTCGCCAATGAGGATGAGATGGACGAGGAGGCTAGGCATATCACCGAAGTGAATCCAGACTTCCTCGTGGTGGGTATGGGTGCCATCAAACAGGAAGAGTTTCTGCTGCGCGTGAAGAGGGCTGGCTATCGTGGTATCGGCTTCACCTGTGGTGGATTTATCCATCAGACGGCTCTCAACGAGACGGACTATTATCCTGCATGGATAGATCGCAGGGACATCCGCTTCCTCTACCGGATGTGGAAGGAGCCATATACACGCAAGCGTTATCTGAGAGCTGGCTTCTTATTTCCCTTGAAATTCGTGTGGGAAAAATACTTTTGAAGGCACATAATCCATGAGTGCTTACAAACCGTACTTGGAGTTTATCCGCTATTCGCTGAATCCTGAGACAGAGTTTTCTTTGGATTCGACGAATATTGACTGGGAGGGGTTGTATCACTTTGCAAGCGAACAAGCCATTCTTGGAGTTGCGTTCGAGGGTGTGAAACGTCTCAAAGAAAAGGGCGTAAAGCTACCCATCAGGCAGTTGGTGACATGGATTGCGGCTGCCGATGATATAGCGGAACAGAACAAAAAAATCAATCAAGCAGTACTGAGACTTACGACGAAACTGAAGGAGAAGGGACAGCAGACTTGTATTCTGAAAGGACAAGGGAATAATCTGCTGTATCCGAATGTCTATGCCCGGACTCCTGGGGATATTGATGTGTGGGTGAAGCATGAAGGTATCAGCGAGAAGGAGTATATCGGCAAAGTGATTCAATATATAAAAAAGAAGAATCATCGCGGAAGGGTGACATACCTTCATGTTGAAATCGGAAAGATTGATGGCATAGACGTGGAGTTGCACATTCGTCCCTCGTGTATGAATAGCCCGATTCACAATCGCAGATTGCAGAAGTGGTTCAACGAACAGGCAGCAGCACAATTCGGACATGAAATAGAGGGATTGCCTGATTGTGGTCCAACGGATTGTACAGAAAGGATATGTGTGCCAACGACAAATTTTAACATCGTTTTTCTGTTGTCGCATATTTATCGGCATCTACTAATAGAGGGTATTGGATTGAGGCAAGTGATTGACTACTTCTTTCTTTTGCGGAAAGCAAAAGATGAATGTAAAATGGAAAATGGAGAATTGAGAATTATGTTGCGGTATCTCGGGCTGCGGAAGATTGCGGGGGCCATGATGTGGGTGCTGAAAGAGGTATTGGGGATGGAGGAGAAGTACCTGATTGTTCCGCCTAATGAAAAATTAGGGATTTTTCTGTTGGATGAAATCATACAAGGTGGCAACTTTGGACGTTATGATGTTCGCACGAAGCATTCCGCATCCAGGTTGTCACGTAATATCGAACGTTTGCAACGGGATGTTCGTCTCGTATGGTATTTCCCCTCAGAATGTCTATGGGAACCTGTCTTCAGAATCTATCATTTCTTTTGGCGATTGCCCTATCTTTGAGAGTTTTATTCTGCACTCAATAGTCCGAGTCCTGCATCGTCACTTGTCTGTAAGTTGGTTCTTGGGAGGACATCAGGCATTGTTTTCATAGGACATGGGCGTGAGGCCATACTGGATATTGGCTGACATCATTGGTGGATATTGAACAGTGTTTTCAAAAGACACGGGCGTGAGACCTTGGTGGATATTGGCTGGCATCGTTGTTGGATATTGGCGAACATCGTTGAATATTTCCTTTGAAAGAAAAAATATACACAAAAAGTTTCTTTGAAAGGAAAGATTTTTTCAAAAAAGTTTCTTTAAAAGGAAAAAATGGATGATTTTGAAAGAAAAATGAGTGTGCTTCGAGATTACCAGATAGAGGTGAAGAGGAGATTGGAGGAGGTGTGGAGAAGTGGGAAGAGTCGTGTGATGCTGCAAATGCCAACGGGAACGGGGAAGACGCATGTGGTGGCGGCTGTGATGAGGGATGTTGTGGAAAAATCGAAGGAAGGCGTGGTGGATGAGATGGGTGTCCAAACTGGAGAGACGGGACAAAGAGTGATGGTAGTGGCGCATCGGAGGGAGTTGATAGAGCAGATGGAGGAGACGGTGAGGAGATATGGCATGAAGGAGTGGTTGGATGATGGGACTATTGTGGTGACTTCGGTGCAAAAATTGGCGGCTCAAAAGACACAAAATAAGGAAAATCAAGAAGTGGGGCAGATGGAAAGGATGGTCTCCCCTACTCTTCTCGTGATTGATGAGGCTCACCATGCTACAGCGAAGACTTACAGAATGTTATGGGAACGATTTCCGAAAGCCAAAGTCTTGGGTGTGACAGCAACGCCATACCGTCTGAATGGTGACGGATTTCAGGATTTGTTCGACACTTTGATTTCCTCTTGGACGGTAAAGCAATTCATCCATGAGGGGTATTTGGCATTGTTTGACTTTGTGTCGGTACGCCCTGATGGTGAGATGATGAAGCGTGTCCAAGGATTGAAAAAGCGAGGTGTGGATGGTGATTATCAACTGAAGGAGATGGGGGCTGTGATGGACAACCGAGCTTGTATCGAGCAGTTGTATCGTTCTTACAGCCAGTATGCCCTGGGGAAAAAGGGCATCATTTATGCCATCAATCGTGAACATGCCAATCACATCGCGACATTTTATCGCCAGAAGGGGGTGAATATTGCAGAAGTGGATGCCAGCACGCCATCGGCCACACGAAAGGCGTTGGTGGAAGATTATCGAGCTGGCAGGTTGGATGTCATTGTGAATGTGGATCTCTTTTCAGAAGGATTGGATTGTCCCGAAGTGGAGTTCATTCAGTTGGCACGCCCCACCAGGTCGTTGGCCAAATACTTGCAGCAGGTGGGCCGTGGGTTGCGCCCCACTTCGGGAAAGGAAAAGACCATCATATTGGATAATGTAGGCATGTATTTCATGTTTGGATTGCCCGATGAAGACTGGAATTGGGAGGCGTTCTTCGCAGGAAAGGGAAAGAATGCCATTGGTGGGATGACGAGGACGAAAAAAGCACTTCTGCAGAAGCAACATCCTGTAAACATGGGACTTGGACATGAGGACGAGATGGTGATGATTCGAGGAAGCAAGGTTCAGTCGGAGGATTTGGCCAACGACCATGAAGAGGTGAGCGTCTATGAAGAGGAACAGAGATTCGGTTTGCGGCAAGGGACAAGGTTGCTGACACCTGCACAATATCTGAGCATCGGAACCTTTGTCGGTGAGTATGCGGTGGCGAGAAGTTTGGACACGGAATACGGTTGGGTCAACTTCTACGTTATCAACAAGCAGGGACGGGCGAAATTGCTGGGGCCTCACCAACACGTGGAATTGCAGGACGATGGTTTTGCGAAGGTGTTGACATTTGATGGCAGAACTATCTATACTGACCTTCTGACCAACACTTCCATTCCATGTTATCCCAATGAAGTCAAGACGGTTGGCTGGTTGCATTTTGCCAGATATGGCGATGTGTGGAGTCTGAGGGTCAAAGGGTTATCCTACGTCCCGTTTGGATTGGATGACCTGTTGATGACGGGGGATGCTTTTCAGAAGAGGGTTCGATACAACGGAAAGGAACTGACTTTGTACCTCAATAAATCGATGCCACAGAAGTGTTTCGAACTGATTTCGTACACGAAGGATGGCAGAAAGATTCTCCGCAATTTGTCCACCCATAAATACTATTTATATAGCAATAGCACAGGGCTGAAACAGACCACCATAAAAGGGGTGAAGCTTTAGCCGCTTGCATGATACCTCTCATGCGGCAGAAGAGATAGCACACAAGCAGCAGAGGGAATAACTCATAGTTGGCAGAGCCGAACACACACGGGATGCTAACGACAAAAAACGAGAGGGGGACGCTTCCGAAAAAGCGTTCCCCTCTCGTTTTGAGCTTCTTGTCGGATTGTATATCCGAAAAGCCAGCCGGCGGCAGTCTTTCAAGAATTCATCGGCAGTTGTCATTCGAAAGTAAACTTTCGACTCCAACTGCCGATAAATTCTTGAGCCTCTTGTCGGATTCGAACCAACGACCCCGAGATTACAAATCACGTGCTCTGGCCAACTGAGCTAAAGAGGCGGGTGGGCAAGCTGACTACATCGCGCCGCTACAACCAAGTGCCCTTGCTGCGGTCAAGCCCTGGGGGATTCCGAGGGAGCTGGCCGTGTAGGACTTACCCGTATGGCTTTTTTGTTAAGCGAGTGCAAAGGTAGGACTAATTTATGAACTGACCAAACTTTTTCAGGTAAAAGTGCTCAATGAAAAGTGAAAAATTTGCTATCGTACCCTTTACTTTCTCTCGTGGTAGCAAATTTTTCACTTTACACTCTTCAATTTTCACTTTATTTCCGTACCTTTGCACCCATTATGGAAGATTTGATTCTTAATTTAACAAACGGAGCACTCGACAACCTGAACTATGGGTGGGTTATCCTGTTTATGGCCATCGAAAGCTCATTCATTCCGTTCCCCTCAGAAGTGGTGATGATTCCTGCGGCATATATGGCTGCCGAAACGGGCGAAATGACTTATCCCATGATTATCCTCTGCGGAACTTTCGGAGCACTCATCGGAGCACTCATCAACTACGGACTGGCTTACTCACTGGGGCGTCCTATCGTTTATGCCTTTGCCAACAGCCGTATCGGGCATGTATGCTTGATTGATGCGGCGAAGGTGGAACAGGCAGAACAGTATTTTGACAAACGCGGTGCCATCTCCACGCTGATTGGTCGTATGATTCCAGCCATTCGCCAGCTTATCAGTATCCCCGCTGGATTGGCCAAGATGAATCTGCTGTCGTTCATGCTCTACACCTGTCTGGGTGCCGCCATCTGGAACAGCATCCTCGTGGGTATCGGAGCGGCTTTCCACTCCACCATGCCGAAGCAGGAACTCATTGGCATCATCGCCCACTATTCCCACATCATTGGCATTGCGGCCATCCTCATTGTGATAGCAATTGTCGCATACCTTATATATAAAGGAGTGAAAAAGTAAAGGTTAAAGTTTAAACTGTAAACTTTATATAACATATATGTTTGAAAATTTAAGCGAGAGACTTGAACGGTCTTTCAAGATACTGAAAGGTGAAGGAAAAATCACCGAAATCAACGTAGCGGAAACACTGAAGGATGTGCGTAAGGCACTTCTGGAGGCGGACGTTAACTATAAAGTAGCCAAGACGTTCACCGACACGGTGAAGCAGAAGGCACTGGGCCAGAACGTGCTCACAGCCGTGAAGCCTGGCCAGATGATGGTCAAGATTGTGCATGACGAACTGGCCGAACTGATGGGTGGTCAGGCTACCGATCTGAACCTTACGGGACGACCAACGGTCATCCTGATGGCAGGTTTGAACGGTGCAGGTAAGACCACCATGTCGGGTAAACTGGCATTGCGTCTGAAGACTCAGAACCACAAGAAACCGCTGTTGGCTGCTTGCGACACCTTCCGTCCTGCCGCTATGGAGCAGCTGCGTGTGCTGGCCGAACAAGTGGGTGTGCCTTGCTATCTGGAAGAAGGTGCCACCGACCCGATAGCTGTGGCCAAGAACGCTATCCAAGAGGCAAAGTCGAAGAACTACGACGTGGTGATTGTCGATACCGCAGGTCGCCAGTCCATCGACGAGGAACTGATGGTGCAGATTGAACAAATCAAGGCGGCTGTCAACCCACACGAGACCTTGTTAGTGGTGGATGCCATGACGGGACAGGATGCTGTCAACACTGCCAAGACTTTCAACGAACGTCTTGAGATTGATGGCGTTATCCTCACTAAGCTGGATGGCGACACCCGTGGTGGTGCTGCCCTGTCCATCCGCACGGTGGTGACCAAGCCCATCAAGTTCGTCGGAACAGGCGAGAAAATGGAAGCACTCGATGTGTTCCACCCCGACCGCATGGCTGACCGCATCCTTGGCATGGGCGACATCGTATCGTTCGTGGAGCGTGCTCAGCAACAATTTGACGAGGAAGAAGCCAAACGGTTGGAGAAGAAGATTGCCAAGAATAAGTTCGACTATAACGACTTCCTCGGACAGATCCAGCAAATCAAGCGAATGGGCAACATCAAGGATTTGGCTTCGATGATTCCAGGTGTGGGCAAAGCTCTGAAGGACGTGGACATCGACGACAATGCCTTCAAGTCTGTGGAAGCCATGATTGGGTCTATGACCCCCTACGAGCGTGAGCATCCCGAGTGTATCAATATGTCGCGCAAACAGCGTATCGCCAAAGGTTCTGGCAACTCCATCGACGAGGTGAACCGTATCACGAAGCAATTCGAGCAGATGCGTAAGATGATGCGCCAGATGACCAATCCGAAGATGGCTAAAGCCATGGCCCAAATGCAGCGAATGAGAAAATTTTAGAATAAAGGTTAAAGTTTAGAGTTTAAGGGTTAAAGACCATGCGGCTTGTTTGTTTGCGAGCGTCGCGTTAGCCCTTCTTTAAACTATAAACTGTAAACTATAAACTTTATATAACCCATGCAACTGATAGACGGAAAAGCAACAGCAGCAGCCATCAAGGCTGAAATCGCTGAAGAAGTAAAGAAAATAGTAAATTCAGGAGGCAAGCGTCCCCATCTTGCCGCCATCCTCGTCGGTCACGACGGTGGCAGCGAGACCTACGTGAAGAACAAGGTGTTAGCGTGTGAGGCATGTGGCTTCACCTCTACCCTGCTCCGTTTCGAGGACGACATCACCGAGGATTTCCTGTTGAAACAAGTGGAAAAGCTCAACAACGACCCCGACGTGGACGGTTTCATTGTGCAACTGCCGCTGCCTAAGCACATTTCTGAGCAGAAAATCATCGAAGCCATCGACTATCGCAAGGATGTGGACGGTTTCCATCCCATCAACGTGGGGCGCATGGCCATCGGCCTACCCTGCTACATTTCAGCCACACCACTTGGCATCATCACATTGCTGAAACGTTACAACATCGAGACTCGTGGCAAGAAGTGCGTCATACTTGGCCGTTCCAACATCGTGGGCAAGCCTATGGCACAGCTGATGATGCAAAAACAGTGGGGCGACAGTACGGTGACCGTCTGCCACAGCCGTTCGAAGACGCTGAAAGAAGAATGCCAGCAGGCAGACATCATCATCGCAGCTATCGGTAAGCCGAACTTTGTCACTGCCGATATGGTGAAAGAAGGTGCTGTGATTGTCGATGTAGGTACAACTCGTGTACCCGATGCCACTCGCAAATCGGGCTTCCGTCTGAATGGTGATGTTGACTTCGAGAATGTCGCTCCTAAATGCTCCTTCATCACACCAGTGCCAGGAGGCGTAGGCCCCATGACCATCTGCTCGTTGATGAAGAACACACTGAGTGCTGGAAAGAAAGAATTTTACCAATGAGCCACCTCATTCATGATGGTATGGTTCTCCCCGCATGATGGTCATGGCTCGATAGAGTTGTTCGACGAAAATAAGCCGCACCATCTGATGAGAGAACGTCATGCGTGAAAGGGAAAGTTTATCGTTTGCTCGGTTGTAAACATCGGGCGAGAAACCGTATGGACCACCAACAACGAAAACAAGTCGTTTGTTGGTGGTCTGCATTTTTTGTTCCAAGTACTTCGAGAAATCCACACTTCCCAGTTCCTTGCCGTGTTCGTCAAGGAGCACAACGCTATCGCTTGGCAGAAGCTGGCGGAGAATCAACTCTCCTTCCTGCTGCTTCTGCTGGTCGATGGATAAGTTTTTAGTATTTTTCAGTTCGGGTATAATGTTGATTTCGAAGCCGATGTAGTGCTTTACGCGCGATGCATAATCTTCAATCAGTTCTACAAAGTGCTTGTTCACTGTCTTACCCACTAATAGCAAATTGACTTTCATCTTGTTACATTCTTAACTCCTTTCACGGTGGCGATTTTCTTGATGAGTTGATTCAGCTGGTTCTGGTCGTCCAGCATGACGGTCAGTGTACCAGCGAAAAGTCCATCCTCCGAAGACTGAATGCTGATGCCTCGGAGCATGATGTTCTTCTCTTTATTGATGATAGAGGTGATGTTGTTGACGATGCCAATATCATCTTGTCCCACCACATGAAGGGTCACGGGATATTGCTTGGTACCCTTACCCGCCCATCGGGCACGAAGCACACGATAACTCATCCGCTCCCTCAGTAATTGCGCATTCGGACAGTCTTGGCGATGTACCTTGATGCCACGATTCACTGTCACAAAGCCAAATACATCGTCGCCATAGATGGGATTGCAACACTTGGCGAGACTGTATTCCACTCCTTTTAGATTGTTGTCCAACACCAACACGTCGGCATTGCCTTGTGCATGGTCGTCTGGTGTCGTGGCCACATAGGAATCGGCACTGCGCACCTCCGTTGAAAAGGCGTTTGGATTGGCTTCGCGTTCCACCATGGCCTGATAGTGCTCAATGACGGTGTTCACGTCCAACACTTCCTCCGCAATCGCCTTATAGAATTCCGTCACATGTTTATAGCCCAACTTCTTAATGAGCTTCATCATAGTGGATTCTTCTGGCTCAATCTTCTTGTTCTTGAACTTACGCTCCAGCATCTCCTTTGCAAAAGTCGATACCTTCATCTCCTGCTCGGTCAGTGACTGCCGAATCTTGGCACGCGCTTTAGGCGTGATGGCGATGTTCAGCCAGTCTTGTTTTGGCACTTGCTTGGTCGAAGTGAGTATTTCCACTTGGTCACCACTTTGTAGTTTGGTTCGGATGTGAACATTCTTTCCATTCACCTTTCCGCCTGTGCAGTGTGCCCCCACATTGGTGTGTATCTGGAAAGCAAAGTCAAGAACTGTCGCTCCTTTGGGCAGTTTGAACAAGTCACCTTTGGGGGTGAAGACAAAGACCTCGTCGCTGTAGAGGTCAACCTTAAACCTGTCCATCAACTGTTCGTTGCTATCCGTTTGATGTTCAAGTGCTGAACGAATATCCTTCAACCAATCCTCCAACTTGCTTCCACTATCTTTCACTCCCTTGTACCGCCAGTGTGCAGCCAAACCTCGCTCCGCAATCTCGTCCATGCGTTCTGTCCGAATCTGAATTTCCACCCACTTACCTTCTGGTCCCATTACGGTGATGTGCAACGATTCATAGCCATTCGACTTCGGCACGCTCAACCAATCTCGCAAACGTTTTGGATTCGGTCGGTACATATCTGTAACGATGCTGAACACCTGCCAGCAGTCTTGTTTCTCCTTCTCCAATTCAGAGTCGAGGATGATGCGGATGGCGAAAAGGTCGTAGATGCCCTCGAACTTGCATTTCTGCTTCTTCATCTTCTGCCAGATAGAGTGAATGGACTTGGTGCGTCCCTTGATGTGGAACTTCAAGCCTGTCGTCTTCAACTTCTCTTCAATCGGGGCGATAAAGTTTGCGATGTAAAGGTCGCGAGCTGCACGAGTGGCATTCAGTTTTTCCTTAATCATGTAGAAGACATCTGGCTCCAAATACTTCAGCGACAAGTCCTCCAATTCTCGCTTAATCAGGTATAAACCCAACTTATGAGCCAAGGGTGCATAGAGATGAGCCGCCTCTGTTGCCACACGAGTTCGTTCTTCAATCTCTCCCCTATCCTTAATCTGGCGCATCAAGTTCACACGGTCAGCAATAATGATGAAGATGACTCGCATGTCTTCAGCAAACGAAAGGAGAAGGTCACGGAAATTTTCCGTTTCGATAGATGGATTGCGTGCATACAACTCATTGACCCTCAGAATGCCACGTATGATGTGTGCCACGTCGTCGCCAAACTCGCGTGCCACATCATCGATGCTAATTACACCAATCGATACACAATCGTGTAAAAGAATGCTGATAATGGAGGCTCGGTTCAGCCCTATCTCTTCCACCGTGATGACAGCAGTTTGCAAATCGAACAAAAGCGGATTCAGCCCAAACTGGTCACGGTGCAAAGAATTAGTCTGTACAGCTTTTAATAAAATCTCTTTTATCTTATGAAAATCGTCTGCGGACAGCACATCGGCCACCTGCGACTGTAACTTTCTCACAGTCTCCAGAAGCTCTTGCCGCTCAAGCTCATTCAATGTTGTCTTTGTATCCATATTATCCAAGCTACATTTCATACATTTACACATTATTATATATAATAAAAGATGTGGGGGATTGTCCCATTGAGACAATCCCCCACAACAAGCGGAAAGTGAGGGATTCGAACCCCCGGACCAGTTACCCGGTCACCGCATTTCGAGTGCGGCCCGATCGACCACTCCGGCAACTTTCCTTGGTAAAGGGTGGGCATCATTGGTGCTCACCCTTTAAAAATAAAGCCGGGAGGAGATGTGATGAAACTCCGACGTAATAAGATTTGAGTATTTACCGCCCTTTGTAATCCACCGACTCGGAGGTTTCCAGAAGCCGAAACCCCATGCTCTGAGACATGGCGACTGCTGGGTTGTGGCCCGCCATTGGACGGTAAAATCATCTCGGTTTCAGTTTTTAATTTGATGAGTATCCCGATCGATCCTGACCCCGGCTTATATGTTCCATTACAGCGGTCTTGACTGTCTTTACGAAGCCCCTCCACACTCGGAGAAAAACCACTTTAGTTATTTTCTATTAGCAAAGGTAGTAAATCTGAACGAAACAACAAAGGATTTGGAGATTTTTTTCTCCAAATCCTTCATTTTTTAACATTCGGGTATATTATTCACCCAATTGCACGGCGAAAGACATCGCTTTACCAGCAGGAGTCTTACCCCAAATCCATAGAGTTTGTTCATCGCTTGCTTGTGCTGACTTGAAGGCAGATTCGAGGTCGTTTGACGACTTAATGTTCTGGTTGTTTGCCTTCAGAATGATGAAACCTTCTGGCACTCCAGCCTCTTTCAGATAGCCAGCCTTAAGGTTAGTCACTTGTACACCATAGGACAGATTGAGCGTTTTCTTCTGGTTGTCGGAAAGTTCCTTGAACTCAGCACCCAGCACATCCAGTTTTTGTGACTTAATCACGTTTGTGCTACCTTTGGCATTGCGGAAAGTGATGGTAGTGGTCTTTTCTTTCTTATCGCGTATGTAACCAATCAGCGCCTTGTCACCTGGACGATACTTCGTCGTGGCTTCTTGCAACTCAGACATCTTGGTAATTTTCTTACCATCTATAGAGATGATGACATCGCCACTCTTGATGCCAGCTTCTTCCGCTGCGCCATCCTCCGACACTTCGGCTACATACACACCATCTACTGTACCGAAATCCGCAGTGAATTTCTCGTCTTCATGCTTCTTTGCATCGATATAGTCGTGGAGTGTCATACCGCTGACACCGATAAGAGCGCGTTGCACGGTTCCGTATGCCTGCAAGTCTGTTACCACTTTTTTCATGATGGTGGTTGGGATGGCAAAACCATATCCTGTGAAGGAACCCGTTTGCGAATAGAGCATAGCGTTGATGCCCACCAATTCGCCTCGTGTGTTGACCAGTGCACCGCCTGAATTACCCGAATTGATGGCTGCATCTGTCTGAATAAATGATTCAATGCCATTCTTATGGGCACCGAGGTTACGTGCCTTGGCCGAGACGATGCCTGCGGTTACGGTTGAAGTGAGGTTGAAAGGATTGCCTACGGCCAACACCCACTCTCCCACTTTCAGTTGGTCAGAATCACCTATCACGATGGCAGGTAACCCCGTAGCATCTATCTTCAGCAATGCTAAGTCGGTATCGGCATCAAGTCCAATGACCCGTGCGGTAAACTCGCGGTTGTCGTTTAGTGTGATGGTAATCTCGTCGGCATTTTCCACCACGTGGTTGTTGGTCACGATGTAACCATCAGCCGAAATAATCACACCCGAACCAGCTGCTTCGCGTTTCGGTGTTTCCACCTGACGACGCTGTGTACCTCCACCACGTCCGAAAAAGTCGCCGAAGAAATCAGCAAATGGGTCTTGATACTCGATGGTCTGTCGCTTGCTGGCTTGCACACACTTGATATAGACCACAGCGTTGCAAGCCTTTTCGGCAGCCTCTGTGAGGTCAACAGGTTGACCTGCTGGCACAGCAGAATTGGAAAGCTTCATCAAGCCACTCGTTTCCTCTTCTACCTGTTCAGTAACAGGAGCCTTAAAGGCAGACGAGATAGACTTTTGAGAGAGAGAATAGGCGAACGCCCCTGTCAGTCCCGAGAAGAAGGCAACACAAGCCAGTGTGCCATAGAATCTTTTCGTTGTTTGCTTCATAGTCTTATTGCTTTTTTAATTTTTATTGGTAATGTTGTTATTATCACTTTTGAAAAGCACTGCTTCATCATCTATAGAAGATGGATAAAAAATGCTCCCGAAATCGGAACCTTTTCCGAAATCGGGAGCAAAATAACGACAAATAATTGTGATAGCAAAACTTTTGGACGTTGTTTTTTCGTTCTGTTGAAATTGTTTAACACATCAGCCAATAGTGTTAACACCCATTAATAGAATTTCTTAAATTATTCACATTAAATTAACGTTCCAAGCAGCTTTGGTTTTGTTTATAGCAACTATAAGCTTTTGTGCTATTTCAGAATATTGTAGAGCAATGATACTAACGACACCAAAATGCTGGTCGAGGTAAACCAGAGGGATGTTTCTGTACCAACACCAGAATTCTTCGCCTTTGTCTTATTAGGAGTCACATAAACCACATCATTCTGTTGTAGCTGATAATAAGGCGAATTGATGATGTTGGCATCATTCAGATTGAGGTAAGCAATACTCTTTTCCCCTTTAGCATTTTCACGCAGAATCTTCAGTTGGTCACGCTGTCCCCAAATCGTCAAGTCGCCCGCCATTGCCAATGCTTCGAAAATGTTGATTTTACCTGTTGTAGTTGTGTATTGACCAGGTTTCGCCACTTCGCCCAACACCGACACTTTAAAGTTCGACATCTGTACATTTACCAGTGGTAAATCCCGCGTGTGCTCTCCTTGAATCTTATGTGCAATCATATCTTCAAGCTCCGTCTTCGTCATTCCTTCCACTTTCAATTTACCTAAAACTGGAAAGTTAATGTATCCTTCATTATCCACTAAATAGCTCTGCTGTTGCACTTGGCTGGAGAAAGCAGTATTGCTTGCATTGTTGACAACATTGCCTCCCATGGTGACAAGATTGAACATTTTCACTGCATTAGGGTCTAAAGGGTAGTTGACATGGATGACCAATTGGTCTTTCGGCATGATTCGAGCATCATAGAGCCTCGTGGCTGGTGAAAGATCCACCTCGTCACTATTCTGCAAATAAGGCACATTCTTATAAGAGGTGCAACTGGCTAACAGCAAAAGAGTTGCTGTGAAAGTCAACGATAAAAATTTCTTCATAATGTTTATTGTAGTTTCCCCGAATGTTCTTCACAACATTCTGTGATGGAAACACTATCTATTAATTTATGGTTTTCAATCTGTTATTTTTCCACACCACTATTCCCATTCTATTGTTGCTGGTGGTTTTGACGACACGTCGTAGCAAACGCGGTTGACACCTTTGACATTGCGAATAATTTGGTTGCTGACTTCTGCCAAAAACTCGTAAGGGAGTTTTGCCCAGTCAGCGGTCATGGCATCGGCAGAGGTGACAGCACGGAGAGCCACGGGATTCTCGTAGGTACGTTCGTCACCCATCACACCGACACTTTTCACGTCGGAAAGGAGGATGGCTCCGGCTTGCCAAATCTGATCGTAGAGAGACACCTCGATTTCTCCGTCACGCATGTCGGCTGGCACTCCTGCAGCAAGCACCTTACGCGCTTCTTCACCAGAAAGTTTCACTTTCCAGTTGCGAAGCCCACGGATAAAGATGTCATCGGCATCTTGCAGCACACGCACTTTCTCTGGTGTGATGTCACCAAGGATGCGCACTGCCAGACCTGGCCCAGGGAAGGGGTGACGAGTGATGAGGTGTTCGGGCATTTGAAGTTGACGACCCACACGACGCACTTCATCCTTAAAGAGCCACTTCAGTGGTTCACAGAGTTTTAAGCCCATCTTTTCAGGTAGCCCACCCACATTGTGGTGTGACTTAATGACCTTACCCGTGATGTTGAGCGATTCGATGCGGTCAGGATAGATGGTACCTTGCGCAAGCCACTTGGCACCCTCAATCTTCTTAGCTTCGGCCTCGAACACGTCAATGAAGCCAGCACCAATAATTTTCCGTTTCTTTTCAGGTTCAGACACTCCAGCCAATTCGTGATAGAATTTCTCAGAGGCATCGACACCCACCACATTGAGACCAAGGCACTCGTAGTCGCGAAGAACATCTGTGAATTCGTTCTTGCGAAGGAGTCCATTGTTGACAAAAATACAGGTGAGGTTTTTGCCGATGGCACGATTGAGTAGCACGGCAGCCACAGACGAATCGACACCACCAGAAAGACCGAGAATAACTTTATCGTCGCCCACCTGCTCGCGGAGTTCAGCTACGGTTTGGTCAACAAAAGAGGCTGGTGACCAATCTTGCTTGCCGCCACAGATATCTACCACGAAATTCTTCAGGAGCTGTGTACCATCGATACTGTGGAATACTTCGGGGTGATACTGCACGCCCCAAATCTTTTCGTCATTAGCAGCGTAGGCAGCATACTTCACGGTAGCAGTTGATGCGATACAACGGAACCCCTCGGGAAGACGGGTGATGGTATCGCCATGCGACATCCACACTTGGCTATTCTCGGCAAAACCCTTCAAAAGTGGATTGTCCTCTTCCATAAATTCGAGGTTGGCACGTCCATATTCACGTGTGCCTTCAGGTTCCACCTTTCCACCAAAGGTGTGTGCCATCAGTTGAGCACCATAGCAGATGCCGAGGATAGGATATTTGCCACGAATCTGAGAGAAATCGAGTTTGAAAGCTCGTTCTTCATAAACGCTATAAGGCGAACCCGACAGAATCACGCCAATCACGTCAGGGTCATTCTGCGGAAACTTGTTGTAAGGCATGATTTCACAAAACGTATTCAGCTCTCGCACTCGGCGACCAATCAGCTGCGTGGTCTGTGAACCAAAGTCTAAGATGATGATTTTCTGCATATCTGTTCTAATATGTTTCGGTTTGAGAGATGCAAAGGTAAGAAAAAAAACTTTAACAATAGTGGCAAAACGGGAGAATCGTGAAAATAAAGCACGAATTATTTTGTATTGTCTGCAAATTGCCTTACCTTTGTAGTGTGGAATATCTAACTTAAACCTATTTATATAAGACAATGAAAAGACTTTTATGTTTGTTTTTGTTGGTTGCAGCCACGATGACTGCACCAATGACGGTCATGGCTCAGAAAGCCAAAGGCACTTTCGAAACGGGTAACGGTACGTTCCTGCTGAATGGCAAGCCTTTCGTGGTGAAGGCAGCCGAGATTCACTACCCTCGTATTCCCAAGCCTTATTGGGAGCACCGCATCAAGATGTGCAAGGCGTTAGGCATGAACACCGTGTGCATCTACATCTTCTGGAACATCCACGAGCAGGAAGAGGGCGAGTTCGACTTCACGGGCAACAACGACGTGGCGGAGTTCTGTCGTCTGGCACAGAAGAACGGTATGTACGTGATTGTACGCCCTGGTCCATACGTTTGTGCAGAGTGGGAGATGGGCGGTCTTCCTTGGTGGCTCTTGAAGAAGAAGGACATCCGTCTGCGTGAGCGCGACCCTTATTTTATGGAACGCGTGAAAATTTTCGAGGAGAAGGTGGGCGAGCAGTTGGCTGGTCTCACCATCCAAAACGGTGGCCCGATTATCATGGTGCAGGTAGAGAACGAGTACGGAAGCTATGGAGAGGACAAGCCTTACGTGAGCGAGATTCGTGACTGTCTGCGTGGCATCTACGGCAAGGACTTGGCACTCTTCCAATGTGACTGGTCTTCCAACTTCGAGAAAAACGGCCTCGACGATCTGACTTGGACGATGAACTTCGGTACGGGTGCCAACATCAACGACCAGTTCCGTCGTCTTGGCGAACTACGTCCTAATGCTCCGAAGATGTGTTCTGAGTTCTGGAGTGGTTGGTTCGACAAGTGGGGAGCACGTCACGAGACCCGTCCAGCGAAAGACATGGTGGATGGCATGGACGAAATGCTCTCCAAGGGCATCTCTTTCTCGCTTTACATGACACATGGAGGAACGAGCTTCGGACATTGGGCTGGTGCCAACTCTCCTGGCTTTGCTCCCGACGTGACTTCGTATGACTATGATGCACCCATCAATGAATATGGTCTTGCCACTCCGAAGTTCAACGAACTCCGCAAGATGATGGCGAAGTACAACGATGGCAAGGCATTACCAGCAGTTCCGAAGGCTCCCATGCCTATCATTACGGTGCCGAAGTTTGAACTGAAGGAACATGCACCGTTAGAATGTGGCATCGACGAGCGCGAGAAGGGAACACTGAAAACATTTGAGGAAATGGATATGGGTTGGGGCACAATGATGTACTTCACTTTCATGCCCGAAATTCCTGCACAAAGTGTTCTGACCGGCGACTTCCACGACTTTGCCCAAGTGTTCGTCAACGGCGAATACGTCGGTAAGATTGACCGTGTAAAGAACGAGAAGAGCCTTACCCTGCCTCCCATCAAGAAAGGCTCCATGCTTACCATCCTCGTCGAAGGCATGGGACGCATCAACTTCGGACGTGCCATCAAGGACTACAAGGGCATTGTGGGCGATGTTACCTTCACGGCAGAGGTGGATGGTACGGAAACGACCTGGAAACCCAAGGAATGGTATAATGCCACGATTCCCGATGACTATGAGACAGCCAAAGAGTCTTTCGACTGCCTGAAGGAGGAGTTTGACGAGATGAAGGAAGAAATATCCGACCTCAAGAAGGAGAAATGGGGCTGGATGCTGTCGCACGGAATGAAGAAAGAGATGGAGAAGATGCAAGAGGACTTCATGTCCAAGGGCGGATTCTTGGGTAAGCGCGGCTACTATCGTGGCTACTTCAACCTCTCGAAGGTGGGTGACACCTTCCTCAACTTCGAGACTTGGGGCAAGGGACAGGTGTATGTGAATGGCCATGCCATGGGTCGCATCTGGTCGATTGGCCCTCAGCAGACCCTCTATGTTCCAGGTTGCTGGTTGAAGAAGGGAAAGAACGAAATCATCGTGCTCGATGTGGTAGGTCCCAAGGAAGCAATCGTTTGGGGTCAGGACAAGCCTGAACTCAATAAGCTCCAACTGGAGAAGTCGAACAAGCATAACAACATCGGCGACAAGCCAGACCTCAATAGTGCCACCCCTGCCGCTACAGGTACGTTCAACGGAGGCAACGGCTGGCAGACCGTCAAGTTTGCGACTCCGAAGAAAGGACGTTTCCTCGCTATCGAATGCCTCTCCACTCAGAAAGAAGGAGACCGTGTTGCTATCGCCGAGCTTTATCTGCAAGGAACCGATGGCAAGCGCATCTCCCGCGAACCATGGACAACCAAGTATGCCAACAGTGAGGATGAGAACGGCAACCATACGGGCGATAAGGTCTATGACTTACAGGAATCCACCTACTGGCAAACCGAGAAGGGTGCTACCCCACCCCACCTCATCGTTATCGACCTTGGCAGCGAACAAACGGTATCTGCCCTTGAGTATCTGCCACGTGCTGAACAAGGTGCTCCAGGTAGCGTGAAGAACTACAAAATCTATCTCTACTAAAATTACACATTATTTATATATAAGAAGCCTCGCAGACAACCCTGCGAGGCTTCTTTTTTATGTATCTATCCATCAACGGTTCTCAACAAGGCAATAATCAATCAATTTTTGATAGAGGGCATTCTGGCGAAGCAGGGCGGTGTTGCCCAAAATGAAAAGTTGTTTGCGGGCACGGGTGACAGCTACGTTGAGCTTACGGTCGATGATGCCTGTGGGTGTCGGTGTGAGATTGGAAAGGATGTCGAGTTCGTAGGTCTGGGTGATAGTGGTGCCATAGATGATGATGTCACGCTGAGAACCTTGGTAGCGTTCCACGGTGTCGATGACAAGGTCGCGAGCCACATCTGGGTTCATTTTTTCTATCTCCGAACGAACGAGAGCTATCTGTCGGCGGAAAGGAACGATGATACCGAGTTGACGTGCAGCTTCGAAGGGTTGGTTATTTTGTTGGTGAAGCTGAAGGATGGCCTTGACGAGTTGGGCTATCATGCGGGCTTCAAGCATATTGGCCTTGGGCAAGCGGTCTTCGGGCATGGGACGGGGCACGTTGATGAAAGCACATCGACGGGTAGCCACGAGTGTCTCGATGGCATTATCGGAATCGTAGATTGGGAAGGAAAGCGGCTCCGTCTGATGGGGAAGTCCGACGGGCAGAAGGAGACCTTCGTAGAAGACATCGGAGGCAAACGTCGCAATGGCTGGGTGCATTCGCCCCTGATGGTCAAGCATGGAAACAATGTCAGGACAATGTCGATTTTGTTCGTAAAGACGTTCAAAAAGGGAGTTGCGACAGTTGGTTAGTCCGATGGTATGGAGCAATGGAGAGGAAACGGCAGACTTTTCCTCGTTCTGTACGACGACGGCTGGCAACTGCTTGTGGTCGCCAATCATGATGAACTTGTCAATGGCTGATGAAGTAAGAATGCCAAGGATTTGAGGTTCGAGGATTTGGGATGCCTCATCGAAAATGGCGACTTGGAAGTGCTTGATTTTGAACAAGGCGGTGTGACTGTTCATGGAGGCAACAGTACTGACAAAGATACGTGTGTCGGCGAGTCTTTGTAGCACCTTTTGCCGCGTGGAAAGCCCTTGGAGGACGTTAGTCAAGAGGTGACTTTGGTGTGGAGGCGCACAGGAAAGTTCTCGTCCCAGTCGGATATAGTCGGGTTGTGGCTCAATGGTCGAAAGCATCTGACAGATTTCATCGACGGCACGGTTGGTGTAGGCCAAAAGAAGGATGTTGTGTTCGGCTGTCTGATGTTCCTCCACCATACGTTTGAGGGCAACAGAAGTTTTCCCCGTGCCAGGAGGCCCCATCAGCAGAAAGAGGTCGTCGGAAGTGGCTGGACGTTGGCATAACAGCAAGTCGCGTCGGTTCTTCTCGCAGGTGACGAGTGAGAAAAGCCCGCTGTAGAGAGTTCGGAAATTAGCATCCACGTGGTCATGTTCGATAGCCCATGTATCTGCTCGGTCGAAGATTTCGCTGTTGCGTTGAGTGTTCTTCAGCTTCAGCCAGATATGCTGACTGTCGTAGGCTTCGACGCTGCAACGAATCACTTGTTGTGTAATGACGGAGTCGGAGTTGGAGTTGCGCTTGTAAAGCATGACGGCATCGCCAATACGGAAATTCGGGGACGATTGGAGGGAAACATTTGACGGTGTGAGACAAACAGCCTCTACGCCATCCGTCACACGAAGGTCGGTGATATGGAGGTTCACGAATATGTCGCCATTCTCCATCTTGGTGTTGATGTCGGCATTCCACAGCGAGGCAAGTGTTCGGGTGGAATCTGGACGTGAGTCATTCATCTTGCTCTCGAACTGCTCTCGCTCGATGAATTGGAGGAATGTGTAGAAATATTCAGCCGTCAGCTCATCCATCGAGTGCAGGGTATCGGTGATGGGCTGAATCTCAGGCAGACACCATTGTGTCCAAAACTTGTCGCTGCAATTAGGGTTGCGACGTAATGCTTGTGGCGTGAGTTTCGGTACCCACTCTCGTGCCTTCCCGTGCAGAAGTCCCAATTCGAGTGCCACGATGCTGTTGCGGATGTTCATGGCACGAAAGAGAATCTCTTGAAAACTCCGCTGTTCTTGCATTCTGGGATATTTCGAGTAAAGCAAATTGCCCATGACATCGGTCTGCTTCACGTCCATGTTGTAGAACAGCATTTCCTTGTAGAGCAACATCTGCATGAGGTGCTCTTCCTTGGCACGCCCACGAAACTCGTCCCATTTTCCTGATTTCAACTCAATCAAGAATTTCTTTCCCTCTTCGTCAAGGTCAATCAGACAGTCCATACGTCCCTGCAAACCAAGGGCTTCGCAGAAGAAGGACGGCTCGATGTGGATATTGACTTTTCCACCTTGCATATAGGGCTGGCGATAGAGTTCGGCCACTATTTGCTGAATATTGGCAAATTGACGCGCGGTTTCATCGAAGAACTGGGGGGTGATGTCCTTGCAGACAGAAATATCTAAGGCACGGTCGGCAAACACCTTCCGCATCGAAGACAAATAGTCGGCTTGGGGCAGATTGAGGATGTCGTCGAGGAACTGGTTGGCGAAATCTCCCAACAAGGTGTAAACCGTGCTTTCGTTCGGACGGAATTTGTCGATGAAATGGTTGAAAGCTGATTCGCCCCACCCTTTGATGCAGCCCGTCACGCTGGTGGTGTCGAGCAAGAAATCGGGTTCGAGGATGATGTACTGCGGATGATAGACACCTTCTTTATCCACGGAACAGGAAAGTGCGTTGAACTGCATCCCCTCCTTCAAAAGTTGCGTAGCTTGTCCCGTGTGCTGGTTCATCGTCATATCTACACGGAAGGGTGTCTCGGACGGCATCTCTTTCGAAAGTGCATAAATGTAGGGCTCATCAATGTGCTGCACGATGAAACGCACCCGTTTCTGGCGAGTGGCAAATTGCAGACGCTCCATCGGACACGGCAACAATTCAGCATCTGGCAGTCGTCCTTTTAGTGCATCGGGAATAAAAGTGTCGGTGAAATGGGCTAAAGCATCCACAAAAACACGGGTATCGACGAGAAAAGTATGCTCGTCCACCTCCATGCCTTGATGCGACACCTGTCGAGCACGCCAACGAAAGGTGTCCACCTGATGTAAGGGATAGTTCTTCAGACGGCAAACCGCCTGAAGACGTGAGAAAAAGTCGGTGTAGTCGGCTGGCAAATCTTGGGTCTTCTCTATGCACACCCGATGCAGCGTATCGTAGAAATAGCGATACTTTTGCTGAAGTGTCTGCTCTGAAAAGAAGACATCAAGAACGTCCTGCCAACAAGCACTCATGAAACCTCCAGCTGCCCAACAATCTCATTCACAGACTTACACCCATGCTGGTCGAGCCACTCGCTAATACCCTCTGCCACTTTTACAGTGATGGCAGGGTCGATGAAATTGGCGGTGCCGATTTCTATGGCCGATGCACCAGCCAAGAAAAACTCGATGGCATCGTGGGCGTTCATAATCCCTCCAAGACCCACCACAGGAATGCTGACCGCCTTGGCCACCTGCCATACACAACGCACAGCCACAGGTTTGACAGCAGGCCCCGACATACCTCCCGTAGCAATGCTGAGCACAGGCTTACGCTTCTCAATGTCGATGACCATACCCATCAACGTGTTGATGAGCGAAACGGCATCGGCACCTGCATCCTGCACGGCAAGCGCAATGTCGGCAATAGAAGTGACATTCGGCGAAAGCTTCACAATCAAAGTCTTATGGTATGCTTCTCGTACCGCTTTCACCACCGCAGCTGCTCCTTCTGTCGTCACGCCGAAAGCCATACCTCCCTGCTTCACATTGGGACAAGAGATGTTCAATTCGATGGCAGGTATGTGGTCGAGTGCATCGATGCGAGCGGCACACTCGGCATAATCCTCCAACGAAGAACCGCTCACGTTGACAATCATGTTGGTTCGGATATCCTTGATTTCAGGGTAAATATGCTCGCAAAAATAGTCAACGCCCTTGTTTTGCAAGCCCACACAATTCAGCATACCACTGGCTGTCTCCACCATGCGAGGATAGTCATTCCCTTCTCTTGGCAAGAGCGTCGTTCCCTTTACGATGATACCACCTATATCTTCAAGATTCACAAAATCAGCAAATTCGACCCCATAGCCGAAAGTGCCAGATGCAGTCATCACAGGATTCTTCATTGTGATACCTGCCAATTTTGTCGTCAAATCTGCCATTTCAATTCTTCAATTCTTCAATTATTTGATTCTTCAATTCTTCTACACCTTCCACGTTAATTCGTTGATGTTAAATACAGGTCCCTCCTTGCACACACAAACATTGCCTTTCACGGTCTTTTCCACGCAACAAAGACAGGCACCCAATCCACACGCCATCATGTTCTCCAACGACACCTCGCAAGGAGTGTCCGTCGCTTTGGCATAGCGTGCCACACTCACCATCATAGGTTTAGGGCCACACACCGAGATGCGGTCGAAATGCTCTTTATTTAATAATGTGTGTTGAGTGACAAAACCTTTCTCGCCTTCCGAACCATCCTCGGTGGTTACATACACAGGGGCAATGGCTTCGAATAGGTCTTGTTCCAACAAGTCGTTTTTGCTTCGAGCACCAAGTAAGAAAACAGGTTTCGCCCCATTGTCTTTCAAATACTTACCATAGTCGAGCAAAGGAGCCACACCCACACCGCCACCGACCAGCAGCACGCTCTCGCCCTGCTTCTGCACAGGCGAAAAGCCATTGCCCAATGGAAACACAAGGTTTAAGGTGTCGCCCACTTTCAGTTTTGCCAACTGGTGAGTACCCTCTCCCACCTTCTTGATGAGTAACCACAATTCGTTCTTTGCCCTATCCACATAGTTGATGGAAATGGGACGACGGAGGAAGGTACGAGGACTCCCCTCCACTTTCACCTCTACAAACTGTCCAGGCAATGTCTCTGGAAGTGGCTCTTTGTCGGTGAGCTTCAGCAGAACATACAGTTCGTGCGGAAACTCTACAGCCGCCACTCTCAAATTCTTCACATACTTCTTCATTCTCTCTTTATCATTTATCATTTATTATTTAGCGCAGCGTCTTCATAGTCCCCAAGCACTCGGATTGCATATTCTTTCAAGTGCATCCTCCTGCTTGTCGTCCATTTGATAGAAGAAGTCCATGCCCGTCTCTTTCTCCACCTGATCCACCGAAACCGCATAATCGCGCATATCTCCCTCGCAAGCACGGTTGGGATAGATGAATCCGATGGCTTTTGGAACACGCCCTAACGTGAGAATCACTTTGAAAAAACGGTCGGGCACAGCTATTTTCACGTTTTTGCGTTTGCCGATGGTTTTCGGGGTGCTACTGTCGAAAATAGGTCCACAGCAAATGTAGAGTGTACCATAGTTCTTTGCCCAGTCACGGCACTGCACCTCCAGGTCGTTCCACATCCCCGTATTCAGCTGATGATTCTGTGGACAGATGTTCGTCATCGTAAACGATTCGTCCATCGCTTTGATGGTGTTCTTGTTGTCGCCAGCCGGACACATGTGCCCTCGGTCATAACCCGAACCATTGTAATCGAAGCTTTCCACACTGTTCCGTGCATTCATGGTAATGTCAGCATGGAATTTGTTGGAACGCTGTACCTTACCTTTTGCCCTGCTTGGTGTAAGACTCCAACAAACATAATTAGGACAAAGATTGCCAATATTATAAGAAATGATGAACTGAGACTTGAAAAGCAACATTTCCTGCTTGTTCCGAAGCTCAGCAGGTTGCTCCAAATTCTCGTATGCACGCTGTGAAAGCCCTTCATCGGGGGCTTCCAGATTTTCATACTCTGCATCAGCAGCCTCAGCAGCTTCAGCCTCTTGCGCCGCAAAAAGGGCGTTCTTTTCAGTACTGTTCGTTGTGGGTTTGCCTTCATTCACTTCCGAGGGAAGCTTGTCACCTCGGCCAACGCAAGACCACAATTCGTTCATCCCCATCACCGCCACCACAATGGTGAGGCAGGCAACAAGAATTGACAGCGGTTTTCTCTTTTTTGTCATTCAATCAATCGTTTTTGAGCCAATAAAATCGTTTTTTTCCTGTTTTCTTTGCAAATTTAAGAAACATTTTACGAAAAGATGCTTTTATAATAAAAAAAATCCTTACCTTTGCACTGCTTTTAACAAAAGACACGTTCTTTTTGCTATTTGCATTGCCGAATTGGCTCAGTCGGTAGAGCAACGCATTCGTAATGCGTGGGTCGGCGGTTCGAGTCCGCCATTCGGCTCCCAGTTGTAGGGGCTGTGTCCAGAAGAGGCACAGCCCCTACTTTTGATACCTCCACGACGGCACCCCAAAAACGGTGTGACTCACACCGAGGGTACCGGTCTGAGTCACACCGAGGGTGGCGGTCTGAGTCACACCGCCTTTGAGGTGCCGAGCGGAGCGTTCAGGGGGTATTCCTCATATCGATGTAAGAATCTATGGCAAAGACGCAATCGAACTTAGAAAAGATTATTTTGGGCATTGACCCTGGCACGAATGTGATGGGGTATGGTGTCCTGCGAGTTGTCGGCAATAAGGCAGAACTGATGGCGATGGGTGTGATAGAGCTGAAGAAATACGCCAGCCACTATCTCCGTTTGGGAAAGATTTTCGAGCGCATCACCAGCATCATCGACTCCTACAAGCCCGATGAAATGGCGATAGAAGCCCCATTTTTCGGGAAAAATGTCCAGTCGATGCTGAAACTCGGACGTGCTCAAGGTGTGGCCATCACTGCCGCCATCATGCGTGATATCCCTATCACGGAATATGAACCCAAGAAAATCAAAGTGGCCATCACGGGCAACGGTAGTGCTTCCAAAGAGCAAGTCGCTGGTATGTTGCAGCGGATGCTGAAAATTTCCAAAGAAGATATGGACATTCAATTCGATGCCACCGATGCTCTCGGTGCCGCCTACTGCCATTTCATCCAGATGGGCAAGCCCGAAGTGGAGCACCGATTCAGTTCCTGGAAAGATTTCGTGCAGAAAAACGCCGACAAAGTCCATTCTTGAGAAATTTTTCTTGTCTGTGTGGCTATTTGTAAATTAAAATCCGTACCTTTGCACTAATTTTAATATAAAATGATTGCGTGCGCGTAAGGTGCGCATAAGTAGGGACAGAGTTCCCCTTAAGAAATAGCGTGTAAATGGCAACAAGAAACAATATGTACAGAGCGTATTCGATGGAATACGGTACAGCTGTGGGGCTGGGTTGGAGCGCACTTTTTCTCTCCTACGTGGGCGGTGTCACTTCTGGAAATGGATTGCTCATTCTCCTTTGTTTTCTCCTTTGTGGCGTATGTTTCGCCCTCCCGTTTGTTTTAGCCCTGCGAATCAACAAGAAACTCTTTGCTATAGGAGAGAAATTGAGCTATCTGCAAGGCTTATTCTTTTCTTTTTCCATGTTCATGTACGGGTGTCTCATCAATGGTTTGATTGTTTTTGCCTACTTCAAATTCTGGGATGATGGCTCCTTGTATGAACAACTGAACAAACTCGTGACTCAGCCCGATATGGTGGAAACTTACCAGCAGTTGGGGATGAGTGACCAATATGCCCAAATGTTGGAACTGCTGAAGCAGGTGGATAGTTTGTCGGCTTTCGACAAGACGTTGGCTATTTTCAATAACAACTTTTTCTGGGGTCTCATCCTGTCATTTATTGTGGCAGTGGTGGCATCCTATAACTTAAAGAATATCAGAAAAGAAAGATAATAGAGATATGGACATTTCAGTAGTAGTGCCTCTGTTCAACGAAGAGGAATCGATAGCCGAGCTTCATGCATGGATTAAGCGGGTGATGGACAAGAACGGCTTCTCGTATGAAGTGATTTTTGTGAATGACGGTAGCACCGACCATTCATGGGAAGTAATAGAGAAGCTGAGCCAAGAGTTTCCGGAGGTTCATGGCATTAAGTTCCGTCGCAACTACGGGAAGAGTCCCGCACTCTTCCACGGCTTCGAACAGGCGAAGGGAGATGTGGTCATCACGATGGATGCCGATTTGCAAGATAGCCCCGACGAGATTCCCGAACTTTACAAGATGATTAAGGAGGAAGGCTATGACTTGGTGAGCGGATTCAAGATGAACCGTCGGCAGGGTGACCCGCTCTCAAAGACGATTCCAACGAAGCTTTTCAATGCGACCACACGTATGGTGAGCGGCATCCACAATCTGCACGACTTCAATTGTGGTTTGAAAGCTTACCGTAAAGATGTGGTGAAGCACATTGAGGTCTATGGCGAAATGCACCGTTTCATCCCTTATCTTGCGAAAAACGCTGGATTCAACAAAATCGGTGAAAAGCCTGTCCACCATCAAGCACGCCAACATGGTGTCAGCAAGTTCATGGGTTGGAACCGTTTCGTGAATGGCTATCTCGACCTCATCAGCCTTTGGTTCATCGATAGTTTTGGCATGAAGCCGATGCACATCTTCGGTTTCATCGGCACATTGATGTTCATTGTTGGTTTTATCGCCGTCATTTGTGTGGGAGCATTCAAACTCTATGCCATGTACACAGGCGGTCATTATGCGCTCGTCACCGACATGCCATACTTCTACATTTCTCTGACCATGATGATTCTTGGCACCCAACTCTTTGTGGCAGGATTCTTGGGCGACCTCATCAGCCGAAACAGCCAAGAAAGGAACAAGTATCAGGTGGAAAAAGTAATCTGAGCATTTCGTCAAGGGATGATGGAACAATCACACATGAATTCGACAAAGACAAAAAGCATATTATTGAGCATCATCTGTGGGTGCGTCGTTCTGTTGGTGGCTGGATGCTACTCCAACAATTGCCCACTGAATAATGCGGTATTGTGTAACTATTCTTTCTATGATTCTCAGGGAACAGCCATCACGTATGGAGATACCATTACTGTGACAACACTCAAACCTGGGTACAAAACGGTGTACATCTACCGAAAATTGGGCAACCCCACTGTGACGAAAAATGAGCCAGACACAGCACTGGTTCAGCAAGGGTACACCGAATCCACCGCCCAACAGCGCAATGACACGATTTTGTTGAACAGGCTAACGAATGCCTCCACGATGTCGCTGCCCATGAGTTACTTCCATGACTCCGACACCATCATCTTCACCTACGCTCGTATTTCACTAAAGGACACCATCAAGATTCAGCATGAGAGCTATCCACATGTGGAATTGCCTGAGTGTGGCACCTACCGCTTTCATACACTCAAGTCCATCACGGCTACCGACGCAGCCATCGACCACATTGAAATCAGCAGTTCTCACGTGAACTACGAAGGGAACGAAAACATAAAAATCTACTTTAATGGAGTTGTGGAATGACATGAAAAAGAAGAGGATAACCCTACATATTTTGATTGTCTTGTTCGTCTTTCTCTCAAGCCTTTCAGCCATAGCGCAGGAACAGAATACTGACCCTGTGATGCCTGGTGAATCGCCCAAACCGACCAAGTATGTTGCGCTGGAGGAAGAGAAAGAACACCTCGTGTTTTTCCAAGGCTTCACACTTTCAGCCGATGTTTTTGGTCCCATCTCTTTAATGGTTTCCGACTATGGTACTTTGGAAGGTGCTCTTCGACTCAATCTGAAAAACACCTACCTGCCTATCGTAGAAGCTGGGTATGGCCAATGTGATAAGACGGATTTTAACACGTCCGTTTCCTACAAAGTGAAAGCACCCTTTATGCGAGTGGGTATTGACCTGAACCTGCTGAAAGATAAGTTTCAGGATAATCGCCTTTATTTGGGTGTACGTTACGGCTTTTCCTCCTACCAATATGACATAGCAGGCCCTGCGATGACTGACCCCGTGTGGGGAGGAAGCGAACCCTTCAACTTCAAAGGCATCGATTGTACCAGTCATTGGGGAGAGGTGATTTTTGGAGCAGAAGTGAAAATCTACAAGAATTTCCACATGGGATGGATGATTCGATACAAGAAAGAGTTTTCCTCCACAACAAGCGACTATGCAAAGCCAAGCTGTATCCCGGGTTATGGATATACCACGAATTCTACATGCTGGGGAGGAACTTACAGTTTGATTTTCGATTTGAACTGGGGAAAGAAGAAGAGCCACAAGCGAGGCGTGAAAGTGGAGATAAGGGATATTCCTCAACAGGATGAAAATGTCGATGGAATCGAACAAGAAGATGAAGAAAAGATAGAAAAAGAAGGAGAAACAGACAATGGAGAAAGAACAGGAAACACAGAAAAAGTCAGCACAGGAGAAGCAAACACCGACATTTGACCCATACGCGCCACATAAGATTAAGTGGTGGGGATGGCCATTGCTCATCCTGCTCATTGTCGGAACGGTTTACATCTTCCGTACGAATCATCCTGACCAGTCTTCCAAGGCAACAACGGGTAAAGCATGGAAGACTTCTGAGGTACAAAAGTGTGAAGGTGCTGTGTTTGGTACGTTCTACCACATCACTTACGAAGCAACCACCTCCATGCAAAAGGATATTGAAACGACACTGACCGCTGTTGACCATTCGCTTTCGCCCTTTAATCCGACATCTGTTATCACCGCCATTAACAATAACACCAATCTATCGGTGGATTCGATGTTTTCAGAAGTTTTTGTCCTTGCCAAGGAAGTGTCAGCTGCAACCGATGGTGCTTTCGACATCACGGTGGCTCCACTCGTCAATCTATGGGGATTTGGGTTCAAAAACATGGACAATGTGAACGAAGAGAAGGTGGACAGCTTACTGAAATATATAGGCATCGACAATGTGTCACTATCGAATGGGGAAATTCACAAGACGCACCCTGAGACCATGCTCGATTGTAGTGCCATTGCAAAGGGTTATGGCGTGGACGCTGTGGGCAAATGTCTTGAAAGCCGAGGGGTGAAGAACTACATGGTGGAAATTGGTGGCGAAGTGAGAGTGAGAGGCTTGAATCCGAGAGGAAACCTTTGGAGAATTGGCATCAACACCCCTAATGATGACCCCACAAGCACGAGTAACGAAATAGAAAAAGTGCTGCAGGTCACTCAGCTTTCGATGGCGACATCGGGCAACTACCGTAATTTTTACGAGAAAGACGGAAAGAAATATGCGCACACTATCGACCCACGAACGGGTTATCCTGTACAACATAGTATCCTCTCCTCTACGGTACTTGCTGCCAACTGTGCCACGGCTGATGCATACGCTACTGCGTTTATGGTGTTAGGGCTTGAAAAAGCGCAGCAAGTGCTCGAAAAGCACAATGAATTGATGGCTTTCTTCATCTACACCGACGAGCAAGGACAAACGAAAGAATGGTACACGGAAAGCCTTCGAAACCTGATTCTCGACAACGAGTAAGTAATCACCTCTAAATAATAGTAAGACGATGGAATTGACAATGTTTGAACGGATGCTCCAGCTTCCACTTCTTCAGGGACTCACTTCCCAAGAGATGTCGGAAGTGATGTCGCATGTGCGTCTTGACTTTGTCAACTACCAGTCAGGCGATGAAATCGTCATGCAGGATGCTCCCTGCCGCAACCTCATCTACATTATCAGTGGTGAACTGATGGCCGAATACCGCGACCCACAATACCGTTTTACGTTGACGGAGTATCTGCCACAAGTAAAAGTGCTGGAACCCTACAATATGTTTGGTATGTATCAGAAGTATTCTCGGACATACCAGTTCAAAGACGATGGCATCACCCTGAACATCGATAAACAGGTGGTGCTGAAACGGCTGATGGCGAATACGATTGTGAAAATCAATCTGATGAACATCACCTGTAACCGCTATCAGCAGACACTCCGCATTTTGTGTGACACTCCAGAAAACACGGTGAAGGACAAGATTGTAAAATTCATTCTTTCCTATTCGTCTGTTCCTAAAGGTGCGAAAGAGTTAAAAATCAAGATGGTGAACCTTGCCGACATATTGCACGAAACAAGGTTGAAAGTTTCGCAAACCCTCAACGACTTGGATCGTGAAGGGTTGCTGACACTACAAAGAGGCTATATTGCCATTCCTGAGATACAAGACTTATATAAATAACCCTCCAAACTATATAACTAAACAACTAATCAACTAAACAACTAAATAATAATACGTCAGACATGAATCCGTTTTACACCTCATACGAATATATCCCCTTCGACAAAATCAGCGAAGCCGACTACGAACCGGCCATGATGAAAGGAATCGAAGAAGAAGATAAGGAAATTGATGCGATTGTCAACAATCCAGAGGCACCCACCTTCGAAAACACAGTGGAGGCATTGGAGCGTTCGGGCGAACTGCTGAGTAGAGTGACAGAGGTGTTCTTTAATCAGTTGAATGCGGAGACAACCGATTTTCTCGATGAGTTGGCACAAAAGATGTCGCCCATCCTTTCTGAGCACGCCAACAACATCAGCCTGAACGAAAAGCTTTTCCAACGGGTAAAAGCAGTTTACCACGACTATGCTTCCCATGGATTCTCTCGTCTGAACGCTGAACAGTTGATGCTCTTGAAAAACTGTTATGAAGGCTTTATCAGAAATGGAGCCAACCTGTCCAAGAACAAAAAGAAGCAGTTTCGAAAGATTTCGGCAGAACTGGGTGTGCTATCCCTGCAATTCTCACAGAACAAACTGAAGGAAACGAACGGATTTTCCCTGCACATTACCGATGAAACCGAATTGGCAGGACTTCCAGAAAGTGCCATCGACCTTGCGCGACAAACCGCCAAGGAAGCAGGAAAGGACGGATGGGTGTTCACGCTACAAGCTCCCTCCTACACTCCTTTCCTTACTTACTCTGCCCGTCGCGACTTGCGAAAGAAAATGTACATGGCTTACAACACCATGGGTACGCACGACAACGAAAACAATAACATCCAGATTGTCAGCAAGATTGTCAACCTTCATCGGGAGATGGCTCAGTTGCTGGGCTTCCCGACGTATGCCGACTATGCCTTAGCTCATCGTATGGCAGATAATCCTGATCATGTATATTTCCTGTTAGATTGTTTGATTCAGGCATACATGCCTACCGCAAAGGCTGAAGTGCAGGAAATAGAAAAACTGTATTATCAGGAAGAATCTCTCGATGAAACCGCCCTTTCTGCCGACGACGACCGTCGATTCATGCCTTGGGACTTTGCCTACTATGCCAACAAGCTAAAGGAAAGCCGCTTCAACCTTAACAGCGAGATGTTGCGCCCTTATTTCGAATTGTCGAAAGTGAAGGAAGGTGTGTTCGGCTTGGCCACACGACTCTATGGCATCACCTTCCGAAAGAACCCCGATGTGCCCGTCTATCATCCCGATGTAGAAGCTTATGATGTGCTTGATGAAGATGGGAGCTACCTCGCCCTCTTCTATTGCGACTTCCATCCCCGTGCCTCCAAGAAGTCGGGGGCTTGGATGACCTCCTACAAAGAGCAATGGAAGGAAAAGGATGGCACCAACTCACGTCCACAGGTCTCTATCGTGATGAACCTCTCCAAACCCACGGAAGGCAAACCCGCCCTCCTCACGCTCGGCGAGGTCGAGACATTCCTGCACGAGTTTGGCCACTCACTCCACGGCATCTTCGCCAACACCACCTATCGTTCCCTTTCTGGCACTAATGTCTATTGGGACTTTGTGGAGTTGCCTTCGCAGTTCATGGAGAATTTCGCTGTAGAGAAAGATTTCCTCAACACCTTCGCTTTCCATTACCAGACAGGAGAGCCGATGCCCCAAGAACTGATTGACCGCATCATCGCAAGCCGCAACTTCAATGTTGCCTACGCTTGTATGCGCCAAGTGAGCTTCGGACTGCTCGACATGGCTTTCTACACCCTCACCACTCCCTTTACCGCCGACCTCTTCCAATTTGAGAATGAAGCATGGAAACGCGCCCAAGTGTTGCCACACGTGGAAGGCACGTGCATGACCACGCAGTTCTCCCACATCATGGCAGGTGGCTATTCTGCTGGTTATTACAGTTACAAGTGGGCGGAAGTGCTCGACGCCGATGCTTTCTCACTCTTCAAACAGCGAGGCATTTTCGACCGTACCACCGCCCAAAGTTTCCGCGACAACATTCTTTCCCGAGGTGGCACAGAACACCCCATGACCCTCTACAAACGTTTCCGAGGACAAGAACCCACTATCGAGGCCCTGTTGCAACGTAATGGTATCTCTATCGACCATGCCTCTTAATAATATATATATGTATGAAAAAAGAGAAATTACAGATTCTGTTACTTCTGCTCACTACCCTCTTCTGTGTATCTTGTAGCCAAGAAGATGACATCGATGAAATCTTTACTGGCAAGACGTGGTATATGAATGGCGGTACCATCAATGGTATGAGACTCAACAGCGACGTAAAGAACTTCTATACGGATGCTGGGATGAATGCATATTATATCACCTTCACTACCAACAGATTTCAAGGTGTGCTCTCAGCAGGAACCAGCTTTTCTGGTGTGTGGTCAGCCAATGGGAAACATCAAACCATCACACTCGAAATGACCTCATCCCCCGAACTGTCAACTCCGTTCGATAAACAAATCTACAACATCCTTTCTTCCGTTACATCTTATAAAAGTGGAGCCGATTTTCTGCAACTGAAAGAAGACGGCCAGAATGAAGTGGTATTTGGTAATACAAGATAATCAATCAACAAGAAAACGATATGCAAGAAGACAAGCAATACAAACTCGACTGCCGCTATGTGCGCATGGCACGAATCTGGGCAGAGAATTCTTACTGTCAACGCCGCCAAGTGGGTGCGTTGGTGGTGAAGAACAAGGCCATCATCTCCGACGGCTACAACGGCACTCCGTCTGGCTTCGAGAATGTGTGTGAAGACGAAAACAATGTGACCAAACCCTACGTGCTTCATGCTGAGGCAAATGCCATTACCAAGCTGGCGCGTTCGCACAATTCGAGCGATGGCGCCACGCTCTACATCACAGCTTCACCTTGCATCGAATGTGCCAAACTCATTATACAAGCCGGTATCAAACGTGTGGTCTATTCCGAGAAATATCGGCTTGAAGACGGACTCAATCTTCTGAAACGTGCAGGAATTGAAGTAGAATACATCAACCCAGAATAATCAAAGATAAACACTCCGAATTATGGACAACAACATTCATCGCAATAACCGCTGGGTGCCACTCATCATCGCCGTAAGCACCATTGTCGGCATCATCATCGGAACCTTCTTTGCCAACCGATTTGCAAACAATCGGTTGAACATCATTAACTCTTCGTCGAACAAGCTGAACGACCTGCTGCACATTATCGATGACCAATATGTAGATACCGTCGATATTGCCAATATTGTGGAACAGTCGATGCCTAAGATTCTCGAAGAACTTGACCCCCATTCTTCCTATATCTCCTCGAAAGATGCCAAGACCGCCAACGACGATTTGAAGGGTTCGTTCAGTGGGGTAGGCATACAATTTGTGATTCGTGAAGATACCGTTCGTGTCACCAACATCATCAAAGGAGGGCCTTCTGAAAAAGTGGGCATTTTGGCTGGCGACAAAATTGTGTCAGTAGATGGAGAGCCATACGTGGGCGACGTTGTGACGAACGAGGAGACTCTCCATCGTCTGAAAGGAGAAAAGGGGACAAAAGTGAAAATCGGCATTTTGCGTCATGGACAGAAGACCCCCATCTCTTTCACTGTGGTGCGTGGCGACATTCCTCTCAAGAGTGTCGATGCCACCTACATGATTAATAAAGAACTGGGGTATGTGAAAATCAAGAACTTCGGAGAAACCACCTACCCCGAGTTGCTGACTTCGTTGGCAGAACTGGAAGCAGAAGGTTTCAGAGGTCTTGTGGTTGACCTCCGAGGCAATGGTGGAGGCTATCTTTCGGCTGCCATCCAGATGGTAAATGAGTTCTTGCCTAAAAATAGTCTCATCGTCTATACACAAGGTCGGCGTGCTCGTCGCGAAGAATACCGTAGCGACGGACGTGGCTCTTATCAGCATCTTCCACTCATTGTGCTGACCGACGAAACCACCGCTTCTGCTGCTGAGATATTCTCTGGTGCCATACAGGACAATGACCGTGGCATCATTGTGGGACGCCGTTCGTTCGGCAAGGGATTGGTGCAGCAACCAGTCGAATTCTCCGACGGTTCACTCATCCACCTCACGATAGCTCGCTACTACACTCCTTCGGGACGCTGCATCCAGAAGCCTTACGTGAAGGGACAACCCAAAGAATACGAAATGGATCTTGTCACACGTTACGAACGCGGAGAATTTTTTAGCCAAGACAGTATCCGCCAGACGGGTGAAAAATACTACACCAGCATCGGTCGTACGGTGTATGGTGGTGGAGGCATCATGCCAGACTATTTTGTAGCGGAAGACACCACTGCACTCACACCCTACTATTCCGAGTGCGTCACCAAGGGCACCATTGCTCAGTTCTGTTTCGAATACACCGACAACAACCGAGACCGTCTGAAAACCATCAGCAATGCAGCCGAAATGGAGAAATATCTTCGTCGTCAAGGCATCGTTGACCAATTCATCCACTATGCCGACAGCAAGGGGATTGTTCGACGCAATAACATGATTCTGAAATCGCAGCATTTGTTCGAACAGGCCATCTATGGCAGCATCATTTACAATATGCTCGACATGAACGACTACGTGCAATACCTGAATCACGAAGACCCCACCATCGAGAAAGCCATCCAATTATTCAAAAATAAAAAGACAAAACCCACGCTGGATGAACAAAAAGGAACTGAGAGCGCACATTCGACTCCTAAAAAAGCAGCATACAACAGAGGAACTTTCGGCATTAAGCCATCAACTTACAGCCATACTGCTTGATAGGATAAAAGCTCACGACGAGCAATGTGCCCAATACAATGAGCACTTCCAGCTGTTGCGGAAGCTCAATGGAGCATGTCAACCCATCCAAGTTATACTGCTCTACCACTCACTTCCCGATGAAGTGGAGACACACGATTTGATTCAAACGCTCCATTCCATGGGCAAAACGGTACTTCTGCCAACCGTCGTGGGTGACGAATTGGAACTACACGAATACCTCGATGAAAAGGCTTTCTCTACCTCACCATCCTTTGGCATCCAAGAATCCACGGGGCCTCTCTTCACCGATTATGCCAAGATAGACTTGGCCATCATCCCAGGCATGGCTTTCACCCCGCAAGGTGACCGACTTGGCAGAGGTAAAGGGTACTATGACCGACTACTCCCCCACCTCACCTGCCCCCTCATTGGTCTGGCCTTCCCCTTCCAGATGGCAGATTCCATCCCCACCGAAGACCACGATGTAAAAATGGACGAAGTCGTCTATTACCCATATTCAGTAAAATAGATAATGATGAAATAACGATTCTATATCATCCCTTTTACTAAACAAATGGCTTGATTTTTGAAACAAACACTCTTTTTTCTTATAAAATGCTTTCTATTTCCAAGGTTTTTTGTACCTTTGCAGCCGAAATCCATCTCTCCTTGTAGAGATTGACATGTTTTGACAGGTTTTCCACTTCACCCATAGGCTACATTTTAGAGCCAAACGAGGTGGTTTCCTACAAAAAACAAAATGGAAAAAGGATTTGAATTCCCCAAAAGAAATCATCAAGGTTTCTGCACCCCTGCATAAACCTTCTGCCGGAGGCGTACCCGACCGCAAGTGGCATGTTGCATTAGTTCGTCGCAACTACGAACGCCTTTGTCGTGATAAATTGCTGTCGCTGGGACACGAAGCTTATGTGGCAAGCCAAAAAGAGACACATGTTTATGGCAGTCGCAATCGCAGGGAAGTCGAACGGTTAGTCATTCCAGGCATTGTCTTTATCCTTGTCAACGAAAAAGAACGACAGGCAACGCTCAAAGAGTGTCCACTCATCTATCACTACATGACCAATCGAGCCGAACGAGCCAACGACCTCGGCCGCCATCCTTTTGCCACCATACCCGACAATCAGATGGAACGGTTGCGTTACATGCTCTACCATGCCGAAACGCCCGTGAACTTCACCAGTGAGCCTCTCCGTTTAGGTGACCACATCCGTGTGGCACGAGGTCAACTCGCTGGACTTGAAGGCACCATTTCCCGTCAAGCCAGCTCCACCTTCCTCGTAGTCACTCTCGATATCCTCGGCTCCGCCATGGTCACCATCTCCCCCGACGACATCGAAAGAATCGCCTAACACCCCCTCTCCCTGTTCTGTCATGTCCTGTATGAAAAATTTATCTCTAAAAATATACATTTTCCTTGTTTGTTCTTAAATAAAAACGTAACTTTGCAAGTGAAATAAATATATCTAAATTGTTAGTGTTATGTTAGGCATCGATACAACTTATCCCCTTGTTACTGGGCACTATGCGGCAGAAATGCGTGCAGCAGCTGTACGTGTCCACACAAGACAATTAAACGCGTCAGACCAAAAGGTTCTTGAAAGATCCAAGAAAATCCTTCAAGAATATCGCCTTTGTTAACAGTTCGAGCATATAAATCAAAAACATACACAGCTGTTCCTTTTTATGAGAAGTGTGGTTTCCATCCAACAGAAGAGTTTTCGGAAGTTAAGCCCACATTGTGTATGTATAGAATCATAGCATAGGCTTTTCCTTCTCACCCAAACTGTTCAACAACTTATAGCGAATCATCATAGAGACCAGAACCACTGGCCTCAAATGCTGTTTGGCACCCAAGTTCGGACACTTACTTAAAGATTATTTTCTGGAAGGATGGGTTGAATGAGTTGTGGAATTGAAATTCCTTCCGCCGAGTCTTCGTCGTTGAGTCTCGAGGGGCAACGTCGAAGAGTCACGAGACTCAACGACGAAGAGTCATGCGAGGCAACGACGTTGCCTATAGGGAAGATTCCCCAAAATTACCTTTGGCTTTCTTCCTAATTACAAACACGAAACTCAATTATGAATTGATTCAAACGCCAACGATACTACATCTTTTTCTCAAGCAACTTTTCTTAGATGCAAGTCGGGGGCTTTTTTGATCCGTTTCTTTGATAATGCCAGATAATTCCGCCAACAACAAACGTATAGCCAAGAACACGCTGCTTCTCTATGTACGCATGCTATTTATTATGGCCGTGCAACTCTTCACAAGCCGTGTGGTACTCAACACGCTTGGCGTGGTTGATTACGGCATCTATAATGTAGTGGGTGGCATCGTTACGATGTTTGCGTTTCTCAATGGTGCAATGGTCGCTTCCACCCAGCGGTACATCACGTTTGAGTTGGGGCGAGGCAATCTCGAACAACTGAAGAAGGTCTTTACGACCAGCGTCCAGATACACGGCATCATATCGTTAGTTGTCATTCTTCTGGGGGAGACCATAGGTTTATGGTTCCTCTACAACAAGATGGTCATTCCTCCAGAACGCATGTATGCGGCCCTATGGGTCTTTCACCTGTCCATTCTGACAATGGTGGTCCAAGTGATGAGTGTGCCTTACAATTCAGCCATCATCGCACATGAGAAGATGGGAGCATTTGCCATGATCTCCGTCGTGGAAGTGGTGCTGAAACTGGTAATTGTCTATCTGCTGCTTATCGGCAACTTCGACAAGTTGGTGCTATATGCCATCATGATAACTTGTGTCCAACTTCTTGTCCGATATATCTACACACGATATTGCAACCGGCATTTTCAGGAGACCAAACTCATGCGTGTCTTCGAGAAGCCGCTGATGGCAGAGATGGGCAAGTTTGCAGGATGGAACATTTGGGGGAACTTGGCTGGAACCTTGTTCGGGACAGGAGTAAACCTGCTTCTGAATGTATTTTTCGGTCCAGCGGTGAATGCCGCCCGTGCTATAGCCGTACAAGTTGAAACAGCCATAGCCAATTTCTCAACCAACTTCCTGATGGCGGTGAATCCTCAGATAACCAAACTGTATGCACAGGAGAATCTCAGGGACATGCACACCCTGCTCTTCCGTGCATCGAAGTTCACCTTTTTTCTGCTTTTCACACTGTCACTGCCCGTCATGATGGAGACGGACACCATTCTTCAGGTGTGGCTGAAGAATGTACCAGACTATACCGTCCAGTTCCTGCGCCTGCTCCTGTGCATTGTCACCATCGATGCCATGGCACGTCCCCTGATGACTGCTGCTGCTGCCACAGGACGAGTTAAAGTATATCAGTCTGTCATAGGCGGCATCCTTCTTTCTATCGTGCCCATCGCCTACATTGTGCTGCGGCTGGGCGGAGACCCCACTTCTGTCTATGTTGTCCATCTCGTCATCTGCATGATAGCCTTCATCACGAGGCTTTTCATCATCAAGCCTCTGATCAAACTTTCTTTGAGGAGTTTCATATCCGAAGTAGCCGTCAGATGTCTTTCAGCATGCATGCCTCCCCTCTTGATCATCTATTTCATTCAGAGAATGCTCCCTACAGGCTTGTTCTCGGCCATAGTTGTCTGCATGTCCAGTTTCATATTGGCCGCACTCTCATCCTACCTGCTGGGCATGGAGCCTCGTGAACGCACCTATGTTAGGAACAAGGCTGTATCCATTCTTTCAAAAATCAAATCACATTGATCCACATTCTTGACAAACACTCCTGCTGCGGCTGCGAAGCCTGTGTGCAGACTTGTCCCAAACATTGCATCTCGTTTGAAGAAGACGAAGAAGGCTTCCGCTATCCTGAAGTGGATGGAACATCATGCATTGATTGCGGCCTCTGTGAAAAAGTCTGCCCAGTTCTTCATCAGGCTGAATCTATCAACCCACTCCATGTTTATGCAGCAAAAAACAAGTGTGAAGAGGAACTGATGGCCTCTTCCAGCGGTGGGCTGTTCATCTTGATTGCCAAGAAGATCATCTCTGAAGGTGGGGTTGTCTTTGGTGCCAAATTCAATGAGAAATGGGAAGTGGAACACGCCTATGCCGAGACAGAAGAAGGACTGAAGGCTTTCATGGGTTCCAAATATGTGCAGAGCCGCATAGGCAATTGCTATAAAGAAACAAAGACCTTCCTGCAATCGGGACGCAAAGTCCTCTTTACAGGAACGTCATGCCAAATTGCCGGGCTGAAAAACTTCCTTGGCAAGGATTTTGAGAATCTTTTGACGGTTGATTTCATCTGTCATGGAGTTCCCTCACCAAAGGTTTGGAGAAAATATCTGGAAGAAATGAAAGACAAAGCCCGTAGGGCGAAAAATTCAGTTTCGTTTCACTCTATTCTCTCCTCGCGGAAAGCGATGCCTTCAGATGGTGAAGGATGGAGCATAGAAGGCATCTCTTTCCGCGACAAGAGGCTTGGCTGGAAAAAATTCAGTTTCGTTCTCACTCTTGCCGAGTCCTCGGAAGAAGGCAAGCAGAATACAGTTTCGTTCTCACGTATGCACAGAGAAGACTCGTACATGCGTCTGTTCCTGAGCGACCTTATTTTACGTCCATCATGCTATCAGTGTCCTGCAAAGGGGGGGAAAAGCCAGAGCGACTTAACGATAGCGGATTTCTGGGGAATTGAAAAGATTTATCCTGATTTTTATGATGAGAGAGGGGTTGGCCTGCTAATGGTAAACACAAAAAAAGGGGTAGCGATGGTGATGAAAGAGTGCTGCAAGATGGCAGAGATGACGCTGGAGGAATCAACACTCATGAATACACCCTACTACTATTCCACGAAAGAGCCAGCCAAGAGGCCAAGTTTTTGGCTTCTGTTTCATTCGGAAATGAAACTTGACAAGATCAGCCGTAAACTATTGACTTCCTCTTTACTGATTAGACTAAAGAGACGGGTGGGGAGGTTAATGAAAAAGAAAAAAGGGAAATGAGAATAGGAATCGTTACACATTGGAACTCTTCGGATAATTACGGACAACAGTTGCAGTGCTATGCGTTGCAGACTTTGTTGCGTAGTTGGGGACATGATGCTTTTCTTATACGGTATGCCCCATTAAAGAGAAAAAAAAATCTGTGGCAGAAAATTTCTGATATTCTGAAACACCCTGAAAACATTTTGATTCACCTCCCATTCCCGACAGCACACAAAAGAAATGTTTTGAAAGAAATACAATTAAAAAATGAAAACGACAAAAAAAATCCCGTGAGATGCTTCGAGGATTTTCGACAACAACATTTAAAAATGTCTGCCAAAATTTATAACTCATATTCGGAATTGGAGAAGGATCCACCTAAAGCGGATATATATATTACTGGTTCTGATCAAGTTTGGCATGATTCATACGAAGATGTTACATCCAAAGGCATGTTTCTCCAGTTTGGTGACAGTCAGACCAAACGGATATCTTATGCGGCTAGTATTGGTCGTAAATTGTATGATTTTGAGTTGCCGATATTTCGTACCTACTTAAGTCATTTTGATGCCATTAGTGTACGAGAAGAATCCGTTTACAATTTATGCTTAAAGTTGGGAATTAAGGCTCAAATTTGTGTAGATCCCACTATGCTATTACCAATAGAGACCTATAAAAAACTTTTATATCCCACTAAAATTGATACGGATTACGCATTTCTTTATATTCTGAATGTAAAAAAAACAGAAGATTTCTATTGGTCGCAAATAAATGAATATTTATCAAAAAGCAGACTGGCATTGAAATTTGTTACGGGAAGTGGATATTATCAAGGCCGTGAGTTGATAGAAGGAAACACCAATCTTTTAGCCACCGTTCCTGAATGGCTTTGTTATGTGGCAAACGCCAGATGCGTGTTCACGACATCATTTCATGGAACAGTTTTTTCCATTTTGATGCATCGTCCATTTCTCACCATTGGACTTCAGGGAAAATACAGCCATTCAAACAATCGTATGAAGCAACTTCTTCAGAAACTCGGCATACAAGAACGGATGCTTGACCCTCAAAAAAACATTCAGACACAAATGGACACACCTATTGATTGGGAAGAAGTGGATCGACGTATGGAAAAAATGCGTAAGTCTTCACTTGATTTTCTAAAAGAAAACCTATAATAACGTGAGTTCGGTATAAGAATTACGCTATCAGCCTGCTCTTGTCGATGATTTCGATGTTCATTTCCAGCATCTTCGGAAACAGGTTGTATGCGATGAGTGCCGCAAAGATCCAGATGGCAAAATTGTTAGGGCATTGTAGAGTCAACACACCTTAACGAAATGTCATGGGTCTTTGGTGTATATCAAGTCAATGCTTCATGAACATTCTTTTTTATACAACGTACAAAGTTTCGCCTACAAAAGGAGGGACAGAAAGAACAACCATTTCTGTAGCAACGGGTTTGATACAAAGTTATGGGTGTAAGTGTTATTCTGTTTATAGTATAAATGATGACAAAACACTAAAAGAAAAATGCTTCGATGACGAACTACTTTGGGACAAGAAAGATGGTAAAGATAGACTCAGACGTTTTATTATCAGTCATAAAATACAATGGATTATCGACCAGGGAGAGTTTAACCTTATCAAGGAATTTAAAGATGCAGCAAAGGGAACGGGCTGTCGGGTAGCGTTGGCACACCACTTTCAACCTGGTTGGGAAGAGCATTTTATACGTTGGTCTAGTTTTTATGATTCTTGGAGAAAATCCAAGAGCCTATTGCAATGTATAAAGTACACACTAATACTCATTTTTTTTCCCCTATACAGATGGAAATATTTATCTCACTTACCCCAAATATATCGCGAGGCATACGAGTTGGCTGACTTAGTTGTGTTACTTAGCAAGAGTTTCATATCCGAATATGTAGAGTATGGGAAATTGACAGAAGAAAAGAAATTTCAGATAATACCTAATGGGCTATCTTACAATGAGTTTTTACCATTGGTGAAAATGAAAGAAAAGAAATGCGTATCAGTTATTGTTTCTCGTTTAGATGATTCTCCGAAAAGAATATCTTTGGCTTTAAGGGTATGGAACGAAGTAAAAAAGAGAGAGGAAAGTCATGGATGGCTTCTTAAAATAATTGGATATGGAAGAGATGAAAAGATGTATCGCAAACTTATAAAAGAATTGAATATTCCAGATGTTTCTTTATTAGGGCGTCAGCAACCTCAACCATACTATGAAGAAGCGTCTATATTCTTGATGACATCAAAGAGTGAAGGTTGGGGACTTACGCTGACTGAGGCCCAACAATTTGGTGTTGTTCCCATCGCTTTCAATAGTTATCCATCTTTGACTGACATCATTACAGATGGTGAAGACGGAATTATCATACCAGAATGTGATGTTGAAATGTATATTAATCGCCTTGCACAAATAATGGGAGACCGAATTCTACGCGAACAGATGGCCGTAAAATGTATAAATAATTGTCAACGATTCTCACAAAATGAGATTGCGAAAAAATGGTGGAGTGTACTCAATGCTTAACTCTCTTTTGATAGTGGTAAAATGATCTTATATTATTCTGCATTTGCCTTTTTTACCCTCTTGTATTATATAGCCGAAAAAAAGCAGAGAAATTATCTCCTGTGGATTGTTGCTATTTTTGCACCTGTTCTTTTCGAAGGACTTAGAGAAGAAACTGTAGGAGAAGACATGCTTGGGTATGGAGCATCATGGTTTTATGAAATGAACGAAAAATCCAACATAAAGGATGTTATTTTGAATGCACGCACACCTGAGTATGCATATCATTTGATGCTTTACTTTTGCAAAAAGATGTCTTCTGACATACACTTCTATATGACAGTCGCTGCTTTCATAAAAATTATATGCGTTTATTATACCGCCTATTATTTTAGGAAACAAATAAGTAGCACTTTTTTCATAGTGACATACTTCCTTTTTTTCTATGTAGAGGGATTCTCTATGATGCGACAATCAATCGCTGATGCAATTTGTATTCTTTCCTTAATTCCCCTCGTATCTCGCTCAATCTTGAAATTTATAGGGTGTGTAGCAGTTGCTTATTTCTTCCATAATTCAGGTATCTTTATGCTGGTGATGCTACCTATCGGTTTGATGAGAAATCTGCGTTACAAATATGTTTATCATTTAGTCTTTGCTGGCATTCTTTATGGATCTGTTTCAGTTCTTTTATCATCCCTTATTAATACTCCTATTTTTAAAGAAGGAATAGCAGAACACTATTTAAATTCAGGAGTTGTAGTACAAAAATACAATATTCTGATTACCATCTGTGTGCTTCTTTTTGCCCTTTACATTCATTTCTCAAAAAAGGAAAAGCGTAATAATGAAATCTATTTTATGACGGTATGTGCTATTTATACTCTGACGTTTTTGTTTCTTGCATCTTATGTAGAGGTTGCACACAGAGTTTCTTATTATACATTTATTCCCATTATGTTTTTATTGGCATTCTTTATGAAAAGTGGGAAAAAGAAATCTGATAGGCACTTCTTTATAACAGCATTTTTGATTATATATATTGTAGGATTCTATTTTCAATGGAAACATGGATTGAATGGTAGTGATGTTTACAAAACAATAATCACGTTATGATACACGTGCCAAACCATTGTGCTGTCGGTGGAGTACCTGCAAAAATAATCAACAGCAATTTTCATCCCATTAAAAACAAGTAGTTATGCCAAAAATAATAATGCTTGTTCCTACTCTTACTGGTGGCGGAGCAGAGAGAGTCGCCGCATTATGGGCAAGTGGATTCTGTGACATAGGGTATGATGTCTTATTGGCATTAAGTGATGACGACAGTCCGATTACCTATACACCTAACAAAAAAGTGCAGATAAAATACATTACCTCTCACTCAAAATGCAGAATCATACGCTATATTGGTCGTTTAATAAAACTTCGTAACATTATTCGCAGTGAAAAGCCAAACTATTTGATAGGTGTGATGGCCAGGTATAGTTTCTGGATGTATATTTCATCTCTGGGTCTCCACATTCCTATTATCTATACGGATCATTCGTCATGGGAGGTTCCACACGGCAAAAAAATGCCTTGGGAATTAAAATTCTTGAGATTTCATTTTAGCCATTTTTATGATCATGTAACAGTCTTGACACAAGCGGATATGAATGTTATAGGCAAAAGAATTAAACAGGTATCCGTTTTACCCAATCCCTTGAGTTTTGATCCAGCAAACGATATTCCCCAAAAGGAAAATGTGGTATTGGCATGTGGCAGATTGGACGAGTGGGAATATAAAGGATTTGATCTCTTGATTAAGGCATGGGGGAAAGTCGCTCCTAAGTCAAAAGGATGGAGGTTACAGATTGTAGGAGGAAGTCCAACCGGGAAAGGATTACATTTTTTACAGAATCTAAGTGAAGAAGAAGGAGTAAGCGATAGTGTGGATTTTCCGGGTTATTGCAAAGATGTATTGCCTCTTTATCGAAAGTCCTCAATCTTTATCTTAAGCAGCAGATATGAAGGGTTTGGGATGGTTCTTATTGAAGCAATGAGCCAAGGATGTGCATGCATCGCCTGTGATTTTAAAGGAAGACAAAAAGAAATCATAACATCCGACTCAGAAGGAATGATTTGTTGTTGTAACGATGTGGAAGCATTGTCAAAATCGATAAACTCAATGATACATAATAGCACATATAGAGAAAATGTTAGACAGGCTGCTATAGAACGTTCTCGATATTATCAAGTGAGTCATATTATGAAGTCTTGGAATGATATATTAACAAAAATCTGAAGTTATGAGTTTTCACAAAACCCCTTTTTATCGAAGAATCTGTCGTAAGATGGTCTATCTCACAGCACCGTTTTGGGGTGACGAAGCCTTCTTACGTGCCTACTTTTGGTGTAATTTGGGTTATATACTCAATCTGAACAATCCTAAAACCTACAATGAGAAACTTCAATGGCTCAAACTCCACGACCAGAGACCAGAATACACTCGGATGGTGGACAAGATTGAAGCAAAGGAGTATGTGCGCACGATTATCGGTGATGAATACATTATCCCAACATTGACCATATACGACAACGTAGAAGATGTAGATTTTGACAAGTTGCCCAATCAGTTTGTAATAAAATGTACGCATGATAGTGGTGGAGTGGTTGTTTGTAGAGACAAGAACAATATCGACAAAACAAAAGTTTTGAAAAAACTGGAGAAAGGTCTTAAGCAGGATTTCACTTATTTGACCCGTGAATATCCATATAAATCAGTGAAACCACGTCTCATTGCAGAAGAGTACATGGAAGATGAGGATGGAGAGCTCAAGGATTACAAGATTTTCTGTTTCAATGGTGAACCAAAGATTAGTTTTGTGGCATCGGACAGACAAAAAGAGGATGAGGAAACCAAATTCGACTTCTATGACATAGAATGGAATCACTTGCCTTTCACGAACGGGCATCCTAATGGTCTCCCCATTCCTAAGCCTAAAAACTATGGCTTGATGTTGGACTTGGCAAGAAAACTTTCGAAGGGAATCCCTCATGTCCGAGTGGATCTCTATAATGTCAATGGAAGAATTTATTTCGGTGAGTTGACCTTCTTTCATTGGAGTGGCTTCATACCGTTTGAACCAGAAGAGTGGGACTACAAATTAGGGGAATGGTTACAACTACCTAATATTCAAAATAAATGAAATCCATCGTTCTTACAGATCACTTCGGAGGAGGTGGCGCAGAGCGTGTGGCCTCACTGCTCATCAATGGGCTGTCTGAAAGCCCTGAGAATGAGGTGCATGTTTGTGTATTCATCGACTCAAACAATTATGGAGTTGTAAAAGAACGAGTGAAGTACCATCTGCTTTCGCCAAAACAATATCCATACGCACTGAATGTCTTGAACAGGATTCGGAATCTCCGAAAAGTCATCATGACGGTGAGACCTGATGTTATTTATTCATTTGGCCCCATCATGGCTTCGTATGTTGTGACGGCTACGGCTTTGAGCGGTTGGAGAAAGCACATCAAGATTGTTTCCTCCGAAAGGAATGACCCTCGGAAAGAACCTGTATCGGAGTTGAAAAAAATTGTGCGCAATTATTGCTACCACCATTCGGATGTGATTGTTTGCCAAACACCCATGGCAGTAGAGTTGTTGAAGCAACAAGGGGTGGAAACGAAGTTTGTGATTATTCCCAATCCCGTCACTCCAAACCTGCCAACATGGAAAGGACAGAACTCGAAGGAGATAATCACGGCTGCACGGCTAACAGAACAAAAAAATCTGCCTTTGCTCATCGATGCCTTCGCACGGATTCACCATGAGTATCCCATGTATCGTCTCACTATCTACGGAGAAGGAGAACTACGAAATTCTCTTCAGTCATATATCGAGAAAAAGGGGTTGACCAATAGAATCAGTATCCCTGGGTTTGCCACAAATATTCACCAAATTATGATGCATGCATATATGTATGTTTCCTCATCTGATTATGAAGGTATTTCAAACTCTATGTTAGAAGCATTAGGTATAGGACTCCCATGTGTTTGTACTGACTGTCCTGTTGGAGGAGCAGGAATGTACATAAAAGATGGTGTATCTGGTATATTGACAAAAGTAGGGAACGAGGATGAACTATATAGAGGGATGAAGAGGTTAATAGAAGACCCTCCACTTGGATTATTTTTCTCCGAAGAATCAGTAAAGGTTCGGGAAATACTTACGTTGGAAAAAATAACAAACATGTGGATTAATCTTGCTATATAATGATAAGTGTATGCATGGCCACCTATAATGGTGAGAAATATATCCGAGAACAGATGGAGTCCATTTTATGCCAGTTGGGGCAGGAGGATGAAGTGATTGTTTCTGATGATGGAAGTAAAGATGATACAATAAGAATATTAGAGTCCTTGCACGATGAAAGAATAAAAATCTCACAAAATGAAGGGGAACATGGCTTTGTGGGGAATTTTGAAAACGCTCTTCGTGTTGCAAAAGGAGATTTCATTTTTTTGTCAGATCAAGATGATGAGTGGATGCCTAATAAGGTCGCTGTAGTGCTGAAAGAACTGAAAGATTCGGATTTGATAGTACATGATGCAGAGTTAATAGATGGTGAAGGGAAAAGTATGGAAAAGAATTATTACTCTTTCTTACACAATAGTTCACGCTTCCTGATGAACTTGTGGAAAACTCGTTTCCTTGGTTGCTGTATGGCTTTTAGAAAGACTGTATTGGAAGATTGTTTACCTTTCCCCAAAAATACCGTAGGACATGATTATTGGATTGGGATGTATTCGCTAGTGAATTATAGGGTAAAATTCATTCCAGACATTTTATTAATGTATAGAAGACATGGGGGCAATGTGTCACCTTCATCTGAGAAATCTAATAATAGCATGTTTTACAAATTTTATACCAAACGTCTTCAGTTGTTACTATCAATTGCGGTAAAGAAGATAAAAAAAAGGGCTTTTCATTGAATATCCCTATCAGATGAACGATATTTTATCTATAGGTGGAACTGGGATTCATCAAATACCTATACCCGTTCTACACACCCAAAGTGATGGACAAGAACATATTTTCCATTACCCGTTTTGTGAAGGACATCGAGAAGGGAAAAGCCGAGGACTTCATGCGCCATATAGAGAACTTCTTTGCCAACGACGACTATCAGGTGATGGGCAATCTGGAACTGTATTTCCAGAACACACTCTATATGTTCTTCCGTCTGATGGGCTTCTATGTGGAGGTGGAACGCCACACCACCGACGGGCGCATGGACATCCTCATGCAGACCTCTCAATACATCTATATATTAGAACTGAAACTTGACAAGAGTGCCGACGAGGCTTTGGCACAGATAGAGGCAAAAGGCTATGCCAAGCCCTTTGCCGATGATGCCCGCCAACTCTTCAAGATGGGCATCAACTTCTCCACTTCCACCCGTCGCATCGACGGCTGGAAAATCGTGGAGTAGTTCTCCGTCTATCTAAAAGTCGAGTTTTCGACCCAAGCCCAATCCTTTCAATTAACACAAATCTCATGTTTCGTTAAGACAAGCATTGCCTTAACGTCTGTTTTGTGTTCTCCTTATAAAAGACAGGCAACAAATAGCAAGAATCATAAGAAACCGTACCCGAGGGGTACGGCAAGGTGTACCCCTCGACTACGACGTAGTGAAACCGAGGGGTACGATAACAAAGACTTTCAATATTCCAACTGTCATGAAAATACTGCATATAGGGAATCTGAAAAGTGGTATTGACACTTATGTGCGTAATACGGTAGCATTGGCGAGTATATGCCTGAACTGCCTCAGAGGGAGGAACTGTACTATCTGTGCAAAAACGAATGTCCCTATATGCATATCTGCTCCGATTTTGAATCGGATGCAAAGGTAGGCATTTCAAAACCCGGACAGAGTGTCGGATGGCTAAAATGTTGTGCATGAGAACTTTAATGTTGGATTTAAATAATTTTAAGAGACACTGGTGTCTTAAACTATATCGCATAAAAGAGAAATGAAGTTTTAAAATATTATTGCCATTGTGCTGATAACGTAAAATTGTATTATGAGAATAGCGATTATACAAGAATGGCTTGTTTCCGTTGGAGGGTCTGACAAAGTTGTGAAAGCCATACAGGATGTATTCCCCGATGCCGACATCTTCACGCTCGTTGCAAGGAAAGATGTGTGCGAAGAGTTGGGCATTCCATGGGAGAAGGTACATACATCCTTTATCCAAAAGTTACCCTTTGGCACGACGAAGCATCGTGCTTATCTGCCATTATTTCCATTTGCCATTGAGCAGTTTGATTTGAGGGGATATGATGTGATCATTTCATCTTCGCATTGCGTGGCTAAAGGAGTTCTGACGAAAGCAGACCAACTACATATTTGCTATTGCCACTCTCCCATCCGTTACGTATGGGACATGTATCATGAGTATCTGGTAGAATCACATTTGCAGAAAGGACTTAAAAGTTGGTTGGTGCGGTATATGCTCCATCGTATTCGCAAATGGGATGCGTTGAGTGCTCTTCGGGTGGACCACTTCATCACCAATTCTGACTATGTAGGCAAAAGGGTGCAGGAAACATACAGAAGGCCGTCAACCACCATTCATCCCAATATAGACATCACCTCTTTTGAACTTTGTGAAGAAAAGCAAGATTATTATTTGGCTAGTTCACGTCTAGTGGCCTACAAGCAGATAGACACCATCATCAAGGCTTTCAACATGATGCCTGATAAAAAACTGGTCGTTATCGGTGGAGGTCCCAACTTGAAGGAGTATCAACTGTTGGCGAAATCGAATGTCACGGTTATGGGGTATCAGCCTTTCGATGTATTGAAAGAAAAGATGCAACATGCCAAAGCTTTTGTCTTTGCAGCAGATGAAGACTTCGGCATGATTCCCATTGAGGCACAATCATGTGGAACTCCTGTGATAGCATATGGTCATGGAGGGTCACTTGAAACAGTGAACGGAGGAAAGACGGGTATGTTCTTTTATGAACAGACACCCGAAAGCATCAAAAAGGCTGTGAATGATTTTGAACAAATGGGAGAAAGACCGTTCGATTATAAAGAATGCAGAAGATGGGCAGAAGGATTCAGTGAGGAACGTTTTAAGCAAGAGATAAAGGAATTTGTAGAACACAAATACAAAGAGTTTAGACCATGAACTACATCATTACAGGAGGTACAGGCTTCATCGGCACACACTTGGCGAATCTGCTGCATGAGGTACATCCGAACGACAAGATATGGAGTCTTGACATCGTTGACCCATCGAAGCAGAATAGGCTATAGTTAAAAAAAATCAATAAGCAGGACATAGTTCAACCCGATAACCCATGGCGGACGCAATTCGGTAGAGGGTTGAAATGTTAGGGGTAATCAGACCTCGTTCCAGTTTTGAAATGTAACTTTTATCTGAACCTATTCGTTGGGCCAATTGTATTTGTGTGAGACCTGCTTGCTTACGTGCATCAAGAAGAATTTGAGCGTTGTATTCATCCCATGCCTGATTGAGGGCATCTTCACGCTCTTTCGTGCCTATGGCTCCAAACTCTTGGTCGAGTTGGGCACTCACATCAAAATAGTCATTCTTTGTCTTCATAATATTCTTTCCTTAATTTAATTGCTTTGTTGATTTCTTGGGATGGTGTCTTCTGTGTCTTTTTCTTGAAACCATTTAAAAGGATGACAATGGTATCTCCATCGTAGATGAAAAAGATTCTCAGTTCATTATTTCCGTATGTGACACGCAGTTCATATACGCCATCACGTAAATACTTGATATAATGATAAGGAATCTTGTCTTCTGTCTGTAGCAACAAAAGTGCTCGAAGAACTTTCTTGCGCTCCTGCTCAGTCAAAGAAGACATGAAATCTTGATAGTAGTGTTTATATGCTATAATATGTTTCACGTTGCAAAGTTAATGAAAGTTGCAATTTGATACAACTTTTATGACATTATTTTATATTCAAAAAGGTAAATAGTTCATTTTATTCTATGAATTACATCATAACAGGTGGTACAGGCTTCATCGGCACACACTTGGCGAATCTGCTGCATGAAGTACATCCGAATGACAAGATATGGAGTCTTGACATCGTTGACCCCTCGAAGCTAGAGGGGATGAACAAGGCCGAGTTGAAAGAGTACACCACCATCAAGAACTGGAAAAGTCCTGTGGTGGAGGGTGAAACACGTAAGGCGACATTCGTGTATAGCGACGTGAGAAAGCCCATCGAGGATTTGCCCTTTACTCCTACATCAGAGGATGTTATCTTCAACTTCGCCGCTGTACACCGAACGCCAGGGCATCCAGACCCTGCCTATTTCGAGACAAACATCAGAGGGGCGGAGAACGTGTGTTCCTTTGCGGAGAAGTATGGAATCAAGAACATCGTGTTCACTTCCTCCATCGCACCCTACGGGGCAGCGGAGGAATTGAAGGAAGAAACGACCTTGCCAACTCCCAACACACCATACGGCATCTCGAAGTTAGTTTCAGAGAAGATACACCAGATTTGGCAGGCAGGAGGTGAGGGACGGAAATTGACCATCGTGCGTCCAGGCGTAGTGTTCGGAAAAGGCGAGAATGGCAACTTCACCCGTCTATATTGGGGCATCCGCAAGCACACTTTCGCCTATCCAGGACGGAAGGACACCATCAAGGCATGTGTGTATGTGAAGGAATTGGTCAGGTTCATCCTCTGGAATGTGGAGGAAAGAAAGACTCCTTTTGAAGTTTACAACTGCACCTTCGAACCAGCATACACCATCGAGCAGATTGTCCACACGATGAAGGAAGTGACTGGTTTACATCAAGCTGTGCCTTACGTGCCGAATGCCATCATCATGCCGGTTGCAGTGGGTGCCCAAATAGTAGGTTCACCCATGGGCATCTGTCCTGCGAGAGTGAAGAAGCTACAAATCTCCACCAACATCTGCGGAAAGAAGATGAAGGAGAGTGGCTATCAGTTCAAGTGGACATTTGAAGAAGCCATCAAAGACTGGTTCTTGGATAACAAAGGTTCATGCTTGCAATAAGAAATGGATGAAACGACTCATTGTATAGCATTTCTCCGCTTCTGCATCAACGATTATCAGCCCGTTCCAAGCACCCTTGATGGATTCACTTGGAAGGGGCTGGCTTCTTTTATGAAGGAACAGGCACTGCTGGGCATTGGCTTTCTTGGTATCAAGAAGCTGAAAAAAGCAGACGTGGAGGTTCCCAAGAAAGTGCTGGTGAAGTGGTATGCTGTGGCTGACCAAGCAGAACGGAGAAATCAAGAGGTGAATGAGCGGACAGGGGAGATTGTAAGGCTTCTGCGAGAAAAGGGCTTTCAATGCTGCGTGTTGAAGGGACAGGGGAATGCGCAATTGTATCCGTGGCCTTCTTTGAGAACCTCTGGCGATATTGACGTGTGGGTGAATGGGAGCCGGAAGGCAATCATGGCATTTGCAAAGAAAGACTATCCCCATGCTGATGTACGGTTCCATCACGTGGATTATCCTGTTTTTGATGATACAGATGTGGAACTGCATTTCACACCTGCCAGCATGAACAATCCTTGGTATAACAGAAGGTTGCAACGCTGGTTTTCCGAAAGAAAGCATGAACAGTTCAATCACACGATTGAATTGCCTGATGAAGTGGGGAGCATCCCCGTTCCAACGATGGAGTTCAATCTTGTATATCAACTCGTTCACATGATGCACCATTTCTTTGATGAAGGAATCGGACTTCGACAGATGATGGACTATTTCTTTCTTTTAAAAACAACGAATTGCACGAATTACACGAATTTTAAAGGTCACACAGATAGCACAGATTTAAGAGATACACTTCGGTATCTCGGTTTGTGGAAGTTTGCGGGAGCGGTGATGTACGTCATGCGTGAGGTGTTTGGGTTAGAAGAAGAGAAGATGATTGTGGAACCAGATGAATGGCGTGGCAAATTATTATTGGAAGAGATTCTGAAAGGAGGAAACTTCGGGAAACACTCTGGGTTGACAAATCATAGTGCTGGAACTAAATACTTTCTGAAGATCAAGCGTAATATGCGGTTTGTCTGCGCTTATCCAGCGGAAGCATTGTGTGAACCATGGTTCCGTACATGGCATTTCTTCTGGAGAATCAGTCACCGGTAAGTCAAAGATGCTCTGTTCCGTCTTCTCCCACGAGGAGACGGGCTACAGAGCGGAGTGATAACGAGCCAGAGAGTGAAGTGATAACGAGCGGAAGAGTGAGGTGATGACGGGCGGTAGAGCGAGGAGGATACGGGCAAGAGGTGACGGAGATAACGGAATGGAGTTTACTGAGCAAACGAGGGACGGAGTAAGTAGGATACGGGGTATAGACTTGGGAGGACATTGGGCATTGTCTTCATAGGACATGGGCGTAAGACTTCGGTGGATATTGGCAGACATCATTGGTGGATATTGGCAGACATCATTGGTGGATATTGGCTGGCATCGTTGGTGGACATTGGCTGGCATCGTTGGTGGATATTAGCTGGCATTGTTAGTGGACATTGGCTAGCATCGTTGGTGGATATTAGCTGGCACCAAATGCCTACTTGTTCAATTGTCGTTCTTTATTAGTTGCTCCAAGATAATTCCTGTATCTTTTGTTGGATTGAACGAATTTGTCTATCTTTCCTTTAAAGAAAATGATTTTTTTCTATTCGTCTGGTGTATAATTCGAAAATTTTATGTAAGTTTGCACTATTAAATATAAATGAAACAATATTATGGCAACAACATTTCGTCTAAATCATGTGATTCAATTGCAATCATTCTGGAATTTGATTCAAACAACAGATGAGGATGTCCAAAGAGAACTATATGTGTTGTTGGATCATAAATATAATCAGAAGAAGACGGGAAAGAATCCCTCTCGTCCATCTTTTCTACAGATGAAAGGAATATTAAAGGGTAATGGTTCTGAAAAAACAGACCAACAGATGATGGAAGAATATCTGGAAGAAAAATATGGAATATGACTATTTTCTGTGATACAAATATTATCCTTGAATATTTACAACAGCGTGCGCAAGCGGAACAGGTTGGGCGCATTCTTTCTGATGCTATAGAAAAAGGTCATCAGCTTTTTATTTCGATAGGCTCATTTTATACAATTACTTATCTGACAGAGAGGTATTTGAAAAAGGATGCCCTTTTATCGAAGGTCGATAGAATGGAAAAATTGCGATATATTCTCAATGGGGTGTTAGATATGTTTACATTGGTGGGACAATCGAACGAGTGCATGAGAAAAGGTGTAAATGACATTCTATTTGAAGATTTGGAGGATAGCTATCAAGCATCTGTTGCTACAGAAATGAATTGCGAGATTCTTTTAACTATTAACGAACGCCATTTTGTATCGTTTAGCCAAGAATCGGCTATAAATGTTATGTCCCCACAGGCATTTATAGACAAGTATATAGGGATGGACGTGGGCTAACATTTTATACATAAACTAATCAGAGGTTTATCTCCCCTACTCTATTTAAAGTCATAAAAAGGATTGAAAAAACTCCGCTTGTTGGTGGTTGTGCCAACAGGCGGAGTTTTTTTATTTTGTTTTTGCAACAAATTGGCTTCGTCGGTACACACTTGACGGATTTGCTGCCGTATGAAAGCTTGTTTATTTGTGTACATCAAGAAGATTTTGAAGTTTTTTAGAAAGACTGGCTTATAAGTCAATATTTTTATGTAGATTTGCAAGAAGAAAATGGCTTAAACTATGAGTCGAGAGTTTTAATAGGCGAAAATATATTGAATATCACATATTTAAGATAAAACAATCAATTATGAAGAAGATTCTAAGCATCCTCTTGGCAGCAATAGGTCTCAACACAGCGTGCAGCCAAAACTTTGAAAGTGTAGAAGTGAAGGAGTTTGCCGAACTGATAGCAGACACTTGTGTCGTTATTCTCGATGTGCGGACTGCCGAAGAATATGCAGAGGGGCATATTCCTGGAGCTATTCTGATTGACCAGTCGAAGGAGGATTTCGTGGACCAAGCGAAACATTTGCTACCCAAAGACAAGACCATCGCCATCTATTGCCGAAGCGGTCGCCGTTCCGCCAATGCTGCAGGGAAATTGGTTGGTGCTGGATTTAAGTGTTTGAATCTCAAAGGTGGAATTATGGCATGGAAAGAAGCAAATATGCCGGTTATGAAAGAAGAATGATATGGTACAGCAAGTAGAACTAACACTAAAGCCCAAGTCGAGAGGCTTTCATCTTGTGACAAGTGAGATTATGGGTCAGTTGCCCAAATTGCCCAAGACGGGCATCATCAACATCTTCACGAAACATACGAGTTGCGGACTGAGCATCAACGAGAACTGTGACCCCGATGTGCGTGTTGATATGGAAACCATTTTCAACCGTTTGGTCCCAGAGAACCTCCCCAACTACGAGCATACGTTGGAAGGTTCCGATGATATGCCAGCTCATGCTAAGTCAACGCTTAGTGGCGTGAGCATCACCATTCCCATTACCAACGGACACCTGAACATGGGAACTTGGCAGGGAATCTACTTTTGTGAGTATCGGAACTATGGTGGGGCAAGGAAATTAGTTGCAACAATTATCGGAGAACCATAAGCGTCATTTCGTTTCGTATAACGAAAGTATCTTAGCCGCATATTTCCCGATAATATCAAATTCCAGATTGACCCGTGTGCCAACTTCTATTGTATGGAAGTTGGTGTTGTCGTAAGTGTAAGGGATGATGTTCACCTCAAAGCTGTCATCCTGTGCGTTGCAAACCGTGAGGCTGACACCATTCACGGTCACACTACCCTTATCGACAGTCATGTATCCCTTTTTAGCCATTTCGCGGTCGAAAAGATACTGGAAACGGAAAGTATAACTTCCCTGCTGGTCGATTTTCGCCACACACATGGCTGTTTGGTCAACGTGACCCTGCACGATGTGACCGTCCAACCGTCCGTTCATCAGCATCGAGCGTTCCACGTTCACTTTGTCGCCCACTTTCAAGTCACCCAAATTACTCCGCAAGAGTGTTTCCTTCATGGCTGTAACCACATATTTTCCATCGAAAATCTTCACCACCGTGAGACACACCCCGTTATGTGCCACGCTTTGGTCTATCTTCAACTCGTCCACAAACGAGCAGGTCAAGGTGAAATGCACATTTTCCTGTTCCTTCTCTATCGCTACCACAGTAGCAAATTCTTCTACGATTCCACTAAACATAAAATCTTAATTTATTTGAGTATATATTAAATAATGTGTACAAAGGTACAAAAAACTCCTAACTCCTAACTCCTAACTCCTAACTTTTCTTTACCTTTGCACAAAAATCTATTCAAACTACAACAAAACAATCTTCGAAAACAATGAAAAAGCAACGATTTTTCTTTGCAACTCTCATTCTCACGGCTTGTGCAGCGATGATGAGTTGCGGAGACGACAACAACGAGACTTCGAAACTACCCGTGTTTGACAAAGTGACTGTTACTCCCTCGACAGCTTCGCCAGGCGACACGCTGACTGCTAAAGTCACCTTCAGCTACTCTGGAAGCTACATCAAAGGAAACTACAAATATTCCACAACCCCAGTTGCATTAGCAGGCACGTTCGAATGTGGTGCCAGCCAGTCTTCCTATTCGTTCAACATCATTGCTCCCGACTCTGCCACGACTTATGAGCTGACCATCAAGCCTGTCACCGTTGCGGCGTATGCAGGAGAGAAACTTTTCCTCGACCCAGCTCCGATGGGCACCATTTCCACTACTTTTACCGTCCAGTAACACTAAACTGTCACAACGGATTTCACGGATTATACGGATTTTTCAATTCTTTCATTTTTCCATTTTTCTTATGAGACATTTACTGCTGACCACAGCGATGGCACTAGCTTCAATGCCAGCACTCGCCAACCATCCCGACTCTGTGTGGGTACGTCCCGATGTACAGAATGGTACACGCGACTTTCAAATAGCTTATTCCGTGGACAAAAAACACTGGACTCATGTTCATTGCAACCTCTTCGAAAGTGACTATGGCACATGGGGAAGCGAAAAGAAACTCTTCTATCCGGTGCTGTCTTACGACGGAAAGACCTATCGTGCCGTCTTTATTCCCAATCCCAAGAACGCACAGATAGCCGTGACCGAGTCTGAAGACTTCTCCCTCTGGAAGCCACAAGACTATCCCTATATCGCCGAAAGCGAGTTCCAGCAGATCGTCGCCACCCAAGAGAGGGTGTCCAAGACTAACATCATCCGTATTCCTTACAGCGGTTTGGAGAACCTCTTTGCGAAGCAGATACGCGCCGAACGTAACGGGACTTGGGAGCGCGACAACTTCATCGCATCGGGTGCCCATATCGCTCAAAATACAGACCCTATCAATGCCACTCTCACCGTCAATTGGGATGACCGAAAGGCCATCTCGCCCGACCTCATGGGCATCTTCTTCGAGGACATCAGCTATGCCGCCGACGGTGGGCTCTATGCCGAACTGATTCAGAACCGTGACTTCGAATACACAGGCGACGACCACCGTGGTTGGAACGCTCAGACAGCATGGCGACTGGAGGGCAACGGCAGCACTTGGAGCATCGAGACCAAGGCTCCCATCCACAAGAACAATGCCCACTATGTCAACCTCAAGACCATCACGCCTGGAGCCAAACTCATCAACGGAGGTTGGGACGGCATCGCTCTTCAGAAAGGCAAGAAATACAACCTTTCCCTCTTCACCAAGGGGGCTGGTTCATTCCGTGTGTCTCTCGTGAGCGAGGGTTCTCCCCTCGCTTCCAAAACCTTCAAAGCCACAAAAGAATGGAAACAACAGAAGTTTGTCTTAACACCTTCATCCGCAGCAGATAAAGCCGAATTAGTGATAGAACCACTTGAAGCCAGTAACATCGACCTCGACTTCATTTCTCTCTTTCCACAAGAAACCTTCAAGAACCGTTCCAACGGTCTTCGCAAAGACTTGGCTGAGGTGATAGCTGACCTCAAGCCACGCTTTGTCCGCTTCCCAGGTGGTTGTGCTTCCCATGGACAAGGCATCGACAACATTTATCATTGGCAAGCCACCGTGGGCGACCTTTGGGAACGTCAGCCTGACATGAACATCTGGAGCTATCATCAGACACGTGGCCTCGGCTTCTTTGAGTATTTCCAATTCTGCGAGGACATCGGAGCAGAGCCACTTCCCGTGCTGGCTGCAGGTGTGCCTTGTCAAAACTCATGGAAAGGGGGAGCTGGTCAGCAAGGCGGCATTCCTTTCGAGGCAGACTTGAAAGGCAAGCCTTCTCCCTACACCTACATGGGCAAGCCCCTCACGATGGAGAGTTATCTGCAAGAACTGCTCGACCTCATCGAGTGGGCAAACGGCGATGCCAAGACTTCCGAACTGGCAAAGATTCGTGCTAAGGCTGGACACCCCAAACCCTTCAACCTCAAGTATCTTGGCATCGGAAACGAAGACCTTATTGGTGACGTATTCCTCAAGCGCTACCGTTTCCTCATCGATGGCATCCGAAAGGCACATCCAGAAATCACCGTCGTCGGCACCGTTGGTCCCTTCTGGGAAGGCAGCGACTACGAGTATGGCTGGCGCGAGGCGAAAGCTAAGAACATCCCTGTTGTGGATGAGCACTACTACAACAGCATCAGCTGGTACTTCCATCACCGTGACTTCTACGACAACTACGACCGCAACGGCACCAAGGTCTATCTCGGCGAATGGGCATCCAAGGGCAACAACGTGGTTAACGCCCTCATCGAGGCAGCATACCTGACCAATGTGGAGCGCAATGCTGACGTGGTGGTCATGTCTTCATACGCTCCTCTCCTTGCCAAGGAAGGACACACCAGCTGGAATCCAGACCTTATCTACTTCAACAACAAGGAGGTGAAGCCCACAGCCAATTACTACGTGCAACGTGCTTTCGGCCAGAACAGCGGCGACGAATACATCTATGCAGACCTACAAGTGAACGGGGGTAACGAAGTGCGTCAACGTCTCGACTATTCCGTCGTGAAGGATAGCCAGACGGGTGACCTCATCATCAAGGTGGTCAGCCTCCTGCCCAAGGCATCTACGATGAAGATTCAGTTGGGTGACGAAGCACTAAAGGATTACAACACCCAAGCCACCCTCTCCCTCCTGTCCAAGGATAGCGACCCAGACCGCCAACGCGAATGGGACAAGAATACCACTTCTTCCATCTCTGTCGGTAGCGAGTTCACCCTCGACGTACCATCATATTCCATGTCCGTCATCCGCATCCCCAAAAAGAAAAAGTGAAAAATGAAGCATATATTGACCCTTTTATGCGCCACCGCCTTTCTCGGCGTTGATGCTCAAACCGTAGCTCCACGAGGCACTGTCGTGAAAGCCAACGACCCCAACATCCAATATATCGGACGTATCGAGGATAGCAACCCCGAACGTCCCGTATGCACCTTCCCTGGTGTACAGATTCGCAGCGGCTTCACAGGCACGTCGCTCAAGATGATGGCCAAGCCCAACAGCGGCTACTTCATGGCACAGATTGACGGCGGTGAAGCCTTCAAGGTATCGTTCAACAACATGGCAGACTCTGTCGTGACACTCGCCACTGCCCTGCCTGATGGCATCCACCAAGTGATAGTGATGCACGTGGGTGAAGGCTACGAGCGTCTGCCGGAGTTTCGGGGGTTCATCGTGGACAAGGGAAAATCTCTTGCTCCCACCACCCTGCCCGAACGGAAAATTGAGTTCATTGGCAACTCCATCACTTGCGGTTATGGTGTGGAAGCTACCGAAGCCAATGCACCCTATCTGGACGAGACAGGTAACCACTACTACACCTACGCCGCAGAGACGGCCAGACGACTGAATGCCCAAGCCATGGTCGTGGCACGCAGTGGTATTGGTGTGTACCGTAACTATAATGGCCCCCGCACAGGCGATGCCGTGAACATGAACACGGAGTACAGCCACACATTATTATATAATAAGGACTACCAGTGGGACTTTTCACGCTACACCCCCCAAGTGGTGTGCATCAACCTTGGCACCAACGACACCTCGACCACAGGTGCTGACCCAAAGCTGTTGCTGCAAGGCTACAAGCGGCTCTACCAGCAGGTGCGTTCCCATTATCCTAATGCCAAAATCGTCTTCCTGTGTGGTTGCATGATGCGTGGCGAGAACGACCTTCCCACCGCCCAGAAAGCGATGGACACCGCAATGTCCGACGCTCACAAACACGGAGATAAGGAGGTGTACCGCTTCGACTTCACGCCTCAGACGGGCGACCTCGGCTATGGAGCCTCGTGGCATCCCTCCATGCAGCAGCATCAAAAGATGGCCGACGAACTCACCCCTTACTTAAAAAAGTTGATGAACTGGTAAAACCTAACACATCCTATCGCGATAGTCTTCATAGGTATATCGTCGGAAAAGTTCAAAGGTTCCATCGTTGTGAAGAATGCCGATGGAAGGATGGCCGATGCCGTTGAACATCGTGGTTTTCACGGTGGTATAGTGTATCATATCCTCGAAAATGAGGGCTTCTCCTATCTGGAGGTCGTGGTCAAAACGCCATAGTCCCAAGAAGTCACCCGAAAGGCATGAGTTGCCGCCAATGCGATAAGTGTACGGTGTAGTTCGAGCCGTTTCGAGGTCTTCCTTTTCCAGCGTTTCCGCATGGCGAATGGCTGGCTTGTAAGGCATCTCCAGACAATCGGGCATGTGACAGGTGAAGCTGGCATTGATGATGGCAGTCTTCACGCCCTGATTTTCCACAATGTCCACCACCCGTGCAACCAATGGCCCTGTCTGCCAGGCAAAGGCACTCCCCGGTTCGAGTATCACCTTCAGCCACGGATAACGGCTATGGAAGCTCTTTAACGTGTCCACCAACAGTTCCACGTCATAATCTTGCCGAGTCATCAAGTGTCCGCCACCAAAGTTAATCCATCGAAGTTGAGGAAACCACGCCGCGAACTTTTCCTCTATATGTTCCAAGGTGTGGGCGAACACATCGCTGCCCGACTCACAATGGCAATGGATATGGAAACCCTCTATATCGCTAGGCAACCGGTTCGGTAGGTTCTCCGCCAGGATGCCGAAACGTGACCCTGGCGCACAGGGGTTGTACAATTCCGTTTCTATCTCGCTGTATTCGGGATTGACCCGTAAACCGACCGATGCCCTACCCTTCACCCTGTCAGCGAAATGGCTGTATTGGCTCAAAGAATTAAAGGTGATGTGGCTGGAGCAGTCGAGTATTTCCTCAAACTCTTCCTCCGTATAAGCAGGAGAATAAGTGTGCGCCTTGCTGCCAAACTCATCCTTGGCCAATCTCGCCTCGAAGAGCGAGGAAGCCGTGGTGTGGCTGATGTATTCCCGAAAGATGGGAAAGCTCTTCCACAGTGCAAACGCCTTGAAAGCCAAGATGATTTCTACGTCGGCACGTTCTGCCACATCGTGAATCAACGCCAGATTACGGCGTAAAAGCTCCTCCTCCATCACGTAGCATGGCGAAGGTATTTGGAATAGATTCTTTTCTAATAAAGTCATAATAGTCAATCGATTACTTCAAACTTTGCAAACTTTAGCAACAACTGTTTAGTGCCCACATTCTCAAATTGCACGGTGGCCTTAGTATTGTCGCCAGTACCTTCCAAACGGAGAATTTCGCCACGTCCGAAGCGGTTGTGAAGGATGTGCTTCCCCACAGCTATCGTCCCAACCCCAGTTCTTCCTGTAGGAGGAGTCGGAACGGCTAGTTGAGGCTTTGCTGGTCTCGAAATGGCAGGTTGGGTCATAGCAGGTTTTGAAATGGAAAACTGAGGCACAACAGGTCTGGACGTAACAGGTTGAGGCACCACATTTGTGAACGGTCTCGGTTTCTCTGAACGCCCATATCGTTCGGAGAAAGAAGTGCTCCTGCGATTCCACGGCAAATCTACCTCGTCCTCCATGTTTTTCCGTGTGGAGAAGATGCTCCGATTGTGGTCAAGATACTTCGGGTCGATGTCTGAGAGGAAACGGCTGGGAGCGGAGAATTCCATCTGGCCGTAGCGGAAACGGCATTGTGCATGAGAGAGGTAGCAATGCCGTTTGGCTCGTGTGATGGCCACATAGCAAAGCCGACGTTCTTCTTCCATCTCACGCGGATTGCCCGACACCATGTCGCTCGGGAACAATCCTTCTTCCATCCCCACCACAAAGACCGTCCCAAACTCCAGTCCCTTCGCTGAGTGGATGGTCATCAGCGTCACCTTCTGTTCATCGTCCCCCTTGTCGGTGTCCACGTCGCTGAGTAGAGAGACCTCCGAGAGATAGTCGCTCAACAAAATGTTCTCATTCCCTTCTTCCAGACGTGTCTCACAAAAATCCTGCATACCATTCATCAGTTCCTCCACATTCTCCTGCCGTGACAGATTCTCTGGTGTCGAGTCTTGGTAGATGTCAGCGATGATGCCGCTCTGCTTCACGATTTGTGTGCCGATTTGGTAGGCGGGCAACGTCTGCACCTGTTCTGACAACTTCGCTATCAAGTCACGAAACTTCTCCACCTTTGTCAACGTTCCCCTGTTCAGTTCCAATCCATGCTGTTCTGGCAGGTTGATGACACTCCACAAACTCGCATTGTGCTGGTTTGCCGCCTGCACAATCTTGGCGACGGTAGTTTGTCCGATACCTCGTACCGGATAGTTGATGACTCGTCGGAATGCCTCTTCGTCGTTGGGATTTACAGTCAAACGAAAATAAGCGATAATGTCCTTGATTTCCTTCCGCTGGTAAAACGAAAGACCACCGTAAATGCGGTAGGGTATCGCCTCCTTGCGCAACGTGTCCTCAAACACACGGCTCTGCGCATTGGTGCGGTAGAGGATGGCGAAGTCGGAGTACTCGCACCCCTCCCGACGTTTCACACTACGGATGGTGTTGACCACCATGTTCGCCTCTTCAATATCGGAATGGGTGTCAAACACATGCAGTTTCTCTCCACGGTCGTTCATCGAGAAAATGTCCTTGTGAATCTGTCGGCTATTCTTGTTGATGAGGCTGTTTGCCGCCTCTACGATATTCTGAGTCGAACGGTAGTTCTGCTCCAGTTTGAACAATCGTGCCCCTTCATACAGTTTTTGGAACGTCAGGATGTTGTCAATGTTCGCCCCACGGAAACTGTAGATGCTTTGGGCATCGTCACCCACCACACACACATGCTGATGCCGACGAGTGAGCTGCCACACGATTTGGTGCTGGGCAAAGTTCGTGTCTTGGTACTCATCCACCAGCACATACCGGAAACGCTGTTCCCATCGCTCCAACACGTCGGGATGTTGCTTAAACAACAAGAACGTGTAGAGCAGGATGTCGTCGAAGTCCATCGCGTCACTTTGTCGGCAACGGCTGCAATAACGTTGAAAAACCTTCCCCAACGCTGGCATATTGCGCCGAGCATCTCCCTGAGCATTTGCAGGATTGCCCACATACTGTTCCGCTGTGACCAACTGATTCTTGCAGTTACTGATGGTGCTCAGTACCGTCCCTGGCTTATACGTCTTATCGTCCAGCTCCATTTCTTTGATGATGCTCTTCACAAGGCTCTTGCTGTCAGCTGCATCATAGATAGTGAAATTCTGGGAGAAGCCGATGCGCTCATGCTCCATGCGGAGGATACGGAGGAAGATGCTGTGGAACGTGCCCATCCAGAGCCGACGTGCCTCTTCTGTACCAACAATTTTGGCTATGCGCTCCTTCATCTCGCCAGCAGCCTTGTTCGTGAACGTCAGGGCAAGGATGCTCCAAGGCGCATAGTCATGTTCCATCAAATAGGCAATCTTATAGGTGAGCACACGTGTCTTGCCCGACCCTGCACCAGCGATGACCAGTGATGGCCCCTCGCAATACTCCACAGCTTCACGCTGAGGAGGGTTAAATGTGTTTAGGTAATCCATCTTATTTCTTTTGGAACACCGCCACTTTCGGCATTTTCACATACTTGCGGTCTTCCACGGTCTTGATATTCTGTTCGCCCACCAGTCGTAGCTCCACACTTCCCTCGTCCGTCCGCTTCAGCTCCACATCCTGAGCGTCGTTTCCCATGTCGCTCACCATGCGCACCAATGCCTTCTTGTCATCAGCCTTCTTCACTTTCAGGATGACCCACGTGCCGTTCAGGTTGCCCGTCATGTAACCGTAAGTTTCGTCAAAGTCGAGATCCTTCAAGGGGATGTTCTTCTCCACCAGATTAATTCTCAAAGTGGCTTTCAGTTCCTTGCTGTAGTAAGTGCCTGTAAACGCCTCCTGTGCCCAGCCAGCCACAGTCATCAAGGCAAAAAATAAGGTAAAAAGAGTTTTCTTCATATTGATAGAATAGTATTTCCGTTACAAAAATAAAACAAAAACGGCAAACATACCACTTGTTTCGTATCTTTTTTGTTAATTTGCAACAGAAAACACCTTTTCATGGAAAAATATAAGCTCATTGCCGTCGATTTGGATGGCACACTCATCAAAAAAGACCAAACCATTTCGCCGCATACGGTGGACACATTCATGCGTGTGCAGCAACAAGGGGTGAAGATTGTGATTGCTTCGGGTCGCCCCACATACGGGACAGCTCCAGTGGCCGACTTGCTCCACGTAGGTGACTTCGGTGGCTACCTGCTCAGCTTCAACGGTGGGGAGATTTACGATTGGGCAAACAAGGAGACGCTTCACGCTGTGACGCTCGATGACAGTGTGAAGCCCTTCCTTTACGAAAGTGCCCGAAACAACGGTTTCCAGATCATGACATACGTGGGAAGCGAAATCGTGGCGGAAGACGCGGGGAACCCCTACATCCAGTTCACCGCCATGCGCAACAAAATGACGATACGGCAGGTGCCGAACTTCTTGGAGGAAGTCACCTATCCGCTATCGAAGTGCATGATTGTGGGTGACCCTACCCCACTCCATCAACTGGAACTGGCCATACAAGCACCTTTGCAGGGGAAGGCAGAGGCATATCGTAGCGAACCTTTCTTCCTCGAAATCGTGCCCAACGGCATCGACAAAGCGAGGGGACTCTCCATCCTGCTCGACAAAATCGGAATGAAGCCCGAAGTCTTGATGGCATTTGGCGATGGCTACAACGACATCCCCATGCTCCAGTTTGCAGGTATGGGTGTGGCAATGGGCAACGCTGCCGATGAGGTAAAAAAAGCCGCCGACTTTGTTACACGGAGTAACGAAGACGACGGTGTGGCTTTCGCTATCGAAAAGTTTGTTTTAGGGTTTACTTGATGTGTTCGTTCTTGGTGCGTACGATGTCGAAAAGATAAGTAAGCTTCACCAAGAGCGTCTGATTGGCAGAACGTCCGAAGTCGCCCCTTTTACTGTTGTCGAAGATGTCGGCAAGGCCGTAGTAATAACGTCCTTGTGCCAGAAAATGGCCAACGGGCGTGGAAACCTCAATGCCAATACCTGCTGCAATACCATAGTCTATCTTGTTGTCGGGGTCTTTTCCATACTGATAGACAACGCCATTCGGACGGTTCTCTGTATTCCAAGTGCCACCACCTTTGTGTTCCTTTCCAGACAGATATACACCGAATTGGGGTCCTGCCTCGAACAGGAACTTCAGGCCACGACGCTCACGCCCCCATCCCATCTGCATCAACACGGGCACTTCCACGAAATGCCAGTCGCGCTCGTAGGTGTTGTTGGAGCCGTCTTCTATGACTTCCTTCCATCCCAGATTGTTATATTGCACTTCCAGTTCGACGGCACAAATGGTGGTGAAGTACTTCTCGCAAACGTAGCGTGTAGCAAAACCCACCATGGGCGCACCCTTCATCGACTGCTTGATTTGGGGCACGAAATCCATCTTGTTCATCGTGTAACCGCCCATGAAGCCTATCGAGAAGTCGTTGCGACGCTCGCCCACCTGTGCCATTGCTGCAAGGCAAATGAAAAGCAAAAAATGAAAAATGAAAAATCTAAGTTTCATATTTGAGTCATCTTACAATCACGGTGCCATCGGGTCTATAGGTGACGAAGAGCAAGGACTTGTTCTGGTAGCCTGACCAGTCGTTTTTCTTCTCGAAATGGAAAGGGAACTCTAACGAGTGATAGGTGTTGTTAGGCAGGTTCTCGTAGAAAGCAGAACCGAAGCGATGGAGTCCCCCAACGAAATAGGCACCGATGTCGTAGCCAAGTTCTCCGTAGCGAGGGAAACTGCTGTATTGTTCATTCTGGAACCAGGAACGGAATCGGGACTTGAATTGCTGCAGACGGACAGACTCGTTATTACTGTAGAACGAAGTGAAGAACTGTGCCATGTATTTGAGCATATACTTGTCGTGCTTCGACGGGAAAGTCTGCCACTCTGGATAACCAAACAGCTGCACGTCGTACTCACTCGATAGATTTAATCCTGTCAGATTCTTGCAAAGGGTCTCAAACGCCAACGAAGAACCGCTTGAAGGAATAATTACATTACGAACATCAGTCCTCAATAAATCTTTGATGGTGTTGAAGTCTGCAATGCCGACTCGTTTGTAGGGCACTGCGTTTTGGTCGAGGGCCATCTTAAAGTCTATGATATAGGAAACGTTGTCGTTCGTGTCGTTCATGCCGACAAAGATGATATTGTCCTTCTTGTGCATCTCGATGAAGCGGCTATAGACCTGTGGATAGAGCATGGTGTAAGGCACGTTCACTTGGAACATCGTCGGATGCTCGTTGACAAGAGATTGTTCGTTCGACTGGGGTATCACATGGGTGATGCCTTTTTCGTGGGCGAACTTTGCCACCGTCGTGATGTTGTATTGACGCATCGGCCCCACAATCAGCTGCATGTTCTTCATCTCTGCTTTCTGCAAGAGAGACGACATTGAAGTCTTCACTTCGTCGTAGGCATAGATATCGACAGAACAGCCTTGTTTCTTGAGGGAATCGATAGCCATCAAAAAACCTTGGTAAAGATTGGTCATTTTCTGTTTTTCGGCTGTTACCTCTTCACTCGACAACGAGAAGGGAAGGATGATGGCGCACTTGATAGTCTCGTATTTCTTGATTTTCGGCTTTCTCGCTTCTTCCTCCCGACGGCGCAATTCTTCATTATATTGCCTGTCCTCTTCAGCCGTATAGGGGATGTTAAGCAAGGAACCCTTCTTCACTTTATCTTTTTTTATCGAAGGATTGGCAGCCCTCAACTGATCCTCCGTGATACCATATTGGCGGGAAATAGAATAAACAGTCTCCTTTTTCTGTACTTCATGGATGGTTTTATACTTGGGACGCGACGACGTTTGCTGTCCCTGTTGACCATTCAAGAGAGCCGATGAGGGCTGCACAAGGGTTGCCGGTACCGACACCTCTCCCTGCTGCACATTACCTCCCGTCGTAGAAGGCACATTGATTTTCTGTCCTGCCATGATGTAATCCGGATTCAAATTGGGATTCATCTTTAGCAAATCCGCCACCGACACCTTATACATTCGGGCAATACTATACAGCGTTTCTCCCGACTGAACTTCATGTTTTTTTGTCTCTGTAGATTGCGCATTCACCATCATGGCAAATAGCAATGTCATCAGAAATAAAGTGAACTTTTTCATCATAAAGATATTTATTCGTAGTTTTTCGAGTACAAAAGTAGTAAAAAAATCGCATTCAAAACAAATAAAGTGGGATGTTAAACGTTTTTATAAGAAAGAAACATGATTTTGTAGAAGAGAATAAGTAAATTTGCATCAAAAAGAATGTATAAATGAGACATTGTACATTAAATATTAACGTATGAAGAAATTACCAATTATACTGTTTGTCTTGGGATGTCTGTTGTTTGCCTATGCTTGCAGCGACGACGGCAACGATGAGCAGAAAATGAAAGCCACGACAAGACCGGCTGAAGGCAGCGAAGAAGGTGGTGGAAGCGACACCACCCTCGCGACGGAGACGGGAGCATTACCCATCGTCACGTTCTATTCGATAGACGAAGAAGACACAGTGGAAGTGACTCCAGGTGAGTCGCAGACGGCACAGGCTCCCCTGCTCATCACGCTCAAGGCAAACGTGGGCAACCCCGACAATTACAACTATGTGTGTGAGTGGAAGATATGGAATACGAATGACGAGGGCAGCGAAAACAAACCATTGGTGACTCGTTACGAAGAAGAAACCACCTACACGCTGACCAAGTCGGGAGGATACGGCATTAAGCTCTACGTCACCTTCAGCTTGAATGGCGACACTATCGAGTACGAGAGTGAGCAGATTACGGTGGTCATCAGCGAGTCGAAGCTAACTTGTCCCGAAGGTTTCTCGCCGAATGGCGACAGTATCAACGACCAATACCGCATCACGGCACAATCCATCGTGAAGCTCGATGCAAAGTTCTTCAACCGTTGGGGCAAAAACATCCACAGGACCACACTCGAAACAGCTAAACGTGTGGAGGGCGAGCCTAACAAGCTCATCCTCTGGGATGGAAAAGTCGGTGGAAAAGTGGTCAGCGATGGTGTCTATCTATTATATTTAGACGCTCAGGGCAGCGATGGCATCAAGTATAAGATTAAGAAAGCCATCAGCGTGTTGAAACAATTTAGAGAGAACGAAGACACAGGAGATTCTGGAGGAGGAAGTGGCTCATGATTAAGATTGAGGGTGCGAGGGTACACAACCTGAAAAATGTGGATGTGGAGATTCCTCGCAACAGTTTGACGGTCATCACAGGGTTGAGCGGTAGCGGCAAGTCTTCGTTGGCGTTCGATACTATTTTCGCAGAAGGTCAACGACGCTACATTGAGACATTCAGTGCTTATATCCGCAATTTCTTGGGAGGGATGGAACGTCCCGATGTGGACAAAATCAGCGGACTCTCCCCTGTTATCAGCATCGAACAGAAGACGACCAACAAGAATCCACGTTCGACCGTGGGCACCGTGACGGAGGTGTATGACTACCTCCGACTGCTCTATGCCCGTGCTGGCGAGGCATTCAGTTACGAGACGGGAGAGAAGATGGTCAAATATACCGAAGAGGACGTGCTGCACCTGCTGTTGGAGCAGTACAACGGCAAGCGTATCTTCCTCTTGGCACCTTTAGTGCAGAGCCGCAAGGGACATTACCGTGAACTCTTCGAGAGCATCCGCAAGAAAGGCTATCTCTACGCCCGTGTGGATGGGGAAATCGTGGATGTGACCGAAGGCATGAAGGTGGACAGATACAAGAACCACGACATCGAAGTGGTCATCGACAAACTCGCCGTCAGCGACAAGGACGAAGAACGCCTGAAGAAGAGTTTGGAAGTGGCGATGAAGATGGGTGAAGGGCAAGTTCTCGTCGTAGATAAAGACACAAATATTTTGAAGCATTATTCGAAAAAGTTGATGTGTCCCACCACCGGTCTGTGCTACCGTGACCCTGCTCCCAATAACTTCTCATTCAACTCTCCGCAGGGTGCCTGTCCCCACTGCAAGGGTCTGGGCATGGTGCCAGCCATTGATATGGAAAACGTGGATTATCAGGAGATGGCGAATTACGTGCAGGGTCTCAACATCGACGAGCAGAAAGTATGGGCGGAGAAGTGGGCGGAATCGGTGGATAAGCTCGTGGTGTGTCCCGAATGTGGGGGCAAACGTCTGAACAAGGAGGCGTTGCACTTCCGCATTGATGGCAAGAACATCGCCGAGGTATGCGATATGGAACTACAACCGCTCTACGATTGGGTGACCACTGTGGAGAAACGGATGGAGACGAAGCAACGTGCCATCGCCCACGAGATTATCAAGGAAATCAGTACACGCCTCAAGTTCCTTTTGGATGTGGGACTGACCTACCTGAGCTTGTCGCGTGGGTCGGCCACCCTGAGCGGTGGCGAGAGTCAGCGCATCCGACTGGCCACACAGATTGGCACGAAGTTGGTCAACGTGCTCTACATCTTGGATGAGCCAAGCATCGGACTCCACCAGCGCGACAACGTGCGGCTCATCCATTCGCTAAAGGAACTGCGCGACGAGGGCAACACGGTCATCGTGGTGGAGCACGACAAGGATATGATGCTCAATGCCGACTACATCGTGGACATGGGGCCTTTGGCGGGTCGGAAAGGTGGAGAAGTGGTCTATCAGGGTACCCCCCAAGACATGCTGAAGACCGACACGCTGACTTCGCGATTCCTTAATGGCAAGGAGAAAATCGAGGTGCCTCAACAGCGACGGGAAGGCAACGGAAAGACTCTCCGCATCGTTGGTGCCAAGGGGAACAATCTGAAGAATGTGAGTGTAGATATCCCGTTGGGGATGCTCGTTTGTGTGACAGGTGTGAGCGGCAGCGGTAAATCGACATTGATTAACGAGACCTTACAGCCTTACTTAAGCCAATACTTTTATCGTTCTCATCAAGAACCACTTGCCTTCGAAAGTATCGAAGGCGTAGAGCACATCGACAAGGTGGTGAGTGTTGATCAATCACCACTGGGACGTACACCCCGTTCGAACCCTGCCACCTACACCGACGTGTTCACCGACATCCGCAAACTTTTCGTCGAGATGCCCGAGTCAAAGATGCGTGCCTACAAGCCAGGACGCTTCTCCTTCAACGTGGCGGGTGGACGCTGCGAGACCTGTGGTGGCAATGGCTACAAGACCATCCAGATGAACTTCCTGCCCGATGTGCTTGTGCCCTGCGAAGCCTGTCATGGAAAACGTTACAACCGCGAGACATTGGAGGTGCGTTTTAAGGGAAAGAGCATTGCCGACGTGCTCGACATGACCATCAATCAGGCGGTGGAGTTCTTCGAGAACCAACCCAAGATACTCCAGAAAATCAAAGTGCTTCAAGACGTGGGTCTCGGCTACATCAAGCTCGGACAACCCTCCTCCACCCTCTCTGGTGGCGAAAGCCAGCGTGTGAAGCTTGCCACCGAACTGGCGAAAAAGGACACGGGCAAAACGCTCTACATTCTCGATGAACCTACTACCGGACTCCACTTTGAGGACATACGTACCCTAATGGTCGTGCTCAACCGTTTGGTTGACAAGGGCAACACCGTCATCGTCATTGAACACAACCTCGACGTTATCAAACTTGCCGATCACATCATCGACATGGGGCCAGAAGGCGGGGGTGCCGGTGGCACTGTTGTCGTGACCGGCACCCCCGAAGCTGTTGCTCAGAGTGGTAAAGGCATTACTGCCGAATTTCTTCGTCTTGAATTGGAGTCATAAAACTTCAATTAGTTGGATTGCATAAAAGGTAGCGTCTTGGCTTGCTCCAGCATCATGTCGGCCAACATGCCGTTGGCATCGGACTCGCCGTTGATGGTGTCGTAGATGGCTTTCAAACCTTCGCGTCCTTCGCCGCGCTTCAACACATAGACCAAACAGAGGTACTGCAGGGCGGCACTCGACGAGAGGATGTCGAGGTCGGTGATGGCCAGTTGTGAGAGTGCCAGCTGGTAGGCTTCATCGCTGTTTCCATCGATGAAGTTCTGCACATCGCCAAGGGTCTCCATCCCGAAAGATTCGAGCAACGGCAGGAAAGACATCATCGAGACGGGATAGATTTCGGCCTGATTGACGGCGGCAATGCGACGGTTCAGCCGGTCGAAGGGATGCAGTTCGAGGTAGCTGCGGAAGGAGTCGGTTGACAGCGACACTTCGTCGAGTTGTCCGCTCTTCACCAGCGACTGTATCTGTCGGCGGTAATCGGTGAGCAAGAGGCGCAGACGGCTGAACTCGTCGTCAACCAATTCCAGCATACCTGCCAGACGACTGAACTGCCGCATGTACTCGCGAGGGATTTTCACGTCGCCCTTGTAGCCAGTGTCGTGCTCGATGGTGGACCACACGTGTTGTAAGGCCGTGCGCATCTGCAACTCAAAGCGTGGGCCACCTTCTGGCAATCGGCAGATATAGTGCAGCGAGTTGTAGCCAAAGGCATCCAGTTGGTGCAGCTTGCGCTTATCGACACTCTCCTTCCAATCGATGTCGAAGATACGCTTGGCAATGGCCGCCACCTTGTCCACCTCGTCGGTGTAGAAGGTGATGACACGCAGTCCCACAAGGTCGGTGATGTCGTCGATGGACTTGTACTTCGCTCCCTTCAGTTCCAGCTTTCCGGCCAGCGACTTCTCGGTCTTCACTCGGTGCTCGATGGCGGTAACGTAGATGCCCTGCTTACGGAGTGCGTGGCGCAGTAGGTCGTAGGCTTTTTCGGACAGTTGTTCCAGCGTGGGACGCAGTTCATTATACTGCTGCATCAGCATCTCCCCATGTGCATCCAGCTTCACATTATTTCCCATTTCTCCTTTGTTTATTTATTTTTAATATATTGTATGCCCATCATCGTCAGGTCGTCGCTCTGTTCGGCATCGGCCACGAACTGGTGGACGGCATCGGTCATCAAATCGATGAGCTGGCGAGGCTCCTGCTGCTGGCGCGAAAGTGCCTGAGTGGCGACCTCTGTGATGCGCTCCATCTGGAACTGGGCGTGGGTGGCATCCTCTGCCTCCGTCAAACCGTCGGTGAAGAGGAAGATGGTAGTGCCTGTATAGATTTCTGCCTCCTGCAACGTATATTGCCACGAGGGCATGAAACCGACGGGGATGTTGGGGTCGCAAGGTAGTTCGCCCACACCTGCACCCACCAGCAGCGGTGCATCGTGCCCTGCATTGCAGTAGCGCAAGAGTCCCGTAGGCAGGTCGAGCACACCGACGAAGAGGGTGACAAACATATTGGTTTCGTTCATGTCAGCGATGGTCTCGTTCATCGTCGCCACGATACTATCGGGCATTGACTCGTGGGCCGACACGGTGCGGAAGATGGAACGGGTGACGGCCATGAAGAGTGAGGCGGGCACACCCTTACCCGACACGTCGCCGATGCAGAAAAAGAGTTTCTCGTCGCGGAAGTAGAAGTCGAACAAGTCGCCACCCACCTCCTTGGCTGGAGTCAGCGAGGCGTAGAGTTGCACGTCGTCGCGGTCGGCTCTGGTGGGGAAGTTCTTAGGTAACATACCCATCTGTATGCCACTTGCGATGTGGAGGTCTCTTTCTATCGAAGCCTTTTGGGCGGTGGTGTCCTTCAGTTCTTCGATGTACTTCACGAGCGACTGCTGCATCCCTGCGTGATGATGCGGATGAAGAAGTAGAGCATCAGCAACAAACCGATGCAGACAATGGTCATAACCGTACGACGCAGATTGTCGAATCCGCCAAAGATATCACTCTCTGGACAGACGATGGCCATGCTGCAACCCGTCTTTCCAAGAGGCTTGTAGAAAACGTAGCAATCCTCACCATCCACCTTCATGCGCTTACGGCCTTCCTCCCCACGCTGCATGGCGTGCCCCAAAGCGACTAAAGCCGTGTCGGGCTGCTCAATGGTTTGGGTGAAGATGGTCTGGCGTGTAATCTTTGTCGAATCGGGATGCACGAAGTAGGTGCCACCACGGCCAATCATGATGCTGTACGAATTGGGATAGGGCTTCACGGCGGAGATGGTCTGCGAAAGCCAGTTCAGCGAAAGGCTGGTGTTGACGACACCAATGATGCGTCCCTCACGGTCTTTGAGGGCCTTACAGTAGCTGGACACCATTTCGCTGGTGTTGGTGGGCGCATCGAGGTCCATATAAGGCTCCGTCCAGCACGGGTGGTCAAGCAGCTGGGGCATGAGGTACCAGTCGGTATAGAAATACTGGTATCTGTCGCTACCGCCCTGTATGGTGCGGATGCTGTCACCGATGTGCTTGGAGTAGGCAGAAAAGTAACGACCTTGTTCCTTGAAGTAGTAAGGCTCGAAAGCGATGGAACAGTTGTAGAAGTCGGGGTTGTTCTGCAACATTCCTCTACTATAGACAAACATCGAGTCGGCCTTGTCGGGATGTCGCTGCACGAGCCACCCGGTCATGTCCGTGGCCACCTCCACACGGTTCAGAATGCTATCGACGCGCAACGACGTGTTATTCAGAATCTGCGTAGCACGGTTGATGGCCTCCTGACGCACAGCCTCGCGAGCCTGATAGAACAGGAAGCTGAGAGCGGCGATGAAGATGAGGGCGGCAAACAGAACCACCCACAAGCTGACTCTGACAGAGAGTTTGCGACGGATATAGGCAATCATCTTATTCATACTTTTCACTTCTTTTTGTCCAACAACTCCTCGTAAGTCACTTCTCGGCTCAGCATGTGGTTGTCCACCATCAAGCGACTGGCCTGCTGAACCATGTCGCGACGCAGACGGAACTCACGTTTCTTCGACTCACGATCCACCTGCAGACGCAGCACCTCCTTGAGCATCAGTCGCTGCATCACGCGGTTGGTGGCAATGTGTTCGCGGTCAACGTACTGCATCACGATGTCCAGTGCCTCTTCGGGATGCTCGGCTGCCCACTCCCACCCTTTCCTGCTGGCTTGGGCAAAGCGACGTGCTTGGTCACGGTGATTCTCGTAGTAGTCGCGGGTCATGTAGATGCCATCCTCCTGCACGTTATAGCCGTGGTCGCAGAAACGATACACATTCTTGTCGGTCATCTCGATACCGGCCTGCACCAGTTGGTAATACTCGTTATAGCTCATGGCCAACGTCGCGTCGAGGGCACCAGACACAAACAGGTTGACATTCTGGGCAAAGCGCACCCACTGATAGTCCAAATGGTCTTTGATGCTCATGCAGATGGCCAACTGTCCGAAGCCCACGCTCCAGATGCCGACCTTGGCGCCCTTCTGCTTCAGCGGGTCCTTGCCTCGGGACGAGACGATGACCATAGCGTTGTTCATCGATGTCTGTAGAATGTTCACCAAGGGAATACCACCATCTACAATCTCCATCGCCTGACAGAGCTGCAACGTCGTGGCTTGGCACAGGTTTTGGCGCAGTCGGCTCATGGCGGGTTGCGTAGTCGACGGGTGTTCAATCTTCACCTTCACACCCGCCTCTTGGTAGAATCCTTTCGCCTCGGCCACGTAGTAGCCCGTGAACTGCGCCTGTGCCGTCCACTGGGGCGTAAACACGAAGGTATCCTCCTGTGCTGACGCTTTCTGCACCATGTTATCGCAGAGGATGAGGATGGCGGCAAGCATCCATTGTTTCACTGTGTTATACATATTTTCACTCATCACATTTCACATTTTACATTTCACTTCCATACTTGATTGATGAGTTGCTCGAACTCCTTGTAGGCGAAGGTGTCCTGTAGTTCGCTGAGCGATGCAGCCAAACCTCGGTAGTGCCACTCATGCTCCTTGCGGTCTTTGAGGCGGAAGAGGTTCCAGAGGGCGTCACCCTGCACAGCATAATCTCTGGCAATGGCCCGCATATTGGAAAGTTTATCGCCCAGAGCCACCATCTTGGCATCGTGGGAGGCATTGGCAATACGGTCGATGGCGACTTGCTTGCGGATGCGCCAACTATCTTCCTCGCTCATGCCCAGAATGGGGGTGTCGCTCTCAACAGCTACGAATGAGGCTACGCGGTCGCCAAACTCGGCGCGTATCTGTTCCAAGGTGACATCGGTGTCCTCCACGGTGTCGTGCAATGCGGCAGCAGCCAACAGTTCCTGGTCGGAAGTCATCGTGGCCACTATCGCCACCGCCTCCAAGGGATGTACGATGTAGGGGAATCCCTTGCTTCGACGCTCCGTCCCTGCATGGGCACGAACAGCAAACACGATGGCGCGATCCAGCAATGTCGTATCTAAAGGTTTATTTGCCATAGATAAGTCTATAAGTTACCTCATTTTATTGAATATCCTGATTTTCTCCAGCATCGCTGCAGCCCACATGCTGTCGCCCGAGATTTGGTAGCGGCAGTTGCCCGTAGCAGTGGGCGTGAAGATGGTGGCACATTCGGAGGTGAAGGTGACGGTGCCACGTTCGGAGAGGGTGAAAAGGTCATCGCCCTCCACAGCTTGAATCGTGGGCATCACATCCCACATCCGCTGCCCCGTGTTGCAGTCGCAAGTCATGTACACCTGCTTGATGGGGTGGATGTCCGTCCACGATATGTCGCTAATGACCTGCTCGGGGGTGTATCCCACCATTTGCCCTACCTCCATCGGCGAGAACACGATATCGACATTGTTGGGCCAGAGGCGGAAGAAATCATGCGAAAAAGCTGACTCTTGTAATAAATTATAGTCGGGTTCCTCTGCATCACCGAACACTCCTCCTTGGATGTATAAGCACTTCACTTTCTGGCGCACCAGTTCGACACCTGTGAGCGGCGAAAAGTCATCGGCTTCCGACTGCAAGAGTTGGGTAAGACATGCCACAAAGCCGATAGAAACGATGTTCACCGAATGGTCGGGTTGAGCGGCAAGAAGTTGGCGGTAGAGTTGCCAACCATCAGGATGCTCCCCATATTTGTTAACGGTACGACGGAACATCGGCCAAATGCCATCTTCGTCTGTCATGTAAGCCACCCATGCGTAGTCAATCCACACCTTCGGGTTCTTCACACCGTCACGCACCAGTCCGATAGGCACGTTGCCATGCCCAAAGTAAGTGTTCATCACATCGGTAAACGCAGCGTTCTGTTCACCTTCACGGTCCACCACTACGCCTAATAGCCGACACTTTCCCTGCTCCTCGTAGCGGTAGAGCATCTCTAAAGCAAAAAGGTCATCAGCCGATGAGGCAATATCGGTGTCGAGTATCACAAGCGGCACGCTCGTGTACGCTTGTTGTTCCTCCGCAGTATTGTCGTCGTTGCTACATCCTGTCAATAAACTTGTGCCGCAGATAATCAAGATGGCGGCCAGCATCCTCAATTGTTTCATTATTGTACTATCTAATAAAAATCGCCACAAAGGTACACAAAAATCTGCAACATTCGGGTCAAAACGTCAACAAATGTTTGGAAAAGACGAAAAAAAGTTGTATCTTTGTCCTCGAAAAGGATGGTCAGGAATGGGGAAAAACGAATTACCTCACTCCTGAGACCAACTTCCAATCGTAAGCTTCGATAGTACAATCGTAAGCTTCGATAGTATAATCGCAACCTTCGATAGTACAATCGTAGGTTGCGATTGGTTTTAGTACGCCTCTGTAGGGCTTCGTTCCCGTAGTAGTCGTTGGGGCTGTTTACTGTAGAATCTTCTCCATAACGCCCAAAGGTACACAATTACCGGCAGAACGGCAAATTATCGCCCGCTTTTTGTTAGTTTAACGGGGAAAACGGAGAATATTTGAAAATAAATGTATATCTTTGCCGACGCAAATGTTTAAAACGACAACATCATGGGTTCGATATTCATCATTCAGGGCATCCTGATTTACATCTACGCCTTCGACCACAACCCGCCGCACATCCACGTGCGCAGCGGCACGGACAACTTCTCCATCACCATCCGCGACCGCATCATTGAGGGCAAGGCACGCTCGAAGACGGTGGCCATCATCAACGAATTCATTGACGAGCACGAGGCAGAACTGATGGAGCTTTGGGGACGTGCCCAGCGAGGCGAGAAAATAACCAAAATCAAATAGGAGGACAAGACTATGCTATTGACAGTTACAGATGTAGAGTACTTGGGCGACTACACGTTGCTCTGCACGTTCAGCACCGGCGAGACGCTGAAGGTTGACCTCACGCCGCTGCTCTCGTATCCCGCCTTCGAGGAACTGCGCGACAAGGAGCAGTTCATCCAGTTCGGTCTCGAAGACACCATCTTCTGGAAGAACGGCGCCGACATCGCGCCCGAAAGGCTGTACGAGCTTGGCAAGGCTGCGTAGCAATCATCGACGACGAACAACGACATGAGCGGATAGCCCGGCTTCGGCACTATCCGCTTTATCTCATAAACGATACATAACAAAGACTTTGATTTATCCGAATACATACGAACAGAAAATAGGGTTCGACCAGATAAGGGAACGACTCGCCGCTCTTTGCCTCTGCACGTTGGGCGAAGGGCTGGTGCGCGAGTTGACGTTCTCCGTCAACTTCGACGACATCCGTCGCCAAGTGAAGCAGACGATGGAGTTTGTACACATCTTGCAGGAAGAGGATTTTCTTGACCAGAATTTCTTCGACGTGCGTCCATCACTGAAACGCATCCGCATCCAGAACACGTGCCTGGAGGTGGAGGAACTGTTCAACCTGCAGCGGTCACTCCTGGCCATCGTCAACATTCATTCCTTTCTCCAGCGTTGTTCGGACGATGAGCACACCATACCGCTTTTCCCACATTTATATATATTAACGGAAGATGTACACACCTATCCGCAACTGGTGAAGCGCATCGACCAGATACTGGACAAGTACGGCCATGTGAAGGACACGGCTACGCCCACCTTGTTGCAGATTCGTCGGGAACTGGCGACAACGGCTGGTAGCGTGTCGAAGGCGTTGCAAAACATCCTGAAATCCGCCAAAGGGGAAGGACTCATCGACAAGGATGTATCCCCCACCCTCCGCGATGGTCGTCTGGTCATCCCTGTGGCTCCAGCCATGAAGCGGAAGATTCGTGGCATCGTGCATGACGAGTCGGACACAGGGCGGACGGTGTTCATCGAACCTGCAGAGGTGGTGGAGGCGAACAATAAGATTCGTGAACTGGAGAGCGAGGAACGGAAGGAGATTCACCGTATTCTGATGGAGTTCACGCAGACGGTGCGCCCCGAGGTGGAGGAGATGCTACAAAGCTACGAGTTTCTGGCACAAATCGACTTTATCCGCGCCAAAGCGAAGTTAGCCCTCATCACCAACAGCACCGAGCCTCGCATGGAGAACAAGCAGGTGCTCGACTGGGCGATTGCCGTACATCCATTGCTGGCCATGAAGAGAAAAGTGGTTCCCCTCGACATCACCCTCACGCAGAAGCAACGCATCCTGCTCATCTCGGGACCGAATGCAGGTGGTAAGTCGGTATGCCTGAAGACGGTAGGCTTGCTACAGTATATGTTCCAATGCGGAATGCCTGTGCCTGTGGCGAAGAGCAGCCTCTTCGGCATCTTCCGCAGCATCTTCATCGACATCGGCGATGAGCAGAGTTTGGAGAACGACCTCTCCACCTACTCTTCCCACCTGCTGAACATGAAGAACATGATGAAGCATTGCGACGGAACGAGCCTTATCCTCATCGACGAGTTCGGAGGTGGCACCGAACCACAGATTGGCGGTGCGATGGCGGAGGCGATGCTGAAGGTTTTCAACAAGAAACGTGCCTTCGGGGTCATCACCACCCACTATCAGAACTTGAAGCACTATGCTCAGGAGACGGAGGGCATCGTGAATGGTGCCATGCTCTACGACCGCCAACTGATGCAGCCACTTTTCCGACTCTCCATCGGCAACCCAGGTAGCTCGTTCGCCATCGAGATTGCCCGAAAGACGGGCATCCCCGAGGAGGTCATCCGCGATGCCAGCGAGATTGTGGGCAAGGACTATATCAACTCCGACAAGTATCTGCAAGACATCGTGCGCGACAAGCGGTATTGGGAACAGAAGCGACAGAGCATCCACCAGCATGAGAAGCAGATGGAGCAAACGATTCAGCGATACGAAGAGGACATCCAGAAACTGCACGATGAGCGCAAGGTCATCATCGCCCATGCCAAAGAGGAGGCGGAGCAGATGCTGAAGGAATCGAACGCGAAGATTGAGCAGACCATCAAGGACATCAAGGAGGCACAGGCAGAGAAGGAACGCACCCGCATGATTCGCCAAGACCTCGCCGACTTCAAGCATGACATCCACGAGATTGACCCCGACATCGCCGACGAGAAAATCAGGAGGCAGATGGAGAAGCTGGTGGCAAGAAGGAAAAGGAAGGAGGAGAGGAAGAAAGCCCCCCAACCCTCAAAGGGGGAGGGCTTACGCGATGCTTCCATACAGTTCAAAGACAAGCAGACTAACGTTGCGAATGCCCTCCCCCTTTGGGGGCTGGGGGGCTTTGTCCGCCTCAAAGGTCAAACCACCGTTGGTCAGATTCAGAAAATCAGTGGCAACGAGGCAACGGTGGTCTTCGGACACATCACCACGAACGTGAAGCTGAACCGTCTCGAACCTGCTGAGCCTCCTAAGAAGGAAAAGAATGTGGCTGCCACCTTCGTAAGTGTGCAGACGCGCGACGAAATCCGTAACACTACGCTCAACTTCAAGGAACAGCTCGACGTGCGCGGTATGCGTAGCGAGGAAGCCGTCCAAGCCGTCACTTACTTCATTGATGATGCCCTCGTGGCACGTGCCTCGCGTGTAAAAATCCTGCATGGCACGGGTACGGGTGCCCTCAAGACTGCCATTCGCCAATATCTCAACACCATGCCTCCCGTCGCCGACTTCTACGACGAAGACATTCGCTTCGGAGGGGCTGGCATCACCATCGTAGAACTCGTATAGTTATGAAGAAGATTATTACATTCTTGATGGCTTGTGCTGCCATCACAGTCCATGCACAGACGGACAGCGTTGTGGCATCGGTTCCACCGACGTATCCTTACCTCCTCCCCATCTCCTCTAACGAAGAGCTGAGTAACGAGGTGATGCAACTCAACTTCGGTAAGGCTGACGCTGCTGCCAAGAAGCTCATCACCGCTGCCAAGCGGAAACGCCAATCGACCGCCGTCTTCGACCAAATCGTCAACATCTGTCGCAAGGGCGAGAACGGTTTGCGTGGTGTTGACCGTGTGGTCATCGTGGATAGTGTCGTGGTCGATAAGAAGGACTTCCTCAAGGCTTACCCTCTTTCTGCTGATATGGGTAACTTGTCCCTCTCCAAGAAAGGGGATATCGTGCAGTATCAGACTCAACTCAATGGCTTGGTGATCCGTCCTGAAGGTACAGACAGCACCGACCTCCAAATTGTCCGCCATTATCTCGAAAACGATCAACTCACCGAGGGTGAAGCCATCGAAGGACTTGGCATCGAGGGTGACATCAACTACCCTTTCCTCATGCCCGATGGACAGACCTTTTATTTTGCTGCACGATGTGACGACGGCTATGGCAACTACGACCTTTACGCCACTCGCTACGACAGCGATTCCAAGCGTTTCTATCAAGCAGAGAACATGGGCTTCCCCTACAACTCCTACGCTAACGACTACATGCTTGTCATCGACGAAGCTGCCCGTCTCGGATGGTTCGCCAGCGACCGCTACCAGCCTAACGGCAAGGTGTGCATCTACACCTTCATCCCCAACGAGTCGCGCCAGACCATCGACTACGAGACTGCCGACCTCAACGAACTGTGTGCCGCCGCATCGCTCCGCTCTATTTCCGCCATCCCCATGACCGACGAGGAGAAACAAGCCCGTATCGATGCCCTTCAACGCAAAAGACAACTTACCGCTACTGCCTCTGCCACACGCTACAAGGATTTTGAGTTTGTCCTCAACGATGCCCGTACCTGCTACACCCTCGACGACTTCATCTCCAACGATGCCAAGAAGCTCTGCCGCGAGTGGCTCCAGAAGGCTAAAAACCTCACCGCCCTCAACGGTCAACTCCAACAGCTACGCGAGAATGTCTCGACCTCTAACCGACAGACTATCCTCAACCTCGAAACCCGCATCATGGAACTTCAGACTGAAGTACATACTCTTGAGAAGCAAATCCGCACACTCGAACTCTTAAAATAGTCATACACATCTAATATATAATACTGACCTATGAAAACCTTTCCTCCATCAGAACTAATCATCAACGCTGACGGCTCTGCGTTCCACATTCATCTGCGTCCAGAACAACTTGCCGACCGTGTCATCCTCGTGGGCGACCCAGGCAGAGTAAGCACTGTGGCCGAACACTTCTCCGAAAAGGAGTGCGAGGTCAGCAGCCGAGAGTTCCACAGCATCACCGGCATCTATCAGGGTAAGCGCATCACGGTTCTCTCCACAGGCATCGGATGCGACAATATCGACATTGTGATGACTGAACTCGATGCCCTTGCCAACATCGACTTCGACACACGCACGGAGAAGCCAGAACACAGGACGTTGACCATCGTGCGCATCGGCACCTGTGGAGGACTGCAACCCTTCACGCCTACAGGAACGTTCATCGCCTCGGTGAAGAGCATTGGTTTCGACGGACTTCTCAACTATTACGACGGGCGCAACGGCGTGTGCGACCTCCAACTGGAAGAGGCTTTCAAGCAGCACATGAACTGGAGTCCGCTGAAAGGTTCGCCTTACGTAGCCATTGCTGACCCTGCTTTGGTGGAACAAATTGCTCAAGACGACATGGTGCGTGGCATCACTATTGCTTGCGGAGGCTTCTACGGTCCGCAAGGCCGACAAATCCGTCTGAAGATTCAAGACCCAGACCAGAACCAGAAGGTGGAAGCCTTCGAATATGGCGGTCTTCACATCTGCAACTTCGAGATGGAAAGCTCGGCTGTCGCTGGTATGGCATCCCTGCTCGGTCACCGTGCCATGACTTGCTGCATGGTCATCGCCAACCGCTACACCACCGAGATGAACACCGAATACAAGAACACCATCGACACCCTTATCCAAAAGGTACTCGACCGCATCTAAGTCCCGTTTGTTGCGACTTTGTCGCAACTCCCCCCTAAAAAAACAACCCACCCATGACCTCTTTCGAAAGTGACTACAACAACGGAGCGCATCCGATAGTTCTCCAACACCTCATCGAGACCAATAATGCCCAAAGTGCTTCCTACGGCTTTGACCAATGGAGCGAACAGGCGAAGGACAAGATTCGCCAAGCTTGCGACTGTCCTGATGCTGATATTTTCTTTCTCCCTGGAGGCACGCAAACCAATGCCACCGTCATTGACAGCGTGTTAGCCTCTTATGAGGGTGTTATTGCCGTCGAGACCGCCCACATCAATGTCCATGAGTCGGGAGCTGTTGAGGCATACGGTCATAAAGTAATCACCCTACCCTCGCATGACGGGAAGATGGATGCGAACGAACTCAACCAATACCTTCAGGCTTTCCATGCTGACCCGACCTGCGACCACATGGTGTTCCCTGGCATGGTGTATATTACCTTCCCCACTGAACTCGGTACTTTGTATCAAGCTGAAGACATTGAACAGATTCATACCATCTGTCAGCATTTTGACATTCCGCTCTTCATCGACGGGGCACGTCTCGGTTATGGGTTGATGTCTTTTGACTGCGACTTCGACCTTCCTTGGCTTGCCCACCATTGCGACGTGTTCTATATTGGTGGCACGAAGGTTGGTGCACTTTGTGGTGAAGCTGTTGTGTTCCCACGAGGCAATGCGCCACGCCATTTCTTCAACATCGTGAAACGACATGGTGCCCTGCTCGCCAAAGGACGGTTGGTGGGTGTTCAATTCGATGCACTTTTCACTGATGACCTCTATTTCCATATCGCTCGTCAAGCCATCGACAAAGCCTTGCAACTGCGTCAGCTGTTCATCAAGGCAAATGTTCCTATCAAGGATTCTCCCACTAATCAGCAGTTTGTCACTTTGACCAACAGCCAGATGCAACAGCTCCTCTCCCATGTTCTTTTTGAAACGTGGGAACCTATTGACGACACCCACACGCTCTGCCGCTTCGTCACCAGTTGGGCAACCACCGACGACGATATGGCTCAACTCTCGCAAGCTCTTGACGCACTTAACAACTAAAAAACTCCACAGTCTCGTATGTTGTGATGCCATCACAACCTTTCAACAATATGAATAACGACACTATCTGCGCCCTCGCCACCGCCTCTGGTGGAGCACTCGGAATCATCAGAATCTCAGGTTCTCAAACATTTGAGATTCTCTCCCGTATATTCTCTAAGGATTTGACAATCGCCAAACCCAACACCATCCACTACGGCCATATTTATGACCGTTCGTGTGATGCAGTTTCCCAGCATCAATCCCCCATAATTCCCATTGATGAAGCCCTCGTATCCGTCTTCCATTCTCCCCACTCCTACACTGGCGAAGACTCCGCCGAGATTTCCTGTCACGGCTCCTCCTATATATTAAATAAGGTATTGGAACTATTAGTTTCGAATGGTTGTCGCATGGCCAACCCTGGCGAATACACCCAACGTGCCTTCCTCAATGGTAAGCTTGACCTATCTCAAGCTGAAGCCGTGGCCGACCTTATCGCCGCTTCCAACGAAGCAACCCATCGTCTTGCAATGAACCAGATGCGTGGACAATTCAGTCGTGAACTCAAACGGCTCCGCGACCAACTTCTGGACATGACCGCCCTCCTTGAACTCGAAATCGACTTCTCGGAAGAGGACGTGGAATTTGCTGACCGTCAGCAACTCCTCCAATTGGCACAAACCATCAATCATGCCATCACAAAACTGGTCAACTCCTTCCGAACGGGCAATGCAATTAAAAATGGTGTTCCTGTCGCCATCATAGGCAAAACCAACGTAGGCAAATCCACTCTTCTCAATCGCCTCCTCCACGATGACCGTGCGATTGTTTCCGACATCCACGGCACCACTCGCGACACGATTGAAGACACCATCAATATCGGCGGTATTACTTTCCGCTTCATCGACACCGCTGGCATTCGCCAGACGCAAGACGCTGTGGAACAAATCGGAATCCAACGCACCTACGCAGCCATTGACAAAGCACAAATCGTCCTTTGGCTCATCGATGCCATCCCCACCGATGCTGAAATCACCAACATTACAACTCGCACACAAGGAAAAACTCTCATCATCGTCCACAACAAAATTGACAAAGAAAACAGTACACCCCACCCCGCTGTGCAACACACCCGATCACCCTTTGCCAACCTTCATTTCGGCGATACCCATTATCAATCCATTAAAATATCCGCCAAGCTCGGCACCAACATCGAGCAACTGGAGCAACTCCTCGTCCAAGCCACCAACCTTACCCCCATCGAGGACACAGACATCATCGTCAGCAACCAAAGACATGTCACTGCATTACGCCAAGCCCTCGAAGCCATCACCCAAGTGGAGCATCAAATCATCCAAGGCATCAGTAGCGACATCATCACCCTCGACCTCCATGCCTGCATCGACTCCCTCTCCGAAATCGTTGGTGACATATCCTCCGACGACACACTTCAAACTATCTTTTCGAGGTTTTGCGTGGGTAAGTAGTTTATAACTAATTGATATACAATTAGTTATAATGTTTTATTAAAGCATTTTAACAAGTTTGCAAGGTTTGTATAAGTCGTTCATTTACAACTATATGCAAAAATCTGCAAATAAAATTATCACATTCTACGGTGGAAAATGCAGTCAAAAATCTGCAAATATCCAATACTCATTTTGAGGGTTGTTGTCACTACATTTTTGCAGATTTTTGATTTTTCACTTTCCATCAAAATTTCGTTTATTATCATGCCTGCACTAAAGCAGGTTTGATAATATGATATACAATAACAAGAAACACTACTACGATCCATACGATAGTTTGGACGTAGAATGGAAAGCGAAGATTACTCATGACAGGCTTTCCGTAGGAGAAGCGGCTGTTCTATCAGGATTCAGCCGTCAGTACATCAATCGACTCATTGCAAACGGCATCATCATCGCCAAGAGAAACAAGGAGGGCAATTATGAAATTCGTTGGAAGAACTTTGTAAAGTGGTACTCTGCTCTTCCTGTTACTCCAGACTCCCCTTTTGGCTATGCCAGCTATTCGCTCAAAGAGCTGATGCGTTACACGGGCATGAGCAGATGTTGGGTACTGAAGTTTGCCACAAGAAATGACATCCCTTCATACTGCGTGGGTATTTATCGCCGTTTCTGCAAATCGGCGTGTGAGGAAGCATGGAAGCACGAATCTATAGCCTTGAAGCGTTGGTTGACACTTGAAGAAGCCTCCGCTCTTTTCGATTTAGACAAGTCTGTTATTTACGCTCTCGCAGCTTTGCATAGAGCACGCGTAAAGAGATTAAATAAGAATTTGGTTTATAACAAGGCAGATATTATGTCAGTCGTAAAGAAAGGAGGTGTATTATGTCAAGAGTAATATTGAAGTATAGGAACATAGCACATGGTTCCATGAAGTCCATCTATCTGGAGTTCAATCCTGCCATTCACGACGTTAAGGGGAAGGTTGTGAGATATGAGTGTCTGAATCTTGAAATCTACACCAATCCCGAGACGCTTCAGCAAGAAGAGCAGAACAAGGCCATTAAAGAAGTTGCCGAAACAATACGATGCAAAAGATACCTCCAGTTGGTTCGTCACGATTACAGTTTCTTGGCCAAGGCCAGGCTTGATGAGGATTTTCTGGAGTATTTCAGGCTGAACGGTGACTGCCACGGAGCCAAATATCTCAGTAGCCGATTGCATTTTGAAAAGTTCTGTAAGGGACGATACAGATTCAAGGACATCAATGCCAGCTTCTGTGAACGTTTCCGCCTGTATCTGCTCCGTACCAAGGGACTACAGCACACAAAAAGCAAATTGTCTAAGAACTCTGCAAGTGCATACTTCAATGCATTCCTAAGTGTCGTGCATCTCGCATATAAAGATAACATCCTGTCTGAGGACTACGCCATAATGATTGAGAAAATACCATGGGATCACGACATCCATAAGGAATACCTGTCAAAAGCAGAGATAAAGCAACTGGCAAGCACACCATACGAAGAGAATCCGGAAGTTTATAAAGCAGGTTTGTTTTCCATCTACACAGGACTGAGGAGGAGCGACATACTTGCACTACGATGGAACAATATCCATCAGGCTCGTGGCAGAAAGGCGTATCTGAGAATCTGCATCAAAAAAACAGGTGCCCATATACAATTACCGTTATCTCTTGCCGCTGTCAGGGTGTTAGGAAATCCTCTGCCCGAGGGGAAGGTGTTTCCTATGCTGACAGAAAGTATTCTCACAAAACACGTTGGGCGATGGGTTATGAAGGCAAGGATTCATAAGCACATCACTTTTCACAGCTTCCGACACACCTTCGCCATGCAGTTGATAGATAAAGGCATTGACATATACACAATATCTGCACTACTTGGGCACAAACAGGTGTCAAGTACACAGAGCTATGCTAAGATTTCTCCAAAGAAAATGATTGAGGCTATTTTAAGAATGGAATAGTCGAGATTCTAAACGATATAAATTCGGCAATAATCTATTTCTGTTGCCGAATTTATATTTCACTGAAACCAAAGATTATAGTTCATTAAAAAAAGGTGTTCACACACACTTTCAAACATGGCACTTTTATTTTCCAAGGAACTCTGAGGGTGTGATGCCGACGATGCGCTTGAAGAGGCGGGTGAAATGATGAGGGAAGTCGAAGCCGAGGAGGCGGGAGGTCTCGCTGATGTTGTGTCCGTTCATCAGGAGACTCTTTGCCTGGTTAATGACGTAATCGTGGATGTAGCCGATGGCCGTGCCACCCGTTGCCTTGTGGACGATGTCGCCGAAATAACGGGGCGAATAGGCCAGTTCCGAGGCACAATAGGTAACAGTGGGCAGTCCGTGTGAGAGTTGGCGACCTTCGCGGAAATACTGTTCCAGCAAGGCGTGGAACCGCTTCAGAATATCATGGTTTCCCTGATCCTCCTGCGAAAGTTGGCGCAGGTAGATACGGTTGCAGTATTCCAGTATCAGGCGCAGGTAGCCCAACAGGATGTTGCGGAGCGAGGGCGAATCCTCGTGCGCCTTCATCTCTTCACGCATCTGAATGAGCAGTTGCGTGATGGCGAGCCATTCCGAAGGCTCCATTCGCAGCGAGTCCGTATAGAAATACGAGAAATACAGGTATCGCTTCATCTGCCGTTCCAGGTCAGTGCCGTGCAGCAGTTCGGGCGACCACAGCAGAACCCAGCCGCTCAGCGAAATCAGTTCACCGTTGTCCTCCAGACCGCCAAGTTGTCCTGGTGCCACGGCAATAATCGAGCCGTCGCTCACCTGCAGCGTCTTCATGCCATATGAGAGAATCTTAGGAAACTGACGCTGGATAAAAAGTCCGTACACCCCATAGTTATTAAGGCTATGACGGAATGGCGACACCTCGTCGTAGCTGATGATGCTGACCAGCGGATGCAATTCGGGCGCATTCACATATCGCGCATAGTCGTTGGGGGTTTCTACTCTCAAAATCTTCTTAATCATGGTGCAAAGATACCAAAAATCCTACGATATTAGCGTATAAAGGTATAAAAAATATAAATTAATAATCAAAATCTGCGAAATTGGTAAATAATCCACTGATTTGTGTAATACCTGTATGATATAATGTGCGTACCTTTGCACCCAGAATTCAAAACAAACTTTTAAACGAAAGAAATATGTTAGGCAACTTTACGTTCCACAATCCCACGAAACTGATTTTCGGTGAGGACGCGTTAAGCAACCTGAGTGATGAACTGAAAAATTATGGTAAAAAGGTGATGCTGGTCTATGGCGGCGGCAGCATCAAGCGCAACGGCATCTACGACGCGGTGATGGCCGAACTGAAGAAGGCTGGCAACGAGGTGGTAGAAATCTCTGGCGTAATGCCCAACCCCACCATCGAGAAGGTGCTGGAGGGTGCCCACTTAGCTCGCAAAGAAGAGGTGGACTTCATCCTCGGCGTAGGTGGCGGCTCGACCGTGGACTACTGCAAAGCAGTGGCTGGAAGCGCATGGTTCGACGGTGACCCCTGGGAGTATTACTTCAAGAACTGGCAACCGATGACGTGCCGCTGGATTCCAGTGGGCTGCGTGCTGACGATGGCGGGCACTGGCTCTGAGATGGACAGCTGCTCGGTCATATCGAGTCACTCGGAGAACCGCAAGATGTTCTACAACTTCCGCAACCCCGACTTCGCTATCCTCAATCCGCGCTTCACGTTCACCGTGCCCAAGTACCAGATGGTGGCGGGCATCTACGACATCATGAGCCACATCCTGGAGCAGTATCTCTCAGGAACTGACGACAATACGAGCGACTACATCGCAGAGGGTCTGATGCGCTCGCTCATCACAAGCAGTCGCAAGGCGATGGTCAATGCTGAGGACTATGAAGCCCGCTCAAACATCATGTGGACGGCGACATGGGCGCTGAACACACTCATCGACCGTGGCAAGGCTACGGACTGGATGGTACACATGCTCGGTCAGGCTGTGGCCGCATATACCGACGCTACGCACGGACATACGCTCGCTGCCGTCAGCGGAGCCTACTACCGTCTGCTCATCAACAAGTCTGAGGATGCAGTCGCCAAGTTCAAGCGTCTGGCTGTCAACGTATGGAACGTTTCTATTGATGGTAAGACAGACGAGCAGGTGGCCATCGAGGGTCTGGAGACGATGGAGCAGTGGATGCGAGAGCTGGGTCTGGCGATGAACATCACCGACTGCGGCGCCAAGTTAGAGCAAATCGAGGGAATGGCAGATGCATGTCCCATCTGTCAGGGCGGTTACTACATCCTGTCGCGCGACGAAGTAATTGATGTATTAAAGAAAAGCCTGTAAGCCATGAAACAGATTCTATTACTGATGGCAGCGATGCTACTGACATGCTGCTCGAAGGACAGCGAAGCAACGGCGCAGAACGTAGGAAACATGGAAAAAATGTATATAACAATCGACGGCAAGTCGCTCCCTGTCAGCTTAGTGGACAATGCCGCCACGCAGACGCTGGTGGCTGCCCTGCAGGAGGGCGACATCACTTACGAGGCCCACGACTATGGTGGCTTCGAGAAAGTGGGCGCATTGGGACGCTCTCTGCCCACGAACGACACGCAGACGACTACACAGGCGGGTGACGTCATCCTCTACAGCGGCAACCAGATAGTGCTCTTCTACGGCTCGAACTCGTGGAGTTACACTCGTCTAGGCCGCATCCAGTACTCGTCGCAGAGCGAGTTGGAATCCTTCCTGAAGGCCGGGCTGGGGAACATCTCCGTCACGCTGTCGCTGACTAACGGCACAACTGCTATCCGTCAGGTACGCGCCACGACAGAACAGGATGTCTATTACTCGCTGAATGGTGTGCGAGTGGAGAAACCAACACATGGCATATTTATAAAGAATGGTAAAAAAGTAATCTTATGAGAAAGTCAATATTTGCAGTAGTGCTGATGGGCGGGATGCTCGCAGCTTGCACGAACAAACAAACTACAAACGAAAAGGATATGAATACAACATTGACATTGACTCAGGAGTGGGACAAGGTGTTCCCGCAGAGCGACAAGGTTGATCACAAGAAAGTGACCTTCAAGAACCGCTTCGGCATCGAACTCGCAGCGGATTTGTATAAGCCAAAGGGCACTGAGGGCAAACTGCCGGCCATCGCTTGTAGCGGTCCCTTCGGAGCTGTGAAGGAACAGTCGAGCGGTCTCTACGCGCAGACGCTGGCCGAGCACGGATTCCTGACTATCGCCTTCGACCCCAGCTATACGGGCGAGAGTGGCGGCGAACCTCGCTATGTATCTTCTCCCGACATCAACACGGAGGATTTCTCTGCGGCGGTGGATTACCTCATGACGCGCGACGATGTAAACCCTGATCGCGTGGGTATCCTCGGCGTGTGCGGATGGGGAGGCATCGCCCTCAATGCAGCGGCACTCGACCCACGTATCAAAGCCACCGTAGCAACAACGATGTATGATATGAGCCGTGTATCGCAGAACGGCTATCACGACGACGGCGACAGCAAAGAGGCTCGTATGGCTATGCGTAAAGCCTTGGCCAAACAGCGTCTGAAGGACTATCAGAGTGGTTCCTATGAGCGTGCAGGGGGTGTGGTGGAAGACACGACCAATATGCCGTGGTTCGTCCAGCAGTACCATGCCTATTATAAGACCCCACGCGGCTACCATGCCCGAAGCCTCAATTCCAACGAGGGCTGGAACAAGACGTCCATCCTGCCCTGGCTCAATGCCGGTTTCCTCAAATTTACCAACGAGATTGACAATGCCGTCATGATTCTTCACGGCGAGAAGGCCCACAGCCGCTATTTTGGCATCACTGCCTACGAGAACATGACGGGCGCACAGGTTGATTTGCAGGGACAGGATGAAAAACTGCAGCCGCTCAATGCACCCCTTACAGAGCCTTTCATCCTCAACCGCAGCAACAAACAGCTCTACATCGTCCCTGGTGCCACTCATTGCGACCTCTATGATGGCGGTGAGAAAAACTGCATCCCCTTCGACCAGTTAGCAGCATTCTTTAACAACAACATGAGGTAGAATGACGATACAAGAATTTAGAGATTACATGGCCTCTGGCCTGCCTATTGAGGGCGGTTCAGAGGTTCACATGATGTTTCACAAGTTTTCCCAAGAGGCTTTGCAGATTACGGCAGAGATCAACGGCAAGTATCATACGCCCGAGGAATTACATAATCTGTTGGAGAAACTTTGGGGACACGAGGTGCCGAAGAGTGTTGGAATGTTTCCACCGTTCCATACCGACTGCGGCAAGAATACCGTCGTAGGTGAACGTGTGTTTATCAACATGGGCTGCAAGTTCCAGGATCAGGGCGGCATCACCATTGATGAAGGTGCGCTGATCGGCCATAACGTGGTACTGGCCACGCTCAACCACGACCTCAATCCTGCAAAGCGGGCTGGCATGACCTACGCACCCATCCACATCGGCAAGAACGTCTGGATTGGCGCTAATGCCACGGTACTTGCAGGCGTTACCATTGGTGATGGTGCCATTGTTGCAGCAGGAGCAGTGGTAACGAAAGATGTTGAGCCGAACACGATTGTCGGTGGTGTGCCAGCGAAAGTAATCAAGGAAATAGAGGTATAACAATTAAGGAGTACGTATGAAACGAGTGATTGTGATTTCAACGAGCCTGCGTCGCGGTTCTAATAGCGACATGCTTGCTGATAAGTTCGTGAATGGTGCCAAGGCCGCTGGACACGAGATTGAGAAGATTTCATTAGTGGGCAAGAATATCCAGTTCTGCAAGGGCTGTATGGGGTGCCAAAAGTTGGGTCGTTGTGTCATCAATGATGATGTGAACGACATCATGGCGAAGGTACTACAAGCCGATGTCATCTGTTGGGCGACTCCCATCTACTATTACGAGATGAGCGGACAGATGAAGACACTCATAGACCGCATGAACGCCATGTATGAACAGGATTATCAGTTCCGTGATGTCTATCTGCTGACCACTGCAGCCGAGGACGAAGAGCAGACTCCGAAGCGTGCCGAGGTTGGTCTGACGGGATGGATTGACTGCTATCCGAAGTCGCGTCTGGCAGGCACTCTCTTCTGTGGCGGTGTGAACGATGCTCGTGAGATTGAGGGCAACGCAAAGCTTCAGGAAGCATACGAATTGGGAAAGAACGTATAAACGAAAGGATATGAAAAAGATAGTAGAATCAAGAAAGCCTACGAAGACCTGAAAGCCGCTTATCCTGATGTGAACTGGAAGGAAGGAAAGTTACTGAATCGTGCATCAAAGAAAGACATGGAGAATTGGACTAAGAATCTATAAACTTTCTATGAACTTATATTATGGGCAGTGTAACAATGAGGCACAGCCCATAATTGTTGTTATATTTTTCTATTTGCCGTCCAAAAGAGAAAGAGCAATATGTGATGCCGTGATTAAACGGTTTAGTTTATTCCCATATAAAATATCCATAACCTAAACTAAACTTTTTTTCTTTTTACTAAATTAGACATTCATTTTAACTAACACTCATATAGTCGTTGCAACTGCTATATTTTCATTGTCAACTTCCAGCCAGAATTCCTCTTCACGTCTGAACGCTTCATACACCAGCGCATCCAGCTCAGCAAACACCTCTTCCCCGTTCTCCATCCTCCGTTTCTTTGGGTACTCCACTTGGTTCCCATCCTCGTCCGTGTAGTAGTGGAAAACTGGTTCTCCAATCAGCACCTCACCCTCCACACATTGCTTGCTCCACCTGTGACCGATATAGACCTGCCTGTGCCCGGGGCACTTCGCCACCCTCAACCCCATTGGCGAGTACGGCGACCTTTCCACCTTCATCTGCCACCTCCCCACAGGCAGACAATACCTCGATGCCCCAGGGAACGTTTCCGTATAATCCCTGTACGCCGTTTCCCGTGCCTCACACACCATCCTTGGCACTTCCTCGCCATCCAAGAACACCTCCATCACCGACTTTGTGATTAGTTCGTCCCCATAATATCTGTGCAACTTGATAACCATAATTTCATTTACAATTTATTTTTCGATTTAGTTATTGAGGCACATTCAAATCCTCACTCTCCTCTCCTCCGCTTCCGTCATTACCTCCGCGTCGTTTCCGTCATTACCTCTCCCTCGCTGCCGTAATTACCTCTGCGTCGCTGCCCCCCCGCTTCATTTTCAATCACGCTGCAAAGGTACGACACCCAGATTGCGGTTCACGAATCATCCCCCCATTTTTTTCAAAAAAGTTCACCACACCACTATCGACTTCCACCATCCCCCAACTCTCTCGGCTCCACATCCCCCTCGGCTTCCCACCCCCCCAACTCTCCGCATGGTAACTGTCAACTCTCAACAGTCAACTCTCAACAGTCACGAAGCCAATTATTTGTTGCACTGTTGCAGTGTTGCAGTTCCCGAGAGGTATTTCCCATCCCTAAAAATACTTCTATATTTATATATAAATATAGAGTTAATTTTTGACTTTCGTATAACCTATTTTGGAACTGCAACACTGCAACAACTGCAACGCACAAGTTGTCTTACCGACTTCTATGAAGATTCTCTAATATCCACACAAAAATGTGATTTGATACTTATAACTGGAAAACTTTTCGTAACTTTGTACTGTAAAGTCAAAAAGCAAGGCACGACCTGCGTTAGTACGAAATAATATATCAGTAATAGTGATATAAACAGATAGAGTTAAGATAATTTCCGGAATCATTTGGCGCAATATGGAAGAGCACGATAAATGGCAATGGCAGGAATCGGGGACAGCATGGAGGGGTGTCGGGGTGTATCATGTGACGCTGACGGTGCCGTCGCGTGAGCCGTTGCTCGGGACATTGGTGATTCCGGAGGGTGACCCTTCGAAAGCGCGGATTGAGCGGACAACCTTAGGCAATGCCGTTGTGGATGAGCTCTATGTGATGGGGAAGCACTATCCAGCAATCCGCATTCTCCAGTTCTGCCTGATGCCTGACCACTGTAGATGTTGCGCAGCATCTGCGAAATCTGCTTGTGCCCTCCGCAGATGCGGTCGGCCATCTCCACCTCGGGCAGGTTCAGGTACTGAGTCCTCTCGCCAAGGTTCTCACACCCCATCGCATTCTGGATGAAGGCCGCGTTGGTCACGTCGGCAGGTGGGAACCAGAAGGCCACCTCGGGACGTGCCGGCTTCTCCTTGTTTGCCCCCCTCGTCTTCACCAGCTTCTGCCACTCCACCAGCTTCTTCAGTTCGTCCTCATCGTGCGAGCGCATCGATCGGCAAATTGCCTCCACAAGATAGGACAATTGACCCTTGTTACCCCCACTTTCTGCCACCAGATTGGCCATCAGACCGCAAGTTTCCTTCCAAGTCTGGTCGGGATACTGAAATTCTGCGCCACTCATCCTCGCTCCGAGAGAGGGAAAAAGCATCGGAACAAGGGGTTCGTGCATCGATTTTGACACCTGTGAGAGCAGAATTTGCAGGCATTCCGTCCCTTTTCCCAGCTTCGGCATGGCTGGAGACTTATGTTTAGTTACATCGTATTTCATTGATTATTACCTCCTTATAGGGAATTTTAAGACGTTTTGGTATCAGTATCAGTTGTATCAGTTTTATTTTCGAGGTACCTTTTCCCTCTTATACTATATATAACTATATATAATATTATAAAGTCTTAAGAAGGGGGTTACACCCCTTAAATAAAAATTGATACTACTGATGCTGATACCTTTCGTTACTTGTTACTACTTGTTTTCACCTTTCTCTACAAGGCCATTCACAACTTTCCTCGCAATCGCCTTCGCCTGTCTCACCAGTTCCTCCGGCAGTCGCGGCAGTTCCTCCTCGTCCATCGAGAAGTAGAAGTACCACCGCTTGTCCTGTCCCTGCGAGAACGTCGCGTTGTCCTCCCTGTAGATAGGCTTGTTCCTCACTCGTCGGGGCAGCTCCGTCACATAGAGGTTGCCGTCCCTCATGCACTGCACCTTGCACAGAGCCGTCCATTTGCCAACGCCGTTAGTGGTCGATTGACGATGCAAAGGTACGGACATAAAAAATCCCGATGAAGCAAAGCCTCATCGGGTGGGAGTTTGTGGGAGTTTTGGTGGGAGTTTCCACCTTTTCACCCTCCTTGGTGGGAGTTTTCCCTATTTTCGGTGGGAGTTTCGGGAGTTTTACGTTTTTTCGGTGGGAGTTTTCATTTTTGGGGGTTAGAAAGCAGTTTACCCATTGTCAAAGCGATGTAAAATTGGTGGTAATCACCTTAAAAATAGCAAGGAATTTGTTTCGTTGACCACAAAGTTACACATTTTATTTTGTAACTCACATCTATTTTCTGCTTTTTCATGCACAATCGCTTTGTCATTCCGAACTTTCTTCGTACTTTTGCAACTAATCACCGACATTAGCCTCAGCGGAAGTGCTGGTGTGATATGATGGAATATCTGTTGCAGCGATACCCTAATATCCGTCATGCTGTCATAAAATTGAAATGACATCAACTCTTATTTGGTGACTTCTAACAAAAATAATATACTCATCCATGAAAAAGATAACCCAAGAACAGCAGGTAATTGAAACGATGCGCCGTGAGGGAGGGTATGCTACATTTCGTCGTTTGAACGAGATTGTGGATTTCTCAACGTGGAAGACAAAAACGCCAGAAGCAAGTATAAGGCGCATTGTACAGGACAGTAAGATGTTCTTCAAAATTCAACCAGGTCTTTGGGCGTTGGAAGAATGTAAAGATGAGGTTTTGTGCAAGTTTGAATTAAAGATAGGTAATAAGCAGAGTGAGGAGATGTTCAGTCATGGCTATTACCAAGGTTTGCTTATTGAGATTGGCAAGTTCAGACATCAAACAACATACGTGCCTGCTCAAGACCAAAATAGAAAGTTTATTGGCCAACGGCTTGGCGATATTAGTGATACGACTGAACTCCCATCCTTCACATACGAAGAACTGCTTCGAAAGGCAAAAACCATTGATGTCATTTGGTTTAACGAGCGGAACATGCCATCTGATTTCTACGAGGTAGAGCATACAACGGACATCAAAAACTCTCTTTCCAAGTTTTACGAGTTGCAGGATTTCCATGCTGGCTTTTACATCGTGGCAGATGAGAGTCGCAGAAGGGAATACGAAGACAAGTTGCACGTCTCGATGTTTTCCCCGATAGAGAAACGTGTGAAGTTTCTTGATTATGATAGGATAACTAAGATGTATGAAGGAATGACAAAAGTCAATGATTCAATTTGGTAATAGAGGAAAGCGGATGGAAGAGGACAAGGATTTCTTGCGGCAAGATAACAACTACCGCACTTTGAAGGCCTTTCAGAAGGCTGAGTGCATCTATGATGTGACTTACTACTTTGCCAACACTTTTCTGAAAGTGGGTGACCGCACGATTGACCAAATGGTGCAAGCAGCTCGTTCGGGCAAGCAGAATTTGGCTGAAGGAAACATTGATGGCATCACATCGCGTGAAATGGAGCTGATGCTGACGAATGTGAACAGGGCTTCGTTGCACGAGCTGTTGCTGGATTATGAAGATTACCTGCGTGTGCGTGGTTTGGAGCAATGGGCGTATGATGACCCTCGCTGTATACAGACACGCGCTTTCTGCAAGACGCATCTTGATTCTGCCATCTATCGGCAGAAAATCAGGGTACGTTCGGACGAGACGATTGCCAATATTGCCATCACGCTGATTCACCAATGTGACGTGCTGATAAAAGGACTTATCGAGTGGAAGAAGCGGAACTTTTTGGAGAATGGCGGCATCAAGGAGGAGATGTATCAAGCAAGGAAAAACTGGCAGAAGAAGAATAACGCCTATGGAAAGATTCCATACGAAGGACATGGGTATGGGAGAGGAAATGGAAATAGTAGGCAATATGGGCAGGATGGGGTTAATGGGCAAACAGCCACACGAGAGACCAAGCCCACTCAGCCTATAAAACCCACTGACCCTAATCAAAAGAACTAAACACAGAAAAGGAGTATGTGATTATACAAATTTCTGATTATGATCTATTTATATCCGATGTGTGCGCATTGAAATCTTAAAAAATGATCACGAATATTAAAAATAGATCTTTTCCAATTTTTCTCATATTTTGATCTTACCTTTGCGGCGAATTAGTCGCAATGGAATATCAGGTCACTATCACAGAAACGCTTTCTCGTGCTGAATATGTCGAGGCATCCTCTGCTGTTGAAGCAGAAGAACACGTTCGTGATCGATATTCTAAATGTGATATCATCTTGAGTGATGCACATTTTGTTGACGTGGATTTCAATATCAATAAAGCATCGTGTGAACCTCCTTTAACCCTGCACCAAGAAAAAGTCTTGCCTTATTACACATCCAAGACTCACGATTTCAACTTGCTTAATGGTGACACGTTTGAACTATTGCCACAGTTCAACTTTCAATTCGATATGATATTTGCTGACCCTCCTTATTTCTTGTCTAATAATGGTTTCACCATACAAAATGGCAAAGTGGTCAGCGTGAATAAAGGTGATTGGGATAAGGGGCTTTCGCCAAAGGAAATGAACGATTTCAACTTGCGTTGGATTTCACTTTGCCGTGACAAATTGAAGGATAATGGCACGATTTGGATTAGTGGCACATATCACAATATTTTCAGCGTTGCCAATGCCCTCACCCAGTTGGGCTTTAAGATACTGAATGTAGTTACATGGGCAAAGACCAACCCTCCACCAAACGTTTCGTGCCGCTACTTTACCTATTCCACAGAGTTTATCATTTGGGCAAGGAAGAAGGAAAAGGTGGCACATTATTATAACTATGAATTGATGAAGCACATCAATGGCGACAAGCAGATGCGCGATGTTTGGAACTTACCTGCTATTGCTCAATGGGAAAAATCATGTGGCAAGCATCCTACACAGAAGCCTTTGTGTGTGCTCTCACGCATTATCATGGCAAGTACGAAGCCTGGGGCTTGGATTCTTGACCCGTTTGCAGGAAGCAGCACCACAGGCATCGCATCCAACCTCTTAGGACGCAGATACCTCGGTATTGAACGAGAAGAGGCTTTTGCTTTGATGGGGAGGAAAAGGCGAGAAGAGATTGAGAATATCAGCACCTATAAGTCTTTTCGTAGGAAGATTGCTGACATCGTGAAGGCTGAGGACACGCAAACGGAGTGCTTCATCATGAAGGAGGATTTACCCGTAGAGGATTTGCCATTTCTATGTGATGATGAGGGTTGATGAAATGTGATATACAAAATAGCCCGTACAACACCACACGTTGCACGGGCTATCGTATTGTCTCCTACCAGCCGTACTGTTCCCAATGGATGACGTTGTTCCATTGGTATTGCTGGAGGGCTTTGTTCCAGTTGGGTTGGGTGCCCTCGTAGGTGGTGGAGGGGAAGGTCATGCTGATGCTGCCACAGTCTTCGGCTGGGATTTGAGCGAAGTATGCACTCATGTTCTTCCTGAGGTAATAATTCGAGGAGAACCATATTACCGAGTGGCGTGCGTAGGGGATGGCTTTGTCGTAGGATGCCTTCCATGTGAGGTAGTCGGTGGGGGCGGCATTCTGTTTCAAGACGCAGTTGATGTCGTAGGCATATTGCCTTTTCCCAACTGACGAATAATAGATGGCTTTGGTGAGATTGAGGGTGTCTGGGGTACTGACTTTGTCGGCTATGGTGCCGAGCACCTGAGAGGTGGCTGTGGCAAGCTGGTCGAGTTCGCTGCTCTTGATTGCGACAAGGGGGACGCTGTAGCCGACAAGGTCGCCGAAAGAGTCGTTGTAATATCTATAGGCATTGAGTTCTTTTTGATACTCAGCCAGCCAATAATCGTAGTAGTGGTCGATGAGGGTGCGGTAGAAGTCGTCGGTTTCGAGGAAGAAATCCGGCACGTTCAGTTCGTAGGGCGCACCTCCATCTGGAATCTCGGCAGGAGAGCCTATCAGGTAGTCGGTGAGATGGCGCAGTTCGTAAGCAATCTCAAGCGAGGCGAGTTCGCAGCAGTCGCCGAAGATGAAGGCGAGTTTGTTGCCTTCCATGCCGTCAGCGATGGCTTGGGACATCTGGGGGATGTTCATCCAATATAGGTTAGACATATAAGGGGTGTTGTTGCCTGTGGAGACTCCGTATGCCCTGGTGTCTGAAATGGAGTCACTGTCTTGGATTATCCAGCCGTCGCAATGTCCCCACAGCACAAGTCCATAGCTTTGGGCAGGATAGCGTTGGAGGGTCTCACGCAGGATGCAGGTCATCACCGTGGGGTCGGCAGCCAGTTCGTCGGGCATGAGGACGGTGTCCACCAATTCGCCTTGATAGATGCGTGCTAAATAACACGGATTCGTCTCTTGGGCACGGTTGACATAGACCACCAGATTCTGGTCATCGTTCAGATGGCGGGAACCTTCCTTCATGGTTGTCAGGTTTTCGTCAAGGAAACTGTTCAGGTTGTTCTCGGCGGCGATATATACCAGCACCGTGCGACGTGCTTGCTGCACAGGTGTGACCTCTTCCTGACGTTGGTTCTGACTTTCCTGACCATTTTCCTCCTGACCATCGTTGTCTTTACTACATGCCATCATCAAGGCCAAGGCACAAATAGAGAGCAGTATTTTCTTCATCGTTTACTTTTTATGATTTTTCGTTTGTTTTTTATGATGACACCTCTGGAAGTATCGGTAGCTGGAATGCCACCCAGCGTATAGGCGCTGTCTTCGCTGAAGGTGACGGCACGGGTTGATGCAGCTGGAATGCTGGTAGGAATGTCTTCGATGGCATCATACTCAGCCATTGCTTCTGCCATGCGGTTGTTAAGGTCTTCCAAGCGGTAAAGACCATCAGCATTGGCTGTCAATCCCTCGATGGTGACGGGGCGCACCATAGGTGGTTCGTCGAGAGAGAGCAACGAGCGATTCTGCAGTTGGCGGTATTGGGCATAAACCAGATTGACGGCTACGTAGTCATCGGTTCCATCGCTCCACTTCTCAAAAACGAGTTTCGAGCCGATGGGTGTATGGATTTCCAGGGCGTTCTGCGTTTCTGGATAGACAAAGCGCAAGGCTGCACCGATGCTGGCGAGATTGCAGTCGTGACCACAGAGGAACATGAATTTGCGGTCGGTGCGGTTCAACTCTTCGCGAATACGACTCACCAGCGGATAGGCAAGGTTGACGGCTGCGGAGTGGGTGGTGAAGAGGATGCCGTCATAAACTTCCTTCACGCGGCAAATGTCACGCCATTGCTCTTCGGTCAGTTCGTGTCCGAAGGCAGTCATGTTTTCCGTTTCGTAGCATTGCAGCACCAAAGCATCAGCCACGCTGTTTGCCAATTTATAGCCACCTTTCAAACGTGGCTCGTCTCCTTTCTCAATCGTAATTTGAGTGTCATCGAACCAGAAGTGGGTGGTGTCGTTCTGTGCAGCTGCCGCATGGGGCATATCTATCACCTCTTCCATCAACGTCAAGGTAGGTTGCATACTCTGCATCCATGCCTGTGGGCCACCGTGCATGGCGTTGATTTCATCTATCACTTGTTGGCGATAGGTGTCGTTCATCTTCGTGAACTGAGCTGTGAACACAGGGTCCATCTTGTCCTCAGCCAATTTGTGCGTAATCTCAACATTGGCAAAAGGAAGGAAACCTGCTGAGAAGTACTTGGCTGTGGCAAATGTGCGTTGGCGAGAGTTGGCATAGAACAAGACCTCTTCTCCTTCGGGACGGTAGTTGTCGGGCAGCAATCCTTCGCCGACAATCCACTTGCGGAAGAATTGTCCCATCTCTGTTTCTGCCACACCACCACGCAGCGACAACTGGCTCGATGGCGATGACCATTTGAACCATTCGTGGTTGGTGACTCGCATGTAGTCAGCTCCACCCGATGACAAGGGTGAGCGAATGTTGTGGCGACTCATCACCACCACCTCTTTCAGTTCATACTTTGCCCGGAAGTCGTCCGAGCGTTCCAACTGTGCCCACATCCCTTGTGACACCGCACAAAGGAGGGCAAGTGAAAGAATTTGTCTCGTTTTCATAATAAAATATGTGCAAATCTTACGGCAAAGATAGTCAGGAAATCGCAAATAAAAAACGTTTTTAACCAAAAAACAACGATTCTTTGACAAAATGAGCTAAAATAACACTAAAAAATCGTACCTTTGCACCGTTTTTTGAAATAAAACATGGTAAAAAGATATTATTATGAATAAGATTGTTAAGAAAGAGCAGTTCAGCGAGAAGGTGTTCAAGCTTGTAGTTGAAGCACCTCTCATCGCTAAGTCTCGTAAGGCAGGACACTTCGTGATTGTTCGTGTTGGCGAACAGGGCGAACGTATGCCACTCACCATTGCTGACAGCGACATCGAAGCTGGCACCATCACGCTGGTGGTGCAGAAGGTGGGTTATTCTTCTACCAAACTCTGCAACCTGAATGAGGGCGACTACATCACCGACGTGGTGGGTCCTCTGGGTCAGGCTACTCACATCGAAAAGTTCGGCACTGTGGTTTGTGCTGGCGGTGGTGTGGGTGTGGCTCCTATGCTTCCTATCATCAAGGCGTTGAAGGCTGCTGGCAACAAGGTGGTCAGCGTGTTGGCTGGTCGCACGAAGGAACTCATCATCCTCGAGGACGAAGTGCGCAAGCACTCTGATGAGGTCATCATCATGACTGACGATGGCTCTTACGGACAGAAGGGTGTGGTGACAGTCGGCATCGAGCAGGTGATTCAGCGTGAGAAGGTAGATAAGTGCTTCGCGATTGGCCCAGCCATCATGATGAAGTTCTGCTGCCTCTTGACAAAGAAATACAATGTGCCTACGGATGTATCGTTGAACACCATCATGGTCGATGGTACGGGTATGTGTGGCGCTTGCCGTATCACGGTGGGTGGCAAGACTCGTTTCGTGTGCGTGGATGGTCCTGAGTTCGACGGTCACGAGGTCGATTTCGACGAGATGTTCAAGCGCATGGGTGCCTTCAAGCCACAGGAGCTGGAGGAGATGAAGAAGCTGGAGGAGCATGTGCAGGGCGGTTCAGTAAGTTGCGACTCAGTCGCAACAGACAAGACTGCTGATGCTTCTGGCATGACTGCTGACACTCCTCTTTCTGAGCTGACCGACCGCAACGCTGCATGGCGTAAGGAAATCTTCGGCAGCATGAAGGCAAAGGAGCGCGGTGAAATCGAGCGTTGCGTGATGGGCGAACTTGACCCTGTCTATCGTGCCACCACTCGTACAGAGGAAGTGAACACGGGGCTCACCGTTGAACAGGCACTTACAGAATCGAAGCGTTGTCTTGACTGCGCCAAGCCTTCTTGTATGGAGGGTTGTCCAGTCGCTATCAATATTCCTTCATTCATCAAGAACATCGAGCGCGGTCAGTTCCTCGAGGCTGCTAAGGTGCTCAAATCCACCTCTGCTCTGCCAGCTGTCTGCGGTCGTGTATGTCCACAGGAGAAGCAATGTGAGAGCAAGTGTATCCACGTGAAGATGGGTCACAAGCCTGTCGCTATCGGTTATCTGGAGCGTTTTGCTGCTGACTTCGAACGTCAGTCGGGCAAGATGGCACTTCCTGAGTGCGCTCCAAAGAATGGCAAAAAGGTGGCTATCGTGGGTTCTGGTCCTGCAGGTCTCTCTTGTGCTGGCGACTTAGCAAAGGCTGGTTATGACGTGACTGTATTCGAGGCATTGCACGAGATTGGTGGTGTGCTCAAGTATGGTATTCCTGAGTTCCGTCTGCCTAACGCCATCGTGGATGTGGAAATCGAGAACCTCCGCAAGATTGGCGTAAACTTCGTGAAGGACTGCATCGTCGGTAAGACCATCACCATCCAGCAACTCGAAGACGAGGGCTACAAGGCTATTTTCGTGGCTTCGGGTGCAGGTCTGCCAAACTTCATGAACATCCCTGGCGAGAACAGCGTGGGCATCATGTCTTCAAACGAATACCTCACTCGCGTCAACCTCATGGACGCTTCCAACCCTGCTTCTGACACCCCAATCGTGAAGGCGAAGAGCGTGATGGTAGTCGGTGGTGGTAACACCGCTATGGACTCTTGCCGTACCGCTAAGCGTCTGGGTGCTGAGCACGTGTTCATCGCTTACCGCCGTTCTGAGGCAGAAATGCCAGCACGTCTGGAGGAGGTGAAGCACGCTAAGGAAGAGGGCATCGAATTCCTCACGCTCCACAACCCTATCGAGTACATCGCTGACGAGAAGGGTAATGTGACACAGGTGAAACTCCAGGTGATGGAACTCGGCGAACCAGATGCTTCTGGCCGTCGTTCTCCAATTCCTGTGGAGGGTAAGATTGTGACTCGCGACATCGATATGGCTATCGTGGCTGTGGGTGTATCTCCAAACCCCATCGTGCCAAAGTCTGTGGAAGGTCTCGAACTGGGTCGCAAGAACACCATCGCTGTGAACGACCAGATGCAGTCGAACATCCCAACCATCTTCGCTGGTGGTGACATCGTGCGTGGTGGTGCTACGGTTATCCTCGCTATGGGTGATGGTCGCAAAGCTGCAGCCAACATCGACGCGATGCTGAAGGAACAGGCATAAATCAATCTTGATATACAATAAAAAGGGTGAATCGTTCGTTTATAAGAATGGTTCACCTTTTTATATATATGAGAAGACAAGCATATACATATACGATAGTATTGGGGGTAATGATGGCGTTGCTCTTCCCCACCCTGTTCTCTTCGTGCAGCGATGATGAGAAATTTACCGCTGACAAAGGGGCTGTGTTGGCATTCAGTCAAGACACCATCAAGTTTGACACCGTTCTTGTTGGGGTCACATCTCCGACAGAACGCTTTCAAGTGTATAACAGAAATGACAAGGGTGTGCGTATCAGTCATGTCCGATTAGAGTCTGGAGGCACGTCGGGGTTCAAGATGAATGTGGACGGACGTTTTGGAGCATCTTTAGACGATGTGGAGGTGCTGAAAAAAGACAGCATTTTCGTGTTTGTGGAGGTAACGGTTCCCCCACAAGTGGAGAATGTTCCGACGTTGGTGGAGGATGCCATTATCTTTTCTTTAGAAAGCGGAATCCAACAAAAAATCATTCTCCAAGCACAAGGCCAAAATGTGAGGGTGCTGAAAGCTGAGACAATAACGACAGACAGAACGTTGGACAACACCCTCCCCTATCTCGTCTATGACAGTTTGGTGGTAAGTCCTGCAGCCACTTTGACAATAGAGGAAGGAACGACGCTTTACTTCCACAATAAAGTCAGCCTCTTAGTGTATGGAGGATTGGAAATAAAGGGCACGCTGGAAAAACCTGTCACACTCCGTGGTGACCGTACCGACAAGATGTTCCCCTATCTGCCATACGACCGACTGGAAAATCAATGGGGGGGTATCAGTATTCTGCCCACCTGCACAAGATGTATCATAAACTATGCCGACATCCATAGCGGCAACTATGGGGTGATGTGTGACAGCATCGAAGGAAAGATACAAATCACAAATACGGTCATTCACAATGTGGGTGGCTATGGCTTATTCCTGAAAGATAGTGAAGGTCTTGTCGCCAACACACAAATATCCAATTCCCGAGATGAATGTGTCAGCATTTTTGGAGGGAAAGTCGATTTCTACCATTGTACCCTTGCACAATTTTATCCATGGGGCTCGGGGCAAGGACACGCACTCTTTGTGGGCAACTATTTTAATGAAATCGACCACCAGATTGAAGCAGTCAACTTCTACAACTGCTTCGTGACAGGATATGGAGATGACGAGGTGTATGGAAATGCGGGTGACCTGCCCTTTAACCTCCATTTTTATCATTGTGTACTACAAACCGACGTGAGTGACACCACCTACTTCCATGCTTGCACAGCCGAATCGAAAGAATTTGACACTTATCAGGGTTCCAATTTCAAAGCCATCGACACCTATAATTACATCTATGATTTTCACCTCGATAGCCTCTCCGTTGCCAGAGGGAAAGGCTCACCTGAATACTCGAAACAATATTCAACGGATTATGACGGAAAACAGCGAGGCGATGCTCCCGATGTAGGATGCTATCAGTACTAAGCTTGAGGAAAAGTGATGAGTGAAGCGTGAAAAATCCATATTACAGCCCTTTCAGACGAAAAGTAAATTAGTTTTTTCACGCTTCACTCTTCTGTTTTCACTTATTTTTCGTAACTTTGCACAATTTATGTACATATACTAACATGAGTCTTGACAAAGATATGAAAAATAGGAGCATTGTATCTATTGCAGATTACAGCAGGGAGAAAATCCAATATTTGTTGGACATGGCCACAGAATTTGAGGCACACCCGAACCGTCAGCTGCTGAAGGGAAAGGTGGTGGCCACGTTGTTCTTCGAGCCAAGCACGAGAACGAGACTTTCGTTTGAGACAGCAGCCAACCGTCTGGGTGCCCGTGTGATTGGTTTCACCGACCCAAAGGTGACCAGTTCGTCGAAGGGCGAAACGCTGAAGGACACGATTAAGATGGTGAGCAACTATGCCGACGTGATTGTGATGCGTCATAAGTTGGAGGGTGCGGCTCTCTATGCCAGCGAGGTGACGAACGTGCCCATTATCAACGCTGGGGATGGTTCGAATCTACACCCCTCACAGACGATGCTCGACCTCTACTCCATCTACAAGACACAGGGCACGCTGGAGAACCTGAACATCTATATGGTGGGCGACTTGAAGTATGGTCGCACAGTACACTCGCTGCTGATGTCGATGCGAAAGTATAACCCTACATTTCATTTTATCGCACCGAAGGAGTTGGAGATGCCTGAGGAGTATAAGCTCTATTGCAAGCAAAATAATATCCACTACATTGAACAGCGCGACTTCACGGAGGACACGATTGCCGATGCTGATATCCTTTACATGACACGTGTGCAGCGTGAACGTTTCACGGACTTGATGGAGTATGAGCGTGTGAAGGATGCCTACATCTTGAAGGCGAACATGCTGGGCAAGTGCAAGGAGAACATGAAGATTCTGCATCCGCTACCTCGTGTGAACGAGATTGAGTATGAGGTGGACGATTCTAAACATGCTTACTACTTCGACCAAGCACAAAACGGGCTTTATGCACGAGAGGCGTTGATTTGCGATGTGCTGGGCATCACGTTGGAGGACATTAAAAACGACAAAACAATCATCGGATAAACCATGGAACAGAATATGAAGGAACACATGATGGTGGCAGCTTTGGAGAACGGCTCCGTCATCGACCACATACCTACAGACAAACTCTTTACGATTGTACAGTTGCTTGACTTGGAGAAATTTAAGGAAGAAGTGGTGATTGCCAACAATTTGGAAAGTCAAGTGATGAATCGTAAAGGACTCATCAAGATTTCGGGTAAGTTCTTCTCGGAGGCAGAAATCAGCAAATTGGCGGTAGTGTGCCCCAACATCCGACTGACGGTCATCAAGGATTATAAAGTGGCTGAGAAACGCGAGGTGACATTACCCGAAGAGTTGACCAACATCGTAAAGTGTGCTAATCCTGTGTGCATCACCAACAACGAACCGATGAAGACGGTCTTCTATCGCATGGACAAGGATACGCTGAAGTGCCGCTATTGTGGCAAGGAACAGAAACTAAAAGACATTAAACTGAAATAATGAAATTTACAGAACGAACAAAGTTGAACCTCTCTGATGTGAATAAGGAGGTTCTGGAGCAGTGGAACGCAGAAGATATGTTCCACAAGAGCATTGAGGAACGCGAAGGCTGTCCTCAATTCATCTTTTTTGAAGGACCACCATCTGCCAACGGACATCCAGGCATCCACCATGTGATGGGCAGAACGATTAAAGATACTTTCCTCCGCTATAAGACGATGCAGGGTTTCCAAGTGAAGCGTAAGGCTGGATGGGACACCCACGGTCTGCCTGTGGAGTTGAGTGTGGAGAAGTCGCTGGGTATCACGAAAGAGGACATCGGCAAGAAAATCAGCGTGGATGACTACAACGACGCTTGCCGCAAGAATGTGATGATGTACACCAACGAGTGGACGGAACTCACCGACAAGATGGGCTACTGGGTCGATTTGGAACATCCTTATATCACCTACGATAACAAATACATTGAGACGCTGTGGTATCTCTTGAAGCAACTCTACAACAAGGGATTACTCTACAAGGGCTACACTATTCAACCTTACTCGCCAGCAGCAGGTACAGGTCTTTCATCACATGAGCTGAATCAGCCAGGTTGCTATCGAGACGTGAAGGACACAACGGTGACAGCACAGTTTAGAGTTCTAGATAATCTAGAAAATCTAGAAAATCCTAAAAAACTCCCTACTTACATCCTCGCTTGGACAACCACCCCTTGGACACTTCCATCGAACACAGCTCTTTGTGTTGGCCCCAAGATTGATTATGTTGCTATCAAAGGCAAGAACCCATATACAGATGAGGAAGCCATCTACATCTTGGCAGAAGCACGTCTGTCTGCTTACTTCCAGTTTGGCGAAGATGAAAAGCCAGAGATTCTGTGGAGAGGCAAGGGAACAGACCTCGTGGGGTTGCACTATCAGCAACTGATGCCTTGGGTAAAGCCTTGTGCTCTGGAGAACAACAAGATTGTAGTGAAGGAAGATGAAGCTTTCCGTGTAATTCCAGGTGATTATGTAACAACCGAAGATGGTACAGGTATCGTACACATCGCTCCCACCTTTGGTGCAGATGATGCTAAGGTGGCAAAGGACGCTGGCATTCCATCGCTCTTCATCATCGACAAGGCTGGCGACACCCGTCCAATGGTGGACTTCACGGGTAAGTATTTCGTGAAGGAAGACATGAACGAAGAGTTCGTAAACCTCTGTGTGAATGAAGGTTATTGGAAGCATAGCGGTGACTTCGTGAAGAACGCATACGACCCTAAATACAATCAGGGTGGTAAGTACGACGAGAAGGCTGCCAACAAGGATATGGATTTGAACGTGGTGCTTTGCTTGGAGATGAAGGAAGAAGGAACGGCTTTCAAGATTGAGAAGCACATCCACAACTATCCTCATTGTTGGCGCACCGATAAGCCCGTACTCTACTACCCTCTCGATTCGTGGTTCATCAAGTCAACAGCGAAGAAAGACCGTATGTTTGAGTTGAACCAAACCATCCAGTGGAAGCCCGAGTCAACGGGTACAGGACGTTTCGGCAAGTGGTTGGAAAACCTCAACGACTGGAACCTCTCTCGTTCTCGTTACTGGGGTACACCACTTCCTATCTGGCGCAATCGCGACACACGCGAGGAAATCTGTATTGGTAGCGTGGAGGAACTCTATAATGAGATTGAAAAAGCTGTCGCAGCTGGTGTGATGGCATCGAACCCATTGAAGGACAAGGGCTTTGTGCCAGGCGACATGAGTCAGGAGAATTACGACAAGATTGACCTTCACCGTCCCTACGTGGATGACATCAAGCTGGTGTCGGACAAGGGTAATGTGCTTACACGCGAACTCGACCTCATCGATGTGTGGTTCGATTCAGGTGCTATGCCTTACGCACAAGTACACTATCCCTTCGAAAATAAGGATTTGATTGACAAAGGCATCGCTTACCCTGCCGACTTCATCGCCGAAGGTGTTGACCAGACACGTGGATGGTTCTTCACGCTTCATGCCATCGCCACGATGGTGTTCGATTCGGTAGCATATAAAGCTGTGATTTCCAATGGTCTCGTGCTCGACAAGAATGGCATCAAGATGTCGAAACGTCTGGGCAACGTCATCAACCCCTTCGACTGCATCGGCCAGTTTGGCGCTGATGCTGTGCGTTGGTACATGATTACCAATTCCTCACCTTGGGACAACCTCTCGTTCGACCCTGAGGGTGTGAAGGAAGTGACGAGTCAATTCTTCATCAAGCTCCAGCAGGCTTATTCGTTCTTCACGATGTATGCCAATGTAGATGGCTTCGAATATAAGGAGGCTGACATCGCCTACGCAGACCGTCCCGACTTCGACCGTTGGTTGCTTTCGGAACTGAACACTTTGGTAAAGAATGTGCAGACCTACCTCGACGATTACGACCCGACCCCTGCTGGTCGTCTGATTCAGTCATTCGTCATCGACAACCTCTCCAATTGGTATATCCGTCTGAACAAGCCACGTTTCTGGGGTGGCGAAATGACTGCCGACAAACTTTCGGCTTATCAGACACTCTACACTTGTCTTGACACATTAAGCCGACTCATCGCACCTGTCGCTCCATTCTATGCCGACCAACTTTTCCGCGACCTTAATAACGCAACTGGTAAGGACACAGCAACAAGTGTGCATCTGGCCAAGTTCCCGACTTTCAACGAGGCATACATCGACAGTGAATTGGAAGCTGCGATGGAGGCTGCTATGAAGGTCACTTCGATGGGACTTTCCATCCGCAAAAAGGTGAAGATTCCTGTGATTCAGGCACTCCAGTCGATTGCCATTCCTGATACTGATGCTGTGTTCAGCGGTCGCATAGAGCGCATGAAGGACATCATCATGAAAGAAGTGAACGTGAAAGAGTTGCAGTTGATGGACGGTAAGATGCTGGTAAAGAACGTGAAGTGCAACTTCCGTGTGATGGGCAAGAAGTTTGGCAAGATGATGAAGGCTGTGAGCAATGCTGTAGCAGAGATGTCTCAAGTACAAATCGCTGAACTCGAAGCCAACGGACAGGTGACACTACAAGCCGACGGACAGGATGCCGTGATTGAATTGGCTGACGTGGACATCATGTCGCAGGACATCCCAGGATGGAGCGTTGCCAACGAAGGCACCACAACAGTTGCCCTCGACATCACCATCACACCTGCGTTGAAGAACGAAGGTAATGCCCGCAAGGTCATCAAGCAGATTCAAGGTCTTCGCAAGTCACAAGGCTTCGAGATTACTGACCGCATCCAAGTGGTCATCACGGAAACACCCGAAACAAAGGCTGTGCTCGACGCTTTCAAAGAGAACATTGCCGCTCAGGTGCTTGCCAACGCCATCAACCTCGGCAATCCCGAAGGCGAAGCGATTGACTTCGACGACTTCAAGGCTGTCATTCGTGTACAAAAAGACTGAAACAACCAATGAGAAGAAAGAACAAGCATCTTCTTTCCATCATCCTATTCATGGCCGTTCTTGTCATTGACCAAATCATCAAGGTCAATGTCAAGACGGGCATGTATTTGGGTGAACGCATCGAAATAACCAGCTGGTTCAGCCTTGTGTTCGTGGAGAACAACGGTATGGCTTTCGGCTGGGAACTATGGGGAGGAAAACTCTTCCTCACCCTCTTCCGTATCGTGGCTGTATGCCTCATCGGATGGTTTATCTATAGAGAGATACAACACAGAAGGCCAACAGGTTACATTGTTTGCCTCACACTCATTGCGGCAGGTGCGGCAGGCAACATCATCGACTGTCTCTTCTACGGACTCATCTTCAACAACCCACCTTTTCCACAAGTAGCAGAGTTGCAACCTTGGGGTTATGGCTACGGCGAATTTCTCTACGGCAAAGTGGTCGATATGTTCTACTTTCCATTGATTGAATGGGATATGCCCACATGGATGCCCATTTATTCGGGTGAGCATTGTGTGTTCTTCTCCCCCATCTTCAACTTTGCTGATGCTGCTATCTCGTGTGGCATCGTGGCTTTACTCTTGTTTTATCACAAATTAGTGAGTCAGATTCAAATCCAAGGTCTTATTCATGAAGATTAAAACGGTCATGCGCAGCAATGTCTTTTGTACTCTCGCAAGAAAGACAAACGGAAAGTGGATTCCTTTTCTTTTATTGCTGCTAACTTTTTCCATCATTGCATGTGACAATCACCCAGACAATATACTGTCACATAAGAAGATGGAAGATGTTCTGTATGACTATCACCTCATGCAAGGACTTATTGACCAGTTGCCAATGGAAGAACGCAAAGAAAAAACCCAAGATTATGTGAATGCGGTCTTCGAGAAGCATGGAATAACAGAAGCACAATTTGACTCATCCATTGTCTATTACAATCGAAATACCAGAGAGTTGTATAAAATATATTCGAATCTGAAAAAACGATATACGGCAGAGAATGAAGAATTACAGTTGGTGAACGGAAATAACGACATGATGGCTGTATATGCAGAAGGAGGAGATACGACTAATCTATGGAATTCCGTTCCCCTCATTGTGTTGCGAAACAAAGAGATACTTAATAAAGAAAGTTTTACTATCCATGCTGATACAAGCTTCCATCGTCATGACCAATTCATTCTGACGCTTTCACCTACCTTCATTAAAGAGGCAAATGACGACCGAGATATAAGTCTCCACGTCGGTATCAGCATTATGTATTCCAATGGCAAAACAATTGGCACCACTCGACAAATTTACAATAATGGCACACAACAGCTTACGGTAAAAGCAACCAATGATGATGACATCAAGCAAGTGACTGGTTTCTTTTATTATCGTGGGAAAACATCCATGCGTAATCTATGTCTTATCGACCATATTACACTGGTCAAGATGCATGAGAAAGCGGAGGAAAAGATTGAAATGGCAGATTCCATCATGACCGACTCTCTGGATAGTGATACGATATTGAAACCTGTTGAGCGGCGTTTGACACCTGAAGAGGTTCGGAAAAAGAACATGTCGGACGAACACATTAAGATACAAATGGCTCCTTCTGTTCGTACCCCTAATTCGATAGGTCCTCGGCGTCAGACAAAGAAACCACCGATGAAAAAATAGATTTCCTCATGCGCAGAGTTGCAGCATCAAGAGTATATATCAACGAGAAAGAATTCCGTACGAATCATGTAGTGGAACTTTACGACCATCTTGTCGTCAACCTCTATCCACTAGAGGGAGAAATTCCCATGACAGAATGGTTGGGTGGTACCATCATCATCCACCAACGAGAGGCTTTTCACATACAGCAAGTGTTATCGCCTACGGAACTCAGCGCATACAATAGCTGTAGCGATAGCAACATTCAGCGACTCTGAAGTTTCTTTTCCTGCAGGATAATTGGGGATGTAAAGCCGTTCCGTGACAAATGTCTCCACTTCTTTCGAGACACCTTTTCCTTCATTGCCCATCACAATAATCCCATGACTTGCGAGTTCCTTCTTATACAAGTTTTCTCCATCCAAGAATGTCCCAAACACAGGAACATCTTTGTCCAACGATGCTAAAAGCGTAGGCAAATCGGCATAATGTACTTTCACTCTTGCCATCCCCCCCATCGTAGCTTGTACTGTTTTCGGATTATAAATATCGGCACATCCGAAAGAACAAAAGATGTGCTCAATGCCAAACCAATCGGCCAGACGAACAATCGTCCCTAAGTTGCCAGGATTCTGTACATCGTCCAACATCAGACACAACGACTCTTTCGTCACACGGTTCACATCCACGTCATATTGGGGTTGACGAAACACCGCCAAGACCTGCTGAGGAGTTTCTTGAAAACTTACTCGCTTCAATTCCTCCTCTGTCACCTCATCCATCTCTGTTTTGCACAAAACTCCATTCTTCGTTTCTTCCTCATGTTTCTCTATCCATTCTTTGGTGGCGGCAATATATTGACACTCAAAATCCTTTAACAAATCCCCCACTAACTTATGACCTTCGGCCACAAACACACCGTTCACCTTTCGGTATTTCTTCATTTCCAGTGAACGTACATATTTTATTCTATTTTTGCTTAACATGGTATTTCTGTTTGGAGCTATTAACTTATTAGCCTCGGTTGGACATAACCAACCGAGGCTTTTATGATATACTTACGATATAACGCTAAGATTTAGTTGTTCTCGGGACGGAGCTGACGAACTACCTCAGCTGTACGCCACATTTCAGAGTCGTGGAGAGCAGCAAGCTCCTTCTCCAAACCTACGCGATAGTCAGGCTTAGAGTTGGCATCGATAGAAATCTGAGCTTCGTTACCACACTTCACAGAAGCATAGAGCTTTTCAACAACAGGCTTGATAGCATCGTGGAAAGGACCCATCCAGTCGAGGGCACCGCGCTGTGCTGTAGTTGAGCAGTTTGCGTACATCCAGTCCATACCCTTCTGAGCGAAGAGAGGCATGAGTGACTGAGTGAGCTCTTCAACTGTCTCATTGAATGCCTCAGATGGAGTGTGACCGTTCTCACGGAGCACCTCGTACTGAGCAAGGAGAAGACCCTGGATAGCACCCATGAGTGAACCACGCTCACCTGTAAGGTCAGAAGTAGCCTCGCGCTGGAAAGTAGTCTCGAACAGGTAACCAGAACCGATACCGATACCAAGAGCGAGTGTGCGGTCAAGAGCCTTGCCCGTAGCGTCCTGATATACAGCGTAAGAAGAGTTCAAACCACGACCTTCGAGGAACATGGTGCGGAGTGATGTACCAGAACCCTTAGGAGCCACCATGATTACGTCGATGTCCTTAGCAGGAACACAACCTGTGCGGTCGTTCCAAGTGATAGCGAAACCATGAGAGAAATAGAGTGCCTTACCAGGAGTGAGGTACTTCTTCAAAGTTGGCCAAACAGACATCACAGCTGCGTCTGAAAGCAGACACATCACGATAGTACCTTTGTTGGCTGCCTCTTCGATGGAGAAAAGTGTTTCGCCAGGAACCCAACCGTCCTTGATTGCCTTCTCGAAAGTCTTGCCCTGACGCTGACCAACAATCACGTTGAAACCATTGTCGCGGAGGTTGCAAGCCTGACCAGGACCCTGAACACCATAACCAATCACTGCGATGGTCTCGTCTTTCAAAATCTCACGAGCCTTCTCGAGTGGGAATTCTTCACGTGTCATTACCTCTTCGATAACGCCACCAAAATTCATTTTTGCCATTTTTGCGTTTTGTTTTAATTGTGCAAGGAAGTTCCTTGCTGGTTTATGATAAATGAAATTTCTTATTTCGACTTACAGCTAGATGCCCTTTTCACCTCGCGAGCTGCCAGATACTCGTCCAAATGCTCCACACGACTCTTGGTGATGCAGATGCGGCCAGAACGCACAAACTGCAACACACAGTCCATCGTTTTCAAAGTGTCGAAGAGTGAAAGAATGTCGTTGGTAATGCCTGTTATCTCCACCACCGTATAAGTGTTGTTCACTTCGATGATACGGGCATTGTGGAAACGAACCATGCGTCCGACATCAGGATTCTTCAGCATGACGGGTGTGCTGAGTTTGAACAGTGCCGTCTCATTGATGAAGAGTTGATCGTCGGTGTAGAAATGCGCCTGAAGCACCTCGATGCGCTTCTCTATCTGCGAGGTAAGGATGCGTGCCATACGCTCGTCGCAGTTGGCTGTGACGGTGTACTTGTGTGCCCCAGGTGTACTGGATGCACACACATTGAGTGACTCTATGTTGACCTGACGACGCGTGAACACCGCCGTAATCTGCGAAAGCAAACCAGGAACGTTCTCCGAATAAATCAGGAAGGTATAGAGTTTTGTTGTTGTATCTTGTTCCATTGTTGGAGTTTGTACTTTTTTATCTATTTCTTTGGGTTGGCTCTGTTCAAGCATACGTTGGCATTTGCCACATGAAGAACACTCGCCGCACTGCCCTCCGAAAGTTTTTCTTTCCATATATTACACTTCAAGCAGCATCTCGTCGATGTTTGCCCCCGGAGGTGTCATCGGAAGCACATTATCTTCCTCCTTGATGGCACACTGCAAAAGGTATGGGCCAGGAGTAGCCAACATCTCAGCAATGGCAGCATCGAGGTCGCCACGTTCAATCACCGTCTTGGCTGGTATTCCGTAACCTTGCGCAATAAGTTCGTAGTTGGGGTTAACCATCGGTGTGAATGAGTAGCGGTGGGCAAAGAACATCTCTTGCCACTGGCGCACATTACCAAGGAAGTTGTTGTTCAAAAGGATAATCTTCACAGGTGCTCCCTGCTCCATGATGGTACCCAGTTCTTGAATCGTCATCTGCAAGCCTCCGTCACCAACAAAAAGACACACGGTTCTGTCGGGTGCGCCGAAAGTAGCACCAATCGCTGCAGGAAGTCCATAACCCATCGTACCCAAACCACCAGATGTGACCACAGAACGATGTTTGGTGAACTTAAAGTAACGACAAGCCATCAACTGGTTCTGCCCTACATCCGTCACCATAATACCCTCATTGTTAGCAGCCTCACTCACCTTACGAACCACCTCACCCATCAACAGCGGGCCTTCTTTCGGATGGAGAGCCTTATCGATTACTTTATTATATTCCTTTTCAGCGTATGGCTTAAAACCTTCAATCCATGCAGTATGCTTCGTCTCGTCCACCAGTTTTGTGATAGCAGCAAGTGTGTCCTTGCAGTTGCCCAACACCGTCAAATGTACAGGAACATTCTTGTTAAATTCAGCAGGGTCAATGTCGAAGTGGATGATTTTTGCCTGTTTGGCGTAAGTAGCCAAGTTGCCCGTCACACGGTCGTCGAAACGCATACCTATGGCGATGAGCACGTCACATTGATTGGTCATCACATTCGGACCAAGATTACCATGCATTCCGAGGATGCCCATGTTCAAACGATGGTCGGAAGGTATAGCGGAAAGTCCTAAGAAAGTGGTTCCACAAGGAATGTCTGCCTTTTCCAAGAACACACGCAATTCCTCTTGCGCTTCACCCAGTTCCACTCCTTGTCCTACCAGCACAAAAGGTTTCACGCTGTTGTTAATCATCTTGGCAGCACGCTCAATGTCCGTCATGTTCACATCAGGTTCTGGGTCGTAACTGCGGATGAAGTCAACCGTAGCGGGTTCGTAATCCACCATACCTGTCTGTGCATTCTTGGCAAAGTCGAGCACCACAGGGCCAGGACGTCCACTCTTGGCGATGAAGAACGCACGAGCCACTGCCCAAGCCACATCTTCCGCACGACGAATCTGGTAGCTCCACTTGCTGATAGGCGAAGTCACACCAACCACATCGACCTCCTGAAAGGCATCCGTACCCAACATAGCAACACCCACCTGACCGCAGATGACCACCATGGGGGTGGAATCAATCATCGCATCAGCGATACCAGTCACCGTGTTGGTAGCACCAGGACCCGAAGTCACGATCGCGCAACCCACCTTGCCACTCACACGGGCATAACCTTGAGCCGCATGAACAGCTCCCTGCTCGTGACGAACAAGTATGTGATTCAGTGTTTTTTTATGGTCATAGAGTGCATCGTATGTGGGCATGATACTTCCTCCAGGATAACCGAAGAGGACATCCACCCCTTCGTGCTCCAAGGCACGCATCATCGCTTCTGCACCTGTTATCTTTTCTGTCATTTTTATCTTTTAGTTTTACTAGTTGGGCTAGATATTCTAGATTTTCTAGATTTTCTAGATTTTCTAGACATTCTAGATATTCTAGTCTTTCTAGTTTTTCTAGTTAATCTATAATTCTTACGCCTCCCTTGTCTGCACTTGCCACACTCTGGGCGTATGCACGAAGAGCCTTTGATACTACACGATTACGCTTGAGTGGCTGCTGTGGACGTGCTGCCAATTCTTCATCTGACAGACGCACATTGATGGAACGGTTTGGAATATCAATGTCGATGATGTCACCATCCATAATCTTGCCAATGTTACCACCTGAAGCAGCCTCAGGAGAGATGTGTCCGATAGAAAGACCTGATGTACCACCAGAGAAACGTCCGTCTGTGATGAGGGCACATTCCTTACCCATGTGCATCGACTTGATGTAAGAAGTTGGGTACAGCATCTCCTGCATACCAGGACCACCCTTCGGCCCTTCGTGTGTGATGACCACCACATCGCCCTTCTTCACCTTACCACCGAGGATGCCTTCGCAAGCGTCTTCCTGTGAGTCGAACACGACAGCAGGCCCCGAGAACTTCCAGATGCTCTCATCCACACCAGCTGTCTTCACCACACAACCATCCTGTGCGATGTTTCCAAAGAGGATAGCCATACCGCCATCCTTGGTGTAGGCATGTTCAATATCACGGATGCAACCATTCTCACGGTCGGTGTCCAATGTCACGTAGTTGGTATTCTGTACACCCAACTGATTGCAGAACACACCAGCAGGAGCACTGCTATAGATGCGCTTTGCCTCTGGGTCAACCGTATCTTTCAGTATCGAATACTTCTCGATGTCTTCTGCCAAAGTAGCACCATTCACACGCTTTACATTCGTGTCAATCAAGCCACCCTTTGCCAATTCGCCCAACAGATTCAGCATACCACCTGCACGACCACACTCCTGCACACTATACTTCTGAGAGTTAGGAGCCAGCTTACAAAGGAACGGAGTCTTGCGAGAAAGCTTATCGATGTCAGCCATCGTGAAATCTACCCCTGCCTCCTGTGCCACAGCCAAGAGGTGCAGCACCGTGTTGGTCGATGCACCCATCGCAATGTCGAGGGTCATGGCATTGAGGAAAGCCTGACGAGTGGCAATCGAACGTGGAAGAACAGACTCATCGCCATCCTCATAGTAAGCGAATGCGTTCTTCACAATCTGACGGGCAGCCGCCTTCATCAGCTCCTTACGGTTGACGTGCGTAGCAAGGATAGTTCCGTTACCTGGAAGAGAAAGACCGATTGCCTCAGTAAGATTGTTCATCGAGTTAGCTGTGAACATACCCGAGCAGCATCCACAACCAGGACAAGCACGGTTCTCCACTTCAGCCAGTTCCTCATCATTCACCGTGGGGTCAGCACCCTTCACCATCGCAGCAATCAGGTCGAGGTTTTCACCCTTATACTTACCAGCCTCCATAGGTCCACCGCTAACAAACACAGCAGGGATATTCAGACGCATAGCTGCCATCAGCATACCCGGCGTAATCTTGTCGCAGTTGGAGATGCAGATCATTGCATCAGCCTTGTGGGCGTTGCACATATATTCAACAGAGTCAGCAATGATGTCGCGTGAAGGCAACGAATAGAGCATACCATCATGTCCCATCGCAATACCGTCATCAATAGCAATAGTATTAAATTCGGCGGCATAGCAACCCAACTTCTCAATCTCCTCCTTCACAATCTGTCCTGCCTCATGCAGATGCGTGTGACCCGGGACAAACTGGGTGAAAGAATTGACGATGGCAATAATAGGCTTGCCAAATTGTTCACGCTTCATGCCATTGGCTACCCACAGAGCACGTGCTCCAGCCATACGGCGACCTTCAGTGCAGACAGCACTACGTAACTGATGTTTCATATCTTGTAAAGAGTTCTTGTATAATCTTTTTACACTTTCGGATGGTGACCCAATCCGTTTCTGTTTACGACAAAACACCTCTCCCAAATGGTGGGAAAGGAGTAAAACGATGCAAAATTACGAAAAAACATTGACATTTAGCACACTTTTACCATAAAAAATGAATGGAACCCCATCATTCCATAGGATTCCATTCGTTTCTTCCTCTATTTTACACATATTTATATATATTGGGTAAAGCAGTCAAGGCTTTCACCTCGTCAGAGGGTCAATCCATTCAAAGATAGGTTCGTTCGTTCCAAACAGACGCTGGAAGTTGTGAGGAAGTCCAGAACGCTTCCAAAGTTCATCCACCATCACGCCGTCACCTCGGTCGAACCTTAATTTGAAAGAATCTCCCGAGAGCCACGTAATTTGGCAATCGTTCTGGAATTCCTTGATATTGGTGTCTGAAACATAAGTGCAAGGCCAGAAAATGCAGGTGGTTTCCATTCGGTCATTATTGTTGTCAGCACCGATGACCAGCAACACGTGTTGAGCATCGTAAATCTTATACATCTCTCCCACGTTCTGGAACACATACGTCACGCCATCCAACTCGTCAAACACACCTATACGACGCCAGCACCCCATAAACTTATGGTCAGCACTCTCTCCCTTCATCTGAAACATCTCCATCACATGGTTCATGCGTGGTTCTACACCTTTCTCTGAATCATACACCTCGTTGATGAATGAATGTCCAGGAAACACATCGAAGGCATCATACTGGTTGAACCATCTTAGCGTGAAATGCTTTTCGTTGCTGTCAAAGATTTCCGTTCCTTTCCCGTCTTCTCCGACAGGCACTTTCCCTGTATATTTCAAAGCCTTAGAATCATTCCTGCGCGTGGTGATATTCAGCATGTTTTCTGTTTTATTTCGAATATCAAACTGCAATGCCACCGTGTCGCCGCAATATTTATACCGGTCAAACTGGACAACCAAATCATCCTGCCCATCGTCAAAATAAAACCTTTGCAGTTTGTACAACCCTGTTGGGTCTTTCTTCTGTGCATTCACACTCACGGATGCCATGAAGCAGCAAGCCGTTATTAAAAGTAACTTGATTTTCATCTTTATCGTAATACTGATAGTCTAAATAGGTTAGTAATCGCTATGTGTTAAATTTTTGAACAAAATTAGTGTGTTCCAACTTCTTATACAAAAAAAATGAAAAAAAAGATACAAAAAAGACTCACTTCGTGTCTAAAAGTATCCTTTTTTCATTTTTTCTGCCGTTTCTTGGAACAAGTCACATCATTTTTCCTTGGCTACTTTCTTTAAAAACCATTCCTTGGCTACAGGCAAAAAAAGGTCGTGTCCGTCAGCATTCAAGTGAGCGGTGTCGTTTGCATCTTGAAAGTATCGCTTACGGAAAGCTGCGTCGCGCACCTTAATGACACATTTCTTATTGTAGTTCATCAACACAGGGATGCCGTGACGCTTGCACACCTTCTGGATGGTTTTGCACACAGAGGCAAAGCCTGGACGATCCACATACCACGGGGTAACATAGCCAATCCGTGCCTTCGGACACAGCCACTCGATGCCCTTCAGCAGCACCTCCAAGGAGTCGGCGAACATTTGTAGCGAATCGGCATTCTCCTTCACCTTGTCGGCATCGTTGTGGCCAGCTATAATAAGCACGTAGTCGGCATTGGGCGACATAGCGGTGTAGCGCACCCACAAAGCAGGGCCAAAATTCCATTTCCCGTCGTGAGAACGGTCGAAAGCCACACAAGAGCCGTTGCGACCATAGTTGAAATACGTGTAACCCAATTCGGTGGCCATTTTTGAGTGCCATGTCTCCTCTTTCGAACGACGATGGTTGGCCACATAGCTGTCGCCTATCACATTCAGCACTTTCTGGGCGTTACCCGACACGGTACCCACCCATGTCAACAGCAACAAAAGAATCATTCTTGTTGTTCTCATTTCTATCTGTCTTTTTAAGAAGCCCTCGCAATCACTCTATCGAGTCCAACGAGTAAGTCAAAGGTATTTTCTGTTGCAAAGTTAGCAACATTTTTCTGAGAGACAAAAGTTTTCGGGAGAAAAACGTGTTTTTTCCACAAGCACAGAAGAAAAACTTCCACACGAATACACGGACAAATATTTGGAAATTACAGAAAAAAGATGTAAATTTGCAGTTGATAAGGTGGGTTTCTGGAAGGTGCCAAAGGGTTTCCTACTTCCAGAAGCCTACTTCCAATCGTAAGCTTCGATAGTACAATCGTAAGCTTCGATAGTATAATCGCAACCTTCGATAGTACAATCGTAGGTTGCGATTGGTTTTAGTACACGAGTTTCGTTCTATTATCAACCCCAAAGTGACAACCTTTCGTCATTCTAAGGGCTTTTTTCATTATTCTTATTATTTTTTTGCTTTTCCGTATTGCAACCTCGAAAATAAAATGTACCTTTGCGACGAGCGGATGCTATGAGGGGCAGATGATGATGTATAACCGAACGTGTCATAAAATATAATTTAATGCTATTTAAAATATGGATAATTGTTTATGGTTTGATAACATCCGAATCTATCATCTGTTGATTGACAGATTCAATGGAGGTTGGCTGACACCACCAGCAAGTAAGAACGTATTTTGCGGGGGAAACCTGCAAGGAGTCATCGACAAGCTTGACTACATTAAGGGACTTGGCTTCACGGCCATCATGCTCTCGCCCATTTACAAGTCGCAGAACTATCATGGGTACCACACCTTGAATTATGACGAGGTAGATCCGCACTTCGGCACATGGGACGACTATCAGCGGCTGCTCGACCAAGCTCACGACAAGGGTATGCGGATTATATGCGACTTCGTGCCCAACCATTGTTGGTATCAAGCTCCCCTCTTTGAAGAGTCATTGCTCAAAAATGGTGGGAAGCACCGCGACTGGTTCTTCTACCCAAAGGAGGACAGCGACGAGTTTGTTTCGTTCTTGGGCTTTGGCGATTTGCCCAAGTTCAATCTGACGAACCCCGATGTCGTCAGTTTCATGATAGATAAGGCAGAGCGGCTCGTTCGCATGGGAGTGGATGCTTTCCGTATCGACCATGCGCTGGGACAGCCATTCAATTTCTTGCAGCGTTTTCGTGAAAGTATGCAAGCCATCCGCAACGACATCGTGGTGTTCGGCGAAGTTTGGGCGCAGGGCATCGGTCCTCAACTGGCCAGCCAGCTTTACTTCAAAACAGAGGACAGGCTGAACGAGTTCCTGGCACAAGAAACCAAGCCCTTTAGCCAAGACCAGCTGCAAGCCGACTACGTGGGCACACTCGATGGCGTGTTGGACTTTGCCTATCGCGACATCCTCTTGGAAGAGATTCATGCAGGTCGCGGCATCAAGGGAAATGCAACGCTAAAAAACAAAGTTGCCGACCATTTCGCCAAATATCCTGCCGATTTCAAACTGGTGTTGTTCTTAGACAATCACGACACCGACCGTTTCCTGTTCGACTGTCACGACGACGCGACCCTGTTGCAGGAAGCCCTCGATTTCACAAAGGAACTGCCCAGGCCGTTCTCTTTCCTCTATGGAACAGAGCAGCGGATGACCAACAATCCGACCATTTTCAATGCCGAACCTTACGCCGACCTCCGAGTACGCAACTGTATGGATTGGTCGAAAAAGTATTAAACTCCGATGAAATTATCCCATCTGCTCAGCATCCGCCATTCGCTCGCCAGCCGCATCAGCATGTGGGTGGTGCTCTATGTGGTCGTGACGCTCTTCATTTCGGCATACGTAGGCAACTATTTTGTGCTGAAAATCGTTAGGGAAATCGAGGAAAACGGCATTCTCTACACCATTGGAGTACAAAGGGTGTCGTTGGTTCTGACGGTGCTGTTCTCCATGACGCTGGTGGTGCTGACCTACTTTCTGCGACGAATCATCCATCGGCTCATCGCCCCACTGACCACGTTCACCCAGGCGGTGGACGAGGTGGCACATGGCAACCTGCAAGCCAAGTTGCCCGAAATGCACTCCAAGGACGAGATACAACGGCTGCACCATTCGTTCAGTACGATGCAGCGGTCGCTGGCGCGGCAGATGGAGGAACTGAAACAGGTGAACGAGGCGAAGGGACGCATGGAGGGAGAGCTGAAGGTGGCACGGGAGATTCAACTGTCGATGCTGCCCAAGACTTATTCGTCCGCTGCGGACAGCCGTCTGGACATCTACGGTTCATTGACACCGGCCCGCGAGGTGGGCGGCGATTTGTACGACTTCTTCGTCCGCGACGGAAAACTGTTCTTCTGCATCGGCGACGTATCGGGCAAAGGCGTTCCGTCGGCGCTGGTGATGGCGACAACGCTTAGCCAGTTCCGCATCGTGGCAAGCCACATGGACGACGTGAAGAATATCGTCACATACATCAACAGGATTACGTGCGAGGGCAACGAGACGTACATGTTCGTGACCTTCTTTGTCGGTATGCTCGACCTTTCGACGGGAAAGCTGCACTATTGCGATGCAGGGCACAATAAGCCGTTCATCGTGAGCGACAGCATTACAGAGTTACCAGCGAAAACCTGTCTGCCTTTGGGCGTTTCTGACGATACGACCTACCTGATTCACGAATACGACATGCCTGACAGCGCCATGCTGTTCCTCTACACAGACGGATTGACAGAGGCCATGAACGGGCAGCATGAGCTATTCGGTCGCCAGCGGCTCACGGACAACCTAAAAGCCGATGTCAGCTGCGACACCCAAATAGAACAAATGACTCAGGCGGTGCATGAGTTTGTGGGAGAAGCCTCACAAAGCGACGACCTCACCATGCTCGCCATAAGATATATAAAACCATGAATACAGAAATCTACAAATTAGGGGAAGAACTGGACTCTTTCAACTACCAGGAAGTGCAGGATGGCATTCTGGCCATTCTGGAGAAAGGCTGTAGTGCGGTGCTCGACATGACAGCCTGCAACTACGTTTCCAGTACGGGATTGCGCGTGCTGCTCTATACCAAGAAGATGGCGGCCTCCAAGGGCTTGAAACTCTATCTGGTAGGCGTGAGTGCCGAGGTCAAGGACATCATGGATGTCACCGGCTTCGACGGTTTCTTCGACACGTTCGACACGGTGGAGGAGTGTCTGCAACAAATTCAATAAAATCAATCAAGTGAAGCTATGCATAGAGTTGATTTATTTCCCACACATAAGTACCAAGGACTGAAACTGCGCACGGGTAGGCCCTATCCGTTCGGAGCGACGGTCATCGGCAATGCGGTCAACTTCTCCGTGTATTCCCGCTATGCCACCGACTGCACGCTGGTACTCTTCCACAACCGAGAAGAGAAGCCCTTCATCGAAATTCCCTTCTTCAAGGAGTTTCGGTTGGGCAATGTATTCTCGATGATGGTCTTCGATTTGGATTACGAGAACATCGAATACGGTTACCGCATGGACGGTCCTTTCTGTCCAGAGGAGGGCCATCGTTTCGATAAGTCGAAAATCCTGCTCGACCCCTACGCGAAACTTATCGTGGGGCGCGACGTGTGGGGAAAGCAACCAAATTGGGATAGCCTTTACCAGTATCGGGCACGTGTAGTGTTCGACGACTTCGATTGGGAGAACGACCTTCCATTAGAGACACCTGTCAACGACCTCATCGTTTACGAGATGCATGTGCGCAACTTCACGTGTGGTGCAGCTGCAGGTGTGAAGCACAGAGGGACGTTTGCTGGCATCATCGAGAAAATACCTTATCTGCTGGAGTTGGGTGTCAACTGCGTGGAGCTGATGCCCATTCATGAGTTCGACGAGTTTGAGAACTTCAAGCCATCGCCTATTGATGGTCATCCGCTCTACAACCTTTGGGGCTACAGCAACGTGGGATTCTTTGCCCCCAAAGCCGCCTACGCATCATCGGGCAGGTTCAGTATGCAGGTGGATGAGTTGAAGAATCTGGTGAAGCGGCTACACGCCAACGGCATCGAGGTGATACTCGACGTGGTGTTCAACCACACCGCCGAGGGCGACCAGCGAGGCCCCTACATTTCATATCGCGGCATCGACAACAAGACCTATTACATGCTGACGCCCGATGGCTATTACTTTAACTTCAGCGGCTGCGGCAACACGCTGAATTGCAACAATCCCAATGTGCGCGACATGATTGTGGAGAGCTTGCGCTACTGGGTCACCGACTACCATATAGACGGTTTCCGTTTCGATTTGGCAGCCATTCTGGGACGCGACCAGAACGGCAACCCCATGTCGAACCCGCCGCTGCTCGAATCGCTGGCGCATGACCCCATCCTCGGAAAGACGAAACTGATAGCCGAGGCTTGGGATGCGGGCGGACTCTATCAAGTAGGCTCGTTCCCATCGTGGGGACGCTGGGCTGAGTGGAACGGGAAGTTCCGCGACAGCATCCGCCGCTTTCTGAAGAGCGACGAGCACGTGCTGGCCGACGTGAAGGAGCGCATCCTCGGATCACCCGACCTCTATGCCTCGCAGCTTTCCTCCTTCGGGGGAACGGGAAGGGGACTGAAGGCGAGCGTCAATTTCGTCACTGCACACGACGGATTCACACTGATGGATCTCGTATCCTATAACAGCAAACACAACGAGGCGAACGGTGAGGACAACCGCGACGGCGAGAACAATAATAACAGCTGGAACTGCGGTTGGGAAGGCCCCACCGACGATGCAGACATCAACCGCTTGCGTCATCGACAAGTAAAGAATGCCGTCACGCTGCTCATGGTCAGCCAAGGCATTCCCATGGTGCTATCGGGTGACGAGATGGGCAACTCACAGCAAGGTAATAATAATGCCTATTGTCAAGACAACGAAATCGCATGGATTAACTGGAACGATTTGGAGAAGAACGCCGACATCTTCCGCTATTTCAAACAGATGATTCGGTTCCGCCGTCGCCACAAGGTGTTGCGCTACGACGACCACTTGAGCCACACCGACTACCGCAACCTCGGCTTACCCGACTTCTCATGGCATGGCGTAAAAGCCTGGCACCCCGAAAGCGGCTACAACAACCTCACCGCCGCCTTCATGCTCAACGGCCAATATACCACCCCCGCGTCCGTGGTCGGCGGTTTCCCCGCCGACACCTCCCCCCTCTCTCCCCCCGACGATTTCATCTACGTCGCCATGAACATGCACTGGGAGATGCACGGTTTCGAACTCCCCCACCTCCCCGAAGGCCTAGCTTGGCACGTCTTCGCCAACACAGGAATGGAGCCCCCTGCCGACATCGCCGTACCAGGCGAAGAACCCCTTATCGACAACCAACACGAGGTGCTGGTTGGCCCACGCTCCATCATCATCTTAGTAGGAAAAGAAACACGATGAGTAAACTGCATTTCCAACCCATCAAGGGGAAGGCTCGCGAAATACTCAAAGCCATCCTGCAAACACCCGAGATAGCCTCATGCAATCAGAAGGACATCTTGGCTCTCCGACTGGCTTGCGAGGAAATAGTCGTGAATGTGACATCATACGCCTATCCCGAAGATGCCGAGGGTTATCTGGATGTGGAAATCGAAAAAACGGACAACCATATAGTTATCCGTTTCGAAGATAGCGGCGTGCCTTTCAACCCCTTGGAGCAGGAATTGCCCAATACCGAGCAGCCGTGGGAACAACGTCACATTGGTGGGCTCGGCATTTTTCTCGTCCTCAAAAAGATTGATGACGTCCGCTATGCCTTCGTGGATAACAAAAATGTCTTGACGCTCGAAAAAAAGATTTCTCTTTAATGCTTTATCGGAAGAGATACTGCGCGAACTCATACAGTGATTTGCGCCACACCTGCCACTCATGGTCGCCAGGATAAGAGTTGAAACGAACCTCCACACCGCCGTCTCGCATCTTCTTCACGATGTTGCGCGTATATTCGATGCGCGGGTCTTGCTCACCACAACTCACGAAGAACACGTCGAACTGCTTGTTGAACGTCTTGGTGTCTGTCAACATACCTGGCACTTCGGCCTCCAAGTCGAAGTTCGATGCGCCCTGAATACCACCGAACATACCTGTCGAGAACACGCCCACATTGGCAAACACTTCGGGGTCACGCAGACCAATATAGAATGACTGTCCGCCACCCATCGACAAGCCACACATGGCGCGGTTCGTGCGGTCTTTTTTAACTCGGTAGGTTTTCTCCACAAAGGGAATCACATTCTCTAGCAGTTCACTACGGAAAATCTGCATCCCCTGCCAACTGTAACCGCCACCCATGCCACCGTTGCGCGAACGCACATTACTATTAGCACTCACGATAATCATCGGCACAGCCTTACCAGCAGCAATCAAGTTGTCCATAATCTGAGCAGTCCTACCCTGCTCCATCCATCCACGATGGTCTTCACCCCCACCGTGCTGAATATACACCACAGGGTACTCCAACTTGCTCTCGTTGTAACCTGCTGGGGTGTAAACCATCAGAGGACGCCACGATTCATCCACTTTGGACTCATAATAGACCGTGCGCACCTCGCCATGAGGGACATCCTGCACTTCAAAGTCATCCATCCCTACCTCTGCAATCTCAATGGCACTTGACCAACGACTGCATCCGTAGAACGTCTGACTGGCAGGGTCAGCCACCGACACGCCATCGACAATCAGCGAATAGTAGTGGAATCCAGGCACCTGCGGTTGGGTGGTCACAGTCCATACACCACCCTCGGACTTCTGCATATCATACTTGATGCCACAAAGGTCTATCTGTACATGCTGTGCCTGTGGTGCATTCACACGGAACATCACACTGTTGTCAGACAGCACTCGCGGATACCCAGCACGGTTGATATTCGTCACAGGGGAATAAGAGCCTTCTGGAAAGTTCTCCCGTCGGAAACCCTGAGCCGCCACCTGAGTACAAACAATAGCCGTTAGCACCACGACCAACATCATTGTTTTTTTCAAACCACAATTCGACTTCGTACCAGCCTTTTCAAGTTTCCCTTCGGACAATCTAAAGTTTCTCTTTGTTTTCATCATTATTGTTCTCTTTTTTAGTATTTACCATCATATTCTTGGCACATTTTGCCGTAACTATTCAGCGATTAAGTCAAGACATCCACAGGACGTGCTATGGAATTCTAGTATTCTGTGATTTCGTATGGGGGTACGACAATTCTGTTTTTCA